>CAIKBL010000013.1 GCA_903825645.1 uncultured Pseudomonadota bacterium | reverse complement strand
GCGTATCGGCAACAAACGCCATCAACGGATGGTGTGCGGGTCGACCTCTTTTCGACGGGTTGTAACCTTGGGTCGCGCCTCCCTGCCCACCGTAGCGCGTCATCACCGTCGCGTCCAAATCCAGCGTCAGTCAGCCACTGAAGCCCCGCCGAGGAAACAACCCACGATAGCGTTGATCACAAATAAGCCTCGCGAAGCGGCTTTCCACTCCTGTAGCATGAGCCGACGAAGTGCCCTGCATGCCGACATGAAAACCGCGGCGGCGCTAAGTTCCGTGACGAATGTGGTGCCAGTACGGCGGTGTCCCCGCAACGACCAGATACATCCGCACAGTCGGAACGGTCGCCACGCACCTATCCCCCTCAAACATCGGGCCAACAAGATCCTGCAGTAGAAGTCCGCACTGGAAGGGGAGCACAAGCAGGTGACTGTGTGGTTTGCGGACATCCAGGGCTCGATGTGCAGCTGGCAGCTGGCGACTCAATTTATCCCACGCAGACCTTTGGCCGCTTTTCAGTTCGCACGACGTGCTTAGGGAACGATACACCGAGGTGTTTGTTTTCATTAACAAGCGGATATGTTCGCCTCGCCGACCGAAGGGGAAGATGCGAAGTGGTCCCAATACTCTTGCGGGAAATTCAACCCGCATTTACGGGGAGACAACGAACTTGCGCGAATCATTCTGCGGGCTTGTCGCGTCTTGCCAAGCAAAAACCCGGAGGCTACCGCTGACGCATTCACCTAATAGTTTACAGAGATGACGCTACCAGACTGCCCGGGCATGGCCGGCCTACGAAATCTACGGTTGATGTCCAACCTATGATATTCGAACATGGTCCGAACCCTTCTGTTCTAATCCGAGCCACTAGCCACAAAGGCCATATAGTCGTGCGGTAACCGCCTGGGTCATTCTTCCCGAAAACATGACGCCACGGCCTGCCGCATGCTTTCCTGAGCATTAGGTTCTGCCGACTTTCGGTTCGCCAATAGACTATCTAACGTCCCCACTGGATGTGCTCGGCGGAAGTGCCGATCCGTGCGCAAGAGTCATGTCCGCAGAGGCCTGCCGATACAGGTCCAGCGAAAAGGCTTTCCGAGGACGTCGTTGAAGTAGGCGATGAAATCGAGCACACGGGCGCGAAGGTCATCAAGAGAGGTAAAGCGGGCGCGCTTGAGTAGTCGTCGCGCAAGGATGGAGAACCAGATCTCCACCTGGTTGAGCCATGAACAGTGGCATGGGGTGTAAACAAACCAGATGCGGTGCGCGGAGTCTTCGAGAAAGGCACGACGGGTTTGCTCAGACTTGAGGATGCCGTCTTTACCCTTGATCCCGAGGGGCTCTTGGAGATGGCAACGTCGGGCGGCAAATATCCAATGGGCATCGGGATCTGTCTCGATGGTCGCGTCGATATGCGCGGCGAAATCTGCTTCGGTCCGCGTTGGCTCTAGGGTTGGGCTGATGATCTTGCCGGTGGCGACCTCGAAGTTTGCGATCAAGCACAAGGTCCCGTGCCGGTGGTACTCGAACTCGATACGCTCGACCAAACCAGGCCGAACAGGCTTGCTGGCGTGAATACGCTCAAGCGCCTGCATGCCGGTTTTCTTATCCACACTCACGACGTGCGTGTCTTCAGCAGCGAGTCGCGGCGCGTCCCGGCAGGTGTCGCAGAGTCGTTCGACGTCGGCTTGGTATTGGGCGGGCGCTTCGCGTTTGTCCAGCGCGGTGAGCCCGTACTGGCTCTTGTCCGGTCGCAGGTCCGCGTCGCTAAAAAACGGTCGACCTGCCGGGGTGAAATGCTGTCGACGATGCCTCGCTTGGCCGCTTCCCGCGCCAGCTCGCTCGGCGTCCAATGCGAAACCGGCTGCCCGCTGTCCGCGGGCGGCTCGCATGCCAACACGATAATGCCGGCGACCTGCTCGGCACTGAACCGTGCCGGTGCCCCGCTACGCGTCACGTCGGTCAATGACGAGCACCTCCAAATCGTGGTCAGTCGCGCTGGCGGTCGACACTCAATTCTTCCGCTTGCGCCTCGTTGTGCTGGCCAGTGGCCGACAACAGCACGATCCGGCAGCGCTGCGCCGGCTGCTGTGCGGCCTTCTTTGAACGTGCGATCCGTTCGAGTAAAACCTGTTGTTGCAGTGTCACTTGAATAGCGACTGAACGTTTGCCCATACGACATCCTGCTGCGAAGACCGGCTCACTATGATCGCCAAGACATCAGGAGGTGAGGTCCATCGGCCATCGCTACACGTCCCGCTACTGGCGAAGCGGTGTCCTCGCGAAGGCTACCGTCCTCTTGTGCGTGCCGAGCAAAAAATAGCCGGACAATAAGAATCCGTGCACTTGCCTTTGAGCGATGCGGCATTCCGCCATAAGACAAGTAACGCAGAGTTAATCGCCATGGTCGATTGGAGGCGGTATCGCGGGCTAATTTCACAATCGTTGGACCGCCACGTAGTCCCCAAATCTCGATATCCGCCGCAATCACGCAAAATCCGCCCGAAATGACTTGTTGTACTGGAACCCGGCGACGCACTGAGGCACCATTCCACTGCGTGTCGGGTGACACGCAAAACGGCGCTCACCGCGCCGCATGGAACATACATACCTACGGTAACGATACAGAGGAGACGACATGGCGATCAATTCCGTTCTAGGCCCGATCAAAGTGGAAGATCTGGGCTCCACCCTTATTCATGAACATCTTGGCGTTGGCTGGCCGGGTTGGGAGCTGGACTACGAAGACTTCGACCGTAAAAAAGAAGGCATCAAGGTCGTCAAGCGACTAAAAGAAATTCGCGATCTTGGGATCCGCAGCATCGTCGATCCGTGTCCGATAGAGCTGGGGCGCGACCCGATTTTCGCCGCCGAGATGTCGGAAAAATCAGGCATCCAGGTCGTCATCGCCACCGGGCTCTACAATGACGCATTAGGCATTCCGATGCACTTCCGCATGATGGACGTTGATGATATCGCCGAAGTCTATGTAAAAGAGATCAAAGATGGCATCGGCAGTACCGGAATCAAGGCCGGGATCATCAAGACCGCATCGGGCGGCATTCCGGGGCTGACGCCGCCGGGACAAGGAATCAAAGACACCGAGATCAAGTGTCTGCGCGCGGCAGCCCGCGCGAGCAGGGCGACTGGCGCGCCTATTCTGTGCCATAACGATGAGCTCGAACCTTTCGGTCGGGAAACCTTGGAAATCTTCGACGAAGAGAAAGTCGATTTCAACAAAGTACTGATTGGCCATGCCTGCGGCGTCGGTGATATGCGCTATTACTTCGACATTCTCGAACGCGGTGCTTGGCTCGGCTTCGATCGCTTCGGGATCGAGTCAATAGCCTCTGACAAGATGCGGCTCGCGTCCTTAATCGGACTCCTCAGCGTCGGCCATGATCGCATTATGCTGGCGCACGATTCGGTGAATTGTTGGCGCGGCCGAGACAGCGGCGCCTTGGCCGGGATGATCGCCGGATCACCAAATTGGAATATGGCCCACGTCTCGCGCAATATCTTGCCGGCGATGCGCAAGGCGGGCGTATCGGAAGAAGTCATCGAGACACTGATGGTCAAAAATCCGCGCAGCTATTTTAGCCCAGCGAAATCAAAGCCAAAGCCAAAGCCACGGTCCCGCAAGTCCTGAGGGTCGTCGGAATTTTCGCTTGCATGCCCAAGCAGTGGTGATGCTGACACTTGCTAAGCGGAATGGGGTACGGGCCAATTGTGCACAGCATGACTGGTCCGTTGCCCGCCGGCCGTGCCAAAAATTAGAATTCCCAAGTCGGCGCAGCCATGGCCATACGATACGACACTAGGCAAGCGCGATATCTGACGGCGTAGGACGTCCACAGGCGCCCCGCATATCGCTAGAGTCGGCCGAATATGTTGGTCGAAGCGGGGACTCTCCTCGCCAAAAGTAGAGTTGAATTGGATCTGGTCACGCCCTTGAGATCATCAGCACGAGACTACACGCCCATGCCCGAGCGAAGATCGGCTTCCTAGCCCAAACCACTTCTAGGTCGATCTGGAAACACCTCCCCGGTCAACCCGGGCGTTAGCTATAGTCGTGTCTCTCACTGCGGTGAGGACGACAAGGCAGCACGATAAATGACGAATAATCCGGACTGTGATGGATAACATTCGTCGCGATGCAGATATCAGCCTCGGTATCATTCGCCAACATTTCGTTGCCACTGTTGGTATTGCGCGCGCGACGCGGAAAATTACTACTCGTAATGTCCACCTCTAAGCGAGACCCCGCTGGGAAGACATGATGAATATCCCCGAGATGAATCACGACTTCGTAGACCTGATCGGGGATCAGGTGCTGCGGCCCATCATCAACCGCACGATACATCGCGCGCACGACACCCTCCATCAGCAGCATGCAACGCCCATTCGATCGTAACTCTATAAGCTGGCCACGAAATCAGCATCTCGACAATTCGATTGAATATGGAGTGTGACGGAGACTGCGCCCCCAATAATGAGACTTTCATCAAGGATCTCACTCTGATAAGTCAAACCATAGTTTGGCAATGCCTGAATCGGTCGCTGATCCCGCGAACCCGCCTCAATCAGCATGTTACGCCCACCGCATGTCGGAATCGGATGTTGAGGATCGTAGAGGAAGCTTCTCGCATTGCCGCTTGGGCCCTCTGCGCTGAGACGCCCGTCCCCCGTGAGATAGCGTCGCCGGCTAATGGTGTCTGATGGTGGCCAGTGCTCTGCGTATTGCCAATCGTTAGCCACGTATGTCTCGGTATCATCAATCCAACATCGGGGCGAATAGAACACAGCGGGCTCACCGGCAATTTCTCCCGGCACGCCTTTAAGCCAGTAATCGAACCACTCAAAATAGCGATCGCGCGGCCAGAACTTGTTTTCATAGACGAAGTAATGGGCGTTCGGCCCAATCCAAAGTCGCTGGTTACCCACCCGCGCCTGAATTTCTTTGAAAGCCGCGATGACGCTGGTCTGAAAAATATCGAACCAGCTGGTAACCTGGAATCCAGACACGTTGATAGTCGCGCGAAAGTTGTGCCGCATCCGAAACAGGCCGGGCGCAGGATGACTGAGGATTTCGTCGAGGTAGGGTTGCCAAACCGAAAAATCGGGATAGCCCATCAGCGGCAAATGCATCCAGTCTGCCGAATTAATAAAGGGTGGACTTTCCCTCTGCGCAGCATCCAGTGCCACATAACGTGCATTCGCCGAGGCGGCAACCGCAACGAGTTGCTCGGCACTTAGCCCGTGCTTTCGCATCATTGCGTCACGGTGTGACGCCGAGAGCCCTGAAATATTGCCGGCCACCCACAACCACAGCCGCTCCATTTCAATCGACTGGCCTTCATAGACGACATCGTCATAGATACTCGCCCCCCTCTACTTGGGCAAAAAACGCCCGGACACTCGGATGACCCTGCGAGGCGGCCGCGAGGGTCGTTGTCGCGCCGGCGGACGAACCCGATAGCCCGACGTACTGATTCGACCACGGCTCGCTCGCGATCCAATCAAGCGTGTCATACCCATCCGCCGCATCATCGCCATAGACATGATCTTCACCTTCCGATCCGTGACGTCCGCGGGTGTCCTGATAGACAGCTGCATATCCCCGGCGCACGATCTCCCGCCAGCCACGGAGGAGAGAGCCCCGCAGTGGTGCCTTGGGATCTGGCAACCAACCCTTAGTCGGATCCCTCAAGTGTTGCCCACTCGAGGACGTTATTCCGTAGGGGGTCCGCTGTAAAATGACCGGATAACATCGGTCCACTTTCTCCGGCAAGAAAACAAAGGTATTCAGCCGCACGCCATCTCGCATGCTTACCATCGCGTGGAAACATCGCCCACCGTCAAGATCATGCATACCCGCGTCCTTCCTCAAAAATTGACTCGCCGCTGCCCGTACTCGCTTAACCGACATAGGGACAGGGAGCCTATCAGCGCCCTTCAAGCTAATTCATCTGGTCTATCGTGTCCCTGAACAGCGGGAGAACAGCCGACGCTTGGGCGTCCATCCACGTCTATTGTTCGTTTCTCAGGCGTTGCCCGACTACCCCCTCGACATGGCGAGCCGTTTGACTCCGCGGAGCGCCTGTTAGGCTGCGGTCTCCATTGCACAATTAGGGCATTACATTGTCGACTACATCAGACCCGATCATTAAGCCCGTGGTCTAAGATTTTAGTTTTCAGAAGGCCCATGAGGAATGTGAGCCCGGTCTAAACAGACCGCGTCGAGACGGCAGAATCGCCGTCGGATGTGCCACGCCGCGCGTCGCTGCGGCAGCGATAAACGGAGGTGATCTTCTTTCTTGAGGCAGAAAGATGTTCTGCCACAGTCCGACCGTCTCCCTAGAATCATTTCGGCCTGCGCCTCCCCCCGCACAACGCCTTTGAGCGGGCGCCAGCCGGGACAGCAATATTGTGCGACTCGTCCAGCGCCGCGGTTACGCGTAGCAGTGAGGCTCGATTGACTATCTGGCATGTTGGGCGAGAAACGATCCTTCAGTGCTGGCCCCGTAAGATGAGGCACTTGCTGCTTATGCGATGCCCGCCTGGCGCTCCCCGGCAGGCTGTCTTCAGTGACCTCCCTTTGGGAGCGGAAGGCAATCCGACGCACAGCCATTCGGTTGCTGAATGCTGGAGACTCCCGGTCGGTGGAGCACGCCTCGAGTCGGACAGATCACCACCTGATCAGCATCCGAACCGCCGGGGAGACTACCGTCACCGTCGACGATCAGACTATACCCCTCCGCTTCATCCGGAGGCCAAAGCAAGCTAACGAGTCCGCGTGCCACGATATTTGCTTGGCTGCGCTTACCCGTTTTCAAATAGATCGTCTCATCACGCCACTCAAATGAAACGGCGACCGCACGCGGCCGCCCGTCATCATCCTGAGTGAGCAGATAGGGTTTTCTTTTGAATTTAAAAGTCTCCGCGCGGAGCTGTTCGATAGCGATGTTGATACTCATCCTCAATACCTCGGCAGGCCGTGTTAGCGGAGGCTATCCCTTCTTGTCATCGGGATCCAGCGTCGCCCCTTGATGAGGCTATCGGGCTCAATACGCGGGGGAAACGGGGTGAGTGGATAGCCGATTTTCTTCACCCCAGTCAGCACGATATGAATTGGGGCACTTGGCTCGTCATCCAGACACTCCCTTTGGTTTTTTTTAATTCAAAAAATAAAATGGATATCACTGGAGAAGCTCGACGGCGTGTCGCCGCCGCTCAGAAAGTAGCCAACGAGTCAGGCGCTGCAGATTCACAACTTATATAGCGAGGCGTGCCCGTTTTTTTGAGAACCTGATCCAGGCTAACTCCGCTGAGGTAAACTGTGCGATTAATACGCTCTTAGCATAACAAGGACATTCCATGGAAACGCGCACACTCGGCTCATCCGGCATCACGGTCTCTGCTATCGGTCTGGGCTGTATGGGCATGTCCGAGTTCTACGGCGCAGCGGACCGGCAGCAGTCAATCGAAGTGATACACGCGGCGCTCGACGCTGGGATTAACTTCTTTGACTCCGCCGATGCCTATGGTCCATTCACCAATGAAATTTTATTGGGAGAAGCCCTGAAGGGCCGCCGTCAGCAAGCTGTCATTGCGACTAAATTCGGGAATAGACGTGGTGAAAATGGTGAATTCATCGGGATCTGCGGAACTCCAGAATTTGTCCGAGAAGCCTGTGACGCGAGCTTAAAACGTTTGGGAATTGACTGCATTGATGTCTATTACCAGCACCGCGTTGACCCAACAGTCCCGATTGAGGAGACCGTCGGCGCCATGGCGGATCTCGTTAAATCCGGCAAAGTGCGTGCGCTCGGGATGTCGGAAGCGGCCCCGGCGACCCTACGCCGCGCCCATGCCGTGCACCCGATCAGTGCGTTACAGACGGAATACTCATTATGGTCCCGCGAGCCGGAAGACGAACTCTTCGGCGTATGCCGAGAACTCGGCATAAGCTTCGTCCCCTATAGCCCGCTGGGTCGAGGCATGCTCTCCGGGCAGATCCGAAGTATTGACGATCTCGCGGATAATGATTTTAGACGTATTACGCCACGCTTTCAGGGCAACAATTTTAAGAAAAATCTGGATGTCGTTGACAAAGTCCACGAACTCGCGAAAGCACGCGGCTGCACCGCGGCGCAATTAGCTCTGGCGTGGGTATTAGCACAGAGCGGAAAATTGATTCCTATCCCCGGCACGCGCGATATTGGCCGGCTGCGCGAAAATGCCGCAGCCATCGAACTCAGACTGAGTGCCGTTGATCTGATGGAAATCGAGGCCGTCGCACCCAAGGGATTTGCGGAAGGCACACGTTATGATGTGGGTCGCATGAAAGCACTGCATCTGTAAAACAACGCTCGCCGCAATCGTCGAAAACTGCGAGATACGTTGTCTACCCAAAATCCAGACGAGACCCGCCAAGGGCAAGTTGCGGTGGGCGTTTCTTCTGCACTGATCATGACTTCCGGGGCTCACTTTCCATCAAGCGGGGCACCAACCGTAGATAAGCGTTTGCAGGGGTAAAACGGCGTCTCGCAGGCCACCAGCAAGGTGATTGAGGGCAGCTCATGTTCATGGTGGGCAATCGCTCTCGATTCATTCATGGTGCGCTGCAAAAATCTGAGTGGCTGAAGAGCCTCCGGTGCTAGACGACATGCTCAGAGTAGGCGAATCCTACCTATTACCCGGACACTCCATTTTGCACAGGACAACAAATCTGTACCGAGAATAATACCCACATACGCTCCTCATCCGGTGTGACCCTCTGGATTTTGTTGGGTTTATACGTTCTACCGTTGCCTATCACTGGCTCTGGCTCATCGTCCACTAGCCTGTCATGATTTACCGGTCACCGTACGATATGTACTCGTAGAGTCGTCTACTACTCGCGCCCAGTCCTGGTCGGTTCGGATGAGTCCGCCAGGTCGTGACGAGAAGTGCATCTCATGGCAAAAAATTAAAATTCAAGAGGAGTGCGACCCATGGTCAAACCGGCGAATATTCTAGATGGTATCCGGGTGTTGGACTTTTCTCAGGCGTTAGCCGGGCCAACAACTACCCGTCTCATGGCTGAAATGGGGGCTGAAATCATCAAGGTAGAGCTCGCTCCGAACGGAGAGGCTTCGCGCGCCCTGCCTTATTTGCGAAATGGACGCTCCGGGTACTACATCCAACAGAATCGTGGCAAGAAAAGTATCGGGATTGACCGCAAAGATCCGCGTTCGATCGAGCTAGTCAAAAAAGTATTACAAAGCTGCGATGTATTGGTTGAGAATTTCGCACCGGGCGCTATCGGTCGACTCGGATTTGGGTGGGATGCGGTACATGAATTAAATCCCCGACTCATCATGGGATCGATCTCTGCCTTCGGACAATCCGGGCCATTGTCCTCGCTCCCCGGATACGACTACATCGGTGCAGCCTATGCGGGTGTCCTCAGCATGATCGGGGAGCCCGATGGTCCTCCCTATTTCTATACCCTAGGGATCGGTGATGTCATGACTGGCACCCATCTCCTCGCGGCGATTAATGGCGCGCTGTTCTATCGGGAAAGAACTGGCAGAGGCCAGTATGTAGAGGCCTCCCTTTTGGACTCCTATTTCCACTGTCACGAAGTCAATATTCAGGCGCACACGGCGTCGGGCGGCGAGATCAAGCCCCATCGTTCCGGAGCACACCATTACGCCGTGTCACCACTCGGCGTATTCAAGTGCAAGGAGGGTTTTGCGATGATCGCGGTGTTGCAGAACCAGTGGCCTAATTTATGTAAGGCGCTCGGTAATCCGGCAATCGCGACCGATCCGCGCTTTATCGATAATGCGGCGCGCGTCCAGAATCGAGATGCCCTGAACACGCTGATCGAAGAAGCGCTCTTAAAATATCCTACGGCCATCGAGGCAGCAGAAGACTGGGGTTTCAATCACCATGTGCCAATGGCTCCCATTCTCTCCGTTGAACAGGTGGTGAAGCATCCGCACTTAATTGAACGGGAGACGATTAGAACGGTGCATGATGACGTATTTGGCAGCTATCAAGTCCCTGGCATGCCGTTACGCTTCTCGGAAGGGGTGCGCCATCCCGATCTCCGTGCAGCATATCTCGGTGAGCATAATGTCGATGTCTTTACCAAATATGCAGGGATCACTGAAGCGGAAGTACGCCAACTCGAACAAGAAGGTGCACTGATCGCTAAACCGGATCTCACACTCGCTAAGGCCTAACGTAAGGCGGATCTCCCCGGAGGAAAATGACTCCGGGGCACCGAGGGACTCTCATCGAAGAGTCATCTGCAACCCCAACGTCCCGCTGCTGTAACGGCAGGACGAGGCGTGCAAAAGAATTATCCCTTCAGCGTATTCTTGAACAACGCATCGACGGGCGCGTCGTCTCCGAGACTTTTTCAAGCATCGAGAACTTTCGGCCGAACGCGCTACCCACTTCGGGCATGCGCGAATTTTTTTGCGTGACCATCTTAAGGATTATGTTCCTCGTTACCCGCGACATGCCGCGGTGATCGTGTCGGATACGGAAGCAGGGTGGCGAAAACGGCACGTTACGGGATAATCAGATTAAGGCGGTCTGAAGGATCCGAAAGTCGCCTATTCAGCGACGCCTGTCGGTTTGTGTGTTCTAGGTTATTTGGCAGGAGCGGGCAGGCTTACCCGCTCCCTACCTCGCGGAAGTTCAGAAATTAAGCGCGGTTTCAGTCGCCGGCGAACCCTTGATTCGCGTGTGCATCATCACACGCGCTTCGCGATAGTCATACGGTCTCGCTCGATGTAACAGACAACGATTGTCCCAGAGCACGACATCACCCGGCGTCCACGTATGTGTCAACAAGCGTGGTGGCTGGCAAATGAACGCCATCAATTCGTCCAGTAGCGTCTCCGCCTCAGCCATGCTCAAGCCTTCAATCTGTCCCGCATGGCGTCCGATGTACAGCGCAGGGCGCCCAGTGTTCGGATGGACTTTGACCAGCGGTCGACGCGGGGGCTCCCCCTCGAAAAAACCGTAACCGGAGCCCGCTTTGACCTCGTGCCCCAACTTGGCTTGGGAGTAAAAATACGAGTGCGTGGCGACTAGTTTGGCGAGACGATTCTTCATGGGTTGATCAAGGGCATCATAGGCAGCGCGAGCATCCGCCCATTCCGTCTGCCCGCCGACAGAGGGTACCACGTGTGCGGAAAGCACCGAGGCCTTTGCCGCCAGGGGCATGTACGAACTGTCGGTATGCCAACCCTCGTTGCCTTTCAAAAGCTTCATACGATCCGAGGATGCTTCAAGGATTTTACCGTCTTCGGCTTTATTGCTGAGCGGGACAGTTTTCATCCCTTCGACAAGCACTTCTATCTCGCCAAATCGGGAAGCAAACGCCAATTGTGCCTCGGCGCTCAGGTGCTGCTGTGGAAAAACCAGCACACCGTAGGTATAAAATGCAGACTCTATGCTCCGCCAGGCTGCCTCATCGAGAGCAGCAAGATTGACGCCCGTGACCGTGGCGCCCAACGTCAGATCAGTGGGTTGGATGTTCAAGGTCATGGGCCCTCCTGAATAAAGATCCGATTTTAAGCGTGAGCAGCCGAGTCATATAGCCGCCAATTATCCGCGTCGGCGTTCAAGGACCGACGCGGAATCCGAGCATAAAACTCAGGCGTGGCCATGCCTCAGAAGCTTGCCCGGCGTCGCCCCTGTGCATACCCCATCTTGAAACGTGACTTCTCCGTTCACGAAAATAAATCGATAACCCACCGCTTTTTGTACGCGCCGCCACTCTCCACCTGGAAAATCGTGTGAAATTTCCGATGGCGTCGAACGCAATTCATCAAAATCATAGATCACAATATCCGCCGGTCGCCCTTCGGCCAACACCCCGCGATCTTGGAACCCGGACATTTTTGCGGGCAGGCAGGACAAGCGGTAGTGCGCTTCTTCAAGCGTCAGGATTTTCTTGTCGCGGACAAAGTCTGCAATGAACTCCGTGGTATAGCGACCCAGCGTGAGGAACTTTGTATGCGCTCCGCCATCAGAGACCCCGGGCACCGTGTATTCGCTCTGGTAGATTTCCCGATTCAGTTCGACATCATCATTAAATGGCGGTGTGAATATGACCGTCTGCAGGCGCTCAGCAATAACCAGGTCGAGCATCGCGTCAATCGGATGTCGTTTTTGGGCCTCTCCCAGCTGCTGCAGGCTCATACCCTCCCAACATTTGTGCTCGGGCTTGATCACTTCTTTGATCACAAAATTTTTGACCGGACCAGTCGCAGTTGGCATACGCCCAACGTCATAGTCCCGACGGAGGGCTGCGCGGCGTTCCGGGCTCTGCATTTTCTGCATGCGCTCATCCACTGAGCCAAGGGTGACTTCGCGCCAGTCCTCTTGTCCATCCAGCAGATTGAAGTCCTCAAAGGTATAGGTCAGATCATTGCCGACACTCACTGCTTGCAAGTAAATTTTAAGACCTTTTTTCTGGGCTTTTTCCGCCCATTCGAGCAGACGCTTGCTCTGCCGAGGATGATAATTATTGGCACTCACGACGTTGAACAAGACAGGCACGTCGGCCACTTCAGCCATCTGCTCCACAAAAGCAAGATCTTCCCGGATATCTTCTTTTGCCTGTGTAATCTGGATGTGGCCTTCTCCGCGTTTTCGCAAGACCTCTGCGAACGCAAGACAAGTCGCATTACTGATCATGTCCGTGACCATCGGCGTGCCGTCATAATCACGCTGGACGGAGGTAAATCCATCGCCTAATCGTTGAACAGACCAGCCGCAGGCACCCGCATCCATGCCCAATTCAATTAACCGGCACATGTCCGTCAATTCTTGCGGCGTCGGCTCGCGCCGCTTTGCCTCTTCCAAACCCATCACCCAGACCATCACCGGACCGATGGGCACATAAGAAAGCACATTCACACCCTTAGGGATCCTAGATAGTGTGTCGAGCCACTCAGGAAAGGTCACCCAGTCCCACAACATCCCTTTCTGCATTGCGTCGAACGGGATCGCTTCGACTCGGGACATGCTCAGCATCATACGATCGCGGTTCTCGGGCGCGACCGGCGCGAACCCGAATCCGCAATTGCCGAGGACGAGCGAGGTCACGCCATGCCAGCCCGACAATGTGCAGTAAGGATCCCATTGAATCTGCGCATCGTAGTGGGTGTGAAGGTCGATGAACCCGGGGGCAACAATCAACCCTTGCGCGTCAATCACGCGCGTCGCGGCGGCGGCGGGAAGGCCGTGTCGAGAAATCGAGACCACCTTACCGTCCTTGATCCCTAAATCACCCCGAAAACGCGGCGCTCGCGTCCCGTCCACGATAGTACCGTTCTGAATCAACACGTCGAATTGCGTCATGGAATTCTCCTTGATATCGGCTGGAATGCGGACGGCTGGGTTGAGGGGATAACCAACTCTTGCGCGAGTTACGCGTCACTTCACGCTAACGCAGATCTGCCGCTCAGTACAACCGGTTATAGGCATAATCGCCACGATAGTCGCACGATCCTGCAAATGTTTTGATGTGCGACCGCAGCAAAAATTTGATCGCGTAGGCGTTTTCCGATGTTTGCTGTTGTGGTTCCTGGGTCCCTTTGCTGAAAAAGAAATGCTTGCGCGTACTCTTCGAAACGAATGGGCGAGAAAAGAAATGCTGAGGCCCCGGCACGGGCCGTCGATACGTCGTGCATCGTCCGCTGCGTTGGGTACATGCCTGTGGCGTGCGACGAGAGGCGTATCTGGCGAAAAATCCTCGAATCAGATCCTTCCAGACCGGAGATCAAGACATCCCCGACGTACGGCGACAAAGTCCGCGCAGCACTAGACTTATAAAGGGTCGCCTCAGTGAAGCGGCACGCCGCTATCGAAGATCTGTGGCGCGTCGCCATTTTTTCAAAAAAATGGATTCCGGGGAAGCATGCCAAGAAGTACCCGTCCGGCATCCTCCATCACATGTGGTTGAAGTTGGAGGTGATGCCGAGCCACGTTCAAATCACGCACCGCACGATCTAGCATCGGTTCGAGAACACCGGCCGTCCCACCCAATTCCTGCACAAGATTCATGGCGATCTGCGCCTGCCGTGCCGCGAATACAATCGCAAGTCGTACGCCAGCGACCGCCTCAATACTGAGGGAGTCACCGCCTTGGACAAGCGCCCATACCCGCGCGACACTCTGGTATAGATAGGCTCTTCCTCCCTCGATCGCGGCTTGCGCTTCGGCGAATCGAAGCTGCACTCGTGGCTCTTCACGAGCTAGACCGGTGGACGCAAATGACGGGCGCGTGAGCAACGGCATCACGGCATCCATAGCCCCCCTTGCAATACCGAGCGTCGCGGCCGCTTTGCTCATAGCGAACCTCAAGCTGACCGGCAACCGCCACACCGGGGCGGGATCTCTGCGAGGTCCGAATAGATCAAAGGTGCGGCGCGTGGGGACAAATACTCCATCCAGCTTGAAGTCATCGCTCGCCGTGCCTCGCAAGCCACTCACGTGCCAGGTGTCGATCAAAGTCGCTTGTTCAACCGGCACAAAGATCATGCGCATGATGGGCTTGCCGTTATCGTGCTGCCGAGGGCCTGCTTTATCATGAACCGTGCAGAGTCCGCCGAGCCAACGCGCGTGGCGACAGCCACTGGCGAAGCGCCAGTGCCCTGACACGGAAAAGCCCTCTGGAGACTCGAGCGCTTGCCCGCTACCCACCACAGTCAGCGCGGCCACGGCGCTCGGGATATCTACCAACATTTCACGTACTACCGCAGGTTCAAGGAACGCATTGATGCAACCGCTTGACTCGGATCCGACCATGGCGCACCAACCACTGGAGGCGTCGGCGGCGGAAAGGGTCTCGATAACCTCCAAGTGCATAAGAGGATCCGCACCGCCGCCCCCGTAGACTGAAGACAACTGTAGATTGAAAGCCTTGCTCTCATAGAGCGCGGCGAAGACGTCGTCGCCTAAACGACGTGTATGCTCAATCTGAGCTGAAGCCTGACGAAGCGTTGGCTGCAGAGCCCGTGCGCCTTCGATGAGTCCATTTTCAATATTCATTGATAACGCTTCGTTGGGTCGATTACGTTTTTCATTCGACGCTAATCACGATTTTTCCAAAATGACCTGCGCCCTGCAGGCAATGGAACGCTGCGCGGGCATCGTCGAATGAGAAAACCCGATCGATGACCGGGGTCAGCCCGTTATGTTCGAATCCGGCATTCATGGCTTCAAACATTTCCCTGCTCCCCACGTAAATGCCCTGGACGTGTAAGCTTTTTCGCAAAATCAAGGTGGGATTGACCGTACCGGCAAATCCGGTGAGCACACCGATAAGCCAAACACTACCACCCAGTCGAGTCGCGAGACAGGATTTTTCGAGCGTGCCCGCGCCCCCGACCTCGACGACGTGGTCGACGCCCTTGCCGTCCGTTAATGACAGTACCTGTGCGTCCCAGTCCGGTGAATTTCGATAGTTGATTGTAGCATCGGCGCCCAAGTGCTTCGCCCGTGCAAGTTTTTCATCGCTGCTCGAGGTCACGATAACTTTCGCACCGTGCATCTTCGCGATCTGGAGCGCAAATAGAGAGACCCCACCGGTGCCAAGAATCAGGACCGTCTCACCTGCGGCGACATGGCCCTTCGAAACGAGAGCATGCCATGCCGTAAGGCCCGCACAGGGTAAGGTGGCGGCCTGCTCGAAGCTCCAGCCTGCGGGGATATTCACGGCGCCATCTTCATGCAAACAAACAAACTCCGCTAGCATGCCGGGCAACCGACCGCCGAGCGCCGACTCCATGACGTCCGGACTGATGAGTCCGCTGTGCCAGCGTTGGAAGAAAGTTCCGGCGACGAGATCGCCCACCTGGAAACGCGTAACAGCGTCCCCGACAGCGATCACTTCACCGGCACCATCCGAGCAGGGCACTAGGGGCCAACGATCATTATCGGCATGACCGAGAACATGGAGTAGATCGCGATAATTAAGTGACACGGCGCGGACCCGCACGAGAATTTCACCGGGTCCCGGTGAAGGAACCGCCCGGATGGTTGCGCTTAAGGCATCGATGCCACTACTCGAATTTATTTCCCACGCTTTCATGATCGCTCCCACTGAAGTCTGTGTGCCAATCGCCCATATAGCTCGTTCATTCAGCTGAGCAGCTACAGACGTCCATTCGCTCAATTCCGCGATTCTACCCGTACCGATCTCGAAGCCACAGGGAAACAGAAACCGTCGGGCGGGCGAGGCGGTAGCCAGTCTCGGCTCGGCTCGGCCACTCGGCCACGGCATGCGCAGCCGAGGCAAACACTGCCCGCCAATTAGCTGCTTATCTCCTGACGATCGGTTTACACTTTAGACCTTAATTCTTGAGGAGAATCACTTATGCAACACACTCTCGTCAAACGTTTCATACCCTGGCTTGCGGTCACGTGCGGCCTCTTTGTCCTGCAGGGATTTGCGGCAGAACTGAAGATCGGCGATCTGGCGCCGGACTTTGATTTAAAAGGTTCCGATGGTGCACACCACCGCCTCGTCGACTATCGTGGGAAGACGGTCGTGCTTGCCTGGTTTCCAAAAGCCTTCACGGGTGGCTGAACGGCGGAATGTAAGTCGCTCCGTGAGAGTGGCGAAGTCTTAAAAAAATTCGCGGTGACCTGGTTCATGGCCAGCACCGACGATGCGGAAACGTGCCGCAAGTTTGCGGAAGTCAACCAGGCGAATTTTCCGGTCCTGTCCGATCCGCAAGGGGAGACGGCGTCCCGCTACGGCGCGCTCAGGTTAGGCGCTTTTGCAAGTCGCTGGACATTCTATATCGATGTCAACGGCCACATTCTTTATATTGATAAAGACGTAAATCCGCTGACTGCAGGCGCGGATGCTGCTGCGCGTTTAGCGCAATTGGGAATTCCGCGCCGATGACGGAGGATCAAAACCAGGGATAACGGCGCGCACTGCGCGTTATCCTTGGTTCGTGGGCGCGATAGGTGGCGTCCGGTCGATCGGACGGGTTTCGTGGAAACGGCTGTAGTCCACTTCGACGATCCCTGGCGCTGTCTCCTCGATGACATCCACATAATCATGGTCTCGGCGGAAATCGTCGTAGTGATAAAGGTGCCGCGCCCGAACTTCTTGCGCGTAATTCTCATCATATCCAGTGAGGATGACCGCGAGCCCCGCATCGAGCGCAGCGAAATCCTCGGCGGTCAAGCCTTGTAGCGGGCTGGTATCGTCAATGACGTGGTAAAGCGTCCAGCTGAGCGCGAAAACCGGATTTTCGTCACGCAGCAGTTTTAGGCGATAGGAGCGCCGTCCACGGGGGCCGCCGCCAAGGGCTTGTTCTCGAAGATTGGCCATAAACCAGACTTTCGCCAGCGCATCGGAAAGAAAATTGTGGCGCGTATTGGCGATGCGCAACATGAGCATCGATTGGTGATCCTGCTGGTGAATCAACGGGTGCGCCGTAAACAGGATATTCGCTTGGGGCCGCGTGAAACGGGCGAAGCTCAAGCCGGTCATGACGCTTACACTACCCAGCCCAATCAAAATTTCAAGGGTCGCCACAAGGTGGCCATACAAACTAGCGGGCACCAACCCCCCAAAACTTACCGTACCGAACATTTCGAAACTAAAAAAAAGAATATCCAGATAAGCCGGTTTTGATGCTCCCACGAGGGCGTCTTTACCGAGCCAAAAAAGAATGGAGAACCCGAAATTGACTACGAGGAAATACCCGACGAAGCCCGCAATGAGGCGCGGCCAAGAAATGGTCATACACAGATGGAAAATATCTCGCCAACGATGACGCGGGAGACCGCGCCCGATAATCAGACGGCGGCCAATCCACAACCGCCATTGGTGGACGCGCGGCTGCCGAGGACGGAACAGCATCACGTCGGCCCGGGCGCCGGGTGTCCGCTCCCCACAACGCCTTTGATGGGAAGCCGGGCGCGGTCATGCGCTGCAGCCAGCGCTTCTTCATATCCGCCAGGTCCACGGGGAATGATGCCGGTCGGATTTATCCCGGGGATGGAATAGTAACCGCGGATAAAATGCGACACATTCACGGTCGAAGCGACTTTAGGATACTGGTAGAGCTCGCGCGTGTAATTCCCGAGTTGCGGATAACTGGCGATCGTGCGCTGGTTACACTTGAAAAGACCGTGATAGACAAGGTCGAACCGCAAAAGACTGGCGAGCAAACGCCAGTCTGCTTCCGTAATGCTGCCGCCGACCAGGTAGCGATGCCGGGAGAGCCGTTGTTCGAGCCAGTCCAGCGTCTCAAATAGCGTATCAAAAGCCTCATCATAGGCTTCTTGGCTTTTGGCGAGCCCACAGCGATAAACTCCGTTGTTGATGCCTCGATAGACCCGTTCATTCACCTCGTCGATTTCCCGTCGCAGGGATTTCGGGTAGAAATCAGTCTTGATGTCAGTGAAGTCATCAAAGGCGTCGTTCAGCATTCTGATAATTTCAGAAGACTCGTTGTTGACGATGGTATGTTCTGCGCGATCCCATAAGACGGGCACGGAGACGGTACCTGAATAATCCGGTCGCGCCGCGGTATAAGCCTGATGCAGATGGGTAAAGCCATTCACCGCATCGGGCGTACATCCCCCCGGATAGTCTCCGAAAATCCAGCCCTCCTGCCGATCATTGGGGATCGCAATAGTCATAGAGATGACCGGTTCTAGACCTTTTATGGCGCGATACAGCATTGTCCGCCACGCCCATGGGCAGTGGTAGGCTACATACAGGTGATAGCGCCCAGGTTCAGCCCTAAAGCCGCTACTGCCGTCGGTGGTAATCACTTGGCGAAAGGCGGCAGGCTCGCGCACGAACCGCCCGGCCTCGATCGGAATCATCGTCGCGGCAGAATCCCAATGTCCGTTGATCAGCAGCCCCATGGGCCCTCCCTAAAAGTCAGCGCAACCCGCGCACACAGCCTAGCAGAATTCGGAAAACAGGCCGCTATCCCTTCCCCAGTTGCCGCGATTACGACCGGGACCACCCGTTCTGGCGAGCTAAAGCATCGGAACAAGCGACAGCGGTTGCTCGACCAGATTTGCGTCCAGCTTCTGGGGACCTGCCTTGCGCTAGCGTGGGGATAAAAACACACTATCGGCTGTGTTCCAGCCCTAAAAAACCGAACAAGGGGATTAGACTATGAGAAGTTACGGCCTTATTTTCGCCGTTGTGCTGGCGAGTGCCCATCTTAGCGTGTGCGCCCAATCCGATGGTGTTAACGTCCTCGCGGAAAATGACGCCGCGGAGGCTGCGTCCGACAATGCGGAGGCCGCGACCATGATCGCGGCCTGCGAAGGGAAGACGGCGGGCGTGCCCTGCTCTTTCACAAACGCTCAGGGCGCGCCCGTGAGCGGCGTCTGTGACGGACCAGCGGGTGGAAATGCAGAGGGCGCGCCCCTCGAGTGCCTTGGTGCCGGCCACGGCAAGCGGCACCGATAAGCCACCCGCCAGCAAATCACCTTACCCCAAACCAGCAAGCGGCAGCCTCTGCCTGACGCTTGCTGTCGTGTGCTCAGGACTCGAGCAGATCACCATAGAGTGCGCGGGCGCGCGCCTCCGCCTCGGGCTCAATGGCGTCCGGAAAGAGCGTCGAACACGGCGCGTACTCTTTCAGCACTTCGCGCGCAACGGTGATCTTGTGCACTTCAGTCGGTCCATCGGCGAGGCCGACGTGAAACGAATTGATTACCCAGTCCGCAAAGGGCATTTCGGTCGATATGCCCAATGAACCATGTAAATGCAGCGCCCGGGCCGCGATATCGTGGAGGACCTGCGGCATCACGGCTTTGACGGCCGCGATATTTTTCCGCACCGATTTATAGTCCTTGCCCTGATCGATTAGCCAAGCGGTCTCCAGCACCAAAAGACGGAACTGACGTAGTTGGACCCAGGAATCGGCTATTTTTTCCTGCACCATCTGTTTCATACCGAGTGGTTCTCCCTTGGTGACACGGGACAACGCGCGTTCGCACATCATGTCTAACGCCCGTGTGGCCTGCGCAATGGTACGCATAGCATGATGCAACCGACCGCCGCCAAGCCTTACCTGCGCCACCACAAAAGCCTCGCCCTGTCCCCCCAACATGCTATCGAGCGGGACCCTCACTTTGTTGTATCGCATATAGGCGTGTGTCGCTGCAGGCTCCCCGTGAAAGGTGAGATTTCGAATAATTTCCACGCCCACGGTCTCCGCCGGGACGATGAACATCGACATCCGTCGATAAGCCGGCGCGTCAGGATCTGTGACGGCCATGACGATGAAAAAAGCGGCATACCGTGCATTAGAGGAAAACCATTTTTCACCCTCGATCACCCACTCGTCACCCTCGCGCGTCGCGGTTGTGGTGAAGACCAGAGGATCTGCACCGCCCTGCGGCTCAGTCATCGAGAAGCAGGACACTATTTCGTTTGCCAAGAGTGGTTCCAGGTACCGCTTCTTCTGCTCGTCGGTGCCGTAGTGGGCAAGGATTTCGGCGTTCCCGGTGTCAGGTGCCTGCGCACCAAAGACAATGGGTCCGAACCGCGCATATCCGAATAATTCGTTCATCAGCGCAAGCTTCAACTGACCGTAACCCTTCCCTCCTAAGGCGGGACCAAGATGACAAGCCCAAAGACCTCGCTCACGTACGCGCGCCTGCAGGGGACGAACCAGTTTCACGAATTTCGGATCATGAATATCCCATTGGCTACCCAGTAGATAATCGAGGGGCGCGACCTCCTCTCGGACAAAACGGCCGACCCAATCTAGTTGGACCTGGAATTCAGGCTCGGTTTCAAAACTCCACATCAAAGACCTCCTGCAGCTGACTGAGCATGCGCAATTGATTTATCAAAGATCCGTCGGCTCTGCCCGCCACAAGTTGGGGACGGTCACATTCGCATAGCCGGATACAAACGTTTTTTCGGTGCCGGTAAGCGGGTCAAAGACATGACGCCTAATCCGACCAATATTTCCACCATACAAGTGAATGCTCACGGAGGTTTTGTCGGGATGGGCGTTACGAACCTGATGAATATCGCCAATAGTGGGCGATACCACGGCCACTTCGCCGGCTTCGTAGCGCTCTATCACCGGGTTGGGGACGAGCCGTCCCGAATCCAGACGATAGGAGACGTTGTATTCCGCGCCACGCAAGACCCCCACCAGACCCCAGACCGTATGATCATGGATAGGCGTGGCCTGGCCTGGCGCCCACACGAAGCTGACAACCGAAAAACGGTCGAGGGGGTCGCCATAAAGTAGGTACTGCTGATACCGGACCGGATGGGGACGCGCGCAGTCATCGGGTAGCCAGGCATCCGTGGCTATGAGCTGTGTCAGCAGTCGCGTCGCGGCGGGTAACAACATGGCCTCGGTCTGTCCCGGTAGCGTCACCAGATCGTGAACCTGACGCACGAAATCGAGCAGACATGGGACCCCTTGGTTTGGCATCATTTGACTTTGCCCGAGCCCATTTCCGCTTTGACAGTAGCCGTATGTTCCCCAAGGGCGGGCGGATGGCGATAGACCGTCGGACTCTCCCCGTCTATCCGAAGGGGAGAGCCGAATGTCCGCGTCTGCCCGCCACCGGGCAAACTGAGCGGCATAACCCAACCCAGCGCTTGTACCTGCGGATCCGCCAGAGCAGTCGCAAAGTCGTTGATGCGCGCGTGGGGGATCCCTCCCTCGTTGAAATCCCTGATCCAGTCGTCGACCGAGGCGAGCTTGAACCGCGCTTCGAGAAGCTCCCGCAGGAGGTGCTGATTACGTGCACGATCCGTCGTCGTCAGGAAACGGGGATCTTGCACGAGTTCGGGCAGGCCGACGACCTGGCACACTGCGATCCACAGCTTCTGATTACCTGCAGCGATCACGAAGTCCCCATCCGCCGCCCTGTAGCGCTGGTAGGGCGCATTGCGGGGATGTGCAGAGCCGAGCCGACCGGGGCTACGGCCGGTACCGAAATATTCGCTGGTCTGAAGCGCCGCAACTCCCAGCGAACAGCCCAGCATCGGGATATCCAACCAAGCCCCCACGCCTTCGGCACGCGCCCGAACGATCGCCGCGGCGATCGCGAACGCCGCGTAAAGCCCCGAGGAGAAATCAGAAATCGGGACGCCGCATTTAACCGGATCACCATTGGGCTCGCCGGTGACACTCATGATGCCAGACGCGGCCTGAATAGTGAGATCAAAGCCTCCCTCCTGGGCACGCGGACCGGTCTGTCCAAAGGCCGAAATAGAGCAATAGACAAGCCGAGGAAATTTGTGCTTAATCTGCGGGTACCCGAGCCCAAGCCGCGCCATCACGCCCGGCCTGCTATTTTCCAGCAGAACATCGCTCCCGGCGATGATCTCCAGCGCCACCGCAACATCTGCCGGATCCTTCAGATTCAGGACAATCGAACGTTTATTGCGGTTGAGTGATGCGAAATTTTCGCTATCTCCGGCGGTCAACGGTGGCCATTGCCGTAGCGCGTCGCCCTCCGGCGGCTCCACCTTAATCACATCCGCACCGAGATCGGCGAGCAACATGCCACAGAACGGCCCCGCCGCGACTGAGCAGAATTCCGCCACGCGCACACCTGTCAGCAGGTGCGTTCGAGATGAGGCCGTCAACACCGTTGCGGAACTCGTGCCGACGAAGTCAGATCGCTCTCAAATCCGCGCCGGATGGGCTTCCAGCCATTGCCGAATCCGATCTGCGTCGCCAACGGGCGTGAGTTTTCCCCACGAATTCAGCAACACAAAGATCACCGGCTGATGCCCGATTTTCGTGTGCATGACGAGACAATGGCCGGCTTCCGAGGTATAGCCGGTTTTTGATACATCGATCTGCCAGCGCCGGTTAGACGCTTGTACCAATCGATTGGAGTTGCGGTAAAGGATAGGAGCTCGTCCTCGTCGCGTACTGATCGTGTGCGAAGAGGTGGTTGTAAACTCACGAATCGGCGCGTATCCGTAGGCGGCACTGACCATCCGCGTCAAATCATGCGCGGTCGATACGTTACTTTCGCTCAGACCGGTCGAGTCGACAAAGTGGCTATGGGCCATCTGGAGACCCTGTGCCTTGCGATTCATGGCCGCAACAAAGGCGGTAAATCCGCCTGGGTAGTTGCGGGCAAGGGAAGAGGCCGCTCGATTTTCTGAGGCCATCAGCGCCAGTCGCAGGAACTCGCGCCGCGTCAATTGCGTGCCCACCGGCAGGCGCGAATGAGAGGCTTTCAGATGATCGATGTCAGCCTCCGTGATGTTCAGGGCTTCATCCATGCGCAAATGAGCGTCGAGAACGACCATCGCCGTCATCAGCTTGGTGATCGATGCAATCGGCCTGACTGTCTCTGTATTGCGTGCAAACAGGACTTTTGATTTCGACTGGTCGAGCACCATCAACGAGCTAGAGCGAAGCCGGAGCCGCCCCGGGTCGACATCGGCCGCACCGGTGTCGGTGCCATTCGCAGCCGCTGGAGAGGACGGCACATGCGTCCGCACCCGCGCTTGCGCGCAGAGCGGGTTAAGGAGGCCCACGGCCAGCAGAAAGACCAATCCACGTAATTTCATTTTTGACTCAAATTCCATTCAGCCGACGCGGTGACAGTATAGTAGGGGATGTCGTGCCAGACCATGCATTCATGGCGACCGGCTTGACGCCGCGCGCGGACTGTCGGACAAAGACCGCGTTTACTATCCCAAAACAGAGGGCTCTGAATGAAATTTCCCCCGTTGGCTACCGCCGTCATCGGCAGCTATCCGCAACCGTCCTGGCTGGTCGATCACGCAATACTCAAGGCCAAACTAGTTCCTCGCGTACAAGCGCACGAAATTTGGCGGGTCCTGCCAGCCTATCTGAAAGAGGCACAGGACGATGCGACACTCCTCGCCATCCGCGAGCAGGAGCGGGCGGGAATCGACATCATTACCGACGGAGAAATACGCCGGGAGAGTTACTCGAATCGCTTCGCGACCTCGCTTACGGGCATCGCGATGGAAAACCCCTACATTCGTCGGGTGGAGGATTTTGAAATTCCGGTGCCGCGCGTCGTCGGTCCTCTGGGACGGCCCGGCCCAATTGAGGTAGACGGTCTCCTGTTTCTCAAAAAAAATACCAGTCGCTTAACAAAAATCACCTTGCCCGGACCTTTTACCCTGGCTAAGCAAGCCTATGACGAGTTCTACGGGGACGAGGAGGCGCTTGCCATGGCCTACGCGGCGATCGTTAACGCGGAGGCTCGTGATCTCGAGGCCGCCGGGGTGGACGTGATTCAGCTCGATGAGCCCTGGTTGAGAAGTGACCCTGATGGCGCCGTGCGGTATGGCGTCAAGGCCATCAACAGAGCACTCGAAGGCCTGCAAACGACCACGGCGGTCCATCTTTGCTTCGGCTATGGATTCGTCGTTTCCGCTCAGAAACCCAAAGCGTACGCGTTCCTTGCCCAACTCGCGGACTGCGTGGTCAACCAGATCTCGATCGAGGCGGCACAACCCCACCTCGATCTCGGCGTGCTCCGCGACCTTTCCCAGAAGACCATCGTGCTCGGTGTGATTGATTTGTCGACTAACGAAGTTGAGTCTGTACCCACATTAGTTGACCGGATCCGTCGTGCCTTGCCGTTTGTCAGCGCCGATCAGCTGATGCCGGCACCTGACTGTGGCTTGAAATATTTAACCCGAGAGTCGGCTTTCGGCAAATTGAAAGCCTTGGTAGATGCCGCCAGAATCGTGCGCGCGGAATTTACCTGAGCGGGATAGGAAAACGTTGTACGGCGCAAAGTCTTCTGGCGCACGGCTACTCTCTGACTTCGTCGTAGGCCGGCGTGGTCGATCTTCAGGACGATGCCGGTAGCGGCATCAACACCCCATTGCGCGGGCGGGCTGCACGCGGCGCAGTCGGTGTCAGCGACGCCGACTTTGTGAAAGCGTGCTCGCCCTCAGGCCGACGCCGCAAAAAAGCGGTCAAAGAACAACTGCTCAACCGGCAGACCTTTGGCGCTCAGCAAGCGACCGACGGTTTCGCACATAGGGGGTGCACCACAGAGATACGCGTCGACGTCCCGAGCACTCTCTACCGCATGTTGCACCGCGCGCGTGACGGTACCCGTGGCGCCAGACCATACATCGCCGTCTTCCAGGCCATCCAACGTCGGTACGAACGCGAGCTGCAGCCCCCAGCAGTCACGTAATTCTTCGAGGTAAGCCAGGTCTTGGGGCCGGCGTGCACCGTAGAATAAGGTAAAGGCGCGCCTATCGCCGGATTCACCAGCGTCCCGCAGCATCGACAGGATAGGCGCCAGTCCCGAGCCGATGGCACACAGCAAGACAGGGCGGCTCCCCGCGCGTAGGTAACTTGCTCCAAAGGGGCCGCGCACTGCAATAGTGCGTCCAGCCTCGAGATGTTCGATAGCCCCAGAGAACGCACCACCCTCGATACGCTTGATGACAAAGCTGAGTCGATGACTAGAAGAGGGGGGTGATGACATCGAATAGCTGCGCCACAACACGGCCTCTTTTTCGCCCAATCCAAGTTCAACAAACTGACCGGCGTAGAAGTGCAGCGCGGTGGGCAATGCCACATCGAGCTGCCACAATTCGGGCGTCAGCTGGATAACCGCGGCAACCGTTGCGTCAACACGCATCGGTGTCAGCAGCGGCAATACGCGTTCATCCGGCAGCTTATGGTCGCGGATAAGGACATCGCTCAGGGGTCGGGCACGACACAGCAAGGCCCAGCCCGCTTCGCGCTCATTGTCCGGTAGGGCATAGGCCGTGACGTCACCGACATCGACCTCGCCATCTTCGACGAGATATTTGCAGGTCGAACAGCGACCATGCCGGCAGCCGTACAGCAGCGCTATACCTTGGCGTAACGCCCCATCGAGGATGGTCTCGTCTTCACCGCACTTAAAAGTTTGGCCGCCGGGCTCTAGCTCGACAAGGTATTCAACTTCACTCATGAAGGCTCGACCGATCGTTATACACGATGCATCTGGGTGACATCGCTGGTTAGGATAAACTTATCCGGCTCGGTCATGACGCGCCCGACATAGGTCGACATGATCACCAGCCATTGTGACATTGTCAGCTCGGTACCCAACTCCTCCGCCACCACGTTCAAATCAACTTCGATACGACCCCCTGGCGCTGTAATCTTCCAGTAAGTCCCGTGGTCCGCCACCACCACATCCGGATCCGCTCGCTGTAGTACGTCAAGGGTCGCCTGTGCCTCAGGCGATCCCTGCATGAGCACCAGGGAAACGTCCGTGCGGCCACCCCGTAATTCGCTCATGATTGTCGGTCCAACGCGCTGGCGAACCCGAGTTCGCGGACCAGCGAGGCGCACGCCGCACGCGCCTCGGCGTACGAGCGGCCGAAGCTCAATCCTTTGACCGGCGCCACCTCGTAGACCGGCGTCAAGGCCACCGCCGCCGTCTCGGCGCGCGCGCTCCAGTCGTCTATCCAGCTTTGGATCACCTCGCGATTGTGCGCTGCATGCGGACTGCCGGACGCGACCATCATACGGACAAAAGCCTGAGTTCCCGCCAAATTACGACGCCGATCGCGCTCTGCAGTCATCACGATGTGCGACGCCACCACGTCGTTGTTCAACAACGCGCTACGGCGCACCAAGTCACTGACCGCCATCTGCTGCAACAGTGGCCCGACCACCAGATTCAAGCCAACGAGCAGCTCTCCCCAGTCGTGGGTTCCCATGATCTCTTCCGCCAGCTTGCGGGCAGGCTGATAGGCCGGCGACTCTAGCCATTGCTGCTTGCCAAAACCGTCATCGACCGCCGGATTAGCGTTCTCGAGCTCGACCAGATACACGATGACATCCTGCGCGTGGCGCAAGTGATCGAAACTCTGAAAGCACAGTAGATTACCCAGCGTGTCAGATAAGGCCTCGCGTTGTGCAGGGGCAAGGCAACGGAAAATCGCGTACTCAAAAAACGACCAGGCGCGGTAATGCCCACACAGAATATCCTTGACCCAGGCTGGCGACAACGCGCTGAGCATGCCGTCCAACCCAGCATCTTCGGTCGCACGCGCGATCGAGGTTTCCTGCTGTTCCTGGTGGCGGATGTAAGTACGCTGCCACTGCTGGGCCGGATCGCGAAAAGCATACCAGTCGTCATGACGCAGCCGAGTCGAATCCTGAGACCATAGGGTCCGGCCATCAGGACGCAACAAGTACCATTCTGGATCCTCCAGATTCGCGCCTACCTTGTCGAAGCCCCACGCATCGGGCTGCTGGTGAACGGTCAACGCTTCATACTCAGTCAGACGTCGGGCAGCCGGTTTAATGAAGGTGAAGTCGCGTGTCAGCTTGCCAGCGACGCTGGCGGTGGTGCTAGACGTGTCACTCATTGCAATACCACCACCGCGCCCTGAGAAGGGAGGTTCTTCAACGGATCGGTGATACAGAATTGTTGTCGACGTATGTCATCCAGTGTCCACCGCTTGTCGGCACGCAGATGGGGCTGCGCGAGGAGCGTCTTGCCGTCATTTCGTAGCAGGCCACATTTCTCGATGTACTCGGCAATTGAATAGCCATCGAAATGCTCGTCCCAAGTACGGCTTTCCGCATAGCGATGGGGCTCAAACGCAAAAGTCCGTTCACAACCATCGGAGCAGAAGGCATGCTTGCGGCCACCGAAATCCTTGATCCGCAGAGTCGATATATCGGGGCGCGGGAATACGCACGGCATATGACAGACTCGGCAGAGGGGTGGCACACTACCCAGCAGCGAAATCGGAAGTTGACCATGAGTGGGATCACTCATCTCAGCGTAGGTTTCCCAGAACTTGCCGTAACGATCGTACCAGCCCGGGTACTTGCGCTCGAACCAGTCGAAATCACGCGCGTTCAAGGGATCAATACGAATGAACTGCATGGGCCAAGTCGCCGCCAGCATCATCATCGCGGTGTGACCGACCCACTTCACACGCTCCTTCGCCTCAGCCCAGCCGTGTGGCAAGCTGACACCAAAAGGTTCAAGTCGCTCGATGTAACCACCGGCCCAGTCATGATCGACCCACTCTGTCCAAGCTTCATGGTAGGAGCCGCCCCGGTTCTCCTGAAAGTAGTCATAGACGGCCGAGATGAACGTATCGAGAAAAGTATGCTGGCGCCAAAAGGCCGAATCAAAATCGCGTTGCAGCCGCGGCAAGTTGTCCGGCACAGAGGCGATTGCGGCAAGCGTGGCATAGCCGTTCGCCATGTGACGTGCCTCATCGGATTGGACCGACAAGAAGGTCGTCGGCGTTGCCTGATCGCCGTTCGCCGCCGCCACTTCAGTCAAGGTCACAAATAGCGGGTTGGTGTAAGCAGTTTCCGCCACCACCTGCAGATTCAAGGCGCCCTCAATCGGGTTGCCCGCGAAGAAGCTGTCGAAACAGGCACGGCTTGCACGCATGAGAAAATTGCTGTTGCGCAGCTTGAAGCCGCGTTCGAAGCCTTCGGCGTCCACCGAGTGCTTCGAAAGATAGCGCACCAGATGAGCCTCTTGATTGACGTGACGCACCTCATCAATCATCTGCGCGAGGTAACCCTGACGCAACTCGGCATTATCCACCGCCTCGACGAGTTGTCCGGTGCATTTCATGGCCGCGTATTCCGCATAGCAGGTCAGCGGCAAGGCAATTTTGAGCACCTCGGTCCAACGCTCGGAAGCCTTTGCCGGCATCTTGGCACGTGCCATGACGTCGCTCATCGCGCCGTACTGACGATCATCCTTGTCTCGCTCCATGGAGCAATAGTCGCGAACCAAATGACGGAAGGGATCACTGGTCTTGGTCGGGATCTTGTAGGGCATGTCGTATCGCGCGGCGGCCGGGCTGTAGGAAGCCTTCCAATCGAAATCCTTGACGCGATCGTGCGCTTTGATGAAATCGGCATTCTTCATGTGTTCCTCTCCACGCGATCAGTATCGCAACATTGTGTAATGAACCTTAACCGACCACACTGCAGTCGCCAAGCGGTGTTTACGCTTACGCTTCTAAATGCTGCATAGCAGCATTTAGAATGCTCTACTTGGTTTCTACGTTTTACCAAGGATCAATACGGAACAAGCCGCCTCATCAAAACCGATCACACCTCCGCCATTTTCCGCTAACCCGACACGCGCACCCTCGACCTGCCTCTCCGCGGCTTCCCATCGGAGTTGCTGACAAAGCTCGAAAACCATCGATAAGCCTGTCGCCCCCACCGGGTGTCCCTTAGACACAAGACCACCGGAGGTATTGACCGGAATCACGCCGCCGAGTGCGGTGCCGCCCGCCTCCACCAACGGACCTCCCTCGCCAATGGCGCAGAAGCCCATCATTTCAACTTGATAAATTTCGCAGAAGGAGGTCGCATCATGTACTTCCGCCACATCAATGTCCGTCGGCATCAGATCCGCCATGGCGTAGGCCTTACGTGCCGCCATCTGACTCAGCCCGGGCTCTTCAAGGGTCCGATACTTGCCACCGGAAAGGCCCCATCCCCTGATTCTAATCGCCCGCTCACGAACGCTGGCCGGCAGTTCGCGCAGTTTTCGAGCAGAAACCACAATTGCCGCCGCCGCACCGTCACCGATCGGCGCGCACATCGCACGTGTCAGTGGGAAAGACACCGCGCGATCGGCCATCACCTCCTCTGGGGTCATGCGAAATCGATATTGCGCTTTTGGATTGAGCGCACCCATGTTGTGATTTTTCGCCGCGCCGGCCGCAATCTGACGCTGCGTCGTCCCATGCCGCTTCATGTGGTAACACGCCTGCATCGCGTAGGTATCCATGAAGATGGTCCGGTCTGTCCCGGGGGCAAACGGCTTCCCGGCGGTCTCCCCCGCCGCGCGGTAGTAGGCCTGCCATTCAGCCGGATCGTAGCAATCGATACCACCCTCGAACAAAGCAACCGTTTTTTCTGGTGCACCGGGATAAAACGTCTTCTCAACCCCGAGCGCGACGCACATATCTGCCTGTCCGCTCAGGATATCCTTCCAGGCACCTTGCAACGATAGCGACGCCGTCGCACAACCGCCCTCAACATTGATCAAGGGCGCCCGCTCCGGAAACAACCCCTCCTGTACCAGGGGCGTCATGCAGACCTGACCCCTAATACTGCCCTGACCCTCCGTCCACATGCCGCAATTCCCGAACCAAGCGGACTCTATCCCGCCACCATCGGCCATCCCCGCATCCGCGAGCGCTCCCAAGTATGCTTCGCGCGTCAGCGCTTTCACCGACGTGTCCGGGCGCTTCCCAAACTGCGTACAAAACGCGCCTACAATGTAGACATCAATCATGCTTTCACCCTCTCGTTAGAGACCGCCGCAGCCGACCTTTACCTCAATTTCGTTCAGAGCATGCGCTGATAGAGACTGTGCTTAGGCTTGCTAAATACCTGACGAACAAGCGGCGCAAAGGTCTCCAGCGAAAGCACTGGACGCCCGGCATCGAACGCCGGATCGTCGTAACACGCGATGAAGGCCTCCGTCCGTTCAAAATTCGGATTTTCTCGAAATTCTTCCCTAAGATTTCTGTCCATCCCGATGTAATGAAAGAAGTTGTATCCTTGAAAAATCGCGTGATGTTTTACCATCCAGAAATTTTCCGGCGATACGAACGGCTGTAATATTGCGGCCGACACATCGGCATGGTTGGCGCTGCCCAACGTATCGCCGAGATCATGAAGCAAGGCACACACGACGTATTCATCTTCTTCACCTGCACGTGCTGCAAGACTGGCCGTCTGCAGGCTGTGCTGCAGACGGTCGACCGGATAACCGCCGTAGTCGCCCGCGAGGAGCGACAAATGCGCTAGAATTCTTTCAGGCAACTGACTAATAAATTTCCGTTGCTCAGGAACAATCAGTTCCCAATCCTTGATCGTGCTTTCCGACATGGCCGAAAAATAAGTGAGCGTCTGCATTAGAATTCCTTCATTTAAAGCTGTTTAGGATCGCCAACCACGCTCGAGCCATCTTCCAACCACCGCATCATCGCCGCTGGCTGGCGTTCACTCACGACTTCCGCGTAGCGCTCCAATCTCGACGTCGACAGGACGTCCCGTCATTTTCCATTGGTGCCTCTGTGGAAGAAACGAACATTATCATGCAGAATCGCGAGATCGGTATCGGGTGCCGTCCAATCTGCATTTCGCCCCATCTCTTCAAAGGTGGCGGCTTTAATCAGGCCCGTCCACTGTCGCTCGTCGACCTCGATCCCGAGGATCCCAGCGACGCGGCGCATTTGCCCCTCCAGATCTTTTTCAAGATCCGCGTAATGAACAAAATTTACGTTGGGTAAATGACGGAATTCCCAGAAAGTCTCCAGATGATGGAACACTGACCAGAACGGCTAGCCATCTTTCTCCCAGGGGAAACTGCCGCGCGAAAACCATCATTGAAACGTCTTATTTAGATCTGCGGGGATATCCGAGCTCGGCATCAATTCTTCGCCCCGCATCTGCATCATATCAACCACACGTTTTACATTCTGATTGGCCCTGTGATGCTGCATGGAAATATAGGCATCCCGCGGGTCTCGCCCACAAATCAGATAAGTCGCTTGGGGAAAATAAGGTAGCCCATCCAGTGGGGTATGGGTTTTTATCAAGCGTCGATGCGTCTGTGCTTCATATTTTTCTAATAATGCCGGAAGTGGTTAAGGACGCAAATCAAGCCAAGGTGAGAGCTCTGCGAGGGGTGCGGGCGGATCTCCGCGAAAAATCAGTAGCGAGCAGATCATTTGCAGCCAGGTCGTGCCCGGTTTATAAGCGGTGAAAATCAACATATCATCCGGGCGCGCCACAAACGCCGCCCAGCGCGCGCTATCCATAAAGGCACTCCGATAGCGGTGTTTGACTCGTGACAATGTGAGCATCGTCCGTGCCTGCCTATTTTCTGCTTATGGACATCGCGTTAAAATTCAGCGCAGACAACGCCCGTTTCTCGCAGCACCGAGACCTGGATAAATCGCTGCTTATAGATTGTCATGATTTGCTCAATCGCGGCGTTTTCGGCGTCCCCTTGACGGTGGAGAATGATCAGAATTTTTGCTGATTCCTGCTCGACCGTACCGCCTGCATCACGCCATTGCCCGGCCGCATCCACGACCGTGAGTCCTGCCGGAAATCTAGGTGTCACACTCCTCGCTAGGAATACTCGTCAAGCGTTCTCATCAACGCCGGGACCGCGTCCAAAATAAAGCACATCACGCGTCATCTCTTGCGACGGCATTTTGCAATGAACGTCCGCTGGGCCTCGGTTTGCGATCGAAACACAACCGAGATTACACAACACGACACTGCTCAGGAGAATCTGCCGACCGTTGCGGAGAAGATACCGAGAACCGCGCAATTCAACGCGGCTCGGGGGCGCTGTCGATGCGCCAGAAGAGCAGCCGACGCTCAAGCAGGGTCACCCCCGTATCGAGGAGCAATGCGCAGAGAGTCAGAATGACCATGCCAGCGATCACTGCATTGATATCGAAAACACCCTCGGCCTGAAGAATGAGGTATCCAAGACCTTGCGCCGAGCCGAGATATTCGCCCACGACGGCACCGACAAAGGCCATCCCAACCGACGTATGGAGGCTGGAAAAAACCCAACTCAGGGCAGCAGGCCAGTAAATATGCCTAATCAAATTGTGCGAGGACGCACCCAGCATTCGGGCGTTGGCGAGGAGGATCGGATTAACCTCTTTGATTCCTTGATAGACGTTGAAGAACACGCTAAAAAATACCAACGTGATCCCCAGCGCGACCTTCGACCAAATCCCCAGCCCGAACCAGAGGGCAAAAATCGGCGCCAGCACAACACGGGGCATGGCATTCATCGCTTTGATGTAGGGATCGGTAAGCGCTGCCGCGAGTGGGCTTAAGCCCAACCACATACCGAAACCAACGCCAAGCAGTGTTCCGCTACTAAAGGCGATCAAGGTTTCAAGGATCGTTACGCCCAAGTGGCGAAATACCGAACCCGAGGAAATCCAATGGTAGAGCTGCGTCACCACGAGGACCGGTTTTCCGAAAAAAAATGACGGCAATAATTCGTATTCTGTCAATCCGTACCAGAGTCCTATTAGACTCCCGAAAAGCAAGAGCTGGTAAGGCCAAAGACGACGAGGTTTTCGCCTGTCACGCTGCATCAGAAGCGTCCTGACGCTGGCGGACCTCGTGGCGGAGCTGAAGCCATATTTTTCGTTGCAGCTCAACAAAATCAGACGTCATACGAATTTCTTCAACGTCACGAGGGCGCGGGAGGTTGACACGATAATCTGCCACGGCATGGCTCGCTGGCCCGGCCGACATCACGATCACGCGATCGCCCAGTGCAATGGCTTCCTCCAAATCGTGCGTAATGAAAATGACCGATTTTTGCATCGTTGACCACAGGCTCAACAGCTCGTTCTCCATCAGGTGTCGCGTCTGGACATCAAGCGCGGAGAAAGGCTCATCCATCAATAAAATTTTGGGATCGAGAGCTAATACCTGTGCGAGTGCGACCCGTTTTTTCATCCCTCCTGAAAGCTGATGGGGATAGCGGCTGGCCGCGTCGGCTAGACCAACGCGCGCCAACCAGCGCTCGGCCTCCTCCGCCGCTGCCCGTGGAGACAGCCCCCTGAATAGCAACCCAATGGCAACATTATCTCGTGCATTCCGCCAGGGCAGGAGCGTGTCCGCCTGAAACAAATAACCGGCTGCGCGATTGACCCCCTGGAGGGGCGCGCCGAAAATGTTGACTTCTCCCGCATCCGGGCTGAGAAGACCCGCCACGACGTTCAAGATCGTGGACTTGCCGCAACCGGTTGGGCCAACGACACACACAAACTCACCCGGCGCCACCGTCAGGGTTAGGCCGGAGAGTACGGTCACTGTGCGCGCTGCCGACTGAAAGCTAACCTCGACCCCCACGAGCGCGATGGCGGGTATTGACGGTAACAGTGCGCTCACGGCGCTATCCGCGCCGCATCTCCAAAATGATTGTTCATCAGTTTTTCCGGCTTCAGATGTGCGTCGCGTACAAAGGGCTCCGAGGCCGCCAGCGTCTGCGCGACGCGTTGCGCACCGGCGACATCCACCATTCCGTCAGGCGACCAAGTCTCTCGGTTTTTTGAAAGCGCAGCGCGATAACCCGCAGGGTCAGCCCCTTGATAGGGGACGGGGACGACCGCAGTAATTTGAGCAAGGCTAGCCTGCGCTAGCCAACGCAACGCCCGGATTTGCGCGCCGGCGATGGCCGTGGCGGTACCCGGGTGACTGTCAAGAAAAGATTTCTTCGCATAGAGGCAAGCGGCGTGATACGCCCCACCATAGACGGCCTGCGCGCCGGCGAGGGTCCGCGTATCGAGCACCACCACCGCGTCTTTCGTGCTTTCAAGTTGTTGAATGACGGGATCTGCCTGCACAATGGCATCGACAGCACCTTGGCGCATGGCCGCGACCGCACCAGCGCCCCCACCGACCCCGATGACGGGGACATCCTCGACCGCTACCCCAGCGCCGGCGAGCAGGTTGTTGAGGAAAAGCTGGGTGGATGAGCCAGGCGCTGAAATCCCTACACGGTGATGTCGCAGATCCGCCGGCGAATGATATTGCGCCGCGAAATCGGGTCTCAGCGCGAGGACTAGCGCCGGGTAACGGGCCAAAAGCACAATCGCCTCAACCGCTTGGCCTCTTGCCTGCATGTGTACGACATGCTCGAAGGAGCCTACGGCGAAGTCTGCACTACCGCCGATAAGTGCCTGCAGGGACTTCGCCCCACCGGGAAAATCAACGATCTGAACCTTGAGACCGGCCTCGGTGAAATATCCTAACTGCTCGGCAATCGTCAGGGGTAGGTAGTACAGCAGGGCTTTACCGCCGACCGCAAGAGTCAGTTCGGGCTGCTCGATGAGCGGGGGGGCCGCGACGGCCCGCAGCGACGCCGTTAGACAGAGCAGGCGCAGGAGCGCGAGAATCAAACGTGATAGCGTGAAGGGACGAAATGGCATGCGAGACTCCGGTAGGGAGGATGATTATCCCGGACGATCCCCCGCGACTTCAACTTAAAGCCGCGTGCGCGTGCGACGCCTATCACCCAGGCATCCCCATTTAGGAGACCGTTGATCATGCAAATAGAATTCGGAATGTCCATCACTGGACTCGACAATGTGGCCGGCAACGCGGTACGACTCGAAGGTCTGGGTTACGATTATGTCGGGTGCGGAGAGCATGTGAGCTTTCACGGGCCGACTTCAAACAGTTTTATTTCGCTCAGCGTCGCCGCGGGCGCCACGCGCACCATTAAGCTCATCTCGGCTATCGTGTTGCTCCCGCTCTACCCGGCGACACTGGCGGCGAAGCTAGCCGCCACACTGGACGTGGCCTCGAATGGACGCTACCACATGGGGGTGGGGGTGGGTGGCGAAATGCCGCGTGAGTTCGAAGCCTGCGGCGTTCCGCTCCGCGAGCGGGGTCCGCGCACGAATGAGGCCCTTGCGGTAATCCGTCGGTTATGGACCGAACAAAAAGTAAGTTTCGAGGGGCGCTTTAACACGTTGCACGATGTGTCCATCGAGCCGGCACCCCTGCAGCGGCCACTGCCTATCTGGATTTCCGGTCGTAAGGACGCTGCCATGAAGCGGGCGGCGCGGTACGGGGATGGCTGGATGCCCTACATGTACACCCCAGAGATGCTGCATGCGTCGATTGAGAAAATTACGCAGTGGTCTACCGCCGCGGGCCGTGGCGCGGCGGCAGTAAAACCCGCTATTTTTGCGTTTACCTGCTGCCACCCGAACCGCGAAGACGCGATCGCCATGGCCATCGCGCGACTCAGCAAACAATACGCGCAGGATTTTTCGCCACTCGCGGATAAGTACGTCATCATGGGCAACCCAGCAGATTGCCGGGCCCGTATCCAGCAATACATCGATGCCGGCGCGCGGACTATTTTCTTATCCTCTGCATGCCCCGCCGACTATTTGGCCGCTAATGAAGCGCTGCTTGCGAAAGAGGTTTTGCCCATGTTCCGTGCAAACTGAAGGCGTTGCCTTAATCAGTGTCGCTCAATCTCAAGCAAAACCGGCGGGTATGGGCATACCCGCCAACCTCACTACAGACCTTTCGCGAAACAACCGTGGTGGTGCGCGCGGCTCAGACGGGATCCCAGCAAAAGATGTCCCCTGAACGAAGCAGCGGATAAAAATCGTGCTGAAACTGGGCAAAAACGCGTTCGGCAATAGAGGCGGGCGTCCAGCCGTCCGAAGTATGTGCGGTCTTGAACGGGCGATTCTGCGAAAACAGGAAAATTTCATTGTTGCGGACGCCAAAAATCTGTCCATTGACGCCAGCCGCTGCGTCTGACAACAGGGCGACCGCGCAAGGGGCTACTTTTTCCGGCACCAGTTGTTTCAGGCGCTCCACGCGCTGTGCCTGTTCGACCCCCGTGATCGGAATAGAACTGACCATACGCGTCCAAGCAAAAGGCGCGATACAGTTCGAACGCACCCCGAAGCGTTGCATGTCCAGAGCAATCGACTTCGAAAGACCGACGATGCCGAGCTTGGCAGCCGAATAGTTCGCTTGTCCAAAATTGCCAATCAGACCTGACGTGGAAGTCATGTGGACGAACGCGCCACCGTTCTGATTTTTGAAGTGTGTGGCAGCTGCCCGACTCATGTTGAAGGTGCCGACGAGATGCACATTGATGACGGCATGAAAATCGTCTTCCGTCATCTTGTGGAAAATAACGTCACGTAAGTTGCCGGCATTATTGACCACGGCATCGATGCCACCGAGCCGATCAACGGTCTCTTCAATCATTTCGTGTGCATCATTCCAGGATGCAACACTCTTGGTCAGGGCGATCGCCCGCCCGCCCATGGCTTCAATTTCACGAACGACTTCTTGCGCCGGACCCGCATCCTGACCCTGCCCATCGAGGGCGACCCCAAGGTCGTTGACCGCCACGGCCGCACCTTCACGCGCCGCCTCGATGGCGATAGCCCGGCCAACACCACGACCCGCGCCCGTCACGAGCACGACTTTACCTTGCAACATCATTGGAAATTTCCTTTATCGGTTGGGTCTAACATAAGCGGCAAAAGCGAAAGTCTAATCCGTCCGCGCCCTTTTTCCACCCTTGGGGGGCTAAGAGCCCCGATGGGGCGCCGCTTTCCTACGCACTGCAACATCCGGCAGACTCAGGGGCAGCCACTTCACCCTCGCCTAACGCATAGCAGGAGAGTCCCATGCCCCAGTTTGATACGTTGATCATCGGCGGTACTGTTGTTGATGGCACCGGAGCTGCCCCCCGCGTGGCAGACATTGCGCTGTCGAATGGTGTCATCGTGGCCATCGGCCACGATCTTGGCGACGCTCGAGAGACTGTCGATGCCGAGGGGTTGCTCGTGACCCCGGGCTGGGTCGATATACATACGCATTACGATGGCCAGGTGACCTGGGATCCCGTTCTTGCCCAATCGCTCTGGCACGGCGTCACGACCGTCGTCATGGGAAACTGCGGCGTCGGCTTTGCACCTGCACGACCCGATCGCCATGAATGGCTCATCGGACTGATGGAAGGCGTGGAAGATATTCCCGGCAAGTCTCTCGCCGCCGGCCTGCCCTGGAATTGGGAAAGCTTCCCAGAGTACCTGGACGCGTTGGCCTCCGTTCCGCGCTCCATTGATATCGCCGCACAGGTCACCCACGGCGCATTGCGGGCATATGTGATGGGTGAACGAGGCGCCCGCAACGAACGCGCGACCGGGGAGGATATTGCGAAAATGGCGGCGCTGACGGAAGAAGCCCTGCGGGCTGGCGCAGTCGGATTCTCGAGTTCACGGACCTCGGTACACATTGCGGTGGACGGAGAGCCAGTACCTGGCACCTTCGCAGAGGAAGAAGAGCTCGTGGCGCTCGGACGCGCGGTGCGGGCAGCCGGCCATGGATTGGTCGAAATCGTGACGGCGGGAGTCGCCGGTGAGGATGTCGAAGGGCTCGACCGCGAAATGGCGATGATCCGGCGAGTCGCTGAGGTGGCTAACTGTCCGGTCATGTTTCTCCTCATCCAGCACAATGCGGATGCCCAGCAGTGGCGACGTCAGTTGGCGGTGTGCGAAGAGGCCGCGGCCAACGGCGTTACGCTCATCCCGCAGACGGCCGGACGCCCGGTCAATATCTTGTTCTGCTTCGAGGGCGAACATCCTTGGCGGTTCATGCCGAGCTATCAGGCCATCAAGGATTTGTCGTTCCCCGAGCGCTTGGCCCGCTTGCGTGATCCCGCGGTCCGCGCGGCACTGCTCGCGGAAAAAGATCCGAACGACAACGGCTTTTCGCTACTCTATCGAAGTCCGAATCTCTGGGCACAGACCTTCTTTACAGGAGAACGCTTGAACCACACGCCCGATCGGGCGCAGAGCGTCGCGGCGATCGCCGCACGCGAGGGGCGCGATCCTTGGGCGGTGGCCTACGATCTCCTGCTCGAACAAGAGGGTCATACTTTCCTGATGTATACCGTGACGGGATACGCCGAAGGCAACCCGGACTCGGTCCATGAGCTTCTCCTTCATCCTTTAACCCTCCTCGGTCTCAGCGATGCCGGCGCCCATGTCCGCTTCGTTTGTGACAGCGGGGTTCACTCATATGTGCTGCGGCAGTGGTCGCGTGATTGGCCCGCCGGTCATCCCTACCACCTGCCCATCGAATTCGTCGTCAAAAAGCTGACGAGCGATAACGCCAAAGCTTATGGTTTCCATGATCGCGGTGAACTACTGCCCGGGAAACGGGCCGATCTCAACTTGATTGATCTCCCGCGTCTACACGCACACACACCGGAGATGCGATATGACCTCCCTGCCGGCATGCCTCGTTTGGTCGAACGGGTGGACGGCTACGTTGCGACCTATGTCAAAGGCGTAGTGGTGCAACGGGCCGGGCACGAGACCGGAGCCCGTCCCGGCCGGTTGATACGCGGCGGCAATCATCACTAGTTTTCGGCTCTTTTTCAGGCGCGGCCCCACACTCTCAGGAACCCGTGCGAGTGTGGTCGGACATCTAATACCGCGCGATGACGTGGGTCGCAAAGTCCTGGAGCACGGTACGGGCATGGTCCATGGGGGGCAGAAGCGTAATTTCGCGTAGCCCTGCCTTCTCAGCTGCGCGCAGCCGCTCGATGATCACTGCAGGCTCTCCCGCCAGAATCCAGGTTTCGATCGCCTCAGGCGTGATGAAACGTCGCTCTTCGGGCACCAGGAAGGAACAATGCCCCTCGTGGATCTGCAGATACCGGTTGTGCTCGGGCGTCTCCATTTTGGCGACGTAATCACAATATTCTTGCCAAATGTTTCGCACCCCGGGGGGTATAGAGGAATCATCGCCACTCTGGCGCCAGTTTTCCCAGCAGTAATGAAGCGCCGCTGCGACCTGAGAGCCGCATTGATCGATGACGCGAGTAGAGGTCAGTTTTTCGCCGGGGCCAAGCACTACCGCGGAGCTCAGCGCGGCGGTGTGAAAATCAGAAGTCAGAACGCGGCCAATTTCGCGAGCCCCCGTATCGATGAGGTCAAGACTCTGCCGAATCATCCCCGGCGGCTCGTTCAGGGCCGAGATCCGTCCGTCACCATAAGCACCGGTCGCGCGCAAAGCGCCAGGACCATTAGCTGCGACCCAGAGAGGTATCGGCTGCGTGATGTCGATAAACTTCCGGTCGAGGTGGAGAAAGCGGATATCCCGAGTTTCATCGCCCAAGGTATAGCTAACTTCCTCTCCACTCAGCAGGCCGCGAACCACGCGCAGATATTCCCGGAACGCTTTGGGTTTCATGGGTTTCATGCCCATCACGCGCATGGCCGTATGGCCAGTCCCCAGACCGAGAAACACCCGCCCTGGGGCGAGGGCGGCAATCGTGGCGATGGAATGTGCGGTGACCGGGGCAATCCGCGTCGGCGCGATTGAGACCCCGGTACCCAGCTTAATGCGCGAGGTGTTAACCGCAGCCAGCGCAAGCACCGCATAACAGTCCGACCAAATCATTTGTGAATCGGGCACCCACCCGTGGTCGTAGCCGAGATTATCTGCCAGAACGAGTAACCGCCAGTCCTGAATATGGGTGGCCACCATTGCACCGAATTTCATTTTTTCGCCTCTTAATCGTCGTTGCTGGAGAGATGAACGGGAACCTCGTCCGGATGATTCTCCCCCGGACCAGTCCCATCAGGAGAGCGCCTTCGCGGAAGAAAAAAGCCATGACTGGCCATCAGATTGCAGAAAAATCCGCAAATTCACTATTTATTAAGGGGTAAAATTTCCTATACTCTCTTGACTATTTCCTACATAAATCATTTAAAACATAGAGTTGCATCTTGTATCACAAGTAACATATAAAGGATGCCACTTAGCAGCGGGAAGCTCACGATGCGCAAAGTTCTGCATCTTTATCTCAGCATGACACTCATTAGCCTGGCAGGATTGCCGCCAATCGCTTTTGCGGATGTATCTGACATATTCTCAAACGTGGTCTCCGATTTCGACCGCACCATGGCCACCTTCAATCCGGTCGGCGAGTATTTTCGTGAACCACTGGAGCGCGCCCTTCCCGATTTAAGCGTGCAGGGCCGGATAAAGCAGTGGACCGACATTCTGATCAATCCCGACAAGCAATTGGGATATGGTGGGAAAGGCCTGCAGGACTACCGTTTCGCACAGCTGCAGAACCTGTTGGAGTTGAAGACATCCTATGCGATTTTCCCCGGCCTAGACTTCAAAGCGGTCACGCACGCGATGTACGACGGCGCGTATGACTGGCAACAATCTAAAGGCCTCTACGCCAACCGAATCAATGAGACCGCCGAGCGATACAACACGACCGACCGCATTATGCGGGAGCTCTACGTGAGCTATCGGACGGCAAAATATGATGTCATCGTCGGTAAGCAGCAAGTCATCTGGGGCAAAATGGATGGCCAGTTCATCGACATCATCAACGGGATGGACCGCCGGGAAGGTCCGCAGCTCGAGACCGAAGATTATGAGCTCCGCCGCCTCCCCGCGTGGATGATCAACACGACACTCCATTTTGGGGACAGCTCCTTACAGTTGCTGGACATTATCAGTCACGAGCAGGATCAGCAGTCCCTACCTGGCTCACCCTGGTATTCTCCGTTGTACACGCCAAGCGCGCCGGGCGGCGATGTCACGTTGCCATGGCGCCGACCCCACACCGGGAATCTGGATAACCAGGAATTTGCGATGCGCTTCGACCGTGCAGCCGGCGCCATGACCTACGGCTTTATCTACGCGTATCTATGGGACAAAAATCCAGTTGATCGCATCATCGGCACTGAAGGTCAGGGCGCAGCCACCCGCCTTTTATTCCAGCCTCAGGTTAATCGGCTCAATCACTTCGGCGTCACCGCGGACTATTCAACGACACTGCCGGACGTCCCACTGGTCGGCGCCGTGCCGACGGTCTTTCGCCTAGAAGCGCTCTATACGCTCGGCGTACGTTTCACCGACAGCAATCTGCAAGCCGCGGCGCGTGCCGGTGATGCGGGCACGGACGGGACCGTCAGACACGACACTTTCCGGGCCGCCATCGCCGCAGAATTCGGCCTGCCGGGGAATACCACCTTCATCATGCAGCCTTCCCTGTATTACACCTTCGGCTGGAATCCGGCGCTGAGCTACGGGTTCGGCGGCGGGATTGAGAACCAATGGACTCTCATTCCGGTGTTCTACCTGTCCCACCCCTTTGCTTTCACACGCGACAGACTCACTGTGAACTACACGCTTTACCCTGTTTTCGGCGGCCCCGAAATCACGTGGCAGGGTGTCAAGTCGAAGCTCCGTATCTCCTACAAGATCTCTCAGTTCCTGACGACTGATCTCGTGTACAACAGCTACGGTGGAGGCCCCGATAGCGGTCTCTATGGCCAATATAAGAAATGGGATAACGTCGGCTGGGAGATCAACTATGCGTTCTAATGTCATGCCTTTCTCAAAAAAGGCCGCCACGTACGCGGTGGTGAGCCTGATGCTTTGGGCCACCAGCCTGCCCCTCGCCACGGCAGAAGAGCTCACCTGGCGCACGGTAGAGCAGATGTCCCCGGCGGACCGGGCGCTCTACGATCCTAACCCGACCAAGCCACGTGACCCGAATATTCCATATATTCCAGCCGCTCCCTACCCATTCAAAGCGCCTTACACCGCGGAGGAAATGGGCTATCGGAGCGCGGAGTTCCCGCATGTCCCGCGCTGGCCTAATACGTTGGTGGACGCGTTCGGCATGATTACGAGCTCCGGATATATCAATCAGGGTGTCGTCATCGTTTATAGCGCACCCACGATAACCAACACGACATCCGAAGCGGTTTGTGAGAAACGTTGCAGTTTTTGGACCCGGATCCGCCAGCGTAACCTCGGTCTTTCCGCGTCCGCCAAGCGCATGCGCACACCATTTGAGGGCGCGCTACGGGAGATCAAACCGGGAGAGATCCAGGACCGATGGATGCAGTACAGCACCTTCCCGCCTGAGTCACAGGATGAGCAGCAATTGTGGATAATGCATCGTACATCGCCGAAAATGGCGAACAAAATGGATTTCTTTGTTTACTCTGCGGGACTCCGTCGGGTGCGGCGACAACCCCAACCTCGGCGAGACCAACGTTTCCCAGACAATGCCCAGACCTTCGATGATGTGGTTGGCCGCGACCCGTGGGAAATGGAGTGGAAACTGCTCGGAACCGACGTTCTCTATCAAACGGTACGTTTCCCTAATACACGTCCGGAAATTGTCCTGAACGATAACAACAAGGGATTCGTCAAGCGCGAGACCTCCACCTTGAAGATGATGGGCGATCAGTACCCTTACTATCGACCGGATGGCGGCGTTGATTGTTGGGTGGTCATGGGGACAATCCGAAAAGAGGTCCTACCGAACTACAATGAGAAATTCCTCGTTTTATGGCTGGATAAGCACAGTTTCTTCCCGATTCGCACTGAAAAATACGGACAGAATAACAAGCTCATGATGATAGAAGTCAGAAACGTCCGACTTGAAAATCCTGGGCTTAAAGGGTTTGGTTATGCGGCTCACAATACGGTCTATTGGGATTTGGAACACGACATCATGAGCTATAGCTTCCATGATACGCACGTCGCACATGAGTGGACCGAAGAGCAGAAAAACATGATTTTCACGCCTGAATTCATGCGTCGTGAATGGAATTTTCAGCCCCTCAAAACACAGGTCTTGCTCAAAGATCCCGCGCAGGCTTTCCTGCGACCATTTTTGGACCGTGGCAAGTTCCCCGACGTGCGCCAAATCGAGCTCTCGCCTCAAGTCGAAGCCCGATATGCGGCGCAGGAGCGTGCGGGACATCTGATATTCGAGACAGGGAAACCGGTTGAAGCACCGAAACCTGCGACTGCAATACCTTAAGCCGAGGGTGAGTGCGCGGTCCCTACCAGGGATTGTCCTGTTCCTCCTGGCCTTGACCGGGTGCGGCCGCGCCGTCGCACCCGGGCTCGAGGGCCAGCCAAGCGGCCCTTATACCTTGACCCTCGATCTGGACACGCCACCGGTCCCGGGGCGCCCAAACACCCTTGTCTTTAGCCTCACCCGGACCGAGAATCGCAAACCGGTTAGCGATCTGCAGATCATCCATGAGCGTGCGCTCCATACCTTCATCGTGGCCCGCGACTTCAGCAGCTTCGCGCATATCCATCAGGAAGATTTTGGTCCGCTGACCGCGCAGGATTTGGCCGCCGCGCGATTTACGTTTCCATATGCTTTTCCGCGCGCCGGACAGTACCGAATCGTGAATGAATTCACCCACCACGATCGAACCTGGCGAAAGCAGTTTAACGTCACGGTCGGGGCGCCGGCAGCGATTCCTCAGGTGAATATCGATCTCGGCCGGGCGCGCATCGTGCAGGGATATCAGGCTTCGCTTGCCCTATCGCCGCCGCGTGCGGTCGCCGGTGCGGAAGCAGAGCTCGTCTTGACGCTCACGCACGCGGGCGAGCCGGTCACCAATCTCGAGCTACTACTCGGTGCCGAAGTACATGTCGCACTGTGGCGAATCGATGGCGAATATTTTGGCCATGCACACAGCTATACGCCGGAAATGGTCGCCATGATGCGCGCAATGGCCGGTCACTCCGCCGCACATTCAGAGGCGATGATGCTTAAGATGATGGCTGCTCCTGCGCGACTCGTGTATCCCGGACCGCGGATCCCTATTCGGATCACTTTCCCGGAGCCTGGCTTCTACCAGCTGTTCATCCAGTGTGCGCCGGGAGGCAAACCACTGGTGTTTCCCTTTATGATCGAGGTTGCACCTGATCATCAGGGTCTCGACACCAAGCTGGAAAGCATCGTACCTGACGCATGACTGTCCGACGATTCAGTCTCATCGTCCTGTCGCTCCTTTCCCTGACCGCATCTGCCGGTCATGCCCTCATCAATTCGTTTGCGGGGATCCGCTGGCTGCCACCCGCCGGGACCACCGAGGCGGATTGGACCTATCCTGCCAAGCGCCTGCTCGAAGAGGCGCAACTGGACTTGACGCCTCGCCCAGAGGCGGCGCGCGCGCTGCTAGAAACGTTCGCCAGAAGGCGTCTGGCGGAAATGGAAGTCCTTGTCCGCGCCGGAAACGCGGCAGCACTGGCACTGACCTGCCAACGCTATGAAAGACATCTCGACGCACTGGAACAACGAATAGCGATGAGCCTTGGGGGTGCTCCAGAAGCGCGCTGGCTGGCGTACGCGAACGCCTTGCTGGAGCAGCAGTACATCATCTCGACTGATTACCTTGATTTGCCACGCGAGCAGCGGACATCACTTGCCGAGGCGATTCGCATCGCGAGCAAACACTATGCGATAGCCAGAGCCAGACTTTCGACACCCACGCAGGAGTCTCTTTTTTTTCGTGAAGAAGAAATCCGATGGTCATGGGACCAGGCGCTGGGCGCAGACGCACAGGGTCTTTAAACGCGCTCAAATCGAGAAGTGATTCAATCGGATCCGGGCTGATTCGAAAAAAGACAGGCGCGCGGTGATCTGAGCCAGGCAGCGCCCCGCCTGTAGTACCACCTCGATAGCGTCCTGCGGCGCCGGCGGCCGCGATACGGACCCAGTGTCTAGAGACCGATTGCGCGCAACACGTTAAGCCCCGCAGGTCGCGCGCCCACCAACCAGTTTCTCAGCAACTCGCGCCAAGCACCGACGTGCGGTCTGCGCGATTCTGGCAAATCACGCAGGCGTAGCCGACAATGTTGGCTTACTTCGCGATCTGGGGATGCCATGCGCTGTTCTGCTCTCGCTTTGTCCTTCACGTGTTTAGCGGACCGTCTACGATGAGTGGCGCACTCGAGGGGATCCGCGTTCTCGATCTCACGACGGTGCTCATGGGGCCCTTTGCAACCCAACTGCTGGGTGATATGGGTGCCGAAGTCATCAAAATAGAACCCCCCACGGGCGACACGACCCGAGCCATCGGTCCAGCCCGCCACTCCGGGATGGGGGGAGGATTCCTCCATGTGAACCGGAACAAACGCAGTCTTGTGCTGAATCTCAAAGCCCCCGGAGGGCTGGACGCGCTCCTACACCTTGTCAAAGCGGCCGATGTTCTCATGTACAACGTGCGTCCGCAGGCGATGGCGCGACTGGGGCTGACATGGGAGCGACTCGCTGCCATCAATCCGCGCCTGATTTATGCGGGTGTCTTTGGCTACGGTCAAGACGGCCCCTACGCGGCGCGCCCCGCGTATGACGATCTCATTCAAGGTGTCATTGGACTGCCTTCGCTAGTCGCCCAAGTCGGCGACGGCACCCCGCGCTATGTTCCCATCGCACTGGTCGATCGTACCGTGGGTGTGCACGCGGCGATGGCGGTTTCAGCGGCCTTATATCGTCGAGAAAAAACTGGTGTTGGCCAGGCCATCGACATCCCGATGTTCGAAACGATGGTACCTTTCATGCTGGCTGAACATCTGGCTGGCCAAACTTTCGAACCCCCGCTCGGCCCCCCCGGTTATGCGCGTCTGCTCGCACGGGAACGCACGCCCTTCGTGACCCTGGATGGCTATGTCTGCGCACTCATCTACAGTGACGGCCAGTGGCGCAGTTTCTTCAAAATGTTGGGCGATCCGACGCGTTTTGACCGCGATCCCCGACTGGCCACGCTCGCCACGCGCACCGCCCACATCGACGCGCTATACGCCATGCTTGCTGAGATATTGCGCACGCGCACAACCACCGAGTGGCTCGCCTTTTTCGAACAAGCTGATATTCCGGCGATTCCCCTACATACACTCGACTCACTGCCCGCTGATCCGCATCTGGCGGCCGTGAATTATTTCCAGTCGACGTCGCATCCAACGGAAGGTGCGATCCGCGAGATGCGTCCCGCGTCACGCTGGACCGAGTCCCCCGCGACACTCCGACGTCCCGCGCCGCGACTCGGTGAGCACAGTGTCGAGGTGCTCGCCGAGGCCGGTTATAGTCCCCAAAAAATCGCCGATCTGATAGCCCAGGGCATTACTCTCATCCCGCCCGTCACTGCTGAGCAGCCCTAGGAATATTTATGGTGCGTGAACCTCTGATTATTTGCGCTGATCGGCTGCGCAAGGACGGTGTCGTTATCCTACCGCAGGTCTTGGAAAACGACGCGCTGTCACTCGCCGAGAAAGGTTTCGAGTGGAGCCTCGGTCACCCGACGCCAGCGGCCATCCAGTCCACCGAGGACGCCGGGGGGACCTGCTACGAGGATAGGTGTCATCCCGAGGCGGCGAACATCTACCAGGAGCTCCTATGCGAATCGCCGCTACCCGACATCCTTGCTGGTTTATGGGGACCTTCGTCCGTGTGGTTCCTCCATGAAACGGTGTGTCTCCTCGACGGACCGACTACCCGTCGGACAGCGTGGCACCGACCCTCATCAGAGCTGGCGCTGCGCGGCAAACAGATAGCAGTGGTTCGGATAATCCTGGATGCCACCAGCAAGGCCCACTCACCCGAATTTGTGCGGGGCTCTCATCACGAGGCAAACGAGGCGCGATCTGCGTTCGACGCCGCCGCTGACGAGCGACCCAGTGACGGTGTCGACGTGCCCAACGAAGGTATTGAAAAGCAGTCCGAGACGCGCGATGTGGTCGCGTGGGATGTCATGCCGGGCGATGTCCTGATTTGTCATCCCGCCGTCCTGCAAGCTGATGGAGGATGCGAGGCCGGAGTTCGGCAGCGCACCCTCACCCTTCATTTCTTTGGCGAAGATGCCCACTATGCGGCGCGATCGATTCGGGCACCACTGCCCCTCAACAGTGGGCTGCATGACACGCTAAAGGATGGCGATCTCTTCCGCCACCCGGCTTTTCCGCGACTGCGTCCCTTCCCAATCGGCTTTGAGCAAATTCGCGCCAAAACAGCGCTCCATGAACGGGGCGGACTGACTAGGAACCTTCGCGGTAAATCGGCCGCAAGGTGACCGCAGGCCAGATCACGGCTTAACCCGACACGCGTTGATTGACATGACGACATCATGAAAATGACTGCAGCAGCATTTAGACGCTGGGAAGCTAAGTCGGTGACGTTGATCGGCATGTCCGGCGTCGGCAAGACGTATCTGTCCTCGCGTCTGCGGCAAGCCCATTGGTTTCACTATTCAGCAGATTATCGGATCGGAACCCGCTATCTGAATGAGCCGATCCTGGACAACATAAAATCACAGGCCATGCAGATCCCATTTTTGCGGGATCTGCTGCGGACGGATTCCATCTACATTTCGAATAACATCACCGTCGATAACCTGACGGCGGTGCTGACCTTTCTCGGCAAGCTCGGCGATCCGGCGCAAGGCGGTTTGCCCTTAATAGAGTTCCAGCGCCGACAGAAACTCTACCGAGATGCCGAAGTCGCCGCCATGCTCGAAGTCCCGACCTTCATCAGAAAGGCCCGAGAGATTTACGGTTACCGACATTTCATCAATGATTCAGCCGGCAGTTTGTGCGAGCTGGACGACGAGGATGTCCTGAAGATCCTCGCCGAACATACGCTCCTGATCTACATCGAAGCCACCCCTGAAAACGGACAGGAGCTGCTCCGCCGTGCAGAGGCCGAGCCGAAACCGCTCTACTACCGGACCGAGTTTCTAGCGACCGAGCTCGCCCGATTCATGTCCTCACGAGGTTTGCTGACGAGCGAGGCTATCAACCCCGACGAATTCGTGCTCTGGATGTTTCCGCGCCTATTGCAGGCCCGTGTCCCTCGCTATGAAGCCATTGCGCACCAATACGGTTATCGCGTCAGCGCGGACACGCTCGCACAGGCACAATCCGAAAATGATTTTCTCAACTGTCTGGAGGGCGTCCTGAAACAGGCGCATTCGCATGCTTGAACCTACTTTTGAAATGATTGAGACAAATGGCGTCACCCTACGGACAGTGGTTCAAGGGGACGGACCGCTCGTCATCCTGCTCCATGGTTGGCCGCAGTGCTGGTATCTTTGGCGGCATCAGATTGCCCCGTTGGTGGCAGCAGGCTATCGGGTCGCAGTCCCCGACCAACGCGGCTTTGGGGGTAGTAGCAGACCACCGGCTATCGAAGACTACAACATCCGCCAGATGGCGGCGGATGTCGTCGGGCTCGCACACGCACTCGGGTATGCCGAATTCAACCTCATTGGACATGACTGGGGCTGCATCATTGCCTGGAACACCGCGCTGTTGCACCCGACGCATTGCAAGACTGTCATGGGGCTATCAGTGCCGTTCTGGCGCGCCGGTCGGGCCACAATAGATCCCCCGGGGATGGAGGATAAATTCTGGTATATCCGGTATTTCCAAACCCCAGGTGTCGTCGAGGCCGAACTCGAAACCGATATTCGCGCAAGCCTACTCAGAATCTATTATGGTATTTCGGCTGATGCCCCCACCCTGACCTGGATGAAACAGCTCGAGTATCCACGAAGCAGCCGACTTCTTGATGTACTGCCCCTGCCCGCGCGCTTACCCGCGTGGTTAAGCGAAGCCGATCTCGCCTATTACGTCGCTCAGTATCAACACAGCGGCTTCCGCGGTCCTTGCAACCTGTACCGTAACCTACCCACCATGAATGCCCTGACGCTGGAACTGGAAGACCGAAAATTTACGCAACCGGCAGCCTTCATCGCTGGCCGCGAAGATAATGTGCTCCTCTATGATTCGACCTGGCGGCAGTGGTTTCCGCAGGCTTTTGATGATCTCCGGTTCATCGAACTCATTGCCGGCGCCGGACACTGGTTGCAGGTCGAAAAGCCCACGGAAACCACGACACAAATGCTGCGCTTCTTACGCGAAGTCGCCCCTTGTTGAGGAAAGCATGATGTCTCGAACACCCGATCGCGTAGCAGTGGTCACCGGCGCCGGCAGTGGAATCGGGCGTGCCGTCACGTTGGGTTTACTCCGGGACGGCTACGCCGTGGTACTGGCGGGTAGACGCGCCGAGGCCTTGACCGAGACCGTCGCCTGCGCAGGGGCTGATCTCGCGAGAACGCTGTGCATCCCTACCGACGTGGCCGATCCAAACGCCGTGGCGGCACTGTTCCATCAGACCGAAGCCCGTTTCGGCCGGCTCGATGTCCTGTTCAATAACGCGGGCATCGGCGCCCCCCAGATGACGGTCGACGAAATGGCGATCGATCGCTGGCGAGCGGTTGTCGACACTAATCTGAATGGCGCGTTCTATTGCGCGCGCGAGGCTTTTCGAATCATGCGGGCACAAACACCGCAAGGTGGCAGGATCATCAACAATGGCTCCATCTCGGCCCAGGTACCGCGTCCGGGGACGACCGCTTATACCACCACCAAACACGCCATGACGGGCCTGACCAGATCTCTGTCTCTTGACGGCCGGCCTTTCAATATCGCCTGTGGCCAAATCGACATTGGCAATGCGGAAACCGAGATTGCGGAGCCGATGCGAAAGGGGATCCGTCAGGCAGACGGGAGCGTCCGTGCTGAGCCGCTGATGGAGGTCGCTCATGCGGCCAGCGCCGTCCTCTACATGGCGGGACTCCCGCTGTCGGCCAACGTCCAGTTCATGACGGTGATGGCTACCACCATGCCATTCATCGGGCGCGGCTAAGAAATGGTGACAGCACCGACCCCGACGGATCAGCGCGCTGCCCTGTTGTATGCGGTCGCTGAAGGCGTGGCGACGATTACCCTCAATCGCCCGACCGCGATGAATGCTTTCATGGGCACCATGCGGGAAGCTCTTTTGGGCTATCTCCGGCAGGCTGCCGCCGATCCTGCCGTAGGTTGCCTTGTCCTGACCGGCACGGGCAAGGCGTTTTGCGCCGGTGGGGATATTGCCGGCATGGCCGCGCTTCAGGCGCGCGACGATGTGTCCGTGCTCGCCGATCGCATGACGCTGGTCGGGGAGATCGTGACTTATATGCGGTGTCTGGAAAAGCCGGTGGTCGCCGCGATCAACGGCGTCGCGGCGGGCGGCGGCATGAACCTCGCACTCGCCTGCGATATTCGCTACGCAGCAGAAAGCGCAAGCTTCTCTGAAAGCTTCATCAAAATAGGCCTCGTCCCCGATTGGGGAGGCCACGCGCGACTGACCCAGTTGGTCGGGACAGCGCGTGCGCTGGAGCTCATGTTGACCGGCGCCCGAATCAGCGCCGAAGAGGCCGCCCGACTCGGTATCGTAAATCAGGTCTTTTCTGACACCGAGTTCGGCGCCTGCGTCACGGCGCGGGCTCGACTTTTGGCGGCCGCACCGCGGGAAGCGGTTGCCGCCATCAAGCACGGCGTCTATCTCGGCGCCCAGGCCCCTCTCGCCGCGACATTGGCCTTCGAGCGCGAAGCACAAATTCGTCTTTTCCTCTCCGCGGAAGCCCGCGAAGGGATGGCGGCCTTCCTTGAAAAGCGCGCACCCAAATTTGGCGCACAGCCCCCGGAGCAATCGTCATGAAAGGTGTACTCGTCCATGAGTGGATGCCGTTTGAAAAACTTCAGCTAACCGAGCTTCCCTGTCCGGTGCTGAGTCCGCGCCAAGTCAGAATTGAAACGCGGGCCGCGGGCGTCAGTTTTGCGACCAGTTTGGTTGTCCAGGGCAAATATCAACGGCGACCACCGCTGCCCTTTGTGCCCGGCACTGAGGTGGCCGGCATCGTCGTCGAAACCGGCGCAGAGACATCACGCTTCAAAGTCGGCGATCGCGTCTGTGCCGTGCTCGACTGGGGCGGCCTTGCTGAAGAGACCTGCGTTGCAGAAGTCAGCGTTTTTGCCTTGCCGGACTCACTCCCTTTTCCGCAGGCGATTGCCTTCACAAATTCGTACGCGACCTCAGCGGCTGCACTCACCTGGCCACATCTGCTGAACGTCAAAGCCGGGAACTGGTTGCTCGTCCATGGCGCAACCGGGGGGGTCGGTATCGCGGCCATCGAAATTGGCAAAATCCTCGGTGCCACTGTTGTGGCGACGGCGGGTTCCGACGAAAAACTGGCGATTGCCCGCGCCCACGGCGCCGATCATGCGATCAACTACCGGACGCACGACTTTCGGGAAGGCGTACTCGCGCTCACGGGTGGACGCGGCGTCGATGCAGTCTACGATCCAGTCGGCGGCGAAGTCTTCATGCAATCACTCCGCTGTATGGCCCCCGAAGGTCGCATCATGCCGGTTGGCTTTGCCGGCGGCGAGATCCCGCAGATCCCCGCCAACCTGCTGTTGGTCAAGAACTTGACTGTTTGCGGTCTCAACATGGGGCTGTACTACGGCTGGAGCCCGCAGGATATGCGTTACGTTTATGAGACGCGTGTACGTGCCAACATGACACAACTTTTTGATTGGTTCGTCGCCGGACGTATCCATCCGGTAGTGGGGGCAACCTACCCATTGCAAGACTTTCAGGCCGCGATGGCCGATGTGCTCGGACGCCGCGCCATTGGTCGAATTGCCATCGTCATGGAAGGCGCGCGTTGAAACCCTTGGCGGAGCCCGGCGTTGATAGCTTGATCCAGGCACTGCCGGCACCGATGCTGCGACCCTGGTGGCACGTCGGGATCCCTTTTTTTATCAGCGCCGGCGTATTCGGCGTTGTGGGATCTGCAAGCCATAATCGAGCCACCCCTTGGTTGTGCCTGCTTTTCATCGGTTGGGGTCTGGTCTGGAGTCTGCTGGCACGACGCGGCGCGGCGCGCCACCTGGTCTGGATTCAAACCGCTGTGGCAAACCTCGGGGCGCCGGGTCCTGACGACGCTATATGGCTCGGCTCAGCGACGCTATCCGGTCGGCCGCGCCGTCCCGGACACCTGCTGTGGACGACGCAGGGTTTCGTGTGGACACCCCGCGAGATGTCGTCGTTGGCGGATTCAGATCGTCGAGTTCGCGGCGACGAAATCGTGGAGTCCATCGCATTGGCGTTTGCAGATCTGCGCGATGTTCGGCATGTCGCCAAGGCGCTGAGCGGCGAGCAGCTCACCTTGATCCAACGCAATGGAACACCCTATCGATTCCGACTGGCCGAGCCATTAACGTATGCATTCGTTCATCGTGTGTTGGTCGTAAACGAGGGCCCCTAAAATGATCAACGCGCTGTATCCACCTTCATCACTGCCGCGCGGTTTCGCGCAAGTGTCGGACGGCTGAGGTGTTGAGCGCGCTTGATTATGGTTGGGCGGCACTCGCCGCCCTCGCGGCGGGCCTGATTAATGCCATCGCGGGTGGCGGGACGTTGATTACTTTCCCCATGCTGACCGCCCTAGGCGTGCCGCCCATCATTGCGAACGTCACGAACAGCGTGGCGCTATGCCCTGGTTATCTCGCCGGTGCCGGCGCGCAATGGCGGGATTTGCAAGATCAGAAAACGCGGCTGCGCTGGTTGATCCCGGCCGGAGTACTCGGCGGCGCCGTGGGCGGCTTGCTGCTGATGGTGAGCGGCGAACAGCTGTTCCGCAATCTTATTCCCTACCTACTACTGTTCGCCTCCGCCCTGCTGGCCGCACAAGATCCCATCAAGCGGTGGGTAACCACACGTTTTGCGAGCCGTGGCACAGGAAACCTCGATGAGCGCTGGTCCACGCTCCCCATTGCCTTGGGGGCTGTCTATGGCGGTTATTTCGGCGCAGGCCTCGGCGTCATTATGCTGGCCACTCTCGGCATTACCCTGAACGATACACTGGTCCGATTGAACGCCCTCAAGCAGTTGCTCTCGCTCGCCATCAATCTCGCGGCCACAATTTACTTCGTCATCGCTGCACCCATCCTATGGCCCCTCGCCGGGGTGATGGCCGTTGGCGCGCTGTGTGGCGGGGCAATGGGCGGGCGCCTGGCGCAACGTATCCGACCCACGGTGCTGCGTTACACCGTCGTGGCCATCGGCATCGGCGCCGCCGGCCATTATCTCCTTCGCTAAATTCACCGACGCGATTGGTCGGTAATTTCCGTATAGTCGACACGCCAGAATCCTAGAGGGAGGCCGAACGTGTCCGACTATTCGCTGAATCTTAAACGCCTCGTTGAACGTCCCGAGAAGTATTTTCCGCGTAACGAAATCCTGACCCGTCAGGATGATGGATCGATGTTCCGTTACACCTACAAGGACTATTGCGCGCGTGTCCGTCGACTCGCCAGTGCGCTCGAAAAACTGGGCGTAAAACCGGCCGAGAAAGTCGCGACCCTAGCGTGGAACACCCATCAACATCTCGAACTCTATTTCGGTGTCCCCTGCGCGGGGCGTGTGTTGCATACGGCAAACTTGCGTCTATCGGACGAACATCTGATCTATACGATCAATCATGCCGAGGACGTCGCACTTTTTTTCTCACCCGATTTGCTCACCCAGGTCGAGGCCGTCGCACCGCTGCTCAAGCATGTCCGGGCCTATGTGATGCTGGCGGACGAAGTTCCCGCGAACACGACGCTGAGCCCCCTCCACGCATACGAAGATCTGATTGCATCCGGAGATCCGGATTTTGAATATCCCGAAGTCGATGAGCACGCCCCGGCGTCGATGTGCTTCACCTCCGCCACCACGGGAAATCCGAAATGTGTGGTCTATTCCCATCGCGCCCTCTATCTGCATTCGCAGATGCTCTGCAACGCCGACACCATGGCGGTGTCGGAGAAAGATACCCTGCTTCCGATTGCGCCGATGTTCCATGTCAATTCCTGGGGCCTGCCGTTTGCAGGCGTATGGATGGGGGCGAAATTCGTCTTCCCAGGCCAACGTCCGCACGCCGAAGATCTCCTCAAGTTGATTGAAGACCATGACGCGACATTCGCCTTTGGTGCGGTAACAGTCGGCATCGATATGCTGAACGTACTGCAAGAACGTCCCTATCGGATCCAAAATCTGCGCGGACTCTTACTCGGTGGCTCAGCGACCCCGGCGTCCGTCATGAAAAGCTACCTCGAAAAACACCGCGTCGTCGTGTTCACCGCATGGGGCTCCACAGAGTGTGCTCCCATGGCGACTGCGATGTGTATCAAACGCGACCAGCAGAGCTTGGATGACGACGGTAAAATCGGCATTCGGGTACGTCAAGGTCTTCCCGTGCCCGGCGTCGAAATGAAAGTGCTTGATGAGGAAAATCTATCCATCCCCTGGGATGACAAGGCGGTGGGTGAGGTCTACGTTCGCGGTCCGTGGATCGCGACGAGCTATCTCAACGAGCCACGCAGCCAGGAAAGTTTCATCGACGGCTGGTGGAAGAGCGGCGACATCGCGGCGGTTAACGAAGAAGGCGTCCTACGACTGGTGGACCGGGCAAAAGATCTGATCAAATCTGGCGGCGAATGGATTTCCTCGGTCGATCTTGAAAATGCCCTAATGGCCCATCCTGCCGTGCGTGAAGCCACCGTAGTAGGTGCGCCCCATGAAAAATGGATCGAGCGCCCGCTCGCCTTCATGGTACTCGACAAGACTGTCGCGATGCCCACGGATGCGGAATTACGTCACCATCTGAGCGTACACGGCATCGCAAAATGGTGGTTGCCGGATGACTTCATAGCCTTATCCGCACTGCCGAAGACGGGGGTTGGCAAGTTTGATAAAAAGCAGCTGCGGCAAAATCTGGAAAGCTACCGTACCGAAGGCCAACGCGCAGAATAGGAATCGATGACAGCCGTCAGGCGGCAGCTTCCTGCATGAGCGCATCAATGGCCTGCGCCGCCTCTGGCAAATCGCTGTATTCGAGCCGATAGGGCTGCACGCGCTCCGTCAGAGCCACGGCCATCCGAAATCCTTCTTCTCCCCGGAGCGTGTAGTTGAAAGAATTCTGCGTAATCTGCACAAAACAATCCGCACGGGCGGCTGGGCTAATCGACAACTTCGCGCCCGCCGTGTACTTCGGGAAGATCATCAGTCTCGGCACCGCCGTCTCGTGCATGGCACGGAGGTGTACATCGGGTGGCCGCAGATGAGAGATCGTCCCCTTGTGGGTGCCGGGTATAGGCGGTGCCAGATGCGCTTCTGGAACCAATTCACGGATAACGTCGATGGACCGGTTTTTGAGCGGAATGAGCCTGGGAAACGGATGAACCGCCAGATTGGCGTCGCGCAGCAGGGTGAATTCATCAGACAACAAGCGCCAGCCGCGGTGCATCAAGTAGGCACATAGCGTGCTCTTCCCTGCCCCTGGGTTCGCGGGCAGGATCAACGCACCATGTTCATTCGCCATCACCCCCGCGTGAAGCGAAAGGAAATGATGGGACCGATTCGCCACCGCCCAGTTCATGCTCCATTCAATATGGGCGAGCGTTGCCGCTACCGGGAAAGTGGTAAAAACTCGCCCGTCTTCCAGAGAAATGGCGCGTGTTGTCCATCTCTGGCGACCTAGAGTCGGATTACGGCGTATTTGCAGTTTGACATCCGCGAAGCGGTTCTCGTCGACAAGCGGATAATTGGGGTAGTGTGCGTGGAATCGTTCTGCCAAGGAGCGTTCCTGCCCTTGAAAGCAGACGACAAACGGACCCACCTTGCAACGCAAGCCCCGCTGGAGTCGACGCTGCAGGACGCTTATCGGGAGATCGCGAAGCCAAGCCGGAGCATTTTCCTCATCCACCGCAGGCGACCACCACGCCCAAGCCTTCGAGCAACCGGATGACCGTAATCACAGCTTCCTGCAGATCGGAATCTTCATCGATTCCGTGATGTTCCAGAAGACGTTCGTGTACCTGTATCGTCGTGAGCGATTGTTCAGCAATGAGCTCCAGAATTTGGCGGCAAGACGCGTTGATGAAGTGCGTCTGCCCGGACTCGCGGTGGTACACAAAAGATACCGCTCCCCAAGTATGCAGAACAAGCGGGGCCAACGAGTTGACCTGCCAGCGCTTCATCTCATCAGACAATGGGCAGGGTGCCGCCAAAAATGGATGTATAGCACCCACCCTGATAGCTGATAACAATGGCGCCTGAGGTAGCCGCTGCGCCTGCGCCCACGTCCGTAATCGCACCATTCGTATTTATCCAACACACGGCATAACCAGTACCGCTCGAATCGCAATAAGCGCCGGCCCCAGGTAGGGCGCTTGTAGAACCTGTATCTGATTGGTAACTGGGTGCAGTTGAAATGTCTGGCTGGGTCAGTGAGCCATAATAAAAATAATTCATGGCCTCAATCATATTGGCGTCAACGGCGACTAGAGACCCGTCTCCGGTGGAGCGCCAGGCTGGGGTGCCGGACGTTTGGCCCGTGAAGCCAAGAAAATAGGCGGCGCCTGAGTTCGGGCTCACTTGGTAGTATGTCGTAACGTTGGACGTACTAAGACTCGTACCACCGGGTAGGCTGGATTTGACTTCAATGGCCCTTAAACAGTGCGTTTGTATACGCAACAAAGTACCGTTGGTTGGCGCAACGGAACACACTGGGTAGCTCGACAAGGCCGCCGTACAATTCGCGGCTGCACTACTATTTGCGAGCGCCGCTCCCGAGTGAAGCGTGACAATGGCAGGAAGCGCTAGGCTCGTGCCCTTCAAAAATCCTCGTCGCGTGGTACCGGTCGAGGGCTCAGACGGGGACTGAGAGGATTCGTGGTTGGTTTCCATCTTCAACTCCTGGCGCACTTTGATGCAAATAAATAAGCAAAAAACGTGCCAATTTTTTTTGTAAGGGCTAATTTTTTGATCTTGCTCGAGATCTTTTTTTGGACCGGGTTTCAGGTTAGGTTAGTGTCGTCCATTGTGTAAAGCTGGCTTTACAAATCCAAGTAACCAATAGCCCCCTTTTGTAAAGAATATTGACTTGTATCCCCTACCGCCCCTGCCCTTCCAGTTAGATCATGTCGCGATTTTATTGAAACTCAATGTCTTCGAGTGGGAACGGATGCTAGCGCTCGGCCGAATCCACGGCCTTGCCGGTCGGTGGCACGCACAGCTCGAAGCCCGAGGGACGCTGACACAGCTAATCGAACCGGTTCGCAATCACCTCTGGTCAGAACACCTGCGGGCGCAAGAGCGCGTGCGCATGGCGCGCTGGGAAGCCGATCGCATCGATCATGCACTCCGCGACCAAGACTACCCAGTCGTGCTACTGAAAGGGGCTGCCTACATACTAGCAGAGCTCCCACCGGGAACAGCACGCATGCTCTCCGATGTCGACATCCTCGTCCCGCAGGAGCGACTAGCAGAAGCCGAGACCGCGCTCAAGGAATATGGTTGGCGGTCCCAACCCCACTCCAGCTATGACGAGCGTTACTATCGCGAATGGATGCACGAGCTGCCCCCATTAGTGCATACAACACGGGGCGCAGTCGTTGATCTCCATCACAATATTCTGCCCCGAACTTCGAGATTATGTCCGGACGCTGCCACCTTGATCTCTGCCTCATTACCGCTGCCGGGCTCTCGTCTGCGCATACTGGCTCCAGCCGACATGGTGCTTCACAGCATCGTCCATGGCTTTTACGGCGGTGAATTCGCCAACTGCTGGCGGGACGTGCTCGACGTGCACGAACTCATCAGTCACTTTGCGGCACAGATCCCTGATTTCTGGCCGACTTTTGAGGCGCGAACCACCGCCTTCCACTTCGAGCGCCCGACCTACTATGCCCTACAGGCCGCTCACACGCTCTTCGGGACGGCGGTACCACCGGCCATCATGGCCGCACTGTCGGCTGCGGCACCCATCTGGCCGCTCAGGGCGCTGATGAACTGGGCCATCAGAAAGACGCTCTTACCCGCACTTCCCCCGAACTTTCTGGAACGCTGCGCGCTCCGTGGCCTCTATCTGCGCTCACACTGGGTCAAGATGCCGCCCGGAATGCTCACCCGCCATCTCTGGACTAAGTATCAGACGCGTGGAAGGAGCGCCCCTTCCGCCGCATAGTAATGACGCGGGGACGCTGCCGGGATACGAACCCCGCATGGTATGCTCGAACACCACTTTGGGGGCGAACACGCTTTCATCTCTCGACTTTCATCGGAGCCTCAGTATGGTTTATCAGACGATTGACATCACCCACGAAGGCGCCATCGACTGGCTGACCCTGAATCGTCCCGAGCGCCTCAACACGATCAATCCACTGATGTGTGACGAGCTCCAGCACTATTTTGATGGCTTGCAGCGCAGTGCAGCCGTGCGCGTGGTGATCCTGCGCGGCGCGGGACGCGTTTTCTGCGCGGGCTACGATTTAAAAGAAGCTGACGGGGTCAGTGCAGGGCCCGTGGCCGGTATGCAGGTCCAGCGTCAAGTCAGCGAGGTCTTTCTACGCATGCGCCGCTGCCCACAGCCGATTATCTGTCTCGCGCATGGGGCGACCACGGGCGGCGGGTTCGCATTTGCCTTGGCGAGTGACGTCCGGATTGTCGCCGACAATGTCAAAATGAATGTTGCCATGGTCAAGGTCGGGCTCACCGGGTGCGACGTGGGCATTAGCTATTTCTTGCCCAGGGCAATCGGCCAATCGATTGCGGCCGAGCTCATGATGACCGGGCGATTCATCGGCGCGTCCCGCGCGCTGGCGGTCGGTCTCGTCTCGGAAGTGGTCAGCCCTGAGGGCCTAGCGGAGGCCGGGCGGGCCATGGCCAACGAGATGTTAAAAACTTCGCCCATGGGGTTGCGCTTGACTAAGGAAGGACTCCGGCTGGCGGTGGATGCACCGGGACTCGAAGCGGCGGTTGCGCTCGAAGATCGCGGACAAATCCTGTGTGCCAGTGCCGGCTTTTTCAAGGAAGGGATTGCAGCCTTTCAAGAAGGCCGTCCCGCACAGTACGCAGACGACATTTGACGCGGCCTGCGGGCTGTACCCTATCAATCATGAGTGCGAGGAGAAGGCAGCATGGATCTGCAACTTAAAGATAAAGCGGTCATCGTCACGGGCGCCGGCTCTAACATCGGGCGTGCCATCACCCTCGGTTTTGCGCGTGAAGGCGCTAAAATCATCTTGGGCGATATCGATGTCAAACAAGCGGAAGCCGTTGCAGGACAAGCCCGATCTCTCGGTGCCGCAAGTGCCGACGTCATCCGCTGTGACGTGACACAACTTGATCAGGTCCAAGCCATGTTCAAGTACGCAGTCGAACGTTTTGGCACCGTTGATGTGCTGGTCAACAATGTCGGCTGGGACCAACTCATGTTCTTCACCCAGACCACGCCAGAATTCTGGCACAAAATAATTCAGATCAACTTTATCGGCGTCCTGAATTGCACCTATGCGGCACTGGCGGTGATGGCCCCCAAAAATAGCGGGGCCATTGTTTCGATCAGCTCCGATGCGAGCCGCCAAGGGGAGCCTCGCGAAGCGGTCTACGGCGGGATGAAAGCAGGCATCAACAGCTTCATGAAGACCATTGCAAAGGAGAATGGACGTAACGGCATCCGCTGTAATGTCGTGTGTCCTGGGGTCACCATTCCCGAAGAGGAGGATGAAGTCGGGGCCAACAGCATGTGGGTTAACAAGGACGCAATGTTCACCCCCGATCAACTCGACAAGATAGCGAAAGCCCTTCCGCTGAAAAAAGTTGGTCGTCCGCGGGATATCGCCAATGCCGTGCTCTTCCTGGCCTCAAACGCCGTCGCAGGCCATGTTACCGGCCAGGTCCTGAGTGTCAGTGGCGGTTACAGCATGGCAGGTTAAAAACGGGCAGCGCCCGACTTGGCCATTCATCAGAAAACGGAGGTTACTTATGAGCAACTACGAAGACGTCGTCCTCACCCGTGACGGACGCACAGCGATTGTCACTATCAATCGGCCCAAAAAATATAACGCTTTTCGCCCGCGAACCATCGTCGAGTTGCTCGATGCCTTCCTCAAAATTGGTTGGGATAACGACGTCGGCTCCATCGTGCTGACGGGGGCGGGCGACAAAGCCTTCTGTACCGGGGGCGATCAATCCGATCACGCGGGGGGCCAGTATGGCGAAAATGACGCGCGCGGCGCGGTCGGCATGCCCGTCGAGGAATTTCACTCCGTGCTTCGGGACGTCCCGAAACCGGTGATTGCGAAGGTGCGCGGCTATGCCATCGGGGGCGGCAACGTGCTGGCCACCATTTGCGACATGACCATTGCGTCCGATAATGCGGTCTTCGGACAAGTGGGACCCAAAATGGGCTCTGTCGATCCGGGCTTCGGCACCGCCTATCTGGCACGTGTGGTCGGTGAAAAGAAGGCCCGCGAAATGTGGTACATGTGCAAACGCTACTCAGCGCAGGAAGCACTCGCCATGGGGCTCGTCAATGCCGTGGTGCCCGATGCGCAGCTCGATGCCGAGGTCAAGGCCTGGTGTGATGAGCTGAACCAACGCAGTCCCACCGCCATCGCACTGGCCAAGAAAAGTTTCAACGCCGATACGGAGTCCATCCGCGGCATGGGCGGGCTCGCCATGCAGGCCCTTCGCCTGTACTACAACACCGAAGAGTCGCAAGAAGGGGTGAACGCCCTGAATGAAAAACGTACACCGGACTTCATGAAGTACTATAAATAACGCACTTCGGGAACCTGTCCGGCAGTACGCTCAGCCGTGTCGACGCCCACCTTGAACGAGGTCGACACCATTTTTTAGCCCCGCGCGGGCGCGCGTGATCGCATCATGCGGCCCCTGAACAGGAGACGACGATGACTGGCCTGTGTCAAAACAAAATAGCGTTGGTGACCGGGGGCGCGGCGGGGATCGGACGGGCGAGCGCGGTGGCGCGCCCCCGCGAAGGTGCCCTGGTGATGGTGGCCGACCGCGCGGACTGCACGGAGACCGTCCAGATCATTCAGGCGGCCGGCGGTACGGCGCGAACCGTGCGGGTGGATGTGGCCGATGAGGCGTCGGTCGAAGCCATGATTGAAGCGACGGTTGCGGCCTTCGGTCGGCTCGATCTGGCTTTCAACAACGCCGGCGTCTCAGGGGAAATGAGCAAAACGGCCGACTATTCCAGCGCAGACTGGCACCGCGTCATTGCCATCAACTTAACGGGTGTGTGGCTCTGCATGAAATATGAACTGCGGCAAATGTTAAAACAGGGCGGCGGCGCCATCGTCAATACCGCATCCGTCGCCGGCTTGGTCGGGATGAGCCACGCACCGGCCTATTGCGCCGCGAAACACGGGGTTGTCGGACTGACTAAGAATGCGGCCCTGGAATACGCCCGATCGAACATTCGCGTCAACGCAGTTTGTCCGGGTGGCGTACTGACCGACATGACCGAGAGCGCTGAGCGAGAGCTTCCTGGATTTCTTGACAAACTGACCAAGCACGAGCCAATGGGACGTCTGGCCGCGCCAGCGGAAATTGCCAGCGCGGTGGTGTGGTTGTTGTCGGCCGGCGCTTCCTTCATGACCGGTCATGCCATGGCAGTCGACGGCGGATTTATCGCGCGCTGAGCCTCACCCTCCGAACGGGGTACGCCGGTCTATGTGCAAGCACGCCGGCGTTCCGTTCCACCGTTGGGGTGATCACCCCAGTTGACGCATCAGATCGCGGGCAATCACGAGCCGCTGAATTTGGGAGGTCCCCTCGTATATCTGCAGCAACTTGGCATCCCGCATAAGTTTCTCGACCACAAAGTCTTGCGTATACCCGTAGCCACCGAAAATCTGTACCGCATCCGTCGTGGCTTTCATCGCCGCATCGCCCCCAAAAGCCTTGGCGCACGCACTGTGGCTACCCCGCAAATTACCGGCATCGACGGCACTTGCGGCATGCAAGCACAGAAGTCGCGTCGCCTGATACGAAATTTCCATGTCCGCCAGCATCGCCGACACCATTTGATGATTGATAATGGGCTCGCCAAAGGTGCGTCGCTGCATCGCGTACCTGACCGACTCATCGCGCGCCCGCCGGATGACCCCGGCGGCCCCGGCCGCGATCCACGGGCGGGAACGATCGAAGGTTGCCATAGCGAGCTTGAAGCCGTGCTCAGGCCCCGCAATGAGATTTTTGGCGAGGATCTCGACATCCTCGAACACCACATCACCGGTGTGCGAACATCGTTGCCCCAGTTTTTGGATAAGACTCTCCCAGCGCAGCCCAGGACTCCCCGCCTCGACCACGAAGGCACTAACGCCGCGATGGCCCTGAGATCCGCGTTCGCGGGCGAACACCACGTAAAAATCAGCCACATCGGCATTCGTGATCCAGCGTTTGCGACCATTCAGCACATAGTGATCGCCGCGCTTGACGTATTGCGTCGACATGTTCGCCACATCGGATCCCGCATCGGGCTCAGAACAGGCAAAGGCGGCGTAACGCGGCTCCGCCATCAGCTGGCCGAGATATTCCCGACGCGCCGCGGCGTTATCACACAACAGCAAGGGCAAGGCTGCCAGACTGTTCGCAACGGCAGAGGTCCCGATGCCGAGGCAGCCATAATTAATCTCTTCGAGGATGAGCGTGTGATCATGACAACTCATCCCAGCGCCGCCGATCTCTTCAGGAAATTCAAGTTGCAGCAGGCCCTGTGCCCACAGCTGTCGAATGATATCGTGCGGAAAGTCGCCTGAGCGATCCAGCGCCTGATCAAGACGGGGCTCAATGATCTGCTCACGGACGAAACGTTGCGCCGTTTCTGTAAATAAGCGTTGGTCTTCGTTCAGCGTGGACACGCGCGGTACTCCTGTTTAAAGTTCCCGGAGTGTGTCGCGCGAAACAATTGCACGCAATGGGAGAGACCTCATGAAATTTGATCTGATCATGACTGGCGGCAATCCACCCCCTTTCCAGCTGCCGGCGGCGCGCTTCTTCCAGAACACCCTGGAATTATCAGCCTTGGCTGAAGATCTCGGCTACCACGGCGTGTGGACGGCCGAGCACCATTTCAGCGACGGTTATTTCTCCCAGCAGATGCCTGTCCTTGCGGCGATTGCCGCGCGCACGACCCGGATCAGAATCGGGAGTTATATCGTTGTCCTGCCGCTCCATCATCCGATCGAAGTCGCCGAACAAGCCGCGACCCTGGATGCGCTTTCCAATGGGCGTTTCGAGCTCGGCCTTGGGCAGGGTTATTATCTGGACGAGTACGCGGCCTTCGGGATCCCGCACAACCAGCGACCCTCCCGATTGGCCGAGGGCCTCGCCATCATCCGCGGCTTATGGTCACAAGAAGAATTCGGGTTCGAGGGGCGCCGATTTAAATTTTCGCCGGTGTCGCTCAGACCTCGCCCGACCTCCCCGACGCTCTCGATGTGGGTCGCCGCACTTGCCCCGGACGCGATCGAACGTGCGGCGCGGCACGGCTGTCACTTGGCGGGCGCTGGCAGCGCGGAGGTCATTACGCACTATGAACAGTGTCTGCGGGCACATGGCCGTGATCCGGCCGATTTTCATAAAGGCACCTTACGCATGGTGCATATTGCCAACACCCGCGCCGAGGCCTGGCACAACGCCGCCATGCACATCCACGAAATCCTGACGACCTATAATCACAAACTTCGCGAAGCTGGCGTACCGGCGCCACCCGGCGGTTTCTTCGGCGCCGATCCGCTGCCCTCGGCAAGCGCACTTGCCGATACCGAAGGGCTACATTTCTATGGTGCACCGATGCTCGTCGGGACACCCGAAGACGCCATCCGCGAGCTGGAACGCTCAGCCGCCGCCGCACCCGTCACGCACCAAATCATGTGGATGCAAATCGGCGGCATGGCCCGCCATCTCACCGAACAGTCCATGCGGCTTTTCGCGGAGAAGGTCATGCCGCACTTTGCCTAAGCCCTAGGCGGCAGTTTTCACCGGACAAGCCATCAGGTAACAGGTCATTTAGCTTGTGCCGTTACCACGCGAGGGGGATGCCAAAGGTGCTGAGATAACGCGCGGCAAACGCCGCGCGCGTCACCTGATGATTCTGCGTACCGGGATGTTCTATTTTGATGGCGCCGAGCAGCGAGGCAATACGGCCCGTGACGGACCAATCAAGGTGATTCATCAAGCCGTAGAGAATACCCGCGCGATAGGCGTCCCCGCATCCGGTCGGATCGATGACCGCCGCTGGCCGAGCAGGCGGGATTTCGAGCTGCCCCTCGCGCGTGTAAATACGAGAGCCCTCAGCACCGCGCGTGACAATCAGGGCTTCAACATGTTGGGCGATATCGGTTAACGACCAACCCGTGCGCTCCTGCAGCAACTCCGACTCATAGTCGTTCACGGTGGCCCAGGTAGCTTGGGCAAGGAGTCCCTTCAAATCGTCTCCGTTAAACATCGGCATTCCCTGTCCCGGATCGAAAATGAACGGGATCCCCGCAGCCTTAAATTGGGCAGCATGCTCGAGCATGCCTTGCCGCCCGTCTGGCGCAATAATACCGATGGTCACACCGGCCGCATCCGCGATCTGGTTGTCGGCCGAATACTCCATGGCACCCGGATGGAAGGCCGTGATCTGGTTGTCCGCCAAATCGGTGGTGATGAACGCCTGTGCAGTCAAACTGCCGAGGGCGACTTTGACGTGCGTCCGGGGGATCCCACATTGGTCCATCCATTCACCATAAGGGGTGAAATCGAGACCAACCGTCCCCATCGGCAACGGATCGCCCCCGAGTAGCTTGAGGTTATAGGCGATATTACCCGCGCAGCCGCCGAACTCGCGGCGTAGCTTAGGCACCAGGAACGATACATTCAGGATATGAATTTTATCCGGGAGAATGTGATTCTTGAAATGATCTTGAAAAACCATGATGTTGTCGTATGCGAAGGATCCGCAGATAAGCGCCGCCATGTGTACCACTCCGATGTCGCGTAAAGTAACCTGTCGTACATATTAGCGAGGGGGGCATAGGAGCGATAGCATCGGCTTCTGGTGAGACTCGATGTACATTCTGGATACTTTTCTGAGCAAACGTCTGCTGATCTGCTTCATAAGCTGCAGCGGTCTCGTCATGCTAATCGGGTACATCGAGTGGCGTTTAGCCAAGGCACCTGCCACAAGCCGAGGGGGCAGCGGGCTGCCACTCGCACAAGCCATCGTCATCCTGCTTTTCGTCGCGGGCAGTTATCCTGCACTGTTCGGACTTCGCGTTGCGCCGACCTTCCTAAAACTGTTGAACGACACTGGCACCGTGGTCAACCCACGCTGGGCAATACCCCTCCTCTTTTCATTGAGTCTTTGCGTGATACCCGCGCGGCAGCGCCCCGCGTTGTTCTCACTGGCGGCGCTCGGCATCTGCACGACCGCCGCTCTGTTTCAGACGCTGAGCGTCTATCTTGGCATGACCCGTATCACGCCCTGGCCCGGCGGCGATCTGGTGATGGCCCTGCTGATGATTCTCTGGGTCGGGTATCGCTTCACGCCGGACTCGACGGTGCCACCGCGCGAGCGACGGCACTGGGTCGAACACACATCCGCGCCGTTAACCGCCTTGATCGCGACCCTGGTTTACGCGCTCGGCCTCGCACGCGAAATCACGCTGTGAGCCGTCGCCTCAGGCCACGCTCTGCTCGCGTCGCTGCGCAAGACCGAGCAGCGGCGCGAGATACTGTCCGGTATAACTTGCCGGGTGGCACGCGATTTCCTCGGGGGTCCCCGAGGCGATAATAATACCGCCCTTATTCCCGCCCTCGGGACCCAAATCAATGACCCAGTCTGCCGTTTTGATCACATCGAGATTGTGTTCGATGACGACAATCGTATTGCCATGATCACGTAACCGGTGAAGCACTTTCAGAAGCTGCTCAATGTCGTAAAAATGCAGGCCGGTAGTTGGCTCGTCGAGGATATAGAGGGTCTTACCCGTATCGCGTTTGGACAACTCCCGGGCGAGCTTCACGCGCTGCGCTTCGCCACCCGAAAGGGTCGTGGCATTCTGGCCGAGACGCACATACGAAAGTCCGACTTCCAGCAGCATTTGCAGCTTAGGCGCAATGGTCGGCACCGCGGAGAAAAAGGCGCATGCGTCCTCAATCGTCAGGTCCAAAACCTCGCTGATATTGCGGCCCTTGTAGAGAATTTCGAGCGTCTCTCGGTTGTAGCGCTTGCCCTTGCAGATATCGCACATCACGTAGACATCCGGCAGGAAATGCATCTCGACTTTGATGACCCCGTCGCCTTGACAGGCCTCGCAGCGCCCCCCTTTAACGTTGAAGCTGAAGCGCCCGGGTTGATAGCCGCGGGTACGTGCCTCGGGAACGCCGGCGAAAAGCTCCCGGATAGGGGTGAACAAACCGGTGTAGGTGGCCGGATTTGAACGCGGGGTGCGACCAATAGGACTTTGATCGATTGCCACGACCTTGTCAAAATTGTCGAGCCCCTCATGACGCGTGTAGGGCGCCGGCTCTAGGCTTGACCCGTTCAACTCCCGCGCACACAGGTGATAGAGCGTGTCATTCACCAGTGTCGATTTGCCTGATCCAGACACGCCGGTCACGCAAACCATCAAGCCGCAGGGGATCTCGAAATCGACGTTGCGCAGATTGTGCCCATGCACCCCCAATAACCGGAACATCCGCGTCGGATCAACCGGATGTCGGTGCTCAGGCACCGCAATTCGCCGCCGTCCCGACAAATATTGACCGGTCAGCGACTCGCTGCTGGCTTCGATGTCGGCGGGCGTACCCTGCGCGACCACGCGTCCGCCGTGCACGCCGGCCCCCGGCCCCATATCGACAACGTGATCAGCCAGCCTTATCGCGTCTTCGTCGTGTTCAACGACGATGACGGTATTCCCGATATCCCGAAGATGCAATAAAGTGTCTAGAAGGCGTTGATTATCGCGCTGGTGCAACCCAATGGAAGGCTCGTCGAGAATGTACATGACCCCGACAAGCCCGGCGCCGATCTGGCTGGCCAGCCTAATGCGTTGCGCTTCGCCACCCGAAAGCGTGTCAGCACTGCGATCTAGCGTCAGATAATCCAGACCAACGTTCACCAGAAACTGTAACCGTAGGCGAACTTCCTTCACTATTTTGCTGGCGATCTCGCCCCGCGCGCCCGGCAGTTCAAGACTGGCAAAAAAATCTAGTTCGGCGCCGATAGGCATCGAAGTCACCGCCGGAATCGCGTGCTCTCCGATAAAGACATGCCGTGCGGCCCGATTCAATCGGGTCCCGAGGCATTCCGTGCAGGGGCGCGAACCGAGAAATTTGGCCAAATCTTCTCGCACCAAATTCGATTCGGTCTCTTTGTAGCGCCGCTCCATATTGGGCAACACGCCCTCGAATGGGTGTTTCCGGGTGTAGTTTCGCCCCCCTGAGGTGAGGTAGCTGAACGCTATGTCTTCCTTACCGCTGCCGTAGAGGATGGCTTTCTGGATGGCCGGGGAAAGCGCTTGGAAGGGCGTATCGAGATCAAATTTGTAGTGCGCGGCCAGTGCGTTAATCAACTGAAAATAATAAGCGTTGCGGCGATCCCAGCCATGGATGGCCCCGGCCGGCAGACTCACGTCTGGCCGCTCCACAACCCGCTCAGCGTCAAAAAACTGCAAGATCCCAAGGCCATCGCAGGCGGCGCATGCCCCATGCGGGTTATTGAACGAAAACAACCGGGGCTCCAGCTCACTGATGCTATAACCACAGATTGGACAGGCAAACTTCGCTGAAAACAGCAATTCAGCGCGCGTTGGCTCATCAATAAACTGGACCTTAGCGATCCCTTCACCCAGTTTAAGGGCGGTCTCAAAGGACTCCGCGAGTCGGGACTGATTGTCCCCGCCCACCTTCAACCGGTCGACGACCACATCAATGTCATGTTTTTTGTTCAGTGCAAGCGTCGGCGGATCATCTAATGTGACCACCTGACCATCGACCACTGCGCGGACGTAACCCTGGCGCGCGAGTTGTTCAAAAACCTGCTGGTGCTCCCCTTTACGATCCTTCACTACCGGCGCGACGATCATCAAGCGCGTCTCAGCTGGCAAAGAAAGGACCTGATCAACCATCTGAGAAACGGTCTGGGCCGCGAGAATTTCATCATGGTCTGGGCAACGGGGCTCACCAACCCGCGCATATAAGAGGCGCAAATAGTCGTAAATCTCGGTAATGGTGCCGACCGTCGAGCGAGGATTATGAGATGTTGATTTCTGCTCGATTGAAATGGCGGGTGAGAGCCCTTCAATATGATCGATATCAGGTTTTTCCATCATCGATAAGAACTGGCGGGCGTACGCCGACAGGGATTCGACGTAACGCCGCTGTCCTTCGGCATAGATGGTATCGAACGCTAGCGAGGATTTGCCCGATCCCGAAAGTCCGGTGATGACAATCAGCTTGTCACGCGGCAGATCAAGATCGATGTTCTTCAGGTTATGTGTACGCGCGCCGCGTAGAAAAATCGTATCCATCAGCTTCGGGATTCCAGTGCAAGGTAGCAACCGAGTTGAGCAGAGACCGGCGGCGACCCGGCTTGGAGTAGCGAGCGCAAACGGCAAACGATTACTATACGGGCTTAACACAACCTGCGGCAAAGTAAACTTCCCGTGTCCACCCCCGAACGCATGACCGCCGCCGAGCTGCGAACAGCCGTCACACTCGCTGCCGCCTTCTTTCTGCGCATGACCGGACTTTTCATGGTCCTGCCGGTTCTAGCGCTCTACGCCCATACCCTGCGCGGCGCAACCCCGCTCTATGTGGGGCTCGCGCTCGGTCTTTATGGTTTTTCGCAGGCAACCCTCCAGATCCCGTTTGGTCGTTGGTCCGATCGGATCGGTCGTAAGCCGGTCATCGCGGTGGGCCTGTTGATTTTTTCCGTGGGGGGGCTCATCGCCGGCTGTGCCGAACATATTTTCACCGTCATCCTAGGCCGCACGCTGCAAGGCGCAGGGGCCGTATCCGGTGCAACGCTCGCGCTGGCGGCCGACCTGACGCGTCCCGAGCAACGGACCAAGACCATGGCCATCATCGGCATCAGCATCGGCGCCGCTTTTTCTCTGGCATTCGTGATCGGCCCCATCATCGACGCGCACTTTGGACTACACGGGGTGTTTTTCGCAGGCGCGATAAGCGGCGTCGGCGCCCTGCTGCTCATTCTGTTTGCGGTACCCAAAGCGCCACCCATGCAGGCGATTGTCGTTACTGCCGCGGCGGACACTTCACATGAACTCCGCGCGCTCTATTTCGGCGTGCTCTGTCTGCACCTCATCCTCTCGGCGAGTTTTGTGGCCATCCCGGTATTATTGGTCCAAGAGGTGGGATTGCCCAAAACGGAGCACTACACGGTCTATCTCCCCGCCCTGCTCGGCTCATTGATTCTGATCGGCCCCTTGCTTGGACGTTCACACCGGGGCAATCTGACCCAAAACGTATTCCCCGCCGCCATTGCGTGTCTGCTTGTGGCGGAATGCCTGTTAGGGGGCATGCCGATGGGTTACCCCGGCATGCTGGCAACCCTGACGCTATTTTTTGTCGGCTTCAATTTTCTGGAGGCGTCCCTGCCCAGTATGATTTCACGGGTGGCGCCGACCTCGAATAAGGGTGCCGCGCTCGGGACCTATTCCACCGGTCAGTTCGTTGGGACCTTTCTGGGCGGGGTGTTAGGTGGCAGTGCGGCGAGTGTGTTGGGCAATCATGGCGTCTTTGCGCTGGCAGGTGCTGTCGCCCTCCTTTGGCTGTTACTGATTCAGCACCCCCGGTTTGCGCTCGGCGCACGTCGCGCCCTGCCCTAATGGCGCGACGCACCTAGCGCCGCCTTCACAGCCTGTCCAATTGGGTGGCGCCCATCCATCCGCCTCATTAGAATCCTCGAACGGAGTACGGACGCGATACGCCTATTCACCTAACTAAGGAGATCCCTTCATGGCCCGAGGACTCAATAAAGTCATGATCATCGGCAATCTCGGCTCAGACCCCGAGATCCGTTACACCACAGGAGGCAGCGCCATCGCAAACCTCCGTCTGGCCACCGCCGAATCCTGGCGTGATAAAGAATCCGGCGAGCAGCAGGAGCGCACCGAATGGCATCGAGTGGTCTTTTTCGGTCGTCTTGCGGAAATCGCCGGCGAGTACTTGAAAAAGGGCTCCCAGATCTACGTCGAGGGCCGACTCCAGACCCGCAAATGGCAAGACAAAGATGGGGCAGATCGCTATTCGACCGAAATCGTCGCCAATGAAATGCAAATGTTGGGTGGACGTGGCGCCGGTGGCGGCAGCGGCGGCCAAGAGGAGTCAGCGGCCCCGCGCAGCAGTGCGGCACCTCGCGCCCCGCGCAACAATCCGCCGGCACAGCACGAAGCCCCGATGCCGGATTTCGATGACGATATCCCTTTTTAGAGTACCTGATCCCAGCCTGCAACCCTTTGCCGGGTGATAGGCAAGAAATGCCCGATGCGCTTCGACAGCGTTGACAGTCTTTCGCCTTATCCGCTGAGGGCTATATTTTCAGCAGCGTAATCGTCGGAGTATTCAGGGTGGGGTCCGCGTTGAAACCGCGGACTACGATGATGAAGTCGTCCGGCTTCACCAGCCCAAGGGTGGTGGCGACCCGTCGTGCCACCTGGTTAGGATTTTCGTCGCCAACGGCGGGATCGACATAGGGAATGACGCCCCAGAGCAAACTAAGCCGTCGGCCCGTTTCCGGGTAACGGGTGATCGCGACAATCGGCGCCACCGGGCGGGCCGCACTAACAGTCGTCGCCGTCATGCCCTTCATGGAGATGACCACCACCGCGCTTGCGCCAATCTCTATTGCAAGCTGTGCGACCGAATGGGCGATAGCGTCCCCGAAGGCCACGCGTTGCGTGCGGTCAACCCGGAGCGGGCTGAAGGCGTTCCTGTTCTGAATCTGATAGGCCTCGGTCTGGTGGGCAATGCGCACCATCATGCCAACGGCCTCTAACGGATATTCGCCTACCGCAGTCTCCCCTGACAGCATGATGGCATCGGTACCTTCCGCCACCGCGCACGAAACGTCCGTCACTTCTGCCCGGGTGGGGCGTGCATGGCTAATCATGGATTCCAACATTTGGGTGGCCACAATCACGGGCTTGTCATAGACACGTGCAAGGTGAATGAGCGCATTTTGCGCATGCGGTACCTGCTCAGCATTCAGTTCGACACCCAGATCGCCGCGCGCAACCATGACACCGTCGGCGGCGCGAATGATCTCGTGGATATTTTCCAACGCCTCCGGCTTCTCAATTTTGGCAATCAGGGCTGGCGGATTGGGATCGCCTTCAGTCAAGGCCCGCAGCGCCGTCATATCATCCGCGGTGCGCACGAAGGAAAGTGCAATGAAATCAACCCTCTGAGCGAGCGCAAATCGTGCGTCTTCGATATCCCGTGCGCTCATCGACGGCGCCGACACGTTCACCCCGGGCAGATTGATCCCTTTGTAATCGCCCACTTCACCGCCCGAGACAACCTCGCAGGTCACGTCAGTGCCCGCGATATCCCGCACAACCAGTTCAACGGCGCCGTCATTGAGCAGGACCCGATCACCTAGCCGGACATCGCTCGGCAACGCGGCATATTGAGAGGGGATAAGCGCGGCCGTGCCCAGGACATCGCGCGTCGTCACCACGACTCGTGTGCCGGTCGATAGTTCGACTTTGGCTCCCGCGAACCGACCGGTCCGGATCTTCGGCCCGCATAAATCTGCCAGAATGCCGACGTGCCGCCGGCAGGCCGCCGCGCCCGCCCGGATATGGGCAATGGCCTCCGCATGGTCCGCGTGGATACCGTGCGACATGTTAAGCCGGAAAACATCCACGCCCGTCTCAATGAGCCCCCGGATCGTCGCAGCATTCCTCGAGCGTGGCCCGACAGTCGCCACGATTTTAGTTCGCCGGAACGTTAACAACTCTAGATGGGGGTTAATCGACATCGCCGTGCTCCTGAAACAAACCTTGACCTGCTGCCCCCGATTCGATCGGGGACGCTTTTACTATACGCTTGTCTCTCTATGAGCCAACTTTCCCTCCTTCAGTCCCGACGTTTCTGGCCACTATTCACGGCCCAGTTTCTGGGCGCCTTCAACGATAATGTCTATCGCTTCGCGGTGATCATTTATGTCACCTTCCAACTCGCGCCGCATACCCGCATCCCCACCGGAAGTCTGGTGGCATTGACCGGCGGGATCTTTATTCTGCCCTTCTTTCTTTTTTCTGCCCTAGCCGGACAGCTCGCTGACCAGCGGGAAAAATCGAGACTTATTCGATGGGTCAAGCTTGTTGAGATTGCGGTGATGGCACTCGGCGCTGTTGGCTTTTATTACCATAACGTTGTCTGGCTATTAATCGTCTTGTTTCTGATGGGGACCCATTCCGCCGTCTTCGGTCCACTTAAGTATGGGATCCTGCCTCAACATCTCGAAGAGCAAGAGCTGACGGGCGGCAACGGTCTGATTCAGATGGCCACCTATGCCGCCATCCTGTGTGGGGCGGCGGCTGGCGGCCTGCTGGCGGCAATCTCTACCGCGGATCCACGCCCGATCATCGTCGCGCTAATCGGCATCGCTTACGCGGGCTACCTTTGCGCGCGCCAAATCCCGATCGCTTCACCCAATGATCCTGATGTGCGGATCGATTGGCATCTCGGACGGGCAACGCTGCGTCTGCTGCGAACGACACTCGCCGATCGGGAAATGGCTGGACTACTGCTGACCATTTCGTGGTTCTGGTTCCTTGGCGCCACTTTTCTCAGTCTACTACCCGCGTACGGAAAAGATCTGCTGCATGCCGATGAGCGCACCGTGACACTCCTCAATGCGGCCTTCACGGTCGGAATTGGGATCGGCTCACTGACCTGTGAAACGTTATCTCGCCGACGGATTGAACTAGGGCTTGTGCCGCTAGCAGCGCTCGGCATTTCGCTCGCGGCTGGCGCCGTCTGGTGGCTGGGGATGCCGGTGGTAACCCGCACGACACTCTCGCTGCACGACTTCTTCGAAGAGCCCGCAGCCTGTGGCATATTTGCGGCGTTGGTCGCCATCGGGGCCTGCGGTGCACTGTATATCGTGCCACTCAATACCGCTCTTCAGGCCCGCGCGGCGCCACAACAACGCGCACGCGTGATCGGCGCGCTAAACGTCCTTAACGCGCTGTTCATGGTGTGCTCTGCTTTGTTCAGCGCAATCCTCTTCCAGTTTCAATGGACCATCCCGGCCATCTTCATGCTGGTGGCGCTCTTAAATCTGGTCGCCCTCGCGGCGGCCATGCGCGCCATCCCGGAATTTCGCCAGCGACTCAAAGCGCTGTGGCGCATAGACGCTTAGCGCCCGTTTCGACGGACGGCGTGCCCTGCGAACAGCAGCGCTGCCACCTCTCGAAAATGCTCGACAAAGTGGACCGTAAGCCCACGCGTGATGTGCGCTGGCAACTCTTCATAGTCACCTCGATTAGCGCCCGGCAACAACACGCATTTCACGCCCGCGCGTTTGGCTGCTACCAACTTTTCGCGGATCCCGCCGACCGGTAATACCCGACCGGTTAGGGTCAACTCCCCGGTCATCGCGCAGCTGAGGGAAGGCTGCTGGTCTTTCGCGATAGACAAGAGGGCCGTGGCCATCGTGATGCCGGCACTCGGCCCATCCTTGGGCGTAGCGCCCTCAGGCACGTGGAGATGAACAAAGGATTCGTCGAAATACTGGGCCTCAGCCCCGTACTCCGCCGCATGCGCGGCGACATAACTGTACGCAATTTCCGCAGACTCCCTCATGACATCACCCAGCTGACCAGTCAGTTTCAAACCACGATTGCGCACATGGATTCGACTTGCCTCCACATCGAGTGTTGCCCCTCCCATGGCAGTCCACGCCAACCCCGTCACCACCCCCACGCCATGCTGCGGTTGCTCTTTGCGGAAGATCGGATTGCCCAGGAATTCCTGTACATTATCGGCGCCGACTTTTACTTTGTAGCCGGGCTCCTCCAATACGCGAATAACCGCCTTGCGTGCGATGCGGCTCAATTGCTTTTCCAGATTGCGTACACCGGCTTCCCGGGCATATTCCTCGACGATGCGCCTGATCGCGGCATCATTGATGGATAACTGTGTATTTTTCAGTCCTGCCCGCTGACGTTGCTTAGGCCACAGATGCCGCTTGGCGATCGCAATTTTTTCTTCGGCGAGGTAACCGGAAAGCCGAATAGTCTCCATCCGATCCAACAATGCACGCGGGATAGTGTCCAGCTGATTGGCGGTACAAATAAAAAGTACACGGGACAGATCGACTCGGACATCCAGATAATGATCCAAGAAAGCCGCGTTCTGCTCCGGATCTAGCACTTCTAACAAAGCGGATGCCGGATCTCCCTGGTAGGACGCGCCAATTTTATCGACTTCGTCGAGCAAGATAACGGGATTTGAGGTACCTGTTTCGCGTAATGCCTGGATGAATTTTCCCGGCATTGCCCCGACATAGGTCCGGCGATGTCCTTTTATTTCGGCTTCGTCGCGCATGCCCCCTACGCTGAAACGGAAGAATTTTCGACCAAGCACCGCCGCAATCGAGCGCCCTATCGAAGTTTTGCCGACCCCGGGCGGACCGACGAGTAACAGGATCGAACCGGCGACTTCACCTTTCAGCGCACCCACTCCGAGGAACTCCACGATGCGATCTTTGACTTCTTCCAGGCCTTCATGATCTTGGTCCAGAACCCGGCGCGCATCGCGAATATTGAGGTGATCGGTCGAATATTTTCCCCACGGCAAGTAGGTGAGCTGGTCAAGATAATTACGCGTCACTCCATATTCCGGCGTTCCCGTATCTAGCAGCGAAAGCTTTCTAAGCTCGTCATCGATCCGACGTTGCGCATCTGGCGGAACGACCGCATCCTTGAGATTTTCTCGAAATCGTTCCACTTCGATAGCCTTCTCGTCTCGAGAAATTCCCAGTTGTTGCTGAATTTCTTTTAACTGCTCTCGCAGGAAAAATTCGCGCTGTTTCTCTGTTACCCGTTGTTCAACGCGCTGACGGATCTCACTTTGGAGTCCCGCAATCTCAATTTCGTGTTGCACGAGCAACAGCACTTTCTCCATTCGCGCGATCAGCGGGAGCGTCTCCAGCACATCCTGCAACTCCTCCGGACTAGCGCTGGTTAGTGCCGCCGCGAAGTCGGCAAGCGGAGAGGCTTCATCCGGATTAAAGCGCTCTAGGTAAGCCCTCAGCCCCTCTTTATAGAGTGGATTAAGGGGCAGCAACTCCTTTATCTTGGCGATAATGGCTAGGGCGTAAGCACGGACATGAGCCTTTTCCTCGACAGGAAATCCTGGATATTCGACCTGCGCGAGGAAGGGTCGCTCCCGAGCGATCCAATTGGTGACGCGGAAACGTTGCAACCCCTCGGCAATGAACTGGATACGACCATCCGCGCGCATCGGTTGATGCATGCGCACCACCGTACCCATGGTCTTGAGATCTGTGATGATCGGCAGATCACCTTCAGCGACCGGCGCATAAACCAGGCCGATCAGTTGGTGCGGCGTATTCCCTACCCGCTCAATCGTTTCTCGCCAAGGCTCCTCCGGAATAACAATCGGCATCGTCTGCGCCGGAAAAAAAGGCCGCCCAGAGAGTGGTAGCAGGAAAATTTTTCCCGGCAGGGAATCTTCCAAACGGGCAGGCACATTGCCCCCCGTCGACGTGATATCAACAGGACCCTTCGAGGTATCGATGGCATTCTCGCGTTTACTCATGGCGGTAGATCACGTTCTGTGAGGAAAGTGAGATTCATATGGGGGGGGAAATCCCAAATTTCAACCCCGACCGCCGCTATTCCCCACCCCGCGCAAGCAAGAAGTGATGGAGCGTCGCAACCAGTTCACGAGCCGAGCCAAAGCGCTGCGCGGGATCTTTTGCCAACAACCCCTCGATGACGGGCTGATAGGCCGCAAGTCTTTCGGGAAGCAGCGGGATATCGGCGTGCACATGCTGGTAAATGAGGGCCGGCGCACTCTCCGCACGATAGGGTTTTCTGCCCGCCAGCATCTCAAACAAAATGACCCCCACACTGTAGAGATCTGACCGATGGTCAATCACTCTGCCTTGGGCCTGCTCCGGCGAAATATAATTGGGCGTGCCGAGCACACTACCCGGTAGCGTCAGATCGCTCGTGTCGCTAAGCGGCTTCGAGATCCCAAAGTCAGCAAGCGCTAAGCTATCGTCGGACCGGAACATGATATTCCCCGGCTTGAGATCTCGGTGCACGATGCCGTTCGAATGGATTGCTTGTAAGCCTAAGGCGATATGGATGACGTAGTTCAGCGCATCGTCTACGGAAACCCCCTGCTCCATGCGTTGTTTGAGATCTCCACGCGTGAAAAATTCCATTGCAATGTACCCGTAGCTTTCCGTAAAGCCGTGCCCGAAAAAACGCACCACGTACGGACTATTCACTTGCTCGATCAGGGCCGCCTCGCGTGCGAATCGTTGCAATACCTGCAGATCTTTAATATTCGTGGTGTCGATGATCTTTAAAACTAACGTGCCGCCGTCGGTAGCACGCTCAGCGAGATAAACCCTGGCCCCGGCCCCTTGGCCAATCAGTCGCACAAAGCGGTAGCCGATAGGTTGGCCGTTTGGCGTTTTAGGGGGGGGGGCGGAAAGCACATCCTCAAGCAGGAGGACGTCCCTGAGCAGGACAGGACTGGCGAGCGACATCGACCGTGCACCCAATCCGCGCCGCACTGCTTCGATCTCCTGCAGCAGCGGACAAAGACGAGCGGTCGTCAACTCTGCTTTGCAAATGACCTCGCGGGCACCCAGCTTTATTGCCTTTGCGGCCACATATTCTTCGGGGATATCGGTGGTCAAGATGACCGGCGGGAAACCGCGCACGCCTTGATAGCGGACTAGCCAATCCAAGCCGTTCAGATGACCGCCGAACCGATAATCAAGCAACAGCACATCATAAACGGCCCAGTCGAAGTCACGTCGGGGAAACCCGTGCTCGTCAGGATCGTATTCAGTGATCTCGACGTCCGGGATGCCACTTGCGATCAGTTGCCGCGCCTGCGACATGAAGGCGCGAGAATCATCCACAATAATAATCTTCATTGACAAGGCAGTCCGGCAGTTGAATCGCAGGGCAAAGCGCCCAAAAACTAACATCCTTGGCAGATCACCCACGGCGTCCTTCCGCGGGTAGCGGAATCAGGATATCAAGCGCCGCGGATGACTGACAGGCGCTGGGTTTGGCCAGTAGCAGTCTAGGGGAGACAACTCAAGCGCTGTGTCCCAGTCTGTCCAGATCAATCGACGCACGTCTTAATTATCGGCATTTGAACTAGCGCGGTTAGGTCTTGCCGGAAGTCAGCATTGGATAGAAGGCGGGGTTACCCCGCCGTCCTCCCACACCACCGGACGTGCGGTTCCGCATCCGGCGGTTCATTGACCACACTGGAGTCGTCGCCTCGTGTCAAGCAGCGATACCAGACTTAATCGATCAAAGAAGGACTTCGGGAAAGCCTGGCTCAGGGGGCTCGCGCCACTATTCCACCCCCGCCCACGTTACTGGAAGGCCGAGCGAAACGCCCGTTCTTCCGTCAGTCCCGCCCGC
>CAIKBL010000012.1 GCA_903825645.1 uncultured Pseudomonadota bacterium | reverse complement strand
GTGGAGAGCGAGGATAATGTGAAGGATGAACAAGAAAAGTTACACGGATGAATTCAAGGCCCACGCGGTTGCGAAGGTGTTAGCGCGACCGAGCGGCGAAGATATCAACGAGATGGCCGCCCGCTTGCAGCTCAGCCCGGGTACTTTGAAGGGTTGGATACAGGCGGCGACCCGGGCGCAGAAGCACTGGTCGCCGAGCCCGATGCGGGCGGCAGCTTTTTCACTGGCAGACCGGTTGCTGGCGCTGCACGAGACCCATGGGATGAACGAGAAAGCCCTGCTGGGTTGGTGTCGGCAGCGCGGCGTATTTGCGCGGGATTTGGCGCACTGGGGGAGGCATTCTGGACGCCAGGCGGGCGCCAGGCGCGCCAGCAAGAGACGGTGGCGCTGCGCGAGTTACGCCTCGCCCAGGTACAGCTGCAGCGCGAAATGAACCGTAAGAACAAAGCGTTGGCGGAAGCGGCGGCCCTGCGGGTGCTTCCAAAAAAAATTCCAGGCGCTGTGGGCGGCCGAGGACGCATGAGCGCAGCGCAGGTGCGTACGTCAGTGACGGCATTGATCGCCGTGGCGGTGACCGAAGGGGCACGGTTAGCCGCTGCCTGTGCGGTGATCGGGATCAGTGCCCGCCCCTGCCAGCGCTGGCAGGGGGAAGGTCAGGGCATCGACGGCCGCATTCTTCGGCATGAGGCCCCGGGCCACAGGCTCTCTAGCGCCGAGCGTGCCGAACTGTTGGCGGTCGCGAACTCGGCCGAATTCGGCCATCTGCCCCCGAGCCAGATCGTGCCGCGGCTCGCAGATCCGAATCGTTATCTGGCGTCTGAATCGACGTTTTACCGGGTGTTCCCCAGCGCAGGACAACTCGCGCATCGGCGCCGTGAGCGCGTCTCGCGCAAGCGTGCCAAACCGCGGGCACTGGCCGCCACCGGACCGAATCAGATTGACTCATGGGATATCACCTACCTGCCGACTCGCGTGCTGGGGCTGTATTTTTACCTGTACCTATTCGTCCATGTGTTCAGCCGCCAGATCGTCGCCTGGCAGGTCTACGCGGAAGAAAGTGGCGAGCATGCCGGTCGCCTCGTGGAAGACCTGTGCTGGCGAGAAGGCATCGTGCCGGGCCAAGTGACGCTGCACGCGGATAGCGGTGGCTCCCTAAAGGGATCCACGATGCGGGTGACGCTCCAGACGTTGGGTGTCATGCCTTCGTTGAGTCGGCCGGCGGTCAGCCACGACAATCCGTACGCAGAATCGTTGTTCAAAACCTTGAAGTATCGTCCGGAATACCCGTTGCGGCCGTGCGCCGACCGCGCGGCTGCGCGCACGTGGGTCACGACGCTCGTGCGGTGGTACAACCACGACCATCGTCACGGCGCTATCCGTTTCGTCACCCGAGGGCAACGCCATGCGGGCCTGGACGCGGCGCTCCTGGCGATACGCCACGACTTGTACGCGTACGCGCGACTCAAAAACCTGCTTCGCTGGAAGCGTCAAACAAGAAACTGGCGCCGCGTCACGGTCGTCCACCTAAATCCAGATAAAGCCGACAAAACGGAGCCTAACGAACCAGGTAATTCAATCGAAAAACAAACTGCCGTCAACCCACTCATGCGACAAGTAGCTTGAAATCAACCGCGGCCGGGATAGTCTCGGTGCAGGGCGTCCTTGACGGAAAATGCGCTGCCATCCTGAATCAACACCCGACCGAATTCCGCCAGTAGCCCCCCGCGTGCTGGCTTCAGCACCTCCACCACCAGCGTCGATAACACGGGCGACGTCAGCGCCTGCATGAACCGCGCAAAACCTGCTTTCGACAGCTGGTTATGAAAAGGCTTATATAATTAAGTCATAAGGATTCTCCGTTTTTTTTGTTTACCCAACCGATCCGCCCGACTACATTTTCTTCCTCAGTTTTAAATGGAAACAATACAGCGTGAACTGCAAAACCAAACTTCCCCAATGGGCGATCGCACTCGGTGGCTTATTCGCCTTGGGGGCAGGTCCAGCGTTTGCAGATAACCAGGCCATGTTGCAGCTGCTCAACGTGTTACATGCTAAGGGCACGATTGATGACGCCTCGTATGAGGCTATCATCGCTGCGACTAAAACTGACGAGGCTCACAATTCTGCCGTGGTGGCCGCTGTGTCTAAAAAGACCGATGTTGTTGCGCAAAAAGTCGCAGCCGCCTCTGGCAACGACAAAAGCACAAGCGGTGTGCGAATCACGGTGGGGAATGCCATCAAGACCGCCGCGTTTTTCGGGGATCTCCGCGTACGTTATGAGTACCGTGACGCCATGGCGCCATCTACCGCTTACTTGGGCAATCTTAATCCCAGCAACCTCGGCACGCCTTATGCTACAGAGCGGGACCGCGCCCGCTATTCCCTTCGGGCGGGCGTCCGTGGGGAAATCAGTCCTCAATGGGATTACGGTTTTCGTCTGGAAACGGGCACCAACGGACGCGGTACCTGGCTCACCATGGCGCAGAAAAACTATTACAACAGCACGAGTAGTCCCAGTAACAACACGCTCGGGGACAAGAGCGCAACCTCCTTCAACGTCGGCCAGGCCTATCTCGCCTATAAGCCTGTCGAGGGTCTGAAAATTACTGCCGGGCGAATGGGAAATCCGCTGATGACCACCTCCATGGTGTGGGATCCGGATATCAACGTCGAAGGGCTATCGGAACAATATGTCTATCCCGTTAGCAAGGATACGAAACTATTCCTCACTGCGGGGCAGTGGGTATACAGCGCCGACAGTCCGCCGTCTACCGTCGCCACGCTGGCTAACTACAGCACGGGCTCGACGTTCTTGTTCGCCTCACAAGCTGGGATCATTCAAAAGTTAACCGAAACGGTGGAACTAAAAGCTGGGTTGACCGGCTATTCGTATTCCAAGGCGAAGGGCGATGGTTTGCCGGCAGGTGGTGCGCTCGGCACGACGGGTTACTTCTTTACCGGCACCGGTGGGGTGGCGACAGATAATTACATCAATAATTTGTCAATTATAGAAATCCCGGTTCAGATCACGTTCCCAGTGTCGGACTACAAGGGCCTGGTCTTCATGGACTTTGCGCACAACATGGAGGCAAACCAACGAATGGCACTGGATAGTTTGGGCCTCGGAAATGTGGCAATAAAAAAAGGGAAATTGACAGTAGGTCACACCCCTTATCAGTTCGCGGACAATCACAACGCAGACGGCGGTGCTGATGCCTTCATGTTCGGATGGTCGATCGCCAGCGCAGGCGTGTCGTCCCTCACTATCAATCAAGGACTCTGGAATGGCGGCACTGCTCGCGCCGGCTCTTGGGAGATTAGAAACTATTTTCAACGAGTAGGACTTGCGGCAATTGACCCGAACCTGCTTGACTCCGATTTCTTTGAGCGAACAAACATGCAAGGAGTCTATATTGCGACAGCCTATGCCCCCGTAGATGGTATCGTCACCACGCTGAAATACGGGCTTGCCACGCGCCTCGACAAGAAGGCCGGTACCGCAGGTACCAATTCTGATTCCATATCCACCCAGACGATAAACAATTACCAAGAGCTGCAAGCTGAAGTTGCCATGAAGTGGTAATGGCTCGTCTTAGTCACCGCACGATGAATGCTATCAAGCGTCATCTCCAATTGAAGGATCACTCAGCTGTAGGTAATGATCGGGTGGGGATGGACGACAATCGCCGTGATCGGGCTCGGATTCACGGTGCGCAATATCGGTGCCGAGTTAATCGGCAGGGCGCACGGAGGAGTTCAAAGTCTATTCACCGCATATCGTGAAGGCTGCGAATAGGTTTTGAAAAACAGAATGATGCCGTGACCGCCTTAAAGAGATGTATTCGGCCTAATCTTTGGGCCGAATACGTCACGGCGAGGTACTAGTCGAAAAACCCGCGAAGAAAACAACGCGTCGCACGCACGCCTGATGCCCAGTCATCAACCTCATGTAGCCGCACCCGTGAAGCCAACCAGGCTTTAATTTTCAGATATTCGTTGTCCCCGTCCCTATTGCTTCGCCGGCTTTTGATCTCCTCGAAAAATGCACTTTGCTGCGTCCTCTCCCTATTGCGTTTGTTCTGGAACTCTCATAATTAAACGCTTCGCGGGTCTGGCTATTTTTCTCAAGAGGGAGAGCCAAGACAGGTGCTATCAGCGCCCGTCTCCTAAAATAGTCCCCGCTATTTCACGCCACAAGGCGACGCCGCCAAAACAAATCCAGCGCACCAATCCGCACGCCTCCGGCGGGTGTCAGAAAAAGCCGCTATTGGGGAGCTCAGTGCCGTTGACTAGCCAATCCCCCACCCCATGCGCCTTGTAAATAGTGGGGTTATGGGAAGCGAGCGTACGAATGTTACGCCAATGGCGATCGAATCCCCGGCTGGCTTTCACTGCGGCCGAGCCGCCGACCTCGAAAAGCCGATTTGCCGCTCGAAGGGCGAGATCGTCCACGATAATTTTCGCCTGCGCCGTCACCACCGAGCCGTGGTGTGCGGCAGCAAAACTATCAAGGCCTGAAGCGTGTGCGACAAGGGCCGCTTCCTGTGCATCCGCGGCTGCGAGTACGACTGCCTCTGCGGCGAATGCCGTCGCCGAGATATCACCCATGACGGTCAACAGCAGCGGATCACTCGAAGGAGAAGCGTTTGTGGCGTGACTATAAGAACGTTTTCGGGAGCGCAACAGATCCGTGGCATCGCCCACCACGTTACGGAGCACGCCGGCGATTATCGCCGTTATTATCAACTGAAGGAATTGGCCAATCAGATACGGATCGCCGCTTTTCACCTCAATAGCGACATCAGCGGTCTCTACCGCGCTGATCAACACCTCATGCGGGTAAACCACCACATGCCTAAAGAAAACTGTACCGCTCCCCGTATACCGCTGACCGATACCATCCCAATCGTCAACAAGCTCAACGCCCGAACGAGAAACCGGGATGCAGGCCGACGCCAATTGTCCATCCGGAAGGACGGCAAAGACGTTCACCCAGTCCGAAAACAAGGTGCCGGTACAGTAGTATTTGTCTCCGTCTAACACATAATCATCACCCTCCGGCTTGAGGGTGGTCCGGAAAGCCCAACTTCCTACCGCATCACTTCCGCCTAACTCCGACATGGCGTTTCCGAAAAGTTCACCCGCCACAATGCGTGCCAGCCAGTAGTCGCGCTGTTTCTCGTCGGGTGACCGGAGTCTCTCTTCGACAAACCAGAAATGTGCACGCAGAATATGCGCGACATCCGAATTGGCAGCCGCGAGATCCATTAGCGTCGCGAAGAACTCTCGCAGGCTTGCGCCAAAACCACCCTGCGCACGCGGCACGCGCAAGGCGCCAAAGCACGCCTTGCGTAGTAGATCCACCGCTTCGTGCGGACCTCTTGTTGTCCGTCCGCTATCCGTAGGACTTGCGGCGACTTCGGCAATCAAATGCCTGAGTGCCTCGGTTCCCGGGAAAATGAGCCTGATGCCGACGATAGACTCGGCGCTTGTGTTCGTTTCCTCGCTAATGAGAACTCCATTTTAAAACTTTGAATTAAGGCGGCTGAGGGAAAGATCCACAGAATGATTCACGGAACATGTCACGTGACCATGGCCAAATGATTGATCGTGTAAAATTTCATCGCGCACGCCCTTTTCATAAGCCCACGCGTTTGCGGGATCACCTTTAAATCTTCGGCAAAATTCTAAAAAAAAAAGCGCAAACTCGCGCTCATGTTTCCATAACGTCCTAAACGAAACCGCCTTCCCCGGCCATTGGTCGCGTGACGTCGTATGGGATGTGCGTGTCAATTGACTTGATTAGACGACTCCGTCCGACCCGACACGCCGACATAGGCAGCGCTTACTTGTTGCCAGTGCGTGCTCCTAGAGGCATACTCGAACACCAGCGGACACGGACGCCGCCTGATGCATCATTCGAAAAGCCTGACTCCGCTGTGGAGATTGCTGCCGCTACTCGTGGCAGTCACCGTGCTGACCGGGTGTGCCGGAACCTTTGGCGAAGTGAAGCCGCTGTCGACCAGCGGGGGGGGCGGCCCCGTGACGCCCACGGCCAGACACGTGACGAGCCTGCTGATCGGCGAAATAAAAATTACGGATGCACGGATAGCCAAGCCGGAGGCAGAGACCTTCGCGTTTGCAGTCCGAAGAGGCATTGCCAACTGGAACCTCGCCCATCATGGCTTCAATGCGGTTGCCGATCTCACGGCCACTACGGCGTTATCTCCCGGCTCGGTCGTCTTAACAGCGACCATTCACGAGGTTGAAAAAGGCAATTTAGCGTTGCGAATGCTGGTCGGGATGGGTGCTGGACAGGCTAGTATCGTCGGTGATTTCAAGTTCGGCGACGACGCCGGCAATAGTCTTGGGGGGTTTACCGCGCGGCGCTCCTACTTAGGCGGCGCCGGGGCAGGTGGCGCTGATTTGCTGACCACAGAGGAGTTATTTGTTCGGCTCGGCGAAGAAGTAGCGGAATCGGCGGACAAATGGGCGCGGGGCGAAAAAGTCCAATAACGCAATCACGCCTCAACCTTTCACGCCGACCACCAGCGCCCCGCCGGGCATGTTCCGAAAACGGATCGGCGCTGAGATCATCAGCCCGGTTGCTCGGAACCAATCCTGTAGCGTGTCCGCCGACCAAATCCCCGACGCGCTCAGCGTCGCAAAATAGAGATCCAGGAGCGCCGCCGCTTGGTCGCCCTTGCCTGCGGGCCCCGGACCGAAGTAGTCCAAGACCACGCATACCCCCTGCGGTCGCAGGGCCTGCGTGATGTTGATCAGCAACTGACGGTTCTGCTCATCGGTGAAATGGTGGACTAGCTGGGACATGAAGACCACGTCGACGGATTGTGGCTGAAGCGTCGCTGTAAGGACGTCCTCCGCTCGATGAGTAATTCGATTGCCCATGCCTTCCGCAGCAAGCAACGGTGCCGCATATTTTACGGCATTCGGCAAATCCAGGATAACGCCGTTGAGACGGGGGTAGCGCTGACACAGACAGACCGAGTAGTAGCCATGTGAGCCACCGATATCCAGCAGATCACGCGCGCCTGCGGGTACCGGGCACCGCGCGGCCACATCCTTAGCCCAGAGTCGGGCAAGACTGTACATGCCTCGTTGGTACGTAGACCAATAGTCGTCTTCCACCACGGAAGCGTGCGATGTCACCGACTTGCCGGTACGGACGTATTCCTCATACCCGCTGACTATGTCCCATTCATAAAACTGGAAAAGCATTTTGTCGCACAGATTATGCGGCGAGCGCCGAAGGAGCCATTTCCGGGATTTTGGAGTCAGCACGTAGCCGTCGCGCCGCCACCGCAGATAGTTACACGCAACCAGCGTATTAAGTAATTTTTCCATGGCCGCTGCATCGCACTGACACAGCGAAGCGACCTGAAGGGCCGGGGCCGGCCCTTCTGCCATCGCTTCGAAAACGCCTAGCTTGACGCCCGTCATGATGGTCCGGGCCATATTGAACGCCATCTGGGTTTCGATGAGGGGCTCGGGGACCTGATTCAGTTTCAGGACCAGACGTTCAAGCCAGCTTTCGGCAACAGTTCTGAGACGCATACAGACCAATTCCCCTAAAACACTGCAGTCGCGAATGAGCTGCGGGCGAATTATGTCGTTTTCCCACGCGACTTCGACGAAATTTTTTCTGGGCGCGTGGCTTATCCACTCCCAGGGGGGGAATAAGCGCGCAGACGATCTCGCAGGGACCAGCCAAACACCGACATTTGAAGGCGAAGACATCTGCGCGTACGCTTCGTGCCGGTGACGACACCCCCCCCTTGTCGCGCAGGGCACAAACGCCGGTCGCCATTCCAATGGACGACTAGCCTGAATATAATGGACCTACGAATCACTTGCAGATCAGCTCATCACCATGTCCCCGGCGGAAAACGATCTCGCGCGGCTGATTATCGAGACCCTTAACCTGGACTTCGACATCGCGCTCGCGACTGGCGATACCCCACTTTACAAAGAAGGCTTTGGACTCGATTCCATTGATATTCTCGAGGTGGCGCTGGCCATCTCCCAGCACCACGGCGTCAAACTGCGCTCGGACGATGAGAACAACGTGGTAATCTTCAGCTCCCTTCGCGCGCTGGCTTCGTATATTGAAGAAAAGCGACCGCGCTAGCAGCGCTGAGCGCCCAGCGCTCAGGTGGCACGGCAGACCCTGTGTCCGTCTTTCGGGTACCGACCGATCCTTACCGCAGAGTCGTGAGTTCCATGCGCGTCGAATCCACCAGTCCGCCTGCTGCCCCGACGCCCGCTAACACCGTGGCCCGATCGTTGTGGCAGCAGGCACGGCGCCTCACCTTGATCCCCGTCATGCTGGCCTTGCCTCTGGCAGCCCATAGTCTACTGCGCCGTGCGTCCCAAGGGCCTGAAGTCACCCTCTTGATCTGGGCGCAGCTAAGCTTGGCCGGGATAGTGGTGTGCAGCCGGTTCAAGTCTCCTCGGGGATATCTGATCGCCGGACTCGTGACCGTGGGCGCATTGCTGGGGGCGTGCGATGCCGAGAGCGGACTCATCTTGTCCACGGGGATCCCGCACACCCTCGTTTATCTGGGCTTGCTGCTTGTTTTCGGCCGTTCATTGCGCCCCGGCGGCGAGCCCGTCGTGACCTATTTTGCCCGGGCGATCCACGGCATGCCCTCGCCCGATCTGGCACGCTATACCCGGCGGATCACTGCAGCCTGGTGTCTTTTCTTTTTCCTGCAGATTTTGGTGTCGGGCACGCTCCTGCTTTGCGCGCCCCTCGGCTGGTGGTCGGCGTTTGTAAACCTGCTGAATATACCCCTGGTACTGTTAATGTTAGGCGTAGAACGGATGACACGTGCTTGGTGGGTTGCTGCCGCACCCAAAGAAAATTTTCACGACATCCTGCGGCTCGCTGACCTTATCAGGGCGAAAGCGTCTCGCTAAAATAGGGTACGAATTCAAGGTTGCCCATGCACGATCCTGTCCTTCCCGCCCTGCGTCACGTCAACGCCGACTCGGTAATTTTCCGGGATCACGGTGAGCTGATCACGGTGGCACGCTTTCTCTCCGAGGTCGTGAGTCTCGCCGAAGGTCTGCCGGTGGCTACCCAGGTGGTTAATCTGTGCGCCAATCGATATCGGTTTTCGGTCGGCTTGATCGCGGCGATGATGCGTCACCAGATTACGCTCTTGCCTGCGTCGCTGGCTGAAAAGCCGATTAAGGATCTCGCCGATGCCGATCCGGCCCTGTATGCGCTAACGGATGAGCCGGTCGCCTTATCAGGCATCCCGCTGTTTCCGTTTCCGCCGACCGCCGACCGCCGGGCCGCCCCCAGGATACCGGCCTTCAGGGCGACGCAAGCGGCCGTGGTCCTTTTTACGTCCGGCTCCACGGGTGAGGCGCTCCCTCATCTGCGGACCTGGGGTGCCCTAGTGGGGAGCACCCAGGCCGCCGCCCAGAAACTAGATCTCAGTGCGCTGGCGGGGGCCTCGCTCACCGGCACGGTCCCTCATCAGCACAGCTTCGGACTGGAATCGCTCATCATGCTGAGCCTGCAGCATGGCTTTACGCTGGAAGCTACCCGGCCACTATTTCCGGCCGATATTGTGGCGCAGCTCGCGACCATGGCGCGGCCCCGTCTCCTCGTGACGACCCCCATTCATTTGCGCAGTCTCATGGATGTGCGCATCAAAGCCCCGCCCCTGGATCAGATCATTTGCGCCACTGCGCCGCTGGCGACGGATCTGGCGCTTGCCGCGGAGCAAAAACTGCAGGCCCCGCTGTGGGAGATTTACGGCTGCACCGAGGTCGGTCAAATCGCGGTCCGACGCACCGTCCACACGGACAGATGGACCTGTCTGGACGGCATCGAACTCGACGCAAGGGCAGACGAAATCTGGGCCTCCGGCACTATCGCTGCCGCCCCATCGCCGCTCGGCGACGTGATTGAGTTGACTGCGGATCGCACCTTCCTCTTGAAGGGGCGCAAAGCCGACATGATCAATATCGCCGGAAAACGAAGTTCACTCGCCTACCTGAACAGTCAGCTGAACGCCATTCCCGGTGTCGAGGATGGCGTGTTCGTCCTGCAGGAGCGGGGCCCAACGCCACGACTCAAGGCCTACGTGGTCGCGCCCAGCCTCGATGCGGCGCACATCAACGCGGCCTTAAGACAGCGCGTCGACGCGGCATTCCTGCCCCGTTCGATTGATTTTGTGGAGGCGCTACCGCGTAATATGCTCGGGAAGCTCCCGCTTGACGCGCTCAGGGCCTTGTAGGATGGGCGCCTCCGACAGCACCACGCCCTGGGTTGAATGTATTACGCGATTTGCCGGCGATCATCCCACTCAGCCGGGCCATTTCCCCGACTACCCGCTCATCCCCGGTGCGGTATTGCTGGAGGAGATCTTGTCTGCCATCCGGCAGTCGGAGCCCCTGAGCTATCCCCTCGAGGTCATCCAAGTAAAATTCATGCAACCCGTCCGTCCCGATCACAGTGTCACGATTCGCTGGTGCGCGCAGGCTCTCGACCAATTCAAATTCGAACTCTATCTGCACGGCACCCCCACCCCCGCGGTCGCCGGCACGCTCCGAAGCCGCCCGTGAGTTCAGCGTCCCGCGAGCGCGACATGCCCAGCCAGCCACCAGAGTGGTTGCGTCGACAGGAGCGCGGGAATGCTTTTCTCCTCGGTCTGTTCACACGACTTGCCCTGCTGATTGGACGACGCCCAAGTCGATTTTTCCTGCCTCCGATTTGTCTTTATTTCATGCTTTTCAGTTCGCGCGCGAGTGCTGCCTCCCGGCAATACTTGAGCCGGGCGCTTGGCCGGACGGCCCGTATGCGCGATCTTTTTCGCCATTACCATTGCTTTGCATCCTGCGTACTCGATCGTGTTTTTTTGCTACGCAACCAGAAGGACGCGTTCGACATCCGAATCTTCGGGGAGTCCCTCGTAAATGACATCCTCACGAAGGGGACCGGTTGTATTCTGGTGGGCGCCCATATGGGCAGTTTCGAGGTGCTGCGCGTGATCGGGCGAAACAAGCCCGCGTTGCGGGTCCGCATGCTGATGTTCGAAGAAAATGCTCGCAAGGTGACCTCCGTGCTCAATGCCATTGCGCCCGATCTTGTCGGCGATACAATCAATCTCGGCAAACCGGATTCGTTTCTGCAAGTCCAAAGTAGTCTGGCGGCGGGCGAATTCGTCGGTATTCTGGCGGACCGCAGCCTCACCGCTGAGCGTAAAATAGCGCATCCGTTTTTGGGCGTCCCTGCCTCTTTTTCCGTCAACCCGTTTCGGATCATGGGGATCTTGAGAGTCCCGGTGGTCTTGATGATTGGCTTATATCAAGGTGGCAATCGCTATGACGTGCATTTTGAGCCGTTTATGGACGCTCGCACGGCCGATCTCGGTCGCATGAGCGCCGCAGCGCTCGAAGACATCGTGCGCCGCTATGTCGAGCGACTGGAGCATTATGCCCGTCTCGCACCCTACAACTGGTTCAATTTTTTTGATCTCTGGCGCTGACGTGTTGAGACACATCAAAGCCCGTGCCCTGTCGATGAGTCTGCTCTCCCGTCTGCTGTGCATGACGGCGATATCATTCTCCCCGGTCGCAAGCACGCAGGACTGGGATCTAAAAACTCTCATGGCCGCACTGCACCAGATCAAGTCGTCCTCTGCGACGTTTGTGGAGCGCAAGCAATTGAAGTTCTTGATGGGACAACTGCAGAGCACGGGGACCTTGCGCTATGAAGCGCCCGATCGGCTTGAAAAAATCACGTTGACCCCCACGCGCGAAACCTTCTCCCTGAATGGCGAGATCGTAACCGGTACCGAACGCCATGGAGAGCCCTACACCCTGAGTCTGATGGGACATCCGGAAATCGCGTCCCTCGTGGAGGGGATCCGCTCGACGCTCAGCGGCGATCTCGCGACACTAGGGCAGTATTATTCGATTGATTTCTCCGGCGCTCAGGCGAACTGGCAACTCACCCTGCGCCCCCGCGAGCCGACTGTCGCCGCACGCATTAGTACCCTTGTCCTCTCCGGCCGCGAGACGCAAATCACTACAGTGGGGATCCAGGAAACTGATGGCGATCAGTCTGTGATGTTGATCACCCCGGACGGCCCATGAACGCGCAGGCCCGTTATATCCTCGTCGCCTGGATCCTCCTGCTGGGCGTCCTGGGGAGCGCGGTGATACAGGCGCCTTTCACGACCGACATGTCCGTTTTTTTGCCCCGCTCACCCAAACCTGAACAGCAGATCCTCGTCGACCAATTGCGCGATGGCGTCGCCTCACGACTGCTGATGGTGGGGATCGCCGGCAGCGACGCCCCTACGCGCGCGCAGCTCAGTCGTACACTCGCCGAGCGCCTCGGTCGAGTGGACGCCTTTACGCGCGTCGACAACGGCGCGGTCCCGATTAACCGGCTGGACCAGGCGTATGTCTGGCGTAACCGCTACCTGCTCAGTCCGACCGTGTCGACCGCGCAATTTTCGGAAAAAGGGCTGCATGCCGCCTTGACGCAAGATCTCGACGTTCTCCGCTCGGACATGGAGCCCTTGATGAAGGAGGCGATCGCGCACGATCCTACCGGCGAAGCGAGACACCTCGTCACTGCTCTGTTCGAGGGCAAGGCGCGTCGGTTATGCGACGGCGTGTGGTGCTCGGCAGACGGGACACGCGCGCTACTGCTCCTGCAGACCCGTGCTCCGGGCTTTGACATCGACGCCCAGGAAAAGGCGCTGGCGGCGATCCACGCCGCGTTTCAGGAGCCCCGCATGGCGCAACGCCCAACCAACGACGCCCGCCTGCTGGTGAGCGGTCCGGGTAGTTTTGCGGTTAGGACGCGGGATGAGATGAAGCATGATGTCAGCCATTACTCTGGCGTGGCGTTGGCCCTCATCCTCGGCCTCCTGCTGTGGGTTTATCGCTCGCCGCGCATCCTCCTGCTGACCCTCGCTCCCGTGCTGACCGCGACGCTCGGCGGTTTGGCGGCCGTGACCCTCGTGTTTGGCGCGGTGCATGGGATCACGGTGGGCTTCGGGATTACCCTCATCGGCGAATCGATCGACTATGCCATTTATCTGTTTGTGCAAAGTAGCGCCGATGTGCAGCCGGGGGCGACACTGCATCGGATCTGGCCGACCCTGCGGCGCGGCGCACTGGTGTCGGTCTGCGGTTTTTCAACCATGATGTGTTCCGGATTTCCTGGCTTCGCGCAGCTCGGGTTGTTTACCGTGGTTGGTATCGGTCTCGCGCTGGGCGTCACCCGCTTTGTCCTGCCGACACTCATGTTCACCAGTACCACCGGGCACCGTGCCCGCGTGCTGGACATCAAAGCGCCCGCATGGCTGACCGACGGCCGCTGGCCCCGGGCAGTGTTGATCGCGGCCACCTGCACGGGACTTTTGTGCGTTGGCCTACAAGCCGGACATCTCTGGCAGCCAGAATTGATGAGCCTGAGTCCGCTATCGGCCGCCGATCAGGCGATCGATCGACAATTGCGTGACGACATGGGGGCACCTGATGCCCGTTACCTCGTCATGGCGACAGGCGCCACTGAGGATGACGCACTCGACTTATCGGGACGCGTATCGGTACGCCTGCAGACGTTAATCACGCAGGGTCGGTTGCAAGGTTTTGACGCGCCGGATCGCTATCTGCCGAGTCGCGCGAGCCAAGCGCTTCGTCGCGCTGCGCTACCCGCCGCCGAGGTGCTCAGCCCGGCCCTCCACACCGCGCTGGTTGGGCTCCCCTTCAAGGCCGAGACCTTTACGCCCTTTCTGCGTGATGTGGCCGCGGCGCGAGAGGCCCCGGCTCTTTCGCGGCAGTCGCTCGAGGGCACCGCGATTGCCCTGAAAGTCGGGGCGCTATTACTCGGACAGCCCGACAAAACCCTGGCGGTGCTGCCGCTCAGGGGTGTGCGCGATGCCGTGAGTATCGCCGCGGCCGTCAAGACATTTGCCGCACAACAAGGGGTCGCGGTCGTGTTCTTGGACTTGAAGGCCGAGTCTGACGCGCTGCTCTCGCATTACCGTCATGAGGCCCTCGCGCTGAATGGCTACGGCCTGATCGTGATTACCGGTTTGTTGCTGATTTTTTTTCGCTCGCCAAAGCGCGTCGCCCAGATCCTCGCGCCGCTGCTCGTGGCCACCGTACTCACGGTAGCGATCCTGGTCTGGCCGCACGGGCGCCTGTCGATATTTCACCTGTTCGGTCTCTTGCTGATCATTGCCGTCGGCTCCAACTATTGCTTGTTCTTTCAGAACGCGGCGATGGCCGGCGCTAAACACTCGACCACGCTGGCCTCGCTGCTGATCGCGAATGCGTGTACGGTCATCGGGTTTGGCGCCCTGTCGTTTTCTCGCATCCCGGTACTGCGCGATCTGGGCGAGACCGTGGCGCTGGGGACCGCCTTGAGTCTTATCGCCGCCATGATTCTCACTCCCGCAGCGCAGGGCGCTGCACCTGAGCTTCCCGGTGGAGGAGATTGAAGATGGAAGTGGCCTGTAGATCGCGCGCGGGCACCGGGCTGGATACGCCACTGCTGGTGCTGCTGCCCGGCGCAGGCATGAGGGCAGGTGACTTCGAGACACATGGGTTTCTCGATGACGTGCATCGCACCGGGGCACCGATTGACATCATCGCCGTCGAGACCGGGATGGCCTGTTATCTGGACGACACCTTGGCGGTTAATTTGCATAGCGAAATCATGCGCCCGACAATCACCGCCCCGACACAGCGCGTGTGGCTTGCCGGGATTTCGGCCGGCGGATTCGGCGCGTTGCGTTACGCCCAAGCCTATCCCGAGATCGTCGAAGGCGTCATCCTGATCGCGCCGTTTCTAGGCTCCGCTGGCTTGATCGCCGACATCCAACGTGCCGGTGGGCTCAGCGCCTGGCGCCCCGCCAGCGCCGAGACGTGCAACCCGCAAGCGTCGGTGCTGGCCTGGCTGGGTGATCGCCCCGCGGACCCGCCCGCGTCTCCCACAATCTATCTAGGCTATGGCGAGACGGACCGGTTTGCCCGCGCCCATGGGCTGCTCGCCGCGCGACTGCCGCCAGACCAATGCATCAAAGCGCCGGGGGGACACGATTGGCCCACGTGGGAGCGCCTGTGGTCACAGCTTCTCGCGGTTTGTCCGCTCCCCGCGCGCAATGAAGAGAACACCACCCGTGCCTAGCCCGTGCGGCGTATTGCATGGCGCGTGGCCAGCAAGGCGGGAGAACGCCGGGGCTTGGCGCATGGCGTTGCTCATGCTGCTGCTGAATGTGGGCGGCTGCGCCCTCACGCGCTCCGTCATCGAGCCCGCGACGCCCACCGCACGCGAGGAAGCGGTCTATCAGCAGTTTTTTCCTTACTATGCGGAGACCTGTGCCCTCACGCAACTCGGCAAGAAATCCGGCTTTGGGGCGGAGATTTACAGCGGTGTCGGCGGTCATGATGTCCTGTACTTGAACGGCGTATGCCGAACGCCCGCCCAGGCTTATCCCGTGCTCCAAATGTGCGACGCCGCTCCCCGCACGCGAGACGCGGACGGGGTCGGCATCACGGTTAACGCCCATTACCGCAATGCCGCCTGGGTCGCCGTCGAGGGGCGGGGATTTTTCTTCTCGGGCGATCTTCGCGCGGACGAAGCGCTGACCCGTGAACAGTATCGGGCAGTCCAGCGCGAAGCCGTCCGGCGCGGCATTTACGATGGCATCGAGTTCCATCCCGAATTCTTGCGGGACATGCCAGGTGGCTTCACCCGCGACGAGTTTCGCTATGAGATCTCCATCGCTACTGACTATGCGATCGCCTTTGGTCGAAATCGCTATTGCGCGCGGGTACCGATGAGTCGCGCGCAAATGCTCGAAGTCGTCAGTTTTCTCAACCGGATCAACGAACCCTATCGAACCGCGCAGAAAGTTTTTGACTGGAACATCTTCACGCACAACTGCGCGCACATTAACCACAATGCGCTGAGTGCCGCCAAGGTCTGGGCGGAATGGCCGATGGACAGGCCACTCTGGATTTCGATCTTTAATTTCCCGGTCCCCAAGAATGAGTTCGTGAACCTGGTGCGGCGGACCAATGATTTCGACATCAGCGATCCGGCCACGATTTACCAAGATCTCAGCGCCCGCACCCAACTGATGACCTTTGATCAGCTGCCCACGACACCCGGGTCAATCATCGATCTCGGGCCTCTCCTCGCAGTCAACGCGCTGTACAATACCCACTCGGAGATCATCTTCTATGACCAACCGTGGCTCGGACCCTATCAGCGCCGGTTCGAGGAAATCTTGCGCCAGCCCCGCTACGCGCGACTGCAGGATAACCTCCAGTATTTCGACGCCCTCTACACCAAAATCCTGGAGTCGCGCCAACCCGTAGAATCCTATCTGGTCCATCACCCGGATATTCCGCCAACAGAAGGTCCCGCATTCCGGACGTTCTATGCGCGGTATTACCGCTATGTCGAAACGCAGCGCCGCGTGACTCGCCTTGCGCTCGCCCAACTCGGCGACGGCGCGAGCAGTTGATGCGCCCACTCCTGCTCACCCACGTCGGCGTGGTCTCCTGTCTCGGCGCTGGCCAGGCAGAGACGCTGCGTCAACTGCGCCGTGGGGAAAGCGGTTTACGGCCCTGTGATTTCGAAGGCGCCGCGCTGGAGACCCACATCGGTCGCGTGACCGGACTCGAAACGGCGCCCATCCTCGGCGTGCGCGCCCCCTACGATTGCCGCAATCACCGTCTTGCCCAACGCGCCCTCGAGCGGGACGGCTTCGTCGATGCGGTGATCCGCGCCCGCGGGCAGTATGGCGCGCACCGTATCGGGGTATTTGCCGGCACCAGTACCGCGGGGATCTTAGAGTCAGAACAGGCTTTTCGCCGACGCGACCCCGACAGCGGTGCGTTGCCCCCTGAATTTCGATATCGCGAGCAGCACAACACCTATTCGATAGCGGACTTCCTGCAGCAGACGTTTGCGCTGACGGGTCCGGCGTTAGTCGTCTCGGCCGCCTGCGCCTCCACCGCCAAAGTCTTTGGCGTCGCGGCCCGGATGATTGCGCTGGACTTATGCGACGCGGCCATCGTCGGCGGTGCAGACAGCCTCTGCCTGACGACGTTATACGGATTCAACGCGCTGCAGTTAACATCAACCAGACCCTGCCGACCCTTTGACGTCGCGCGCGATGGGATCTCCATCGGGGAAGCCGCCGGCTTTGTCCTGGTGGAGCGGGATGAGCCCAACGCCCGCGGCGCGAACATCCGTTTGCTCGGCGTGGGCGAAAGCAGTGACGCCTACCACATGTCGAGTCCGCACCCGGACGGATTGGGCGCACGGCAGGCGATGCAGGCTGCCTTGTCCTCGGCAGGCTTGGGGCCCCAGGCGATTGATTACATCAACATCCATGGCACGGCCACGAAAGCGGGCGATCTCGCAGAAGACCATGCCGTGTCGACGCTGTTCGGTCGAGACACGCCCTGTACCTCCACCAAAGGCCTCACCGGCCACACGCTGGGTGCCTCGGGGGTGCTGGAAGTCATCCTGTCGATGTTGGCACTCCGCCACGCATTCATTCCGGCGAGTCCGACCACGCAAAATCTCGACCCCGAACTACGCAGCCGCTACCTGCAGGCGGGGCAAGATCTGCCGCTGACGCATGTGATGACGAATTCGTTCGGGTTTGGGGGCAGCAACTGCAGCCTCATTCTGGGCCGCACCGGATGAAAGTCTTCGTGGAAGGCATCGGACTGCGCGCGCCGGGGATCGCCAACTGGCCGGCCGGCAAAGCTGTGCTGCAAACCTTGCACGCGCGCGGTGTCCCCGATTTTCAATTGACTGCGCCGGCCCTCTTGCCGCCCGCCGAACGGCGCCGGGCAACCGATGCGGTAAAACTGGCGATTGAAGTCTGTAGTGAAGCCTGCGCGCACGCTGAGCGCGATCCCCAAACATTGGCCTCGGTTTTTGCCTCGTCCGGCGGCGATGGGGCGACCATTACCGCTATCCTCGAAGTCCTGGCGGGCGACGCCCCCGAGATTTCGCCGACGCGTTTCCACAACTCGGTGCATAACGCGCCGGCCGGTTACTGGAGCATCGGCACCCAGTCGATGGCTGCCTCCACCAGTGTCTGCGCCTATGACTGGAGCTGCGGGGCGGGCCTGCTGGAAGCTGCCAGTCAGGCCGCGAGCACCGGACAACCGGTCCTGCTAGCGCTCTACGATCTGCGCTACCCGGCCCCCTTACAGGCCGCACGACCAATTAAGGATAGTTTTGGCATCGCCTTTGTCCTGACCCCCCACGAGACCCCCCGCAGTCTGGCCGCATTCGCGCTCGCCTTGCGGCCCCGCCGGGGAGAGACGATAACCGGGCTGCCGGAAGCGAGTTGGGAAGCCTTACGGCACAGTAACCCGGCGGCACGGGCGCTGCCCTTGCTACGCGCGTTGACGGCGTCGCGCGTGCAGACTGTTGACCTCGACTACATGGCCCACAGCCTGCTCAGGATTACCGTGACTCCCCTAGGGACAACCGTTCGATGATTCACCGTGCAGACATCCAGACACACATCCCCCATGCAGGTCGCATGTGTCTGCTGGATACCATTCTGTCCTACGACCGGCACACGATACACGGCTTGTCCAGCACGCACCGTGACCCATCCAATCCACTCGCACGAGCGGGCCGGCTGGACGCCGTGTGCGGTATCGAATATGCCGCCCAGGCGATGGCCTTCCATGGGAGCATCACGGGCGATCCGAGCGAGGGACCTCGGATCGGCTACCTGGCTAGCGTCAGAGATCTTCTTCTGCAGGTAGCACGCCTCGACGATTTGTCGGACGATCTCGGCATTACGGCCACGCTGTTGGCCAGCGCGCACAACGGCGCCAGCTATGCGTTCTCCATTGTGCACGCTAATCGCACGATCATTTCCGGTCGTGCCACCATCCTCTTTGGAGCGTCAATTAAATGAAACGAGCCCTGATCACGGGCGGCAGTGGCGCGCTCGGCAGTGCCCTTTGCCGACGCTTGGCCGAAGACGGCATTCACGTCTATGTCCATGCTAATTCGCAGCTGGCGCACAGCGAAGAAATTGCCTCTTCGATACGTGCCCAAGGTCAATCCGCCACGGCCGTCGCCTTTGATATCACCGATGCGGACGCCACCGAGACCGCCCTGACCGCATTGCTCGCGGAGGGCGTCATCCAAATCGTGATCAACAACGCGGGCTTGCATGACGATGCCGTGATGCCCGGCATGCAGCGCCAGCAGTGGCAGCGTGTCATGGACGTCACCCTCAATGGTTTTTTCAACGTCACGCAGCCGCTACTCATGCCCATGATCCGCACGCGGTGGGGACGAATTCTCAATATTTCTTCCGTCGCCGCCATCACGGGAAACCGCGGCCAGGTGAATTATGCTGCGGCCAAAAGCGGGCTCCACGGCGCCACCAAATCACTCTCACTCGAACTCGCCAGTCGGGGCATCACGGTCAATGCGATCGCCCCCGGCATTATCACCTCCCCGATGAGCGATGCGGTGTTCGACAAGGCGACGATTGAGCGGTTGGTCCCGATGAAGCGGACCGGAACACCCGAAGAAGTAGGTGATCTCGCAGCGTTCCTGATCTCCGAGAAGGCGAGCTACATTTCAGGTCAGATTATTTCGATCAACGGCGGGATGATTTGAGCTGCCGCGCCATCATGCGGGGCAACTGCCGCAAGAGACTGCCCATCAAACGCAAATGCATCCAAGCCAACAGCAGATTATCCCGGACATAGTGGAAGTGAGAGACACCGCCCTCCTGCACCGTGAGATATTTGACGGGGGCGGGGACATCAAGCGTCGCGAAGCCCGCCCAGCACAGTCTGACCGCGGCTTCCGCGTCGAAATCGAAGCCTCGCATCCAGCAGCTGTTCTCCAGGATCTCGCGTAACCGCACTACCGGGTACACCCGAAAACCGAACAGTGAATCAAAGTCGGCTCGCCACAAGGTCTCCACGCGTGTCCATCCGTTGGAGACCTTTCGGCCCATGCGTCGAATCCAGGGCGCGCTGTCATCAAAAACCGGACGCCCCAGGATGAGCGCGTCGGGATGGGCGATGGAGGTTGCCATGAACTCGGGGATGAGCGCCGCCGGGTGTTGTCCGTCGCCATCCATCGTCAGCACATAGGTAAAACCGGCCGCTTCGGCTTGGCGCAACCCGTGCAGAATAGCGGCCCCCTTACCCTGATTGCGCGACAACACAAAGAGCCGTATGCCCGCATCGGTCGCCGCGAGACGCTCAACGTCCACCATGCTGTTATCGGTACTGCCGTCGATCACCACCCAGACCGAGGCCCAATAGCACCGCGCTTCACGCACCGTCTCGATGAGTTTGGGGCCCGAGTTATAGCTCGGAATGAGCACCAGATGGGTCTGCGCAGACGCGTTGATCGGTCCTGCCACGCGGGCCGGGTGGCCTGGTGCGGGCGTCACGAACCGAATCGGCCCGTGCGCAAAAAGAGACGCGTACCGACCGTCTTGGCCGAGATGAAGCAGGTCTTCAGATAAAACAATCCCTTGAACAAAGTCAGGCGCGATCGGATGGGTGAATTGACACCCACATCGCCGGAAAGCAGGGCCAGCACGGCTTCCTCAATCCGGAAATAATTGCGGGGCGCCATGAATAAGCTCCGGATGGCCGGCCGGGTCATGCGATAGATGAACCACGAGAAGCGATTCAGTTCGCTCCGGGTCTCGCGTTCAAACTGCCGTAATGCCCCGCGCGCGCGTGCCGGGGTTGCCAGATACACCGCCACCGCCTCCGCCGCACGTTCGGCGCCATGCATCGCCAGGTAGACCCCCGTCGAGAAAACCGGATCGATAAAACCGCCTGCGTCACCCACCAGCAAGTAGCGATCGCCCACCATCCGAGTCGTGGAATAGGAATAATTTCCCGTCCCGGTCGCCGCCCCCACCCGTGTCGCCTGCGCCAAGCGCTTTTTGAGCGCCGGGCAACGCGCTATGAGGGCATCAAACAAGGCAGAAATGTCGTCGCCTCGCGACTTTACGGTCTCCGGTGCACAGACCGCTCCGACGCTCGTGGTGCCGTCCGCGAGTGGAATAAACCAGAACCATCCCTTGTCGAACCAAAAGATGCTGATATGACCCTCCGCGCGCCCTTCCAGTCGTTCAGCATTTACAAAATGACCGAACACCGCCGCGCTTGCATGCCGGCGGTTTCTTTCCTTGACGCGCAGTCGTCCCGCCAAAAAGGTATCCCGACCGCTGGCATCCACCACGAAACGCGCCGAAAAGTGTCGTGGTGTTCCATCCGCGCCGGTCGCGCGCGCGATGACGGCCGACGTCTGCGAAAAATCGACGTCGGTGATCCGGTGCGCTTCGACGATCTCCGCGCCTTTCGCTGCCGCATTGCGTAACAGGATGTCGTCAAACTCGGCGCGTCGAACCTGGAAGGCATAATCCATGTCCTTATACCAGCCTGCGCCGAACTCGAGGACACTGGGTTTGTCGTGATGGGGTGAGATGAATTCAATGCCGAATTTCTGCATCCCGATAGCCTTGACCTGCGCCAAGACGCCGAGCCTATCGAGCAGCGGAATATTGAAAGGCAGCAGTGATTCCCCGATATGAAAGCGGGGATGCGTATCCTTCTCCACGAGGATGACTGATTTTCCGCGGCTCGCCAGTAAGGCCGCGATCGTCGACCCTGCCGGGCCGCCGCCAATCACCAACACGTCATGCGTCAGCATCGAATTTTGCATTCTGGGTTCCATGGCCCCGGTGTTTGACATTCAGATCCAAGCGCTAATGCGGAAGGATGGCGGTTTCAGGCAGCGGCCTTCAGCGCGCCGGAGTCGCTCGCCACGGGGCCTGTCTTAACGCCGAGGCAAACCGCGCGCAATACCTCAGCGGCAGCCCGTCAACTCGATTTTCGTACTCCCCATCACCGTGATGCCCTTGTCGGCCGAATTAGTGCCCATGACCGTCACGTTGTCGGTCGCCGAGGCGATATGCGCCGCGCAATGCGCCCTGATGGTGACACCGCCCATCACGTTCACATTCGAACGCAGGCAGTACCAGCCATTCGGGTTCAATAACTCCATGACCGCCCCGCCCATGATGTTCACGGACGGATTGACCAGTACCAGACGCGGCGAATTCGTCTGCTCATGGTCGCCGAGATCTTGGCCAATCCCGAATATTTTAACCGACGTCGACATGGTTCTAAACGAAGGGTTGTGCCCGAAGGGATGGTCGCCCCACGCATTCAGGCATCGCTGCACGTCTTCTGGCTCGTCCGCCAGAATCAGCGGCGGGAACACGAGGATGACACAGGCGGCAAATTTCAGGATGTTGCGGGCATATCGCATACGGCGCCTCTTCGGATTACGTCTGGCTGCAATTTAAGTGGTGGCTACGCTCGAGCAAGGCATTTTACGCTAAAAGCACGCTGCTGTTGCGCGCGCGGCGCAGCTAAAACAGAAAGTGGTCGTCATTCTCACACTGGACAGGTGTGATGGCCGACATTCGCCCCGTGCCGTCGTAACATGCAGTCCGGCCCGCACTGGCGGCTCAGCCGACCCGCACGGCTACAGTCCGCCATGGACACCGCAACCGGTCGACGTCGCGCGACTCAATCGCTTTTTTTGCGACGTGGGGGCTAGGCACCAACTGTTCATTGGCGCAAACATGTCGACTGGATCCGTCGTCGGGCGCAGCATCCGGACCAGTCCTTCGATGACGGCGGGGCAACAAAACAACCGTCAAAAGCTTAAAATACGCTACCAAGCGCCCTAGAGTAACGGAGGAGACTGCCGCGCTTGCTCGATGCGCTGATCCGGGTCTTGTCAAATGCTGCCCCAGCCCTAACAATCGTGGGGCAAAGGGATAACTTCCCGCGTGGCTGCTCGTTACTCGCGACGCATCCTATTCACAACCGACACCGGAAGCGGATCCGGGGCGACGAGCGCGTTGCTTGCTGAGCATCCGGACGCCGCAAGCGAATTAACCTAAAACGCGGCACTACCCGGCTGGGCGCTTGCTACCCAACCGTCGGCACTGTTCCATGGCGATGATGGGCAATGTGATCCAGGACGACAGGGAAGCGTGTCTCGCCGCAAACGGGGATAATGAGACCTACCCAACCCCATCAAGCGGTGCCCTCCCGCTCCTGGCGCGGCGACGGGTGTCCTCAACAGGAGTTCGAAGATGGCGGCGTCCCTGATTGACCTGGAGATCTTTGACGAGCTACAGCAGACGGCAGGTGCCGATTTTGTGGTCGAACTGCTTGAGGCCTTTTTCGGGGAGGCCCCCGAGAACCTGGCGGCCATGCGCACCGCCCTCGCCGCACGGGCCTCAGAGCCTTTCCGGCGCGCGGCACATTCCCTCAAAGCCAACGCACAGACCTTTGGCGCTACGGCGCTTGGCGCCGCCGCGTTGGCCCTTGAACACGATGAACTTCCCCACGACACCGCCCCGCTCGATGCCCTAGACAACTTATACACAGAGACGATCACGACCCTCAGGGAAATGGCGCGAGATCTGCGCCAAGCATGAAGCGCCACCCAAGCGCCGTGGTGGGCGAAACGCAGAACAGCACGCTTTGTGCGACGTTTCGAGTCGATGCGCTCGCCACCCCACGCCACTCCGACGTCATCAACTAGGATTTCAATCATTCTTAATATATGGAGCGTAGATTCAAGCACGTGTTCAACATCACCGGGTTAAGAGAGCGTGCACAAACGCCCCGTGCTGTCGGAGACATCACGTCTTCGGCTCCAACCCTTGTTGGGCGAGAACCCAGCGCAGCCGGTGCTATTTTTCGAAAAAATATGCTTAAAAAAACAATCTCAATGCGTTTTATTATGCCGGCCACCTGCGCCATCTCACCGCCCTGCCCGAGCGCCACCCTTCTCTCCGCTCTTTTAAAAAACCAGTGAGAATTTTTTCTTGGTCAATCTCAATTTTCTTCCTTCGAATCACCCAAATCATGCTCAAAAAACCAATCTAAAATAATATCCAAGGGGGGGTGTTAAGTGATTTTTCGTTCAAATCCACATCACTTTCGCTGACGCCCGGCCCGGGTGCCAGCACAATCCCGCAAGGAAATGTCGAAGGGACTGCTGCGGGTTTCGGCACATTCGTCGGCGCCAAGAGCGAAACCGTTAGCTGGTGTTCGATCGCTCATTTAGAACCCGGCGACACAATCACCGGATGGGTGCGGGATCCTATGCGCGCGGCCGGAAACATCGTTGGAAAACCCAAATGCTTCTCAACGTCGCAGATGGAAGTCGACTGACAGCCGAAGGTGAAATAGACCTCGCGACCCGATCATGGGCCAGGAAGATGTCCGAGACTATTTAGCGGGACGATCTGAGGCCTGCGCGGACGCCAGCCAACGCAGGCCTCAGCAACAAGCTGATTTCGAAGAAATCGCGTCGAAACCGACACGGCGGGACATCCTGGCCATGAAGCTTAAGTGCATCGCGCTCATCACCGAAAACCTGAATGCACGCCTCTATATCCAGCAGGCGAAATTCGCCGAACGCAGGGGGGTTTGATGGTTTCTGGGTGCCTGAGGATTACGCGTTTCCCTGCAAATTTGGCGCATGCGGGGCAATCGCGGCGTCGACCACGAAGATAAAAACAGATACTGGAGTAGTCAATCCGTTCACGCGACACCCGGTTCTTACGGCGATGGAACTCGCATCGCTCGATCAGATTTAAAACGGCCGAGCAATACTCGGTCTCGGTGGCACGATAAAACTTTGGGTCGAAGAAAATAAACAGGGAGCCCCTCCGATAAACCCCCTCACGGCACTCCGCGATGCCGTTGCGATTATCCGGGGCTGTTCGCCGGTGAAGCCTTGGATTACCAAGGCAAGGTCGCCTGCGCACGCGCAGGGTTCCAGTTTAATCTGGAGTCACTGTGCGCTGACGTTAATCTCAGGTATCTGTCTCGCAAAAAATCAAGTCATCGCGCATGGCAATCGTAGCTAAAAAAAAACCCGCAACTCAATTTGCGAAGCACTATACCCGCGCCCGTATCATCTGCACTGCCGACCACGCAGACAAATCATCGTTCTGATAGTTGAAATAACGCGCGTTAGCCGTCTCTGGCGTCAGGTGGAAGACGTCGACGAACCCGAGCCCTTCCAATCTCGTCTTTAACTCAGCAGGACGCCACCGCATCAACCACGGTTCTCCTCTGGCAGCCGAGAGGGCTGCTGCGGTGTCGAAAAACGCAGCTTCCGCCGCCGGCATCAGAACGGGCGGCGGGCGGAATTCGCGAACAAGTTCACTACCCGACGGGAGAGTCCGGAAAAACCGGAATATCAGATCGATAGCGTCTGGCGTAATGTCCTGTGAAACGCCTAACAATGCGCAAAAACTCAGCGCTTTAAAATAGAACGGTGCCGCCGCAAGCCCGGTCTGCAGGGTCGTTTTTTTATCCACCGGCGCAAAGATAAAATTCCCTGGCATCGCTATGCCGCCACTGACCAACCGCTCGCGCTTTCAGGTCTGAGATGACGGATGGCCTACCTCAAAATTTTCAGCGGTTGCGCCCATGGCGGCTGACGAAAAGGGAAGGTATCGAGTCCTGCACCTAGGTTTACGTACTGCCGAACGCCCCGCTCGACCGCTTCGCGGCGGCAATCTTCGGTGTATCGCGTGCGCATGATGCACACTGATCGGAACGGCGAAGAAACAGTTGCTTCGAGTCCATGCACGTTGCCAAGAAACGTACGTCGCGGTTCCGCCTCGACGTCAACGAGACGCGCAACAATCGGATCCTCTAAAAGTCGATTCGATTGTTCAAGCGTCTGCTGCACTGCTTGTTGAGCCGCGACGATTTACGCGGTGACCCTGCGCCGCCTTGTGGCCACGTCTTATTCTTTTTCAGGTTCGGTTGCGATCAACCATAGTATGACTTCCCTCAGGGAATGCCTGCGTGAGGACGAGCAACCGCCCCACTGCTCGGGGCGCCGCGCCCAACGACAGAATGAATCTGACCGTCCTCGCCGACAAGAATACATCAGCTGTTCCCGACGGACCGCAACCGACGCACAGCACAGCGACCTCAGCGGTCGGCTTCCGGCAAGCCTGACCGGGCAGCGCCGGGTGAGAAAATCTTGGTGGCCAGATAGGTTGAGGGGAAAAACCCAAGGCCTTGCTGATTCCGTGGGGGACACGAAACCGCGTAAACGAAAACGCTCGCCGCAACCGGTCGCAGCATGGCATGCTGGCTTATTTTAAATCCCAATCTGAGAGACTGCTACGGTGCATAATCCGGCTTCCATTCCTTTCGTCCGTGACGCCATCCAGACCGACGTAGTCCTAATCGGTGCCGGCTTCGGCGGCTTGTATGCGATGCACAAGCTCCGCAATGAACTCGGCCTGCAGGTTCAGGGTTTCGATGCCGCCACAGGCGTCGGGGGTACCTGGTACTGGAATCGCTATCCTGGCGCACGTGCCGACACGGAGTCGACCGCCTATTGTTATTCGTTCGACGAGCAGCTTTTCCATGACTGGCAATGGTCCGAACGCTACCCGCGCCAATCCGAGATCCTGCGCTTCCTCAATTTCGTGGCCGATCGCTACGATTTGCATCGCAGTTATCGTTTCGGCACCACCGTCATCGGCACGCGTTACAACGACGACACCGGTCGCTGGGAGGTGGTCACCGGCGACGGACAACACTACTCCACTCAATTCATCGTCGAGGGGGTGGGCCTTCTTTCTGCCCGTCACGTTCCGGACTTTAAGGGCATTGACCAGTTCCAGGGCGAAATCCACCACACCTCGCGGTGGCCGCTGACCGGTATGGATCTGCGCGGCAAACGGGTTGGCGTCATCGGTACCGGGTCGACCGGCGTGCAGCTCATCACCACCATTGCCCCGGAGGTCGCGCATCTGAGCGTGTTCCAGCGAACGCCGCAATATACGGTACCAGCCGTGCACCGCCCCGTCGACCCGGTGTTTTTAGCCGAGATAAAGGCCGATTACCGTGGCTACTGGGCGCGCGTGCGACAATCCGTATCGGCTTTCGGGATCCACGAAAGTACGCGAACAGCCGGCCTCGATACCCCTGCTGAGCAGCACGCGGCCTTCGAACGCCAGTGGCAGAGTGGCGGCGGCTTCCAGTTCATGCTGAGTGTCTACGCGGATATCGTGACGAATCGCGACGCCAATGCGGCGGCCACGCGTTTTATCACGGGCAAAATCCGCGATATCGTCACGGATCCCGACACTGCAGCTGCGCTCACCCCCACCGATCTCTACGCCAGACGTCCGCTGTGTGACGATGGCTATTACGCGACTTTCAATCGCGACAACGTGACGTTGATCGATCTGAAGCGACATCCCCTTATCGAGATCACGCCGGCAGGGATCTGCACGGATGCCGGAGAAATTGCCCTTGATGTGATTGTCTTTGCCACCGGCTTTGACGCCTTCACGGGGAATTATCTCAAGTTCGATCAGTTCGGCCGTGATGGGCTCAGTCTGCGCGAAAAGTGGGCACATCGCCCGCGCGCCTGGCATGGCGTCACCACTGCCGGCTTCCCAAACTGGTTCATGATTTTCGGCCCCATGTGTCCCTTCACCAGTCAACCCCCCGCTCATGAGGTGGAAGTCGAGTTCATCGCCGAGGCAATCCGGCATGTACGGGCCACCGGTGCTGCCAGCATCGAGCTTGAGACAACGGTCGAGGATACCTTCATGGCGCAGTGCGACACCTTGGCAGCAGGGACGTTGTTTCACGAGACCGACTCGTGGATCAATGGTAGTAATATTCCCGGCAAGCCCAAAGCGACCATGGTGTTCGTCGGTGGCATGGCCGCCCATGTCGCTGAGTTGCAGCGCGTTATCGACAGCGGTTTCGAGGGTTTTATCCTCAGACCCTGACGGTTCGCGATGACCGCCCGGCGCGCTCACCGCGCGGGATAGCTCTGCCGCGTTTCGATGACGCGCGTTCGCTCGGAATGACCAACGCGCCGCGACACCATTTGACGGTTCGGCCGATCAAGCACTCCTCAAATCCACTGGCTTATCTATCGATCACACGACCGTCAGCAGCGGAGGCCGCGGCTTCGTGACAAGTGTCGCGCTCGGCCCGCGAGCCTTTTCCGGCGTGGCGCCGTATCGCACGGGGAGGAACGGATATTCCGACGAGGACTTGAGTTTATGCCTCCCCCCGAATTGGGAACTGCTTCACAAAACACACATGAAGCAGCTGAAGTCAGTTGCGGTCGTCGACTACTCTTCGCCCACGCCACGGAGGTGGCCATCGAGACGCGATCCGGACGTGTGACACCACTTGCTGCAGGTGCTGATGATGCCAGGGCAAGGTGATGTTATCGCGCGGACCGGAATAGCGCGCCGTAGACATCGACAGAACAGAACCATCAAGCAAGGTACAAAATAATGAAAATTCGACAGTTCGGCTGGATAGCTGCCGGCCTACTTCTGGCCGATGCAGCGCTCGCGACTCCCGTGACACAACATGACATCAGCGGTACGTGGTTCGCTTACTCTTCCGGTGAGTCACTAGATATTAAAAGCATCTCATTTTCTCCATTCGATTATGCCGGTTCTTATAGCTCCAATATCAAAGCCTGGAACATCACGGTCGATGAAGTTATTAGCCCGTTCGCTCAAGTCACCTTCACCAGTGACGGCGCGAAGAAAACGGATCCCGATGCTCAGACAGGCGATAAGGCTTTTGATGATCTGCAGAAGCTCGCAAAAAATCTCTTCAAGCTTGACATCGATTCTTCTGACGACAAATGGCTCGGACTGGTCGAATTCACGATGAAGGGAGAAGGGGATAACCGTTATAGCTTCTTCTACGATCCAACGGCTCAGAAGATCGACGGCTATAACGTCAATGCCCTGTTCGTGGCGTATACGCAGGGGGAGCACGAGGGGAACTCTGACCGCGACAGTACCCTGGTACAGTTCGGTGGGGACAACGCCGCTACCCCGCCGACTCCCTCTGTGCCTGAACCCGCCAGCGCTGCCCTGCTTGCGCTCGGACTCGCCGGCCTCGGATTCCAACGTCGTGCACGACGGTCTTCCACAACCACCTAGCCCGTTTCGACGCGCGTACCCCCTGCTTGTTTTCCAGCAGGGGGTATGCGCGCCATCTGATCGTTGCGCAGCGTCCCTCACGCATACCGCCCCGCGGCGTCCAGGAGGGTATCCTGCTGGGTTGGGGCTGCCGACACAGCGCCCAGCATAAAACCATCGCCTAAACGCTGGACACCGCGCTGGAAAAACCTGACGACGGCAAGTTACCCCGATCGTCGGTGGTCCCCGACTACCGCCAAAGCTGACATCGTGAGAAAAATCCGCCTACTCTCTACTGTGGCCGATCACAACCGCTATCCGCCACGCACGTCGTCCTCTAGATTAGTCAACGCCAGCGCGACTGTCTGTCCTGCCGCCTGAACAGGCTTGAAGTGTAGAAAGCCTTCATCGGCCCACCGTGCCCCCTACCCGCAAGCAGGGACGCGTCCAGGCAGGCCATAACAGCCCGCTCGTCGGTCATAAAATCTATCTACTGAAACCTTGTTTGCCTAAAAGCGAACCTGATCTGCCTCGTCGAGGGGAAAGCAGCCCTTCGCCGCTCATCAGGGACAGTCCCGGGGTTTTGAACCGGCCGGGTTGGTCAGTCAAACAGCTCAAGTTGCAGATGGAGATCTCGCATAACTCGAGGTCGGGGCTCGCGCTGCAAAATCAGATGACGCAGGCTGATTCGACGGATTTCCGCCGCAGGCACCCCGGCATTTTTTGCAAACTCCGGCCAGCGCGCCACGGCATCGAGGATCTGTTGCAGCTTTTCGCGGGAGCGACGCAGATCATAGGCCTTTGCAAGATCGAGTAGCACTTCGGACGTGATGTCCTCTTTTATTTCCGTGACGTGCCTCTGGTGTAGACGCGCGCACTTTTGATCATCCGGGTTGAACGAGAACCCGTTGCCGTAAGCGGGGGCAAGCTTCCATTGGCCTGTCGGGTCCATCAGGAAGCTCAGATTCTTGGTGGGATCCGCGCAGTTCCCGACCGCGACATTGAAGACACAACGCGCCCACGCTTGTTCGAGAGCGTCAGCACCCAAATTCAGACTTAAGACGGCGCGCAGGTATTGATCGTAGCCGTGCAAGGCGGTGGGGGCATCGAGATGCATGAGCGCGGACAGCGTTTGGGTGTGCAGCTTGTAATTACCTTCTCGATCGCATCGCTTGGTCATGAAATGCATGCGACCGTCTTCCGCCCACAAGCGGTAGGGACTCATCTCAATGCCCGCGGCCTCAGCCATGCAGAAATGCGCGTATTCGATCTGACCGGAGCCGGTCGTTGCCCCTGGTTCGCCGTCTCGGCCGACATCAAAGATCAGCAACCAGTGTTCAAAACCTTCCGGCACGTCGAATTGACCGGAGACGATCGCCTTGGTCTGCGGATTCCATCCGATCACGGCCTTCGCCCGCGCGCCGCTGACGGTACTGCCGATATCGATGAGATCTTGGGCGATAGCAAAAAATTCGCCTTTTCGTGCGTGCCGGACATCCTCGAGCAAGCGCGCCAACTCCAACGCTGAAGGGGCGACGTCTTGCCTGTTCGGTGTTTCGGCCGATTCGAACTCCAGTGCCCCCCAGCTGCACCGCCCCGCGTGCACCAAGCGGTGCAAGGGGGTCACCTCACTCGGCCGCAGGCCTCGACGCGATAGCTGTTCATCCACCAGTGCCTTGCCGAACTGGTCCGGCAAGGCGTCGGCCAAGAGGCCTGGAAGACCGTAAAACGTCTCCTGCGACAGGTCGGTAAAACTGAAACGGCGCTGCGAATTCAGTCGCATGCGCAGGGGTGAGACTTCGAGGCCTCCTTTTTCGAACGCGGGGGCATAACTGAATTCGTAGAGCCCCGGCTTGTTCCTTAGCGGCGCGACCGCCCCCATGAACTGCCCCCAGAGATTGACCTGCACGGCCGGGATCTCCGCCATCGATTATTCCTTGCGGGCGCGTGGCGCGCGCTTGCGGACTTGCCTGACTTGTTTTTGCGCTGCCGCCAGCACCGCCAGAGGACTTGGACTATGGGGATCTGGCATCAGGCCGACCAGTCCCTCAAGCAAATTCATCGCCCGCAAAATAGCGATTAAATTGCGCAAGGTTATCGCGCCCATCTTTTCAAACCGTTTCAAGGGTGTCAGACCGATGCCGCTTTTATGGGCGAGCTCGGCTTGGGTCAAACGCGCGCCATCGGGAGATATCCGCCAAGCCCTCAGCGCCGCACGCCAGTGCACGTGCCACCTCATGATTAGTCATTTCATGCAATGTTATAACCTAATAATAGCCTCTTAAAATTTAATTTTAAAATTAAAGGTCTATTTTTAGATTAAAAAATTAAATATTGAGAGATTTATTTTATTTTTAGTCTTTTAAATAATTTAATTGTCTTTAAATAGTTTATTTTTAGACTTATTTTTAAAATCACTGACAGATCTCCAAACCAGCGCTTGCGCCTCTTCGTGCCCTGTCAGCGTCTTCATCCGACAGTTGCCAAGCTCGCCGCCAGGCGACATCGCCACCCGCCCACTTGCCGCACCGCGCACGGACACAACCATCGTGCCCACGACGTTTTTTATGCCCCCTTTATTAGCGCGCCGTGAGAACGTGAAGACAATCGGTTTTCCCGCGGCGGCCGCCGCGCCGGTGTCTGGGGACGCTCCCCGGCGGCATTTGCGGGTGCGCCTGTACACTGACTTCGTCCTGGCTCAGCCGGCGGCAGTACGGTGAGCGGCTTCAGCCGGAGCAACGACACAGCCTGGTGATGAATTGGGGCTGGCGCACGCTCCACATGCCGGCGTGCACCCCGTTCTCCTCGATACGCAGACCGACCGATCCCGGCGCCGTGCGCAATAGCTGGCAGGCGGCATCGAATTTGGTCAAATCGTCGACGCCGGCAAGGGCAGTGATGTCAGCCAGCGTAATAAGATCCGCGAGGCTATGCCCGTACAGCCGACTGGGTTGCCGCACGGTTTCGAGCGTGAACTCGGCGGCTGGCAGCTGCAGATGCAGCAGGCTTCGTAACGCCCCACCGCCCTGTTCTGATGGCCCGAGCAAGTGCTGCCGCTGCGCAATCGCTGCGAGACCGTGTGCGTGACCATCGCCGCTAGCGGAGGCCACGAACGCCTCCAGTGCACCCCATATAGCCGGTGGTTTCATCCGCGAACACGATGAACAACATGCCGCCCGGACGCACGAAACGCGCCATCCGCGAGAGCCCCGCCGGCAGATCGGCGAGACAGTAAATCATGTGTAGCGCCATCACGAGATCTTGGCTGGCGTCCGCCGGCACATCCGCAGCCCGGTGCTCAGCGACGGCATCGAGATCATCAAAGCCGACCGACAGTGCACATCCCGACTGTAGATACGTTAGACGCGTAAGGACATCTCGATAGTCGGCGAAGTAATCGAGATTAGGCGCTTCGAAAGACACCGTAGTCCCGGCGGGCATGACGTCAGCAATCAAGGCGAAGGTCTGTCCATCGCCGGCGCCCACATCAAACACGTGCCCGCCCGTGGGCAGGTAAGTTGCGGCGGTAGCGCGCAGGGTCGGAACGAATAAGTCACGCTGAGCGGTCCCCATCATCAGCACCCGTGCTAACGGGTCGGCATTGAGCAGGCGTGAAAAGGCGTTACGGTACTGACGCGCGAGGTGGGGACGCCGTCATCATGTAAAGCGCAACGCGGCGAACGCACTGACGTGGGAAACGCCTGGACAACAGATAAGCCAAAGGTCGAAATCGTCACGGCGCTCGGCAAGGCCGCTGTCCTTCGCATCGACGACCGCTACCGTGGAAGAGGTGCGGCCGAGCAACGGGCGCCAGGAGGGGTTGAGGGGCGCGGTGCCTGCCGCCTTCGCGCTTCTCAACCCGCGCCCTGCCATGAGGATGGCAGACGCGATGCCCCGAACGCTAGCGGCCCGTCACGGTGCAGCTGGATGAGGCGTTGCTCCACAACGACTGCAGGGGATAGACAGCGCCGCCCATGCTTAGACTCTGCGCAGCGCCGATCTTCCCCGTCCCAATCCAGGCACATTTGTCACCGATCTCCGCCCCCCCTCCGTCCACCCAACCAGTACTCGGGAAGGGATCGGTGATGGTCTCAGCCACTTCGTGACCGGCCACGATGGTGATCCCCGCATTGGGACCAAGGCTATTAAAATTGGCGCCGCAGCTCGCCCCCGCATCCGTCATGTAGGGCAAGTTCGTGTAGGCGATGCGAGTACTCGAGTTTGTCCAACTGTGCCAGGCGCAAAACTGAGTGCCGAAGCCCGACGTGTTGTTGTTGTGGGCCGTGGCGACAACATAGTGAACGTTAACGTTCGCGGCGACCGTTGCGTTACCGAAGTGATTAGCTGCATTCAACGCTTCCGCTGCAAGCTGCGTTTGCGTAGGATGCGTAGGGGCAGCGCTCGCGTTATCAGACCAGACTCCCGCCAGCATGCCCGCGCCATTACCGGCCGCCGCGCCAGCGCCATTGCAATTCGTGGTGCCCACGGGAAGGCCTTGACAGTATTGCGTCACGTCGCTGAGCCACTGCGTGCCCCCCATATTGCTGTAAAAACCTTGCAGGAGGCTTGCCTCGCCAGCCGGATCTCGGCTCCACTGTGCGCCCCAGAGGATCAGATAGATCTTCGGCGTAATCTCGACACCGTTACCGCCGATACCGCCCTTATACGCCAGCTGGCTAGGGGCCACCGTCGAACCGGTGGCGCTTCGGTGAGCTTTTCGTACCTTGCCCATGGCTTCCACCGTCGAATGGATGACCAGCGGTCGATCCGCGTGGGATGCCGCCCTCGGCGCCGTAAATGACGTGCGGTTGTCAGCGTTAACATTACATGCGATCGCGCCGAGCGCGAGGACTTGAATGGCATGACGCACGAGACCTCCTGACACTGAAACAGTGGGTAACGATTAGCCCGACTAACGGCCCGCGCGTGGACATCTGGAGCGTCGATAAGGAAAACTGCGGGACAGTTGGCAATATCAGATGACGGGGCGTTACTGCGACGCGTGTCCAGCAGCGCTCATGACGGATGCCCCCTTAGCGCGGTTTTGTAACGGCGTTAAGGATGTCCCCCGCTTGTTTGTGGATGCCGAGAAATTGTGCGCGCTCGTCTCCGGAAAGCCCTGATGAGTCCGAGATGTCTCTGGTTTTTTGATCTGCCGTTTGTGGGCCCCAGCCGCGAAGGCGTCCTGCGGTGGGTTTGTACAGTGGCGACCCTCTCGTCGAACCCCTGACGGCGGTTCACTATGGCGCGGATCTCATGGATGCTGGGAATGTGGGGACACGGTTGATATCCGTTTTAAGGGCGGACAGTGGTTTCTCAACCACGTGATTTTCGACCAGGCTCAGATCCCGCATTCGCCCAGTGGCGCGCCACGCCGATACCCGTTTGAGGGGGGGCGTGTCACGAAGTCTTGCGTATCCAGCAGCGCACTGAGAACGCCGTGATCAGAGCCGCGGGTATTGATCACTCATCAGCTGCCCCGACAGAAGCGAGCGACAAGACGCGCTTCTCTTTTTGAAGATCCGCCACCGTGTCGTTCATGCGTGCCCCTGCTTACTGCGCTGGATTGGCCGGTGTTCGAGTCTCGTGCGTTTCAGGCATTAGTGATCGTACGCGTGGCCCCCCACAGGCACGGCGCAGTCATTAAGCAGCGCATCGATTAAATCATTACCGTCCGATATCACATTCATCGGCAGCTGAAAACTCAAAAAAGCGCGGTCGGAATGCGTGGCTGTCAGCAAATTGACTTGCCCGTCCCAAGTATTCGGTTTTGCAACAGGATTCGAGATTTTCACCTGCGCCACTCCAAGCATCGCATAAATAGCTGCGGTCGCTACGCTTTGCTGAAAATGCCCGCCTGTAGCGTGTCCCTCACCCACAGCCGGTAGCCCCTCGTTTGAAATAGTCGAGAGCGGCGCATGATTATGGGCGCTCCCTAAAGCGCCTGAGGTTCTGGTGACAGCGTTAGGATAATAGGTCACGCTTGAAATGGGATCGCGGTCGAGAAGATTTGTCGCCTCATTAGGGACGGCAAGCACCAGCAGCATATTTTTCACCGCACCCGTCGGGTTTGAACGCGGACGGAGATCCGCACCGCTGTTGCCCCCGGTGGGGCTCACCTCGCTACTGTCGCCGAAACAAGCGTTCGCCGCACAACTCGCGACCGCGTCCGGATAAATCTGAAAGGTTGAACCTGCTTGCGCCGGCGCGGTCGCGGCCAGCGCGATCGCGAGCAAGCGCAACCCATAGACGATACCGCCGCGGACAATTCCTTTTGCTTTTTGCATCTCGCGCATCGCTCCGGCGGCTGTCATAGAATTACCACGGACGAGAAATCCCCGGCGCCACCTCATTAAAATAGCGTCGGCTCGTACGTTTATTCAATGCCGTGCAATCCTTAACATGCGCATCCGGCTGCGCGGGAGCATGATTCCGTGTGAAATAAAGATTCATTTGTCGCTACCGTCCTAGACGTCCGGCGGCACCCAAGGTAGTCGTCTCCAGTGTCCCCTGTGCCAATTTCGCCTGAAGCGTTTTGGCGTCATCACGCTCCGCAAATGCAGTGTCATCCTCTAAAGCGTCGGTGACCGCCGTCAGTGCATCACGGTTATGATGAAGGGCTGCGTGGGCCATCGCGATGTGATACTTGAACACCTTGGATTGCATGGAACGGACTTCCGCTTCCCGGAGATAACCCAATCCCTCTTCCGGTTGTTCATGCCTGACAAGAATCCAACCTAGCGTGTCATTGATCTCTGCGCTTTCTGGTGCTAACGCATACGCGCGCCGTGCAAATTCGAGCGCATTGGGTTGACCTGTCTGCTCGCTAAGATAGGCCAGATTGTTCAGGCTTTCTGAATCATTGGGCGATTGGTTAATAAGACGGGCGAGCGTATCCCGTGCCGCAGCCCGCTTGCCGTCGGCGTCATACACGGCGGCGAGTAATTTTTGCGCCGCCTCATCCTTGGGATGGGTATTTAACCAATCAGCTACCCACCGCGCCGCCTCGGAGAAGCGCTTTACGCTCATGAGCGCGCTTGCCACACGCGCCATAGCGAACGGCGAAGGATTAAGCCCATAGAAGCGATGGAAATGCACCAAGGCGGTCGTGGCATCGTTCGCCAACAGGGCATAGTCGCCGGCAAGCCTCGCCACGACCGGCGCATCAGGCTCGCGGTCCGTTATCTCTTTAATCTGCTGCGCTGCAGCGGCTTTGTCGCCACGCTTCATGGCGAGGTCTGCCCCCACAACCCAAGCCGGCAAAAAATCTGGATCAGCTCGCTGCGCCTTGGCGACGGTGTATCGCGCATCTTCCGGTAAGCGAAACGCAATTTGCTGCAGGGCAATTCTGGTGAGTCCGGTAGTATCGTCGCCTGCCAAATCAGTCATTTCTTTGAAGGGTCCTCTAGCGCGTTCAGGCTCTCCTCGCACCTCCAGTAGTTGCACCTCCCATTGCAGTAGGCGTATGTTTTTCGGAAAGTGCACCTTCGCATCCACAATCTCGGTTTTGGCGCGGTCAAGGTCCTTCGCCTCCAGGAGGAGTTTGATAAGATAATCTCGCTCGGCTAACGACAAATTGTTTGTTGCAGTCCGCGATTTTTCAAGCACGCGTATTGCCGCTTCATGATTTCCGGTGTTGTCTTCAAGTTTGGCCAGATCGAGTGAAATTTCGCTACTGGCCGGGTCGTCTTTCAGCGCCGTCTGGAGCGTCAGGCGCGCCGCGTCGTAATGGCCCTCGGCGACATCAAGCCGGGAAAGATTAATCGAAGCAATTGCGAATTTGGGCTGGACGATCAAACACTGCGCCAAGCTTCTCCGGGCTGTGATCCGATCGCCCAGACCAGCTCGCGCACTCGCTGACAAGTTGAGCAGCACCAGATTGTCCGGCGCCTGACCCAACAGTTTTTTTGCAATCGCGTCCGCCGCCTGATAATCGCCGCGTTGTTCATCTAGCACCGCCATCATCAGATTGGCCCGCACATTACTCGGTGCGTCGTGGAGCACTGCGGTCAACCCAGCCTGCGCCTGATCGATTTTCCCTCGAGACAAGTCGTTCAACGCGATAGCGGTCTGGATCCCTGGCACGGTTTTCGGCAGCTTACCCACCTCTTTCAACAGTCGTAACGCGGTCTCAGCCCCCCCCTTCATCATCCAAGCTTGTGCACGAAGGGTAAGGATCGGGATATCTTGAGGCCCGTCGCTATCTGCATCCTCAAGCACCTTAAGGGCGGAATCAGGCGCGTGGAGTGACAGGTTAGTAGCCGCGAGTATTTTTCTGAACGAAACGGATCGGGGACTCGCCGCAAGTGCCATGTCAAAATACCGATGCGCCAATTCAAAGGCACCTAATCCGTAGTTAGCGATTCCGGCAAGACCTAACAACTGCACATTATTCGCGACCCACTCCGGATCCATGCGCTTAACGAGAGAATTCACGTCAGACAAGACGGCGCCCGCGCCTGCGGTGTCCCCCTCACGCGCTAACCTAATGACATGAAGATAAGCACCGCGAGGATCTGTGCGGTTTTGCTGTGCCTCATAACGCAAATCAGCATCCGCCTCATCGTCGCGTCCCAAACGCAAGAGAAGCGCGATCCGCCCGATGCGGGCGTCATGAAGAGCGGGCGTCAGCTTTATAGCCTTATCATAATCATCAAGAGCCTGCAGTAGGTTTCCCTGAAACTGACGAGCAATCGCGCGCGCGGTGAGCGCGGCCGAATCGTCCGCGTTGAATCTGACTGCTTTTTCTGAGAGCTGGACCGCCACCTCGAGCTGCCCCTGCCGAAGCGCCACAAGCGCTCGGCCTACCAGCGCGCGAGAACCGCCCGGCACCAGGACTTCCGCTTGATGAAAAGTATCAATCGCGCTGGGGTTATCACCCATATTGAGATACGCTTCGGCACGCACCAACAGAAGCTCTTCCTTGGCCTGACTCGTCAATCCATCAGGCTGTAATTCTTTCAGGAGCCGCCTACCCATAAACTGCCTGAGGTAGGCGGCTGCGAGCACAGGCACCGTCAGCGATTTGTCTGCGCCCTCTGTCGCGGCTTTCTTGATTTCGCGTTCAGCATCAGCGCCGAAACCCTGCGCTAGATAAGCACGCGCCAACAAGATTCGGGAAGGAAGATGGCGTGGGGCTGTCTGGAGACCATTTTTGAGCTGCGTCACCGATGCGAGAAAGTCACCCTTTTGATACAGCGACAACGCTTCTTCGTAGCGTTGCGATACCATCTTCTCGGCAGACTGTACCTGGCTAACCGCCGCGACCATAAGCAGCACCGTCAGCAGGACTTGTCCTGTTCTACGCATCAAGCGACTCTCTGCCGTGCGTTGACTGTTCGGGCCAACTTGATTCGAGTAAAAGTCACGGTTTTGCGCCGCGCTACTTTTTTTTCGATGGCGATCGTCAGTCATCGAGAATCGCTTCACGCCCACAGCAGACCATCGCAATACGCGGGTAATACACACACGTCCGGCCTTGCTCAGGTCTTTGGGCGGCGACCGCCCTGCGTCGGGGAATGCGGTCGACGAGGTGATGGTCAGCGACGAGCAGGTGAGCCGTTTGTTCGCGAGCAAGGCGCGCGACAGGCGCGACGCCAAGTTGGCGAGGCACCACGAATCGGACTTCGTGTCGGCGTGTGTTTATCCAATGCATAGAACCAGCGAGATTGCCGCCCTTAAATTCTTGTAACGGAGAGCCGAGAGTATCTGCGTCGCGCAGGAACCCCTCGGTCACAACAGGTCGAGATCGCCACTTAAATGCCCCGGACCGCATCGTCGTGGCCGGGTACCGGATTCGCAGCGCTGCCTAACTGGTTCCATGTTTTAGGGCGTTTTAGGCTGTCGCGTAGATCCATCGCATTTCCTATAGCCGGCCCCCGTGACTTTACGGATAACGCTCGTTTGTCAGCGCCACAGGTTTGTTAAGAACGATTTGAAATAAGTTCTAGCAAAATTCGGACCAATACCTGAAATTAAGCTATAACAGACTGATAAAATTATCTTTTTTCTTTAAGTTCAGATTTTCCCAAACATTGAACTGTAAAATTCATAAGAAAAAACCCCTATAACCGACCCCCCATTTGTAAAGTGCGCTTTACATCCACGCGCTATAATACTTCCTGTGCTGCCAGATAGGGGATATCCCCCCAAAGCCAAGCCCCACCGAAGCTGGCTCGACAGCGCCGGTTGCGGGGCGTTACTTGCTTAGATGCCACAAAGTCCGATAGCCGCTGGCCGCTGAGCGAGAAACCGTCTCAGGAGATAACGCATTACCGGCGCCATCTCCTCCCCTTGCGGGAGTCGGCTGTTCGTTATCTGAAGCCCCATTGGGAAATATTTCGCGTGATGGCGCGATGACATCCCCCAGCGCGCAAGCGCTGTAGACCGCTGTCGTGACGGACCGGTGCCGCGTGTGGTACGGAAGCCTGGTGCCGTTGGGTGGACGGTCCGAATCTCCTCAAGCGCGCCAGGCGTGTCACCGCGCGGCGCGTCTACTGCGATTAATTTGCATTAGGACTCGGGATCATTCCTAATGGCTCGGGTCCTCTCTGGTGGGTCCTCAAGCTTACCGTGCGGTTCCCGCATCGCATGCCCGAATGGGTCCCGCGCCATACCCAAAAATAATCCGCCTCAACACGCTCCTGTCCACCGTCGCTGAGGCGACGTCGCAGGTCATCCACCACAAAGGATATTTTGCAGATGAAGATTCCGCTTCCCCGTGCGCTCGTCGGACTGATCGTCAGTCTACCGATCGCGTTTTCTAGCCTACCCGTCGTCGCCGCCGAAAAAATCGCCGACCAGGCACATGCCAGACATGAACTCGAAGGATTGACGGAGAAACCCAAGTTCATCAATCCCGGCCCCGCCTTCGATGCACGCAAAGCCATGGCGGGAAAATCCATTCTGACGATTCCGTGCGCCCCCAACCTGACCTTTGGTGCTCATATCATCAGCGGCATGAAAGACGCCTCGGAAGCCGTCGAATATCCGATATCGGTCTGGGTCAATCGGGCTAAGATGTCGGAATACCGCCAGGGGCTGGCCAATGCCATCGCGACCAAGCCGTCATTGGTCGATCTCCTCGCGTGTCCAGATCCGAAGGATCTCAAGCCGGAGATTGAGGCCGTCAAGGCGGCCGGGATCCCGGTCGTGGCGTCTCACCAGTATGGTGTGGGTATCAAAGTACCCAACGTGACATACAGTGTTCCGAACGACTACGGCAGGGCGGGACGGTTGATGGCGGACTGGATCATCACTAAGGATCCCCATGCGCACGTCCTGGTGTTGGTCTCCGGCGAGCTCTCGTCTAGTCGAGTCTTGCAGCGCGGCATCACCGCCGAATTCGGCCGCTATGGTGGCAGCGACATCCATTATGTCATCAAGGATTTGTCCGCGATTAGCGACTGGGCAACCAAAATTCCACCCGCGGTGCGCGCTGCGGTCGCGAGCGACCCCAAGCTAACCTACATCATTGGCATCTACGACTACATGGCCGCTGATATTGCCAAGACGCTGGCCGAGGTCCATGCGGAGAATCGCGTTCATATTCTCGGTTTCAACGGATGGCCGACCGCGATCGATTTGGTGCGCGAAGGCAAGGTCGAAATGGTCATCGGCGAGGGACTGGTCTGGGCCGGGTACGCCATTGCGGATGCCGAGATGCGCATCTTGGCCGGCCAACGTGCGGTCAAAAGCCTAGCGCTTCCGTACCGGATCTTCACCCGGGAAAACGCCGCTGAAGCGGGCGTGCCCGCCGATTATGACAAGGGCTTCGGGGATGACTACAAAGGCAAATTCCTGAAAGTCTGGCAGGTACCGCAGGCCGCAGTGGCTCATTAAGCGGGCCGGACACCCATGTCCGTCGCGGCGAGTGCCCGACGGCGTATAGCACAGCACAAAACGTGGACGGCCAAGCGGCCGTGCACGCACCATCGCGGACTCACCTCAGCCCATCATCAATAGCGTGCATTCGGAACGTCGCTGCTAGTGACATAGACGGAGCGCTCGGCCGGGCAGAGCCCGGTCGCGGCTGCCGCCTATCGGGCGGGCGAACGCCTGTATGACGAGCGACAGGACATCACGCACGACTACACGCGCAAGTCGGGTATCGTGCACAAGGAAATCCTTCTCCCGGACAAAAAGTCTCAAAAATTTTAGGTGCTTGGCAATTGAGACAGCACGTCCGATCTGTCGCCAGCAGCCCACATTACTGACGAACATGCCGAGGTCCCGGCTGCGGATCGCGGTGCGGCCCGTCACCTGCGGGATGCTCAGCTGCTGGGTTTAGCGTAACCTGCCGACACGACACTTTTCGCTCACAGTTCGGTAAGGAGCTCTCCATGGATCTGACGCAACGCGGCATTTTTCTTTTCAGCGAGGGCATGAGTGCCTCAGCACTCGCGACAGCAGCGCAGCGCTTTGAGCGCCTCGGCTACGGCGCTGTGTGGTTTCCGGAAGCGGTCGGACGCGAACCCGTGCTCGCGGCAAGCTGGGTGCTTGCCAATACCAGCAAGCTTATCGCCGCCACCGGGATCGTCAACATCTACAGCCGAGATCCGATGGCCTGCGCCATGATGCAGCAGACGCTGACCGAGCAATCGAATGGGCGCTTCCTGCTCGGTCTTGGCGTCTCCCACACCATGTTCGTGAATCTTCGCGGGCATACGTACGGCAAGCCGCTCGCCACCATGGAGGCCTACGTCAACAATATCGCCGCCAGCCACAAGATGATCGCCATCAAAAAGAACCTGGTGGTTGACGGGATGACCGAACAACCTGTCAGCCGTACCGCTGAGGGCGCGTTAGAAGCGGCGGTCGGGGTGATGCCCCTCATGCTCGCGGCGCTCGGCCCGAAGATGACCGCTTTGGCGGGCCGTATCGCGCAGGGTGCCCATCCGGTGAACACCACGCCAGAGCACACTGCGAAATCGAGAGAAATCTTAGGCCCTCACCCGTGGATCGTGCCGCAGGTGCGGGTATGCCTGACGAAAGATGCTTCCGTCGCCCGACGCGTCGGGCGACAGCTGCTCGGGCTATACCTTGAACTGCCTAACTACGTCAATATGTGGCGCGACTCCGGGTACACCGATGCCGATTTTGCGCATGGCGGCAGCGATCGACTGATCGACGCGATGCTTGCCTGGGGCGACGAGAAAACCGTGTGGTCACGCGTCGAGGCCCACCTGGCCGCAGGCGCCACGCACGTGCCGATGGTACCCATCGACCCGGAGAACCCCGCAGCCGTCTGCTGGCGCGCCGTGGAAGCGTTCGCGCCCACGCCGTGACCGCCCGACCGCGCACGCACGCCAGAAAACCGAGCCAATCCCCGCAACACATGCGGTGTCAGCGGCCTTGGAGGGGGCGGGTAGGTCGTGCCCTCCTCGGCTTGCTCATCCTGCTGCCGCTGGAAGCCCTGCCTGCCGACAACGTCCCGCCGGCTCAGGGTCCAGGACTCGGCGAATACATGACCACCAACCAACTCCATCACGCGAAATTATGGTTCGCGGGGCAGCGGCGTCATTGGGCACTGGCAAAGTACGAACTCGGCGAGCTCGAGGAGACTTTAGAAGCCATCACGGCGGCGATCCCGGTGTTCAAAGGCAGACCCGTGGCGGCGTTGATCGCCACCCATACCCATAAGCCCATCGACGCGCTTGGCGCGGCGATCGACGGTCACGATCCCACCCGGTTTCGCCAGGCCTTCGACGCCCTCACCGACGCCTGTAATGCCTGTCATCGAGAGACGGCGCACGACTTCATCGAAATTCAACGGCCACGGCTACCACCGGTCACCAATCAGCGCCTCTGAACAACCGTGAACCGTGCGGATCACCCAGACGGTGACGACACCGCCGTCCGCGCGTTTGTCACGTAGACCGCCCTTGCCGGGGCAGCGGACTCCAGATCGCGCGCGGCAACGCTTCATCCTTGAAATAAAGCGCCCTCGCCGAGGTCGATGGTGCGCCCGACGCCATGCCGCGCCCCTTAAGCGACCGGCGACGCGAGTCCTGGTTTATGTTGTCCCCACCGATTGAAATGGGTTTTGTTTGCGGCCGGTTCGCGGGTGACCGGCCCGAACTTGCCGAGCGGGAAGCCGATCGGAATAACCGAGACCACGCCATGCGATTCTGGAATGCCAAAAAAACTGTGCATGTCGTCCTCGAACATTTGATGCATGGTCGTCAAACTGGCCCCCAGCCCGAGTGCGCGGCAGGCCAACAGGATGTTCTGCACGCAGGGATAAATGGAGCCATAGGACGGCGGCGCGCGCCCGACGCGCTGCTCTGCGGGCACCGCAAAAGGCCAGTCGCGGGTACCGCAGCAAAATAACAAAATCGGGACCTCATGCATGTGATCCCCGAGATGTAAGGCCGCTTTGATCTGACGCCCTTCCGAGGTGCTGTCATCAACATTGCGCAGCGACGCGGCGAAACGTTCGCGCAGCCAATAAGCGTAGCGCTCGCCGAAGAATTTCTTACCGTCGACATCGTCGACTACCAGGAAAGACCAGCGCTGCAAATTCTGACCGCTCGGCGCACACACGCCGGCATCGAGGATTTTCGCTATCAGCTGGTCCGGCACCGGATCTGGTTTCAAGCGACGCATGGCACGCATCGTATGCATGACCTGCAGAATATCGTGATCGTTACCCGTCATGGGGATTAATCTCCAGTCTTGAGCGGTTCGTGGTACCCACCCCGTCACCCGCCTGAAATCGGAGCGGTTTTCACGCGGTTCGTCCCGTGACGGGGCTTTGCGCGTGAAGGCCTGCGCCCCGTCGGACGAATAGCGTAGGCGTTAAGCCCCCGGCGTTTTGTCGAAATCACCGGCGTCATGCCGCTCCCGAAGTTGCCCTTCTTCCGGCCCCCACGTTTTGTTCACGCGGCGACCGCGCTGCACTGCCGGGCGTGCTTCCAGATCAAGCGCCCACCGCACGACGTGCTGGTAAGAAGCAACGTCCAGAAATTCTGCCGCACCATAGAGATCTTGGGTGACCAGCGCGCCATACCACGGATATACCGCGATATCGGCGAGCGTGTATTCGTCCCCGCAGAGATAGCGACGGGTCGAAAGATTGCGATCCAACACGTCGAGTTGGCGCTTCACTTCCATCGTAAAGCGATTGATGCAGTACTCGATTTTAGTCGGCGCGTAGCTGTAGAAATGCCCGAACCCACCGCCCAGATAAGGCGCGCTCCCCATCTGCCAGAACACCCAGGACAGACACTCGGCCCGTTGCGCCGCGGTGATCGGCAGGAAAGCCTCAAATTTTTCAGCCAGATAAAAAAGAATCGCCGCCGATTCAAACACCCGGATGGCTGGCGTGACGCTGTGATCAAGCAAGGCCGGGATCTTGGAATTCGGGTTAATCTGGACAAAACCGCTACCGAACTGATCACCCGCTCCAATATCGATAAGCCAGGCATCATATTCAGCGCCCGTTTTACCCAACGCCAGGAGCTCTTCCAGCAGGATCGTGACCTTCACGCCATTCGGGGTGCCGAGGGAATAGAGCTGCAGGGGATGGACGCCGACCGGGAGAGTTTTTTCGTGCGTCTCACCTGCCACAGGCCGGTTAATTTTGGCCCAGGTGCCGCCGGACTCTGAATCCCATTGCCAGACCTTGGGTGGCGTATAGTCCGATGTTTCGGTCATGTGCAGATTCTCCCCGTGTTTTGAAGGGACGGACCACTACGCTCCGCGTCTGGGCCCGTCGAAAAAATAAAATCATCGCCGCCCGCCTTACCGATTAGCGGGTGAGCCTGAGTCTGATGACTCAGTTTCGGCATAAACCGCTAGGCTGATGATTATGTCAGGCGCTAGAATAAAAACCAAGCAAGCAGTTGGATACTTGGAGATTAGCATGGGCAGACCCAAAACCTATGAGCGTGAAAACGTGACGCGCAAAGCCATGCAACTGTTCTGGCGCGGAGGATTTGAGGCGACCTCGACCCAAAATCTGGCCGCGCAGATGGGCATCAACAGCTATAGCCTGTTCGCCGAATTCGAATCCAAGCAGGGACTGTACGAAGCCGCCCTTGCCCTCTACCGACGCGAGGTGGTGACCCACGTCTTCGGCGCGCTCCTGCAGCCCGATGCCGGACTCGAGACGCTCGATCAACTGCTCAATTTGTTCGCGGACAGAGCGGCCGCTCCCGACGCGGCTCTGGGCTGCTTGGCCTGCAATGTCGCCAGCGAACGGGCCGCCAGCGATCCCGCCAGTCATGACTACGTGGCAAGCCATATCGACTATATGGACAAGGCCATCCTCAATGCCCTGCGCAACGCAAAAGCCCGCGGCGAATTACCACCACAGACCGTGTGCGAGACGCAGAGCAAGCGTTTGGTGGCCACGCTGATCGGCCTCAGCGTCCTCATGCGGGCCGGCGTTGAGGTGGCCTTCGTGACGGGTGCCATCAGCGCCGCACAGGCCGGTCTGGAGGCGCTGCACGCATGAAGTCACACTGACGGTGCTGGCGCTATCATTTCCGCGCACCTGTCGACACCTCAAAGCGTGAGCGGCCGCAAGCGTCGTCCTGTTCAACCCGGTAGTCGCCGGGGCGCGTGCACCGTCCGCGGCGTCGCGATGAGGTGACTGGCAAGATTATCCCCGCCGCGGACCTAACCGTTGGCGGGGATCCGGGCGCTGCTGGGCGATAATGCCTTACCGTCCGCCTGTCGTGCTCTCAGGCTATCCACGCGCGCGGGCCGTAAGCAAGTCGCAACCCTGGGTTATCGATCCTCTCAAGGCACGCGCAATAGGCGCCTCACGGGCGTCAACCCGGATAAGCCAGTGAAGAGACTCGCCCGAACGGGTTCGGTGCATACCCGCGTCAGGGTTTAAGGGCCCCCGGGCAGTTATTTGGCGCACTCAACCCATTCGCCCGTCAGAGGCTACCCGACTTTAGCGCTCTGCGTTGAGTTGGGCTGAGATCACCGGCGCAGGGCGCAGGGCGCGGGACTCGGGCTGGCGCCCGGAACAGGCGTCTGGCCAAAGGCTTCTCCAGCGTTTCATGCAGCAGGATGCCTACGACCGTACTGAGGAGTACCGTAAAAAGAATCGTCGCGGCGATGGTCAACTGCGCGTGGTGTCCCTGTGCGACTTGCGTCTTCACGTTGGTAAAGCGGTCAAGAATCAAATGCGCCAAATGAAATGCGATCACCGTATGGAAAAGATAGATGCAATAGGAAGCATCTCCGATGTATTTCAAGACTTTCAGAAAAAGGTGTGCTGATCTTGGCAGGAACGCCGATCCCCATATCAAGAGCGCGGCCCCGATAGCAACCCAAAAACGCGCATGCATCCAAGCGCCTATATAGACGGCAACTGTACCGAACACGAGGATCCCGACGGCATGTAAACCTCGCGGACCGAATCGCTTGCCGTGTTTGTACATCAAGAACAATCCGAGGCCGAGCGCGAATTCCATAAAAACCGATCCGCCATACAATTTTCCAAACCATCCGCTGTCACCTTGCCAGGCGCCTATCGCTGCGGCCAACCCAAGCCCTCCTAGGGCGATCAGGTATTTAAATCGCCCGCCCAAAAGCGCGGCTGCGAATAAAAAATAGAACGGCATCTCGTAATTAAGCGTCCAGGCGGGCACGATGATGGGCCAGACGTGACCGGAATATTCGACGCTCGGATGAGGAATGAAAAAAGCGTCCATGACACAAGCGGAGAGATACTGATTCCAGTTCCAGTACAGCGCCCGGATCGAATGACTCGTGTTAATCCAGGAAACCCAGTGCCCCGCGCATTCCAAGAACAAGGCTAGCCAGTAAAGGGGCAGGATCCGCAGGAGGCGCTTTCTAAGGAAACTCCCGGAAAGGCGTGAAAATCCGACCTGACAAATCTGATCGGTCGTATAGGCAATGACAAAGGCGCTAATCACAAAAAAGGACATCAAAGTGGCGCCGCCGGTGCCGAGCGAGACCCAGACTGCCTCACCAAAATAAAACCGTGCATGGATGGCCACCACCATTAGCGCCCCTAAGGCACGCAAATACTGTATGCCATCAAGCACCGCGCCATCGGTTGAAGGGATGACATCCTGAGACTGAGCAGCGCGCGCCGCGCGTGAGAAAACCAAACCCCGCAGCCGGACAATACCGCCCGGAAATCCGGGATACAGGCGTCCCACCGCCATGCGCGCGGACCAAAGCCGATGATCGGGTAGAGGATTGAAGGATCTTTTCATAACGAGCTTGTTCTGCGATGGGTGCCTCAACCCCGCTGATTATCCGGTTAGCCCCCTGAGCGCCCGCTGCAAGCGACCACACACAGGCACGGGAACCACAACCCCAGTGGGCGAACATTAGGTGAGAAAGTTGGACACAATTGTGCATGTCTCCTTATTTTCGGGAAAATTTTCAGTTAGACACATTTGGGGCTGGCGGACACCCGCGCCTGCCCCATCGTGCTGTCAACAGCATTCTGTTCGGTATCGAATCGGCGTTTCTGGCGGCGCTCGGAGGGTGAACGGTTTGTCCGTCTGCGGCAGCGCACATGTCGCCCGAGGATGTTAAGGAAAAATTTCCGGGCGCGTGCGCGCCGAACATATCCGGCGGCGGCTCATGCGTGCTGGCTCATCGAATCGGCCGCGCACCGCGCGTCCTCAACACGCAGCTTTAAGCGCGTTCGAACCAACTTCTTGCGGTGTAGCGACGAGGCTTGGGTCGAATTGCGGGGCCTTTTCTTGGCTCCGAGGGCTGGCGGTGCCGCCCCTGGCCTCAAGTGCCTCCATCGCGCAACCCGCAGTCCCTGCGCCCCTTTCTCGGCAGGGTTCCTGGTCCTCGTGGCCATTACGCAAAGACCGCGAGCGCTTGGGATAGATGTGGCCGACTTTCAGCGGGACGCGCGTCCTGCCCGTACCGCGCCCGACGATCTCAGCGCCGTCGCCCGCTTCCGTTTGGCAGATTTGCTGCGTTCGCTGACTATAGGGAAGCGAGCCCATAAAGCCGCTGAAAGGTGAGGCGAGTGTCTGCGTGTGGGTAGACCCGACGCCGCTACCGGTCTGAAGCGTGCATAAAAACCTAAAATACCGGAGGCTACGGATCAGCGGATCCGGGTCGAGCAACTGAGTGGCCGGAACGGCAGGCCGATTCGGGCAGTTAAACACGGCCATCCGATCAAGACCGCTGTCCGTTGCCATCCATCACATGAGGAGAGACAGATGAACTATCGACCGTTGGGCAGAACCGGTTTGCGGGTCTCAGCGCTATGCTTTGGAACGATGACGTTCGGCGGCGATGGGATGTACAAGGTGATCGGCGAAACGACCCAGGCCGAGGCCGATCGTCTCATCGCCACCTGTCTTGATGAGGGCATCAATTTTTTCGATACGGCGGACACTTACTCGAGTGGCGGCTCGGAACAAATGCTGGGGAAGGCGCTCGGTGCTCGTCGACCCGAAGTCGTCGTGGCAACCAAGGTCCGCGGACGGGTGGGTCCAGGACCCAATGATGTCGGTCTGTCGCGGGGTCACATTTTGGACTCCATCGATCGCAGTTTGCGCCGGCTCCGCACCGATTACATCGACCTTTATCAAATTCATGGCTACGACGCCTTGTCACCTTGGGAGGAAACGCTGCGCGCGCTCGACGATTTGGTCCGGGCGGGCAAAGTCCGCTATATCGGCGCGTCGAACTTGGCGGCGTGGCACCTGATGAAGGCGCTGGGGATCAGTGCGCACGACCGCCTGGCACGCTTCGAGACCCTGCAGTCGTATTACTCGCTTGCCGGCCGCGATCTGGAACGTGAATTGTGCCCGCTACTGGAATCCGAGCAAGTCGGCTTGCTCATCTGGAGCCCGCTGGCAGGCGGCTTCCTCAGTGGAAAGTTCTCACGTACGCACAAGGGCCCTGAAGGGGCACGCCGCGCGAGTTTTCATTTTCCCCCGGTCGATGAGACACGGGGTTATGTAGTTTTGGACGCGTTAGCCGCGGTCGCACACGAACACGCCGTATCGGTTGCCCGCGTAGCTCTTGCCTGGCTCCTTCACCAACGCGTGACCACCAGCGTGATCATTGGCGCACGCGACGACGCGCAGCTGCGCGACAACCTGGCCGCACCGACGCTGCAGCTGAGTGCTGCGCAGTTGGAACGGCTGAACCAAGCTAGCGCATTGCCGATCGAGTACCCGGGTTGGATGATCGAGACACAAGCACGCGACCGCTTACACGCGTTATCACCCGAGGCGCGCTTTGCCAAAGTCACGTAACGCAGGCCGTGCGGTTGTGTTCAGGCGCGGTGGCTTCACGGCGATATGCCACGCTATCCGAAGGCTCATGACACGCTAAGCGGGTACGCTCGCCGGGGCCGGCTACGAAGAAGTCGGTCCTGAAAACAGGCCTCTATCGCCACATTTTCAAGGTCAGCACGAGCGCTTCAGTTGATCGTCGCGGCAGTCTGCGGTGGAGCGAGTTCTCTAAATTGCCATTCCCGCTGCCTCCGCTCGCCGAGCAGCGAGCCATCGTCGAGGTCCTGCAAACCGCTAACGCTGACATCGCTCGACTGAGCACGGAAATCGAAACCCGGACCCGGCAAAAGCGCGGCCTGATGCAGAAGCTGCTGACGGGCGAATGGCGCGTAAAGGTCGATGGTGACGAGGGGATTGCAGCATGAAGGTGCTTGGCTTCCGCGCAGACCCAACCGGCCCGCGATACGCCATCGTCGTCAACGATGGCGCCGCCATTAGTCTGGCGAACGCCGCCGGCGAAACTCGCCTATCCCATCCGGCAGGCGTCACATCGCCCTCCGAAAAGGCCAATTGGCTATACCGTGAGATCGCGCGGGTGTTTCGAGATCATGCCGACATTGCGCGTGTCGTCATCAAAACCAACGAATACACGCAGTCCGATTCAAAGGCGAAACGCGAGAGCGCATATGCCGAGGCGATGCTGCTTCTCTATTGTTAGCAGCATAGGCGGATATCCTTTTGTTTTATAAGGACATCGCTCCAGACTATCGTGTTTGATACCCGCTAGGATACCCGCTATTGCACCGGATACCCCTCGCCGATGGACTGGAACCGAATGCACGATAGCCGCGCTATTGTCGACCTAGCCTCTGACGTTAAATCGACGTTCGTGCGCTAAAAAACCCCGCCGAAGCGGGGTGTGCACGTGAGGTTGCGTCGCGTTATTGCCGCTTACGGAGAGACTCCGGAAACGGGTTGCTTATCTGGAGACGCGAACATACTCGAAAGATATCGTGTTGCCCGGAGAAATGGTGATAGCAGAAATGTGGTTCCCGTTATCTGAAGTCACGCCCGTATGCGGGTGTATTCCAAAGTCACTTACGATGCAGGTGCCTTTGGTGTTAGGGAGAGGACTGACCGTGTATGTACCTGAATAGGCCGTTTGCCCACCTGAGATACCATCCTGAATGAACTGTTGAGACACCGAAAAGGTGCCATTCCTATCATTCTGGCGCACGCCAACGCCGCTGAAAGGCGTACGGGTAGTAATGCTATCTACCGTCTTAGTGGACCAACCATTCCCTGTGATCGCGTACGTGCCTTCCACCGTGCCGGTATCGCAATTTCCGGCATAAGCAGCCGCACTGCCTAACAGCGCGCCGAGGGCGAGGATAGTTTTAATTTTTTGCATTTACGGGCGTCCTGTTTTTAAGGGCTGAATTTGGGGGCTGTCTCGTGATCACTCGCCAGACCTGTCAGTACCCCGCCGAAGCGGGGTGTGCACGTCAGGCTGCGTCGCGTTACTGGCGCGTCCGGCGGCTGATGCCGAGACCGGCAAGGCCGAGGCCTAGGAGGGCTATGCTGGTGGGTTCTGGGACCGTTACCGCGCCTTCCCCGTCAAAATAAGCATTAAAGAAGCCGATCGCTTCCCAGCCACTAACTGGATCCCCCGGGACCACCAGGTGAGAGGGGTCCCACAAGACAAGCACATAAGCGAGGGAAGGAACGTTGACGTAATCAAAAAACGCTGCCAAGCCACCGTTCACCTCCAACGCCGCACCCCCTAAACTGGATATCGCCGGAAACTGTGGGCACTGAGAGCTGCACAGCCATAAGGGGGTAAGCGAAGCGCCCTCAAAATTGGGGTCCGACTGGAAGGGAGAGTAGACGATCGTTGACGTCTGGTTGATCTGGCTGGCGTCCTGATAGGTGAAGGACAGCTCCGCGAGGGGTATCAAGTGAGTCGGGTCTGTATTGTCGTTCAATAAAAAATTGAACGTGATCGGGCCCGCCTGCGCGCCACCTGCCATCAACATCCCTGCCGCCAATACCCCCAATAGCTTTGTTCTCATCATCCAGTACTCCTGAATTTGGTTCCTGTCTGACGACCAATTCGCGAGACATATACGTTCCAGAAGCACTATTCGGGCCAAGTATTCTGCGGATACGCTAACTCACTAATAACGTTCGGGTTAATTCGAAAACTCTGCTTAACCCAAAAACAGCAGTGTAAAATTTATAAGAAAAACCCCCTACAAACCGCCCCTCATTTGCAAAGTTGACTTTACACAATTTCTACAGGGTATTTCTGACGAAGCCGCGAAAGCTGTTCTAAAAAGTAAAACCCCGCCGAAGCGGGGTGTGCACGTCAGGTTGCGTCGCGTTACTTTCGCCTATGCGGGAGTAACGAAAGCGGGTTGTCCCTTAGTGGGAGACGCGAACGAAATCGCTAGATACCGTGTACCCGCCCCCACTACTGCTAGTAGTTGAAATATGGTCGCCGTTATTCGACGTTACCCCGCTTAATGTGTATCCGGGTGGGGGGTTCGATTGCATGTTTATGAC
>CAIKBL010000011.1 GCA_903825645.1 uncultured Pseudomonadota bacterium | reverse complement strand
GGCTGCCGGCAAGCGCATGGCCGCCCGGGATCACCCGGAAATGCAATTCCACGGTCCTCCCGGCGACCAACTTTGCCGGCGGAAAGAACGCGAACCCGCAGTTCGGGTCGCAGCCGTGTGCGGTCGCCACGTCCGCCCGAAAATCGCGCGCCGTGATCTGGGCGATCGGATGGCCCTGCGTCGTCACGAGAACCTGAAGCCCGCCGCTCCTGATGTCGGTGCTGCGTTCATGCACAAAGACCCATCCACGCACCGCGCCATCGCGGAGCCCGTCAACCTGACCGACTATGACCTGCCCCGGAAAATTGAACGCCTCCCGCGCGGCACCTTCTCCTTGCCCCGTCTCGAACCGCCGCGGATCGTCTTGCTGGGGACGAACCTCCAGAACATGCCACCGACCGTCGAAGTACCGGGTCGGTACTTCGGCCCTGAACCCGACCTTGGACGCGGCATGCCCCGCCGCGGCCACATCTTCGCGTTCGATGTCACACACGACCGATGAGTGGAATACGCTGTCGATGAAGATATCGAGGACGACCGGAACATCGGGGCTGGCCTGGTCATAAGCCCAGCCGTGCACCCCCTGCTCCTCGACCGAGTCGAGATTGCCGAGGATGACAGAGGGGTGCGCTTCCCGTCTGGGCGCGCGCGTCGCTTTCGGCAGAACCCAGCGCTGATGATCCCCCAACGAGTCTCGCAACGTAATCGGGCTGCCATCGCGACGACGGAACTCAATCACATGGTCGCCGTCAGCCTGTAAATCCGCCGGGATCGCAACATAAAAACCGACTTTTTGTGCGGGGTAGCCGTCCCCCCCGAAGGCATAACGGATAAGGTCGCATCTTACCGAGCCAACGGAACTCCCATCGATCAGGACCTGCATGACGAGGGGCTCACCGGGATCGGTCCGATTATAGGCCCAGCCCTCGACGCTCGTCGCGCTCACGACGTCGCAATAACCGTCGCTAGCGCCAAGGGCGTCCTCAAGGACATCCCGGAAAATTTGCGTATCCATCTTGGTCAGTTGGCCAGCAACGACCAGCCCTCCCGCGGCAGGCGGCCCTCCTTAAAGCCGTGACGCTCGAAATGGACCTGCGCGGAAGGAATAAGACCGCCGTTTACGGACGCCTTGATGTCAGGATTCGACCGGAAATAGAACTCCTCATCAACCACGATCCTGAACGGCCATCTGTCCTCAAAATACCCGAACTCGATATAGTGGTGACGGGGACTCGTGAACGCACCCTGTTCCACCGCCACACCGACATCTGGGTAGGTGCGAAGATAGTACTGCTCGTCAACTGGGACGAATTCCAGCGCGAGGCGAAGCAAATCTCTGAACAGGCCCATCTGTAATGTGATTTCACCGGCTGCCAACGGCCAGATAACGTTATGTCCGGCCTGGATGGCTCCGAAATTCATCAATCCAGGCAGGACTATGCCAGCTTCGGGCGAAGGTATTTTTTTGTCGACGTCTTTGACAGCCACGGCTAACCTCTCACGGATAGGAAATTATTATCGCAGTTCAATCGTTGCGGGTGCTGTGCCATAAGTCCGGCCACGAAAATAGCGACCCACGCCGCACGCCATCAACCACCCCCAGTGCATCGCCACAAGTGACACTTTCTGCGCTGTCGTTTAGCTAAGCCCGTGCCGAAAAGTGCAGAGAGCCAAGCCGAGGGCGACCGCGAACCCTCATTATTCCACGATTTGGTGTACGTCACGATGAGCATTGCATCCCCTAAGTCAGGACTCTACCGCCGCAAACGGCGCACAAGGCCATAGCCGCCCGCAACTTCGTCGTCAAGGTGGGCCAGCTTGGCGTCTGTCCGTAGCACACGATATGTCCGGTTTAGGTAGCACACGATCTGTCCGGTAAGTCCTGCCCCCATTTGGGGGCGAAATGCGCCGTT
>CAIKBL010000010.1 GCA_903825645.1 uncultured Pseudomonadota bacterium | reverse complement strand
TACGGGTGGATGCATATCGTGCGGTAGCCGGCTTCCCGCAACGTGCTGACCAATTGAGGTAACCCGAGCCGAGCTAGCCGGTGATAGGGTTGGAACTGATGGACGCCCTGTGCCGCCGCGCATAGACTCCACCGTGATACGCGGATCTTTCGGCAACGCGTTCTGCCAGGACTCGAGTGAGACGCTACCGGACGTCGGTACGCCCAAAACGGTCCAGGCTGTATGGTGTTGTGCGATGAGGGAATTCATCAAGGCATGGGCAGCGTCGGGCGCAGTGGTATCTACGATGACGATAACCAGGAAGCGTGTCTTCGCGATTGCAGACAGGACATTGCGGGCCTTGGCGAATCGCTTTCGTTCGCGGAGCGCCTGTTTCACGCGCACCGCGTGGTAGTCGAGCCCGCTCAAGCGACGTAAGCGGAGCTGAGTCCCCGCGAGGTAGGCGGCCCGCAGATCGCGGATCGCGGCTCGCCACCGCAACGCGCGTCCTGCGGCATGTGTTGTCTGCCGAAAGCGCCAACTGTCGAGTGCGACCCGGTGCGCCCGCCGCAGAAAGCTTTCCAGTGCGCTGATTCGGTGCGCGAGCAGGGGACTCTGGCTAAATATCCCGCGTGATCGGGTGGGAACCCAATGGAGCGTCTCGACATCTCTGGCGAGGTAGAAAACCTCTCGGATGCTACCCCGCAGATTAGACGAGACGGGGGTAATCAGCGTCGTCGTACCGTCATCAGCAGGGCGTCTCAGCTCGGCCTCGCGACTGCCGTTATGACGTATTAGCGCCGCTTCAAGGTAATACCAGCCCGCTGGCCAACCGCCCTCAACGTGGCATTCGAAGGTAGGTGCACTGCCTTCACTCAACCATGAATCGGCGCCACCTGGCATCGATTTTATGTCTTTGGCCGGCCGGGCGATGATAGGAATGCGGCGCCGCGGCAGCCTTTCCAGTAGCCACTCGAGACCGGCTTCCACCCAATGCGGCGGCAACAACTGCTGCTTGACCAGGGTGAAGGTTGTGGGTGCTGGCCTGTCCATTTTGAGCATGAGGGGGAACCGGTGCGGATCAGCTGGCGGCGATTATGCGCGATGACAGCGATTTCGGCGGCGTCATTGGATGGCCTTGTTCATGCTCGCTGAATGACACATAAAATTGTTGCCTGGCCGCTTCGAAAGCAGTGCGTAATCATCTCAGCGCTACGTTAAACCATGAGCAGCCATCGCATCCCGAGTGTAACTTCTTCTAGAAAACTTCGAGCTGCATTTTTAACGCGCCGGCGTTTCTCAGGCTGGGATTTGTAGTGAGACTGGCAGCAGCACGCACGGACGGCGCTTCCTGTCGCGAATTGACGCTGCGTCAGCTGGCCTATCGTACCGCGCCAAGTGCTGAAAATCTTTCTTTCACCCCTACGCCAGGACAGTGGCATTGCGGCGTCAGTGACACATCCTGCGTGAGGTTCTGGTCGCCGATGTCAGTGATACAGTCGACTTAGGCCGCTGCCATTCATCCACCGTGGGCCTGTATGCCACGGCCTGGCTGTGGCGATGCCATCAGCTCATAGCCTGGGAAGCCGTTCTCGAGCTCTCGGTAACAGGTTTCGTGGTAACGCTTAAAGCCGCCGCAATACACCATGAACACGCGCGCCTTACCCGGAATGTTGGCGCCGGAGTACCAGCTCTTGGTGGTCAGTGCACCGGGCCGACGTTGGGCGAAGCGCAGGGTCTCTTCCCGCCAATGTTCTTGAGAGGCGGGCGACGGTTGGAGGCGCGGACGCCCATGCGCGTCGAGCCACCCGACTGTATCGAAGATGAAATCCACCTGCTGCTCCGCGAGCGTTGCCATGTTGGAGAGCACGGAAGGCGACATGGCGCTCGAGGGCAGAAAAAGGTTAGGGAAGCCATGGACCATGGTGCCGAGGTAGTTGGCCGGGCCATCGGCCCACGCGTCTTTCATCGAGCATCCCCCGATCCCCGCGATGTCGATGGCGAAGACGGGTCCGGAGATGGCATCGAAGCCCGTTGCGTACACGATGACATCGAGGGGAATGGTCTCGGCGGTCGTTCTAATGCCTTCAGGCACGATTTGTTCGATGGGGGTCTCGGGCAGCGCGATGAGCCGGACATGCGGCTGATTAAAGGTCTGCAGGTAGACATCGCTCTGGCACGGGCGCTTGCCCCCGTAGGGATGATCCCAAGGCACGAGGTGCTCGGCCGTCCACGGATCGGTCACCTGGGCCTGCATCTGTCCGCGGATGAAATCTGAGATGGCCGCATTCGCCTCCGGTAGATAGGCGTCCCGGAAAGCTAAGCCGATGTAATTGCCGTCCCACGCCTCCTGCAAGGCGCGCTCGCGCCCCGCGGCGTCGAGCTCCAGGAATCGCTCGTCACCCATGCCCTGCGGCACGTGCCCGCCGTAGGTCTCGCGGAAGGCGCGGCGGACCGCTTGCGGATCTTCGCGCAGGGCCGCCACCAGCTTGGGATCCATGGGGCCCGCGCGGGTTGGGGTGACATAGTTAGCGGTGCGCTGGAAGACGTAGACCTCGGCGGCGACCTTCGCGATTTCCGGGACCACCTGCACGCCGGATGAGCCGGTGCCGATGACGCCCACCCGCTTGCCGTGCAGATCGACTGTGCCGTGCTTGGGCCAGCTCGAGGTGAAATACGCCTCACCCGCAAAATCGGCGACGCCCGGGATATCCGGGGCCTTCGGGTCGGACAGCGCGCCGATGGCGAGGACCGCATAGCGACAGCGCACCGTCTCGCCGGTGGAGGTCCGGATCGACCACAAGCCCGTGTCCTCTTCAAAGCGCGCTGACAGCACCTGGGTGTTGAAGGCGATGTCCTTCACCACCTCGCAGCGCTCTGCGACAAAGCGGAGATAGCGTTGGATCTCGGCTTGGCCTGCGCAAGCGTCGGACCAGTTCCAATCACGCACGATGTCATCGCTGAAGAAATACGCGTAGTTATAGCTTTCGACATCGCAGCGCGCGCCCGGGTAGGCGTTCCAGTACCAGGTGCCGCCGACGTCCGACCCACGCTCGAAGCCCCGGACGCTAAGCCCGCGTTGTCGTGCCTGCCAAAGAGCGTAGATGCCGGCAAAACCGGAGCCGACCACGACCACGTCGCAATCGGGCTGTCCTGTGGGGGGCTGATGTTCCATCATAAGGGCTCTCGCAAAATGTTCTGACACGCGGGCAGGTTGGACGACAGGGAAGGGAGGGTGAGTCCCCCTGTTCGGTAGCGCGATTATAAGGGGCGCACCATCGGTTGCCACGTCAATTTAGGGACAAGACGGGATGGTCGCGGGCACCCGGGGCGGAATGAGTCGGTCACATGAGGATTTCCCGCGCGATCGGGATGGGGCGAACGGCGAGACGGGGGCGCCTGGGCCACCCCTTGTGCAGCCGGCTGCTGGCGCGCCCTGCAGTCCGGATTGTGCGAGCGCCCGCGCGGGAAGCTTCCGGGTGCAGTGCTGCATGCCATTGACGGACCAGATGTTGAACGGCGCGCATGGTTCAATGCCGTCTTTCAGGCTGTCGTCGCTGTGCCGAGGATAGCAATCAGTAAAGACGGTCTTCCGAGTTCCGCGCAGCGAACAGGCTGCGCGGAACTCGGCGCGTTATCGAAGTTCGTGCTCAGCAGCGGCACGCCACATCGGACGGCTCAGGGTATCTCCGGATGATGTTGCGTACAGGGCTTTGAAACCGCCAGCCGGCTGGCCTTCCGGGAGTTGCCCCCCCGATGATGTTGACGAGGTTTTTTTTACCAACAGGCGACCATGTGGGGTCGCGGGTGATGCCCGAATCGACCGCATCGACGGATGCCTATCGCCTCGCCTCGCGACGCTCCGGCGAGGTGGGTGGCTATGGACCTTGCGCAAATACGTGCCAGGAATGACCGCGGCGTTCGGCTGGCCAAGTGCTGCAAAAATAGACTGTTGGGTCGATCCACGTGCAGATCGGGCTGGCGTGTTGATGGCGTATTTGAGGAACGGGTGCGATTTTCCAGCGCACGACTTCCGCGCTGTCGTTTACCCGACGACCGATAACCCTTGTGGGCGCGGTGGCCCTGGAAAAATTTCCGGAGCATGGGTCCCCGCTTGCCCAACCCAATAAAGGGACCGAGGCTGAAGGCACGGTAACTGCCCACAAGACCGGACAACGCGGCGCCGCACAGACGTCGCTGTTCCACCAGTTGGCGGTCAGGCAGGCTGGCGCGCAGAGAAGGCCTGGGGTTTCTGCCACGCAATTTACCCAGGCCTTCGTGTCTGGCGTTGGTCACCGAGCCTATCGCGAGCCGGCCAGCAGATCAGCCGCGACCTTAGACCGGTCGCCGATCATCCTGATTAAAACGCACCTCCACCAAGCCCTTTCCGCACCGAAATCCTAAAACACGCCTGCGCTTAGCTGCCTACGCTGCGGCGCGCACAGGCGCCTCGACGGCCGTCCCCCCTGGGTGCTCCGCGGGTCTCGAGAGGCCTAGCGCGGCCGACTTCCGCATCGACTCTGTAAAGCGGGCTTTACAAACAGGGCGGCATTTATGGGGGTTTTTCTTATGAATTTTACACGGCAGGAAATCGACTTCACGTTGAAATTTATAAAATTTCAACTTTATCATTAGGTTGGGTTGTTTTTTTGATATACGGCTCGAATTTTGCAAGTTGTGAGAGGGGCATGCGCGCATATCGAGTGTTGCTCTCCCTTTTTATGGTAACGCGGGATGCAGGGGCAATCCTTGCAGGCAAATAGGCCGTACTAGGTGCGGCACCGATTACATCAAATTTTGGGGAGAGCATGGAGATGCGTCATGAAATTCTGAGCGCGGCCACCTTGTGCGCAGCCCTCGTCGTCGGACAATCGGCGCAGGCCAACCCGTTGACCTACGGATTCAGCTTCTGGGGCGCGGGCGTCAGTGGCCATCTCGCGATCGAGGTTGCGCCGAACACGCAAGGCGCCTACAACGACCCTGGGTTTGCTCCTTACAACAACGTGTCCGGTAACGGGGGAGGTCTACGAAACGACCCAACGCCCGCTTATGCGATCACCAGCATCACGGGCACATTCTCAGACAGCACCTTGGGAATCGTCAACGCAAGCATCACCGGTCTCGTAGGCATCAACCCGGCAAACGAACGTGATGTGGCTTTTGACAAGTACGTGCCCGCGAGTTTGAGTTTTATCGACTTTGCTGGTGCTAACACTCCTGGCGCTCAGGGACCTTACCTGTCGTACGACAATTTATTTTTTCCCGACGGTAATCCGTTCGTTTGCGATCCATTAGGGTATCCCTTCAAGGGGACCCTCCTTGATGTCTTCGGTGTTGCGTTTACGGTCGAGGGTGGCTACACCGTGGACTTCTGGGGTGACGGAAATCTTGGTTTTGGCCCGCTCACTTACGGGGTTGGCGTGGTTGGCGGGGGCGAGGGCGGGCGCCTGTTGGATTACACTTTCGCCGGGATTTCGGTCCCGGAGCCCGGCTCGATGAGTTTGTTTGGCGCCGGGGTGGGGCTGCTGGTATTGCGTCGGAAGTTCGCAAAAGCGGGCTCTGTGGAAATCCCCGCGCAAGCATAGTGTTGGCGGCGTCCGGCGCACTATCCGGATTGTGGGCGATGGGATCGCACTGGCCGAAGGTGGTCCGTGATGGCGATCCCCAGCGCGTTACCCTATGCATGCGTGTCTGGTGAGGGCGGGAACAACCGCGTCCTTGACAAGGAAGCGACGCGCGCTCGCTTTCGGCTGAGTGTGCGTGCGGGTGCCACGGCAGCAGCGCGTCGCGGGCGGTGACCGGGGGGGCGGGCGGCAGTCACGTAAATACGCGGCGCAAGTACGCGTCGGGTAAGCGCCCACGCGCTTGGGCGTTTTATGCCACCCGCGGAGCGATGCCGAACGGTTTCGGATTGATGCGCGGTATCCGGCGAAGCGCCGGGCCCAGCGCGCGCAGCCCCGCGTGTCATGTGGCATCGTCTGACGGCGCACAGCACCTCGACCAAGACAAGCCGCGGATCTTTAGGGCAGGACGCAATGGCTTGTGCAGTTTGTGCGGAGCTGGCATGCATCAACACCTTCGCTACACAGCGCCTCATGAATTTAATGTGCGGCGTGGTTTTGTTTTGGGGGTTCTCCCGCCTCGATGGGCGGGTTGATTCACGCCACCATCACCTCCCGTGCGGCGCTAACATCGACTGCGCGCCAAACGATGAGGGGGCGCTTGGGGACCCCCCCCAAAAAATAGACACCTGCACATCCCCGATCCCAATCCGCGCGTGCCGTGTGATCTGGTCCGTAACCATGCGCCCTTGTTTGTGCGCCGGTCTGCGGGCATGCTTCGTCGGGTGATCGCGCGGCAAGTGGCAGCGCGACCGATGATGGACGCGATCCGGTTTGTTTGCGATTAGCCTAAAGGAGTCTGGGATGAGATTATTGTTAAGTGCAGGTATGGCACTCTGTCTTGCGGCATCCCCAATACTGGTCGCGGCGGAGGAGACGTCACCGGCTGATGCCTCGGGCGCCACCCATCATGCCAAAGACGGTGGATATCCCGCGGAGGCGCATCAGGGCATGAAGGGACATGCGTGGGGTAGTCCGCACGATCATGGGCCGCATGGCTTGATGGTCATGATTCCGAGGTTGCCGGAAGGTAACGAAAAGCTGCAACTGCAGATGCAAGCTGAGATTTACCAAAAGATCGGCGAAGTACTCGCCAGAACCGCGGGCCAGGTCAAGTAAACGCGACGCGCCAGCGCGTGGCTTCGGGTTGGGGTCGCGGCTTCATAAAAATTTCATCTGGGTCGACTCAACGGGTTGGCATGGCGAGGCACTGGCGCCGCGGTCTGCCCGTCTCGATGTGTGATGTGTACAAGGATTGATGATGCGACGGATTCTTTTTATGTTCATCCTGCTGGGATGCGGCGGCCAGGCAAGCGCGGGTGGCTACTATACCGGACGGGAATTGCTTGAAGTCTGCGAGGACGCTGTGTACCACCCGGCGCTGACTTGCCTCGACTACATTGAGTCGGCACGCAACCCGCACTGGAACGGTTGGGAGCCGGCAGATCCTAAAATCTGTGTACCGAAGACAGTTCCTTCCACGCGGTTGAAGGCGACGATCGTCAAATATCTGAAGAGTCACCGCCCAGATCTCCCGCAGTATGCGGGTGCTTTGGTGCTGAAGGCCTTTAACGCCGCTTATCCTTGCCCCGAGTAATCCCCCGATCGCGAGTCAGAAGTCTCGGCCGCAGTGTGTTTCTCTACATTACTAGGCGAGTCGGTAGGGGGGGAAGGTGGGGGTCGTTCCCAACCGGCGCACATCTGTCTCGATTTGGGCTTCACGAGGTTCCGCGTGGTAAGACCGTCGCGGACAGCAAGGTGGTTGTTTCCGCGTACTAAACCCGCAGCGTTTGTTTGCGGGCCGCACCCGCGTTGGCGCCTGTGCGCGTCATCAAGATCGCCTTGTTGATCGCCCGTTTTTAGCCAACTGAATGGGCGATTGCACGCTTGAACGTGGGGCCCGACGGAAGTAACAGTCCCTTCACCACGACAAGGCGGCAAGTGCTGGATGGCTCAGCCACGGCACCGCTGCTGTTCCGTCACGGGCACGTGGCCGGACCCCCGGTTGAATGACGGGAGCCGCAGGACGCGAGCGTGTCACCTGCGGTTCTGCGCGCGGCTGCGGGGGAAGTTCCTGCGGCCGACTCACCGCTTCGCGTGGAAGGCGCATATCGGCGTGGATAACGGGACGAAGCTTGCGCATACGGTGCTGGCGTCGGCCGCGAATGTCGCCTACAACAATGGCTTGCCCTGGCTGCTGCACGGCAGCAGCCAGGCGCGCGCGCAAGAGATTACGCTTAACCGATCCACACTGAGGTCATTCATGCGCGGGCGCCGAACGCATCGGATTGCACGAATCGCCGTTGCCGCGAGAAGAACCCCGTTGACGAGGTTGAGAAGGCGGGGGAACACAGCAAAAATGGGGGTGTGAGCCAAGGTCGAGCACGTGTTCGGTTTTCGCCGGGTGCGGCACCGGGAGGGGGTATCTGAACCGCCTGGAGGCGACGTGCGCATTGGCCCACCTGATCAGGGTCAGGCGACGATTGCCGTGGGCGTAGCCGAGGTGCGCCTGCAATCCGCGGTTTCAGCCCGCCCCGTGCCACTGCCGGAAATGCCGGAGGACGATTTGTGCTGCAATCCGCAAACAGCTGATGGGTTGCTCGACCGGCGACAATGACACTTGTCTGAACCGATAAATCAGACGTTCCCTAAAGCAGACAGCGCATCGACCTTTCTCGCTAATGACGGGGTCGCTTGAGCGCTTACGGTCATTTTTTTCATCGGGGGCACCCAGGTGCTGTCGCGGCGACAGGACGGCGCGCCGTGAGGCGGTCGTGGTCCGGCGACGCGGATAGGGGGTACGCAAGCGCTCTCGGGTTTGTCTCAGCGAGGCCTAAAACAGGGGCTCATCCCGCATCTGGCGAGACGCATTGACGGTAACGCGCTGCACGCGCAAAATGTTGCGTCGCACATACAGCGTGCCCACGTTCATGTCTGGCGTTTACCGATGTCACGCGTGTGGCGCTTAACGGTCCTGCGCCTTATAAGGAGTTCTGATGCGTTTTTCGTTCCCCGTCATGCTTTCCGGTCTCGCGCTGCTCCTCACCGGCTGTGCCAGCAATACCATCGCCCCTAGCTACCAGATCTCGAATCCCAACATACAAATCGGCGGTGAACGACCGGTCGATGTGGCACCGACGGTAGAAAACACCGGTTCCTTCTGTCTTCAGATCAGCGATAAATGGCATAACGACGGCAAAACGCCAGACGGGCAGGTGCTGTGGGCTAAGAATACGGTGCGTCAAGTCGTGCCCTGCGTAAAATAACGCACGGGGGGCCAGCCGAGGCGGGGGTGTAAAAAGAGCCGGCCGTGTGCTGCAGGCTGCCCGCAAGGTCGGCGCGCGCTCGACACGGGTGCGCACGGGACAGATCAGGAAACCGGCCGCATCTCACCACCGGGTGCTACCCACACACTCGACGACCGATCCGCGCTCACAAAACTTCGTACGGATCATCGTCGCTGAGGTAACTGGCGATAAATGCGCAAGCCAGAAATAGCACCCCGGTGAGCAGACAATAAAGTAGCGCGCGGTCGGGGAATCCATCCGCAAGCGCGGCCACAATGAGGGGCCCGGCGACCCCGGCACTCGACCAAGCCGTGAGCAGCGTCCCGTATATAATCGGCATGTTTTTCTCGCCGAACACGTCGGAGACGAACGCCGGCATCACGCCAAAGCCGCCCCCAAAACACAGCAACACATAGCAAATCAAGGCGCTAAATATCCAAGGATCGCGCTCGATGAGCAATACGCCAAAAACAACTAACTGGCTTGCGATGATGATGCGTAAGGTCAGGATGCGGCCGAACCGATCGGAAATTAATGCCCAGAAGAGTCGACCCACGCCGTTGAAAAGCGAGCTGACGGCAATCAGTGTCGCGCCGTACTCCGCTAAGACAACGGGTTCAAGCGTGGGATCCTTGATGCCCCAGATTTCTTGTAGCATCGGCGACATCAGGCTGATAACCGCAATGCCGGCGCCGATGTTGAAAAAGAACATCAGCCACAAGCGCGCATAAGCGCCTGACAGCAGATAGACCCGTGGGGAGCTCGGGATCACCGGGGCCGTCTTCTCCGCCGGCGTCGGTTTTGATGGGGGCTCCCGTAACAGCGAGGAGATAGGCACCAAGACCACCAGAAACAAGACACTCATCATGCAGAACGTCGCGACTAAATCCCCTTTCAAGAAGCGCAGAAAAATCGGCGCGAGCAGTTTGCTCATGAAAAAAGCGCCGAATCCGAAGCCCATGACGACAACGCCGGTGACCAAACCCTTCGCGTCCGGGAACCACTTGGCCACGGTCGACACCGGTGTGACATAGCCCAATCCAACGCCCAAGCCGCCGACCACACTGAATCCCAGATAAAAAAGCGGCGGGCTCTTGAAATGGAGCGCCAGACCGCCCAATAGAAAACTAACCCCAAACAATGCACTGCCGATCACGGCAAGACGTCGAGCACCCAGACGCGGCAGGTTAAACCCGCCCCACGCAGCGGAAACGCCGATGGTGAGGATCAGCAGACTAAAGGCGAGCGCCGTTTCGATGTACGTCCAGCGGTACCATTTGATCAACAGCGATTGGAAATAGCTCCACGCGTAGATAGTGCCGAGGCCAAGCTGGAGGATCGTACCCGCCAGGACCAAGCGCCAACGTTTCTCCCCCGCGCTCAACTCAGCCGCGCCCTGAGGATGGCTTGTCGTTCGCCAGTGCACGCACCGCGCGCGCGAGCGCACCAATCTCGTCTCGACGGTTATGGAGCGCTTCGAAGCGTGCCTCGGATGGCTGGGCTCCACCACTGGCGGTGGCATGGAGGCTCACGATGTACTGCTCGAGAACTTTTAAAGGACGTGCTGCGCGGCGTAGCAGCAACGCGCTGAGCATGATGCTCAAAATAAAGATAACCGAGATGAGATACACCTGCTGACCCACGGCGGCTTTTATCTTGAGACCAATCAGGCTCGAATCCATGCCCAAATGGACCGAACCTGCAAGCCCACCCAGGATCGGGGCACCGACCTCCAAGACAGCGCCCACATTCGCCAGATCGCGTCGGACGATTGCGGTACGGGTCATGTCGCTAGCGCGAATCGCCGCCGGCACTTCTGGTACAAAGGTATGCACGAGGATTTCGCCTTTCTCATCGACCAGGTAGATGTACTTGATCGCCCGTATGCTCATGTACTGGTCAATCAGTGCCTGCATTGTCGATAAATCACGATTAACCAGCACATCCTCGCTTGAACTGGCGAGCGCCTGCGCGATTTGCGCGCCATTCTCTTCGTACTCACTGGTCAGCTGTTTGTCGACGGTACGCACGCAAAGCACAGAAGTCGCGACGGCAATGACACCGAAGAGCACGAAAATGCCGAACGCCGCCCCGCGGAATAGATGCGCGCCACTCATCGTTGCCACCGGGCCCAGTCACTTATCGGCGTAATGCCATCTTGGTAGGTTTTGTAGTACACCGAATGTTGTCCTTGATTGCTCCCGCGAAAGGTCACCGGCGCACCGATGCCGAGTTCGAGGTTTTCGATGCCGGACACCACCCGATGGATGTCGGCGCGCACCGGGTCTTTGCCCATCCGTCGTAAGATTGTGACGAGCAGTTTGGCGTTGAGGAAACCCTCGAGGCTAATAGATCCGAACGCAGGTCCCTTGTAATCAGTCTCGAGCGGTGCATGCGGTTTCTTTTGGGCATACTGCTGCATCAGTTGTCGATATTCCCGTATTGCCGGTATGCGCTCATCAGCGTAATCCGACACCACGGTCGAGTTAATAAGCCCCGTGGTGTAATCGCGACCATCCTCTTTTTCAGCTGCCTGAAGCAGGCTGATGATGTTGTCAAAACCGGCGAACGAGACGTTTGCAATGGGACCTTTGAATTTTTCACGTCGGGCATCGCGTATAAACCCGGCCGCAGGCGCATAGGCGGCAATGCAGATGATGGCATCCGGCGTAGACCGTTCAAGAATGGCCACCTGAGGAACAAAGCTGTCCGTAAAATGGCTATTGCGTCTATAGGTCGCCTCGCCCACAAGCTTAGCGCCTCTGGCCGCGAGGGCGCTTCGGATCCCCACCCAGCCATCACGCCCGTAAGCATCCCCTTGATAGAGCACCGCTATCCGTCGGTGTCCGGTATCTACGAGGTGGTTGACGAGCCCCGCCGTTTCTTCGCGGTAAGAAGCGCGCAGATTGAAGGTTAGCTGATCATATGGGGGGCTACGCAACGGCTGTGCGCCAGAAAAGGGGAAAAATAAATAAGCTTTTTCGTCTTTGAATTTCTCAAGCAGCGGCAGTACCCGGCTCATCACGGCAGTGCCGACGTAGTTAAACAGCGTGAAGACCTGATCTTGGTGTAACAACCGCAGCGTATTTTTAATAGCGAGCTCGGGTTCATATTGATCGTCGTAAGCAATCAGTTCAATCGGGCGCCCATTGATACCGCCGGTGCTGTTGATGAAATCAAAATACGCTTCCGCTCCCCGGTAAAGCTCACTGCCAATATTGCGCGAAGTGCCAGTAAAGGGTGCGGACATGCCGAGGCGTATCGCGTCTGGATTTGCGTACGCTTGCTGAGGCACAACGAAAACAAGCAAAGTCCACATGACCATCAAGGGGATAGTCCAGCGCTTGGCGCACGAGGCTATAAATCCGTACCTTTTTCTCATCAGCTCAATCCCTTCCAAAGTAGCGCCTAACGGGAAGTATGGCAGAAACGACAGATCGGCGAACGGGGGTCTTGGGATTCCGGCGGAAGATGAGTCATGACCACTTTCTGCCGGTTGGCAATGGTCGGCAGGCGCCCCTGCTCTCGGCCGCTGGTTAAGGCGGCAGCCTCGTCCGCACCGCGGTCTACGCCGTGTGGCATGGCGGCCCTCGTCGAGGCGAACGGGACCTTCGAGCGCGCACCGCCGGCGATCATCGGCCGGGTGGACTAACCCCGCGCGGTATCGAGAACGCACGGCGTGCTCTCCGGTTGGGCCGGGAGCGTAGTCCCAGAAGCCGTTCGAGACCCGGATCCTCAGGCACTGCAGATCCGGACTCGCTGACGAAATTTGCTGAGAATATATTCCGTTTATCAAACCGGCTATTAACGTGGCTAACCCGGGTTCCGCGGCGATGGGCTGGCCGCTCGAGGCGTCATCGCCGAAGCGCGAGGGGCCGCGCCGGCATCGATCGATCGTGAGTCTTTGGTGCCCTGAGATCCCCTTTCTTGATCGGGCTTGTTTGGATGTCAAAAATAACCTCATGTCAATGGTTTTATCCGTCTGGCGTGGTGAGATTGTTTCTCGTCCTTAAAGGGCGTGTTCCGCGACCGTGTTGAGCGATGGGAGGGGTCTATACCGAATCGATGCGTAGATTGGGACCGCGTGCCACGGCGTCACGATAACGCGGCGCGACCGCTCCGGAGTAGCTCGCCGCGATTACGGGAAAATACGTATTGAGATGACCGCTGCCAGCGCCGATAGCTATTAACGCGCCAAGGAGTCCCGTATGTCGAATCTGGAATTTGCAGCACCGCTCGAGACCGAAGGCGAATGGCGTATCAAGTATCGCGAGTTGTGTCACGAATTCGATACCACACAGCGACTCGCCGGTGAGCTGAGGGCGATCTTAGCTCGACTGCTGAGCAGCGAGGCGACGAACATGACCGACGCGGAGGGTGCGACTTTGGCCACACTCCGCGATCTCGCACGACCACTGGAAGTCCTCGCGCTAAAAACGTTGGTTGATCGGTATCTACGCCGTGCCGGTAACCCGCCTGGCAGCACGCCGGACTGGCTTGCCTTGATTGACGCGCTGCGGCTCCCCGAGGCACAGACTTTCGCAGTACGACATCTGCGGACTAAAGCCGCCGATGGTCGCAACGACAACGCCTGGGTGTTGCAGTTGGCCGGTTTAATTAACGAATGTGCATTGGTTTCGCCGCTGCCCGATCCGTCCCCGCAGGTATCGAATACCCATCTCGACGTCTTATCACCCCTACTTGACTGGTTAGTGATCCCGCCGGATTTCGACGCGCGTGCGGATCGGTTGAGGGAGACATTAAAAACCGGGGAGAGCCCTGAACGTGCGCGGGAGCTCGGCACCCTGTTGAATGAAATCCACTCGTCCACGCGACAGAATTTGCGCAGTCTGGGTGAATACCTTAAAGGCGCAACCTGCGATCTGCGGTCCGTCGAAATGGAATTGCAAGATGCCCTTCAGGGCAGTCAGCAGATGGCGCTGACGGCGACGCAATTCACTACAGGTCTCGACGCGGAAGTAGAGGCCATTGATCGGGCGATCAACGGGGATGTGCCTATCTCGGAATTGAAGATGATCGTCGACGCGCACGTCAGGCTTATCCGCACATCCGTCAAGGATTACATGGCAGATCAGCGCACAAAGCGGATTGGCCATGAGCAGCTCATTGGCTCGCTGGCAGCACGTATCAAAAAATTCGAACAGGAATCCGAGAAATTACGGGTGGGTTTTTTGAACGAACAGCGACGGGCGAATCACGATGCCCTGACCGGTCTACCGAATCGACTAGCGTATGAAGAGCGCTCTCTCCTCGAATTCCAGCGTGCCCGCCGCAATCGCACCGAACTGACGTTGGCGGTCATTGATATCGATTTGTTCAAGACCATCAATGACAACTTCGGCCATAAGGTGGGTGACAAGGTTCTCCGGCATATTGCGGAGTTATGTCAGCGACGCATGCGCAAGACCGATCTCGTGGCACGATTCGGCGGCGAAGAATTTGTGGCGTTGTTTCCCGATACGCCGGCCGAGGGTGCCCGCGAGGTGTGTGAGGATTTGCGTACGCAGGTGGAGCGAGCGTGTTTTGAGTACCAATCCAAACGCGTTCCCGTCACCATCTCGATCGGTCTTGCCGGATTACAACCCAAGGAAACGTTGGGCGAGCTATTTGAGCGGGCGGATACGGCGATGTATGCGGCTAAACGGAGTGGTCGCAATAAAGTTCATGGTCCCTAAAGCGGAGCACGGGTGCCTCTAGTGCGTGCAGGACGTCTGTGCACGGGCCACTCACGACAAAAGCCCTGCCCTTCGCAGATGGTTACCGGTCTGGTCGACTTAATCGGCACCCCCTTGACAAGGCTCACGCCCGACGTGGGCGAGGCAGTTCCCCGGAGCCGAGATCTCGCCGCCCTCAGGCATGATATTGATGTCGAGGCACTCGCCCCTGGCGATCATCGTGCGGAAGATCCCCGTGTGGTGATCGCAATCCGCCGCGAATGATTCGTTAATGGTTGCGCCGGCGAGGGAAGAATGCTCCAGATCAGATGATGCGGTAGTGCCGGTCGACATCGAACAAATTTTGATTCCCGCTGTTGAACGCGCATGCAGTCAATTCTGGGTCTTTGAGACACCCCCAAGTGTACGGACGTAGACGTTCGCTTACGCGAACGGGAGGCGCTATGCTGGAGGTGTTCTGACTGCATTTTCTGCACACACCTTCTAGCCTCTGAAGGGTTAATTGAGGAAATTACCATGACGCCCGAACTCACTTATCTTGCTTACGTGGCGATGCTGACGGCAGCGCTTTGGATTCCTTACGTGATCTCGCAGGTCATGACAAATGGCTTCCTGCGGCCAATTAACTACAGTGATCCGACGCCACGTGCAGTGCCCCTGTTAGGGCAGCGTGCCCACCGAGCCTATCTAAACGCAGTGGAGACCTTCGGTCCTTTCGCCGCGCTCGTTATCATTATCCAGCTGACGACAAAATCTAATGCGGTGACAGTCTTCCTGTGCACGGCTTTTTTCTGGTTGCGGCTCGCCCACGCGGTCGTCTATCTGATGGCAGTTCCCTACGTGCGTACGCTGGTTTTTACTTTAGGATTTTTTTGCGAACTGGGCTTGTTTTGGCAAATCATGGAATAGCCGGACCGCTATCACTGCTACGGCGCAGCAGGTATCGCTGATCGGCCCAAAGCCGTCACCGGCGATGTGCGATCACAATGGCGGAAAGGCTTATAAAGCGCCCGCTAGCTTTGCCTATCCATTCCCGCGGCATGGGTCGATAAAGCGCGCCTTGAGCGAATGCGACATCCGCATCAACTTAAATCGAATGACGTCGTCGGAGGTGAAGGGTATTTTCGCTGACCGGTCGGATGTTGAACATCAGCGCCGATTCACACATGTGCTCGCCCATTAGCCTGCTGGATTCAATGAATTATATATAAAATAATATGTTAAATAATTGCATATCAGACTTAAAAGCCAATAAGATCAATAACATACCAATAAAAACACTTGTAAAAACAACGATTTCCGCATATATTGACCGTATCAAAGTGTTAGTTCCGCACCGAGGGTTTGGCTCCTGGCCAATGGGTGCTCACCCGGGGTGTGGCGGAGAAGGGCTCCCCCTTTGTGATCCTAGCCGTTCAGGCAGTGCGTCAGTTCGATGCATTCACCCAAGGGGATGACCCCTACGGCGAGCACGATTTCGGGTCCTTCGATCTCGCAGGCGAACGTCTCTTCTGGAAGATCGACTACTACGATCCGTCACTGTCCTACGGCTCAGACGCGCCAGACAATGCCGATGCGACGAGCCGAGTGCTCACCATCATGCTGGCCTCAGAATACTGAGGCCAGCCATGGAGAAAAACGCACCCAACATGAACTTCGAGATCGAGTGGCAAGGCTACCGCATTGAGGTGGCCTACCAGCCCAACTGGCTGGGTGGTGCCTCCCATCTTGCCGTCGCGCATTTCGACATCACCACCATCGACCCGCCGCGAGCGCCATTGCCGATCACCGAGACCGGCTACCGGTCGCATTTCCTGCATCCCGACGAAGTGGCCGCTCACGGCGGGCCGGAAGCCTTTGTCAAAGCGTGGCTGGACGCCAAAGCCAAAGGCGCAGGCTGGAAAGCGGTCCATGCCGCTACTCAGCAGCTTGACTTGTTCGGGAGCGGCTAGGGTGAAGGCGTTGGTTTGATGTGATCTGAATATGCCAAATTTGGTTTGACGTAAGCGGCTTTTTCCAAACGTGGAGCCGTAGTAGATTTAGGCTTTAGATAGCTTATTAAGCGCCATTATAATCTCTTAAGAGCATATTTTTTCCAATTGGAGGCGAGAGCGTGTATGCTCCCAAGAGCCAATTAACTCCCAACATATGCTCTTGAGGTTGTATGACCGCTCGCAATCCGCTTCTCGTATCACCGCCCTATGAAGTTGAGGATGCCCTCACACGTCTTGGCATGCGGCTGCGCACGGCAAGGCTTCGTCGAAACCTTACGATCGCTGAAGTCGGCAAAAAGATCGGTGCAGGCTCACGCGCCATCGGCGATGCCGAAAAAGGTAAGCCCTCGACCAGCGTAGCTGTCTATGCAGCCTTACTATGGGTATTCGATTTGATCGGCGATCTCGATGTCGTTGCCGACCCGTCTCGCGATGTCGAGGGCATGGCATTGGCCCAGCGCCATGCGCGCAGTCGAGCGCGCCATACAGGAGGGCTCGACAATGACTTCTGAGGGCACCGCCACCGAATGCTTTATCTATATCACCTTGCCAGACACAACGGAGCCCGTCACCGCAGCGCGGTTTGTTCAAGAGCGTCAACGTAGCGGGTTGACGCTTGGCCGCTTCGTCTATGGTCGCAACTACCTCGCCCGTCAGGACGCTGTTGCCTTTGATCCCGTCGAACTCAAACTCTCCAACCGTACCTATGAGACAGTCGGGTTGGGAGGTGTGTTTGGTGCCCTCCGAGATTCTGGTCCCGACCATTGGGGACGGCATGTGATCGAGCGCCACGTTGGCAAGCCGCAACTCGGAGAACTCGACTACCTGCTCCATTCGCCCGACGACAGGGCCGGTGCACTTGGGTTTGGGTTAAACCAAGTGCCGCCAGCACCGTTACGCGAATTCAATAAGACGATTCAGCTTGCAAGGCTTCAGGAGGTCGCGGACGCCATCGTCGCTGATCACGTGCAGCCAACCGGTGTCGAGGCAGCCCAAGTCGAAGAGTTGCTGCTGGTCGGCACCTCGATGGGGGGCGCGCGTCCAAAGGCCGTCGTCGAAGATGAAGCAGGGCTTTGGATCGCAAAGTTCAATCGATCCGATGACCGGTGGAATATGGCCCGCGTGGAACACGCTATGTTGGTGCTTGCGCGCGCGTGTGGCCTCAACGTCGCTGAAAGTCGTCTGGAAAGTGTCGCTGACCGCGATGTTCTACTCGTAAAGCGCTTTGATCGCGAGCGCACCGACGGAGGCTACCATCGCGCGCGCATGATCAGCGGCCTGACGCTTTTGCGCACCGACGACGCGCAAGGAAGTCGAGAACGCTGGTCCTATGTTTTGCTTGCCGAAGAACTCCGACGGGCGAGCGCGCGTCCAGATGCTGACGCACGAGAGCTATTTCAGCGGATGTGTTTCAACGCGCTGATCTCCAACGCTGACGACCACCCGCGCAATCACGCCATGATTGCACGTCATGACGATTGGCGATTGTCGCCAGCCTACGACCTGACGCCAACATCACCGATCAGCCAGGACCATCGCGACCTTGCATTGCTGATTGGCGATCAGGGCCGGTTTGCGAATGCACAAAACCTGCTCTCACAATCCAGCCGTTTTATGCTGACCCGTCAGGATGCGGAGGCGCTCATCATCGACATGACGCACACGGTGACAGATCGCTGGTACGAAATTGCACGTAGCGTTGGCGTTACTGAAGGCGATTGCGCGCTCATCGCCGGTGCCTTTGCATATCCAGGCTTCCAATTCCGAGCCAATATCTGATCGGCGGAAATGCTCTAAAACGCTTTGCTATTATGAGTTAAGTCGTCTCCGCTTTCACCTTCGTTCGGGCAAACGCCGCGCTGCCTGCGCGTGCGGAAGTAAAAAGGCAGGGGCTTCGCCCCCTTGCGCCATCGAGCCGCCACTAGCGCCATTGCCGATCACCGAGACCGGCTATCGGTCGCATTTCCTGCATCCCGACGAGGTGGCCGCTCACGGCGGGCCGGAAGCCTTTGTCAGAGCGTGGCTGGACGCCAAAGCCAAAGGCGCAGGCTGGAAAGCGGTCCATGCCGCTACTCAGCAGCTCGATTTGTTCGGGAGCGGATAAGGTGGAGGCGCGAGTTTGGAATAGTCTCCATTTGTCAAATGAGCCTTGGCATATCGACCCCATTTCAAACTGGACTTGAGTTTGAAATTGTGTCATTATGTCAAGCGTGGCTAAACATAATGGCAGCAAAATAAACCAGCTCTCGCACCAGCTCCCTGAGGGATTGCTGGTCGATGCCGCGTGGATGGAGCGGCAAGGCTACTCCCGCTCCCTACGCAGCCACTACGTGTCCGCTGGCTGGTTAGGCCAGCCCACCCACCGCGTCTATCGCCGTGGCAATGCCCCGCTCGGTTGGGAATTCGTGGTCATATCCCTACAGAACTTGCTCGGATTGCCACTCATCGTTGGCGGGCGGACCGCGTTGCAAGTCCAAGGCTTCAGTCACTATCTCGCGCAGCAAGTCCGTGAGGTGCATCTCTATGGCTCGGTTGCTCTCCCGACGTGGGTAGAAAAACTGCCCCTTGATGTCGTCTTCCTCCACCACAACAGCGACCGCCTGTTTGCCAATGATCCAGTGACGCGCGGCCTCACCAACATGGCGTTTGATCTCTCGTCAAAGCAGGGTTGGAGTACGGATTCACTCCATGGCGTCCGCCAAATATCCTGGGGAAATTCCGAATGGCCGTTGACCATATCAACACCGGAGCGCGCTTTCCTCGAACTGCTAGACGAGTTGCCCAATCGCGAAAGCTTCCATCAGGTCGATATGCTGATGGAGGGACTTGCCAACCTCAGCCCGCGACGCCTCGCAAAACTCTTGGGCGACTGTCGAAGCGTGAAGGTGAAACGGCTCTTTTTCTTCTTCGCCGACCGCCACCCGCACGCATGGCGTCGCCAGCTTAAGGCCGAAGATTTCGACCTCGGCTCAGGCAAGCGCGTCCTCGTCAAGGGCGGCAAGCTCGATCCGCGCTATCAGATCACCGTGCCGGAGGATCTCGATGGCATATCGTGATCTCTATCAGAGCCAAGTCGCGCTGCTCATGCGTATGCTGCCGCTCGTCGCCGAGGAAGAGGAGTTCGCGCTCAAAGGGGGCACCGCGATCAATCT
>CAIKBL010000009.1 GCA_903825645.1 uncultured Pseudomonadota bacterium | reverse complement strand
GGATCGTCAGTCTTTGAGGAAAAGCCTGCATCTAACGGGCAGGAAATCTCACGTTAAATCTAATTAGGCTGGGTGGCAGAGTGGTCATGCAGCGGCCTGCAAAGCCGCGGACGCCGGTTCGATTCCGACCCCAGCCTCCATTAATCCTTCCGAGGGTGTCCAAAGAGTTCCAATCCAACCTGCTAAGTGCTGGTTTTTCCGTGTTTTTTCGTCCATTAGTGGTTAGCTGTTGGCGGCCTTGGCTTTCTGCGATCTGGCGCAACGCCGCCAGCACCTCGGGCGCGGCCTGGGAGGAAAACTTTTCGCGGACAGCAGTCGTCATGGCTATCTCCATCATGATTCATCTTGATTTTTCAAGATAAAGCAAGGCAGGAAGGTTTGCTATCGCGTTGATGGCGTTCGATGCCTGACTGGCGGCCTCGATTGACAACGAACCGGCGCTCGTAAGTTTTTGATTTGTAGAGAACGCCATCTGGAGCATCTTCTGGACATCGAGATGACCCCGGAGTGTCAAACTCATCGACACATGACCGCCGGGCGGCAGGATGACCAAGATTTGCTCAGCCAGCAGCCCGTTCTCACAGACACATGGCTTGCGGTCGCCACAACGCAAGGCATCCGCTCATAAGGCCTGAGCGAGTTGCGTTTTACCGGTACCGGCGGTGCCCAGAATAACGATCGCACCCTCGCCCACGACAAACTCAGTGCCCCGCGATGTCCTCCCACCCGGTAAGCAGGCAATGCTCGCGCTCATGGCTATCCGTTCCGCCGTAAATCAGGAGCGGCTTAAGCGTTGGCGTACCGCCGGTGAATTTCTGCCATTTCCTGACACCGTCTGTCCAATCCCTCGCAAAGGTGCTGCCGGACTTGATCTCAACGGCCTGCAAACCGGTGGCGGTCTCAAAAACCACGTCGATCTCGTGGCCGGCACTATCCCGCCAGAAATACAGATCGGCAGGCTGGCCGGCGTTCAAGCGCTGTTTGATCAGTTCTGAAATCACCCAAGTCTCAAACAATGCCCCTCGGGCGGCGTGGGTGGCCAGAGACAATTCGTCACGGATCCCCAACAACCAGGCCATCAAGCCCACATCAAGAAAATACAGTTTGGGCGACTTCACCAGTCGTTTTCCGAAATTCTGGAAATAGGGCGGCAGACGCGTGATCAGATAACTAGCTTCGAGTACCGATAACCACTCGCGCGCGGTCACCGCCGAGATGCCGCAATCGGCGCCCAATGCCGCCAGATTGAGTAGTTGCCCGGAACGGGCCGCACACATCCGCACGAAGCGCTGGAATTGCGACAAATTTCGCACCGCGATCATCTGTCGGACATCCCGCTCCAGATAGGTCGCGACGTAGTTGGGAAACCAATCGTTTGCCGCCAGCCCGCGTTGATAAATCGCCGGGTAACCGCCATTCAGCAATAGCTTGTCGAGCGTGGTGGACAGGCCGGCGTGCTGGATTTCACTCAGCGACAAAGGCAATAGTTCGACCCGTCCAACGCGCCCGGCCAGCGACTGGCTCATGCTGGCCAGCAGGTCGAATTGGGCTGAGCCCGTCAGCACAAATTGACCCATCACCGGACGTTCATCGACCAGACCCTGTAACCATGACAACAATTCGGGGCAGCGCTGCACCTCGTCCAGAACGGCGCCTTCCGGAAAGCGCGCCAGAAAGCGCTTCGGGTCCTGCGTGGCAAATTCCCGTTCGTCCGGGTTTTCGAGGGAAACGTAGGGCTTCTCTGGAAAACTGGCTCTGGCCAGCGTCGTTTTGCCGGACTGGCGAGGTCCGGTCAGGGCAACGACAGGAAATCCCCGGGCCAGACGGTCCAGCGCAGCGCGGGCTTGCCGTGGATACATGGATGCCTCGTTTTCTTGTAAATCGAAAGTATTAGATCCGATTTGCAATATTGGCAGAATTATCCACGCTTGTTCAGAAAATTGAGGTCCGGGACAGGACTGGCTTCCTGGTCACCTGCCCGACACACCGGTTCGATGACCTGCTGAGGTCTCCCGCGCGCGGTTCGGCCGGTCGGCCTCGCCTTCCATACGGGCCTTTTCGTCCAAGGCCATGTGGTCACGAAGTTTTACGGTCACCTCCATCTGGCAGCGGACCCAGCACGGCGGCACACTGGGGCCGTGTCAGTTCCGCGACGGCGTAAGAAGAATGCCAACCCCGCTCACCTTGAAAAACATCCCCGACGAACTTGATGAGCGCCTGGAGGCCGCCGCTGAAACGCACCGGCGTAGCCTCAATGCCGAGGCCCTCGTGTCTGCCATGAGACCGTGCTGCTGCCGACCCCGGTGCCGCCAGGCGAACGTCTGGTGCGCGCCCGAACGGTACGCGCGGGACTGCCTCAGGGCAGGTTCCCTGCTGAGGACATTGCGGACAGCAAACGCGATGGGCGCCCGTGATCTTTGTCGACCCCAACGTACTTGCGCACCTGCCGAGGGCCTTGAGCGATGCCGCCGACGCATCGCTGCAGCGCGAACGTGAGCGGGCCGCGCCCATCCTGTGGCGTGGCGAGTTCAGAAAATTCGTGCTGGGTACACGCCACGCGGGGACATCTCGTTTGAGCAGACAACGAGTCGTCAGAGCGAAACGGCGAGTTTGCTCCCAGCCTCCATTTGAGTGTTTAACGTCGTCCAATGGAATCCTAAAAAACCCGCCAAGTGCGGGTTTTTTATTGCCTTTATCGTTCAATGCAGGGTAACATCGTCCAACGACAGCCGGTTTTTGAGTGGGGTAACTTTAGGGGTAACTCCAGATCTCAAAAAGGAGTTACCCCCAAATGCCTCTCACTGATGCAGCCGTTCGCAATGCCAAACCCGGCGCCAAGCCAGTCTCCATTAATCGTGCAAAGACGTCCCAAGAGTTCCGGGATTGTCCGCTTTAGCGCGATGCTCGCGAATCTATCGTCCTATAACGGCCAGTGACGTCCCGGGAGAGCCGCGATCAAAGTGGGGTAACTTTCCGGGGTAAAGCCGGGCCTTGGGAATAAGTTACCCCGGCAAGCGAATTTCTTGGGCTGCGTGCGAGTGCGTAGTCCGACATCCCGGCTAACCTTCTCGACGTTGATCTCTGTGACGCAACCGATTTTTCAGTACGCTCGCCTCGGTCAGTCGGGCTTATCCTGAATCAGAAAATATCGGGCAGCCAATTCGCGATTCAGGATCGCAACTTGGACCTCGAAGCACGCTTAAAGCCTACGGCAGCCTATGAATTGAGGTGCCCGCCCGCGTTGTTTGCTTCGAATGGGCGATTTCATAACGGTACGCAATAACGTACGATTTGCTTGTGCATCAAGGAGCAACCATGAACATACTCACTGCAAGCGAAGCCCGAGCGAACCTGTACCGCCTGATTGATGAGGCGGCTGAGTCGCATGAACCCATCATCATCTCTGGCAAGCGCAGCAGCGCGGTACTCATTTCGGCCGAGGACTGGAGCGCCATTCAAGAAACGCTTTACTTGCTGTCCGTGCCGGGACTGCGCGAGTCCATCAAGGCGGGTATGGCTGAGCCTCTGGCCGAGAGTGTCAAGGAGCTCAAATGGTGAATTGGGGGCTTGTGTATGCCAAGCAAGCCCTCAAGGACGCCAAGAAGCTTGCCGCCAGCGGACTGAAGCCGAAAGCACAGGAGCTGCTGGCCCTTATCGCGCGAGATCCATTTCAAAATCCGCCACCGTACGAAAAGCTTGTCGGAGATCTGGCCGGAGCTTACTCGCGGCGAATTAATATCCAGCACCGTATCATTTATGAAGTCTTCGCCAAAGAAAGAACGGTGCGAGTCTTGCGAATGTGGACTCATTACGAATGAGCCGCCTAAGCATTTCACTCTCGCGACCTGATGCGGTGGCACCTCACCACCCGAGTCCTTTATTGATGGGTGTCGGCGAGGTGCTAGGCCGCGTCCATGATGGCCGCGCGGATCCGCGCATAAGTACCGCAACGACAAATATTTCCCGCCATCTCGCGGTTGATCTCAGACAGCGCCGGCTTGGGGTTTTGTCGTAGCAGTGCCCGCGTATTCATCAACTGTCCCGACTGGCAGTATCCGCATTGTGGAACATTGTGTTTGAACCACACGGCTTATAAGGCTTGAGCAATCGCGTCAGCGGAGGATTCAATCGTTTCGATCGCGGCCTGACCGATGGCCGACACGGGGGGGTGACACGCACGCCGCGCGACGCCGTCTACCGTCACCGTGCAGGCGCCGCACTGGCCAACGCCACAGCCGAGTCGGGTGCCGACCATGCCCCGCGCATCGCGCAGCACCCACAGTAGTGGTTGCTCCGGCTCCGACTCCACGTCGTGCGGCTGGCCGTTGATTGTGAGATGGCACTTCATGGCGATTTTCCTCGTCGGCAAATGTGAGGCGAGCTAGACCTTTAGTCCGGCGCGGGGCAGCGGGAGTTGGCGAATTCGCGTGCCGGAAAGTGCATGCAGCGCGTTACAGATTGACGGCGCCACCGACGGCACACAGCTTTCTCCCAGTCCGCCGGGTGCTTGTTCGCTGGGCACAAAATGCACCTCGGTTTGCGGGCAGCGGTCCATGCGCAGAAACGGATACTGTGCAGGTTTGTTTGCTAAGGACGACCCTTTTTCAGCGTTATTTCGCCGTACAGCGCGGACGACAACCCAAAAATAACGGCGCTTTCGATCTGCGGTGTTGCGCCGTCGGGATTGACAATCAGACCATAGTCCACCGCGCAGACAATGCGCTCCACATGCAAGCCCAAATCGTCTTATCGGACTTCAGCGACCATCGCGACGTAGGTGCCGTAGTACCCCCCTGCGTAGGACTAGTTGTCGCCTCAAGTTTTCCATCTTAGGGGTGGAGAGCGAGGATAATGTGAAGGATGAACAAGAAAATTTATACGGAAGAATTCAAGGCCCAAGCGGTTGCGAAGGTGTTAGCGCGACCGAGCGGCGAAGGTATCAACGAGGTGGCCGCGCGCTTGCAGATAAGCCCGGGTACTTTGAAGGGTTGGATACAGGCGGCGGATTTTTCACTGGTAGACCGGTTGTTGGCGCTGCAGGAGACCCATAGGATGAACGAGGAAGCCCTGCTGGGTTGGTGTCGTCAGCGCGGCGTATTTGCGCGGGATTTGGCGCAGTGGCGGGAGGCATTCTGCGCGCCGGGCGGGCGCCAGGCGCGCCAGCAAGAGACGGTGGCGCTGCGCGAGTTACGCCTCGCCCAGGTACAGCTGCAGCGCGAAATGAACCGTAAGAACAAAGCGTTGGCGGAAGCGGCGTCCCTGCGGGTGCTCCCAAAAAAATTCCAGGCGCTGTGGGCGGCCGAGGACGCATGAGCGCAGCGCAGGTGCGTACGTCGGTGATGACGTTGATCGTCGTGGCGGTGACCGAAGGGGCACGGTTAGCCGCTGCCTGTGCGGTGATCGGGCTCAGTGCCCGCACCTGCCAGCGCTAGTATCTTGATCCGGTTGTGCCGACGGTTCGTGAAGACATAGTGATGTTCAGACAGCGGATTCAGGCCCAGGCTTTCCTGAACACGAATCGCCAGGCCATTAATCTGGAGTCGAAAGTCGATCGGCGCCACGGATAGAAAGACTTCGGGTAACTGGTTCGGCGGCCGCATCATGGCCACTGACTGGCCGCTGCCAGCACGGCCGACAAGGCGATGTCTGCGGTCTCGACCCTGACGCCGTTCGGCAAAAATACGCGGCAGCGAGGAGAAACGGAAATCGGCGGGGTTATGATCGGTTCGTGGGTCTCGACCTGCACAAAGCTAAACGCCGCCGAAGACTTGAGCTGTCGTGCGCGCAGGCGATCCGGCGCTCATACAAACTACCGAGCCGCAATCCTTCCCGCCGCGCAGTGGCGGATACCGGCAAGCCGCTGGCTTCGCACGCGCGTAAATGACCCCACTAAGACTGTTGCCGCGGGGTTAACGATGCCTCGTCCATCATCCCTAATGGCTCCTCACCTTCGAGATCGGCAACCTCGCAGATTTATCACCGCATCGTCATGACGGGGTTGGTGGAGTGCTTAACGTGATGCGGGGCAGTCATGCCAAGTCTCGCGATCAAACGGTCCATCAAGCGTTGAAAACTTCGCGCTATAAGCTTTTCGCAAAAGCAGGCTATCTCGCGACGCATGGTCGGGCAAGGATCCTCAAACGCGCGTTTGCTATGCAACACCGAGAATGGTTCGAAGGGCTCTGGGATTCTGCGCGAACCTTCGATTTTCCCGTCCATTTCTGCGTGAGGTTCTCACCCTCAAATACGTCCTAATGGAAAATCGGGGTTCAGTTGATCGAGAGGCTTACTTCGTCGAAGTCAGCGCGACGGGTTGTGTTCAGTTGATTTAAAACAAAATTGCGAAAACCGCCCCAGTACTTTGAGCAGCCCAATACCGGTACATCTCCACCTTATGGCGAAGCGAAGCATGGCGGCTCTGCGGTCCTTCGCCGAGCATAATCGCCCACCCTGACCTTCTACCTTCAGACCGTGACTGACATTCTCTCAATGGGCACGTTACTCGGCGCCTCGCGCAGACATCAGGCAATTATCCGCAGGCGGTCTTGTCAAATCTTTGCGCGTCGATGAGAGGGCTGAGTCCGCGGCGACGCGGACTCAGCCCTTGCTGTAGCGGCCAGAGGGCTGGGAAAAGCTCGGTGGGTTACACCCCGAAATAATTGAAGAACCGAATCTTGGGCTCTCCATCAAGCATCCCAGCTAGGGCCACCATATCCCCGCGCTCCCCACGCCATGCCAAATATTTTTCATAGGCGGCTCGCGTGTCCCATTGCTCGACGATCATGAGCTCTGTGGGCGCATCCACATTCTGGGCGATATGTAGGGTGACGAAACCATCATAGGCGCGGGTGTCGGGCAGCACGCTTCTGAACCAAGCGCGGGTGGCGTCTACGCTTTCTGGCTTAACTTTTATTTCGAGGATCACTTGGCAGGTCATGGCGGCTCCCTAATTATTACCGAAGTTTCTATTGAAATTCACGCCATGTGATTGTACCGGATCTGGGCCGCTCGGCCACGTTGGACTTTGTGTTCGGCGGGTAAAGAGGGGCGCCGTTCGGTTGGGTCATGGTAGGCTAGTCCTTCCTCGGCACCACCGGATATCGCCGCATGAAAATTTCAGGAGTAAGGTCCAAATGACGAGCATGATGCCAGGGTTACCTGCCACGATCGCGGCACTATGGCGCTATCCGGTCAAGTCAATGTCGGGCGAACGCTTGCAGCAAGCTGACGTCACGGTAGCGGGCGTGCGAGGTGATCGCGCTTATGCCTTGATTGAAACCGCTACGGGAAAGGTGGTGAGCGCCAAGAGCACGCGGCTGTATCCCGATATCCTACGCTGCCGAGCTGAGTTTCTCGAGGAGCCCGACACGCGGAATCTTTGGCCGCCGGTTCGTATCGTGCTGCCAACAGGGCTGTCGGTACGCAGCGATGCGGCGGATGTCGACCAGATCTTGTCCGAGCATTTCGGGCGAGCGGTCACCTTGGCGCGTGCGGCGCCCGACGATTACACCGTCGATCAGTACTATCCGGATATTGAAGGGGCAGATCCGGGCGACAGGCGTGACGTCGTCGCCTCACATAAGCTGGGCGAACCATTGTTCGCCGCGCTTGGCAAGCCATCACCGGTACCGCCGGGATCGTTGGTAAACGCCTTTCCCGTCTCGCTCATGACCACCTCCACCCTGTCGACGCTGGGCGCGCGCGCCTCCGGCAGCCAATTCGACGAGCGTCGTTTCCGGATGAACGTCATTATCAACACGGAGGCGCCGGACTTTCCGGAGAACGCCTGGATAGGAAATTTCCTGGCATTAGGGGAGACGCTTTGTCTCGACATCGCGCTGCTCGTTCCACGCTGCGTGGTGACCACCCTTGGGCAAGAAGGTCTACCACAAGATTCCGACGTATTACGTGCGCTCGTGCAGAACAACCGTCTCGAGATCCCGGGCTTGGGAGTCCATCCCTGCGCGGGCGTCTACGCTGTCGCAAAGCATGAGGGCCGAGTACATGTCGGAGATTCTGTCCGTTTGTAATCCACGCAGGGCGAGTCCGCTTTGCCACGTCGAGATGTCGGTGTCCGCGTTTCGGCCGTTTTAACAGCGGCGTCCGCACCGGACATCTCAAACGGGAGATGTGTGGTTCGCTATCGTAGCCTGCGCTTGTCGGCTATCAAGTGTCGGTTATGGGAAGGGCAGGGTGGAGGACTAGTGTGTCGTGTCCGATCCCTCGTCGGGCCGCTCGTGATGCGGCGAGGGATCCAGGCGGTCGTCGTGGATGGACGACCGTCTGGTTGGCACAGGCGTGGAAGCGCGCGAGGGCGGGAACGCCCTGCGCTCGCTCCGTTCAGCCGATGCGCTTCAGCTCCACCACCGGGATGGTGCGGCTGGTCCGAGTCTGGTATTCCTTGAAGGCTGGGAGGACTTCCGCGACTTTGTCGTAAAGAGCGGTTCGATCTGCGCCCTCGGTGATCACCGCGGTTGCCTTGAAACTTTCGCCATTCATTTCTACCAGCACTTCTGGGTTCTTAACGAGATTGTGGAACCAGGGTGGGTTTCGAACTGAGCCCGCCATCGAGGCCACGATCACCAGACGGCCGTCAATGACCTGATAAGCGAGCGGCACGGCGCGTTTCTCGCCTGTCTTTGCGCCGATGGTGGTGATGATCAAGCCGGGAATGGCCTCGAGCTCGCCTGGGACCTTGCCGTTATTCTCCCGCAAGGCGCGCATAAAGAGATCGTTGACGCGTTTTGTTTCCGACAGAACCGGATTCCAATTCTTGGAGCCAGGGCCATCGATTGCCTTTACTTCGTCACCCATCTTGAGAATGTCTTCCCACTTCAATTCGATTTTTTCGGGCGCCATTTGTAGTTCTCCTTGATTAGCTAGCAACGCAGTGTACCGTAAATAACCCTTCTGAGGCCGTTGTAGTGGGCGATGGGAGCGGAGGGATGGACTCGATGCGGCGGCTACAACCCCCGCTGAGCAGGGCTGAGCTCTAGGATTGCGGCTAACCACATCCGTATCGGATGTTGGCCAGACCGCGCTTGGCCGGGCGCTTCAGCGCCGTGAACTGATGCCGTGCCTGCAGGAGAGGACTCGCTTGCCGAGTCGCCAAATTTTCAGGTGCTTGCGCAACGTCGTGATGAATTCGCAAACACGGCCCGTGATGGAAACACTTCCCGCTTGCCCGGGTGCCTTTTGTCACGGCGAATCGCAAGAAACAAGCGCCGTAGGGCGATGATTAGATCGGCGCAAGATCCATTGGGCGCCGTTCACGGCAGCTACCAGCGTGCCAAGCGGCAGACGTGGGTAGCGTGGCGGTAATGTCGTCGATGTCGACCGCTTACTGAATAACGACGGGCGCTTGATGCACAAACGTAGGGTCGTCTATCTGTCGCACGATGAAATCGGCGACGTTTGCGCGTGAGATAATGCCGTTACGCCACTGGAAGGGCTCATTGAGAATTTTGTAGCGGCCTGTCCGCCGTCCATTAGTCAGTACTCCAGGTCGTACGATGGTCCAATCCAGCGAACTTTCCTTGATTAATTGTTCTTGCTGACTTTTATCGGCGTACGCTCGACCGAAGAGGATGTTGAAGGGGATCCGCTGCAGGCAACCGATGCGCTCATGGCTATCGCCTGCGCCAAAGCCGGTCACGCAAATGAGCCGCTTGATCCCATGGCCGGTCATGGCAGCAAGCAATATCCGTGTCGCGTCGGAAAAAAGATGCACGGGTTGGAAAAGCGCTGTCAGATTGATCCCAAGTGAGGAGATGACCGCGTCCACCCCCCTCAGTGCAGCGTTTATATCCTGGCTGTTAAGCGCATCACCACGGACTTGCTCGAAATTTGGATGGGACCTCTCGTGCTCGATGGGCGAGCGCGACAGCGCTCGCACCGTGTGTCCAGCCTCTTGCATCTGGCGGCTAGTTTCAAGGCCGATTCCACGGCTGGCACCGATTATCAATACGCGCACTAGGGCATGACTCCAAATTTATAGCTGAGCAAGTGTTTGGTGACGCTCGCCCCGCATAGTACCTCTCCGCGCCGGCTCGCTGACAAGTGGTATGCGCGACAGTCACGCTAGAAACGTTTTCCGAATTTACCGCAACAAAATAGCGATGATAAGTATTCGCGCAACAAAGATAGATGACGAATAGACGTTCGTTGAGTATTTGTTGAGCCGGGGCGCTATTCACGCTCTATTTTCTGTGGCGTTCTGTGCACTCGCGTGGTTGGAAACCTCGTCAGAGGTAGCGCCATCGGTGACAATAAAAGCCGACAGGAAGACTTGAAAATATGCGCCGACACTTCGTTGCTGGATTCGCACGGGCACTCACTATCACCTGGTTGCTCGTGGCAGAAGGTTCATTTGCCAGCGCAGATGACCATGGGGATGCCATCCGGCTGACCGTGGAGAGCATGCTGGCTGTCCAAGAACCGTCGGGTTTAGAGCCGTACGAATTAAATTTTCTGGCGGCGAGGGGTGCCGAAACTCGGACGGTGACCGCGCCGAACCTGACGCGGCAGGCCTTCGCGGCCTCGGTACTCGCTGATTTTTACAGTCGCACGGGCGACCGTCGTCTTGCCCCCGTATTGCAGCGTTATCTACGCGCTCTCGTCCGCTATAGCCAGCCAATCGGTAAATCTACCGCGCAAGTCTTGCTCGAAAAAACCAGACTGCTGTCTGTCCCAATCGGCAGATACAAATTAGCGCGCGCGCTCGACTATCTTGGTTTGTCGTACCAAACGTGGGGCGCTGGCAGCGTGCTAGTCCCCCATGAAGGATATGGCGGTGCCTATGTCGGTGCGACGGCCTTAGCACTACTCGCAGAGCTACGTTACGCCCATACGAGTGGTGATCTGCGCTTTACAGATCAACGGCAGGCCTGGCTAGAGGGGCTTTTGGCGCTGAGGCTTCCGGGCGATGGATTCCGCGTTTTACCGGCTTCTTTGCTGACTGTTCCCTATGGTGACGGTGAGGCGTGGCTCGCTTTGGCTGAATACCATCATCTATACCCCGAAAATGAGCGGGTGAACGCGCAGTTGATTTCCGTGGATGAGGCGCTAACACGGAAATACGATAGTCACTTTGAGGTCGATTTTGTTGCCTGGGGGATCATGGCGGCTTCGGCTCGATATGCGGATACGCAGGAAAAATCTTTCCTCGAATTCATCAAGCGGCAGACGAGACGTTTCTTGGCCAGTCAGCAAGCTCATCTCCCGAGCGAAAATACCTGCGATGCGATGGAAGGGCTTATCGATGCCTTAAGCGCACTGCGTCGAGCCGGGGAGGGGGACAGCGTACTGGCTGGCGAGATAAATCAGTGGCTGGCGACGGAAATCCCCAAGGCGATGGGGCTTCAGATCCTGCGGGGGCAAACGGTGCTTACGCTGCCGAATGGACCGCGCATTGTCCCGGGCCTGCCTGCGTTTGGGGGCCAGTTTCTCGCGAGACCGTTAGCGGCGTCGACGCGGGTCGATTTCACGGGCCATTGTCTGTCCGCGCTGCTTAAGCTGTCAGGCCCATCGGGTCCTTCGACGGCGCCTTAAAGAGCACGCAGGGTGACGATCCGAGGTCGGCACGCGTCGGCGCGGCGCCGGAGGTGTGCTGTAAGCTTCACCGAGCATTGGGTGGCGGGCACAGCACCACTGTCGAGGCAAAAGTCGGCGGTGCGCCGTTGAAATTACCGACTTTCTATACGCCAAATCACGCCCGTGACGACATCAGCTCCCGGGAGCATCATTGTCGACAATTTGGATTGACTGGCGCCCTGAATCCGGTTAATTTTCTGTCGCAAAGCCGAACGTTGTGCACAATTAGCTGTGTTTAACCTTGAAATCGATAATATAAAAGCGTCGCGCACCGCGGCAGACAGGGTTTTTTCCGCCCTACAGGACGCCATTGTGCGTGGCGATATCCCACCGGGCTCGCGGGTAGGCGAGACGGAGCTTGCCGAGCGGTTTGGCACGAGCCGCGGACCTCTGCGAGAAGCCTTACGCCGCTTGGAATCCCGACGCCTCGTGGAGAGAACACCACATGTCGGTATCCGCATTGCCTCGCTTTGCCATGAGGCCCTGATCCAAATCTACTACGTGCGCGAGGCCCTCGAGGGGATGGCGGCTCGACTGGCAGCGGTGCACATGAGTCCCGAAGAAATTGACGGGCTCAGAAACTTGTTGGCTGCTCACGAGCAGGATGAGGCGCTAAAAGCCGATATGGCCTATTTCCAGCAGGAAGGCGACCTTGATTTTCACTATCGCGTTATTCAAGGCAGTCACAATACGGCCTTAACCGAGCTGCTTATCGGGGAGCTCTACCATCGCATACGGATGTATCGTTATCAGATCAGCGCCTCAGCCAAACGCCCTCAGAAAGCCTTCGGTGAGCATCAGCGCATCGTCGAGGCGATCGAGGCCCATGACGGCGATCTTGCCGAAATGTTGATGCGTCGTCACATCAGTTCAGCCCGCCAGAATATCGAGCAACACCAGAGAGATAACTTATGACGCTTAAACTCACCGCCGGTGGTCGTTTCCGTCTCGCGATCAGTGAAGAGAAGCCGCTGCAGATCATTGGCGCCGTCAATGCCTATGCAGCGATGATGGCCCGACACTGCGGCTACCGGGCTATCTATTTGTCGGGCGCGGGCGTGGCCAACTATTCCTACGGTCTGCCGGACCTGGGTATTACTTCGCTCGACGATGTATTGACCGACGTGCGTCGTATTACGAGCATGGTCGATACTCCGTTGCTAGTCGACATAGACACCGGTTGGGGGGGAGCGTTCAATATTGCCCGTACTGTCAAGCAAATGACGGCTGCCGGCGCCGCTGCCGTCCATTTGGAAGATCAGGTCGCACAGAAGCGCTGTGGTCACCGCCCGAATAAAGAAATTGTTTCGACGGCGGAAATGGTTGATCGCGTCAAAGCCGCCGTGGACGCCAAGACGGATTCGGATTTTGTCCTGATGGCGCGCACAGATGCCCTGCAGGCTGAAGGTCTCCAAGGCGTCATCGACCGCGCTAGCGCTTTCGTTGAGGCGGGCGCAGACGCGATTTTCGCGGAGGCGATGACTGATATCACCATGTACAAGAAAGTGTGTGATGCCGTGAGCGCGCCGGTCTTGGCCAACATCACAGAGTTCGGCACGACGCCCTATTACACGCGCGATGAGTTGCACGAGCAGGGTATTGCCATGGTGCTCTACCCGTTGTCACCTACCCGTGCCATGCAGAAAGCCGCACTCACCGTGATGCAGGCGATCCGCAAGGATGGTACCCAACAGGGTGTGCTTGATCTCATGCAGACCCGCAGTGAGCTTTATGATTTCCTAGGCTACCATGCGTACGAAGAAAAACTCGACCAATTGTTCCAAAAGGGCAAGTGATCGCGGACGCGATCTCGGATTGATTTCAACAGGAGACTCAACATGACCGATACCCAACAAGTTTTGCCTAAGCCCAAGAAATCGGTTGCCCTGTCCGGCACCGCAGCCGGGAACACTGCGCTGTGTACCGTTGGGCGTAGTGGCAATGATCTGCACTATCGAGGCTACGACATCCTCGACATCGCAGACACCTGCGAATTTGAGGAAATCGCCCACTTGTTGGTGCACGGCAAACTCCCCAACGCGGCAGAACTGGCCGGGTATAAGGCCAAGCTAAAAGCCCTACGTGGCTTGCCGGCCGCGCTGATGACCGCGCTGGAACAGCTGCCGCCCTACGCCCATCCGATGGATGTGATGCGGACCGGCGCCTCGGTGCTTGGCTGTCTTCAGCCTGAGAAAGACGATCATAATCACCCGGGTGCGCGGGATATTGCCGACAAATTGATGGCCTCGCTGGGTTCGATGCTGCTGTACTGGTATCAGTTTAGCCACAATGGCAAACGGATCTCCGTTGAAACGGACGATGACTCTATTGGTGCTCACTTCTTGCATCTCCTGCATGGGGAAAAGCCACGCGATAGCTGGGTGCGCGCGATGCACACTTCGTTGAATCTATACGCAGAGCATGAGTTCAATGCCTCGACTTTTGCTTCGCGCGTGGTTGCGGGCACCGGTTCCGACATGTTCTCGGCTATTTGCGGCGGTATCGGTGCGCTACGTGGCCCAAAGCATGGTGGTGCTAACGAAGTCGCATTCGAGATTCAAAAACGCTACGACGATCCAGACCAGGCTGAGGCGGATATCCGTGCCCGTGTTGAACGTAAGGAAGTGGTGATCGGTTTCGGCCATCCGGTCTATACCGTCTCCGATCCGCGCAACAAGGTGATTAAGGGTGTGGCGCGCGAGCTTTCAGCAGAAGAAAAGAACATGAAAATGTACGACATCGCCGAACGGCTGGAGTCGGTTATGTGGGAAGCCAAAAAAATGTTCCCGAACCTAGACTGGTTCAGTGCGGTGAGCTACCACATGATGGGCGTGCCTACGGCCATGTTTACCCCGCTCTTCGTGATTGCCCGCACTGCGGGTTGGTCCGCACATGTCATTGAGCAGCGCATCGATGGCAAGATCATCCGTCCGAGTGCGAATTACGTTGGTCCTGAAGATCAGAAATTCATTCCCCTGCGGGATCGAAAGTAACGAGGACCCTGAAGCATCATGAACTCTGAATACCGTAAGCCGCTGCCGGGCACAAAGCTCGACTATTTCGACGCACGGGCGGCAGTCAACGCAATCCGCCCCGATGCCTGGAGCAAGTTGCCCTACACGGCGCGGGTGCATGCCGAAAACATCGTGCGTCGTGCAGATCCGGCAATCGTCAGTGATTTTCTTAAGCAGATCATTGAAGTCAAACGCGAGCTCGACTTCCCGTGGTACCCAGCCCGCGTTGTCTGTCATGACATCTTGGGTCAAACCGCATTGGTGGATCTTGCGGGTCTCCGTGATGCGATCGCGGATCAGGGTGGAGATCCGGCGAAGGTGAACCCGGTTGTACCAGTCCAGCTGATCGTAGATCACTCGCTGGCTGTCGAGGCGGGAGGTGCTGATCCGCAGGCGTTTGAGAAGAATCGCGCCATCGAAGATCGTCGAAACGAAGATCGCTTTCACTTTATCAACTGGACGAAACGCTCGTTCGATAATGTCATCGTGATTCCGGCGGGTAATGGCATCATGCACCAGATTAATCTGGAGAAAATGTCGCCGGTTATCCATGTGCTGGAAGGCGTGGCGTTTCCAGATACCTGTGTGGGCACCGATAGCCACACGCCCCACGTAGATGCGCTCGGTGTAATCGCTATCGGCGTAGGGGGATTGGAGGCTGAGAATGTGATGCTGGGTCGAGCGTCATGGATGCGGTTACCGGAAATCGTCGGCGTCCAGCTCTCCGGTCGATTGCAACCAGGCATCACGGCTACGGATCTCGTCTTGGCGCTCACCGAGTTTCTACGTAAGTCGAAAGTGGTCGGTGCCTATCTGGAATTCTATGGCGAGGGCACCTCCTCGCTAACACTGGGGGATCGCGCGACTATCTCTAATATGGCGCCAGAATACGGTGCGACGGCCGCGATGTTCTCTATTGATCAGCAGACTATTGATTACCTGAAACTGACGGGACGTACGGATGAGCAAGTAAAACTGGTTGAAATCTATGCCAGGGAAGCAGGCCTGTGGGCGGACAGTTTTGAAAACGCGGTTTATGAGCGAAAGCTGGCATTCGACCTGTCGAGTGTAGTGCGCAACATGGCCGGTCCCAGCAATCCCCATGCGCGCGTTTCGACGACCGATCTTGCCGCCAAGGGGATAGCCGGAAAATGGACCGATACGCCAGGGCAAATGCCTGACGGAGCGGTCATTATTGCGGCGATCACGAGTTGTACAAATACGTCGAATCCGCGCAATGTCATTGCCGCTGCGCTGCTTGCGCGCAATGCGAACCGCCACGGACTCACGCGTAAGCCCTGGGTGAAAAGCTCGTTGGCGCCTGGTTCCAAGACAGTTGCGTTGTATCTGGAGGAGGCCGGTTTGAAATCCGAGCTGGAGCGCCTCGGATTTGGCATCGTCGCTTTTGCCTGTACGACTTGCAATGGAATGTCCGGCGCGCTGGATCCCAAAATCCAACAAGAGATCGTTGATCGTGATTTGTATACTACGGCCGTGTTGTCCGGTAATCGAAATTTCGATGGACGTATCCACCCCTATGCTAAGCAGGCTTTTCTCGCCTCGCCGCCGTTGGTTGTGGCCTATGCACTGGCGGGCACCGTACGTTTTGACATCGAGCGTGATTCTTTCGGCGCGGACGCCACGGGCAAGCCAATTCTGCTCAAAGATCTCTGGCCGTCGGATGCTGAAATCGATGCGATCGTGAGCCAAAGTGTGAAGCCCGAGCAGTTTCGCAGCGTCTACATTCCGATGTTCGAAGACAAAGGTGGTCCGGTTTCTAAGGTGAAACCGCTCTACGATTGGCGCGAGAAGTCGACCTATATCCGCCGCCCACCGTATTGGGAAGGTGCCCTTGCCGGAGAAAGAACCCTCCAGGGTATGCGAGCGCTCGCCGTGCTACCCGACAACATCACCACGGATCATCTTTCACCTTCCAACGCTATCTTGGCGGATTCGGCTGCCGGCGAATATTTGACGAAGATGGGTTTGCCGGAAGAAGATTTTAATTCCTACGCGACCCACCGAGGCGATCATTTGACAGCGCAACGTGCGACGTTTGCGAACCCACAGCTGATCAACGAGATGGCGGTGGTTGATGGCAAGGTAAAAAAGGGATCTCTCGCGCGGGTTGAGCCGGAGGGTACGGTAATGCGGATGTGGGAAGCTATTGAGACCTATATGCACCGCAAGCAGCCGCTCGTGATCATCGCCGGCGCTGATTACGGTCAGGGCTCGTCTCGTGACTGGGCTGCAAAGGGCGTACGCCTCGCCGGTGTCGAGGCGATCGTGGCGGAAGGTTTCGAGCGCATTCATCGCACCAACCTGATTGGAATGGGCGTACTGCCGCTTGAATTCAAGTCCGGATTGAGCCGAAAAACACTGGGGTTGGATGGTACCGAGACCTACGACGTAGCCGGTATACGGACACCCCGCGCTGATCTCACGCTGGTTATTCATCGGCGAAACGGTGAACGTGTCGAGACCGCGGTAACGTGCCGTTTAGATACCGCTGAAGAGGTTTCTATCTACGAAGCCGGCGGCGTCTTGCAGCGATTCGCGCAGGATTTTCTTGCGTCATCGAAGGAGCATTGAGCGAGCGGCAACATGATAGACAAAAGTCAGGCGCGTATTTTGAGCCCCTCAAGGACCCTCTTGAGGGGCCTCAGATTGTGACGGTCCCGCTCACGCGTGATAGCGGTATTGAGTGGCAGGTTGATGATGGCATCGGTCGCCTGATACTTGACCGAGAGACGCACGCCAATACGATTGGTCTGGCGCACAGCAAGGCTTGGCCACGCGCGTTTGAGTCGGTCGTGGCGGCCAAGCCGCGCGTCATCGTCATTTCGGCGCGCGGCCGCATCTTCTGTGCGGGTGGCGACATTGAAGGATTTGTCGCAGTCGGGGATGCGCTTGGACCTTATATCGCGGAAACACTGGAGCCTCTGCATGCAGGATTCATAACGCTGGCGACGGCGCCGTGCCCGATCGTCTCGCTCGTCAGCGGACCGATCGGTGGTGCGGGCATAGGGCTCGCGCTCATGGCGGATTTTGTGCTGGCCAGCACGACAATGAAGTTGCGTGCGGGCTATCCCGCGATCGGTCTGTCGCCTGATCTCGGCGCCTCGTTTTTCCTTGCTCGCCGAGTCGGCGCGGTAAAGGCTCAGCGCTGGCTCATGACGAACGATGTGTTCTCTGCCGAAGAATGTCTGGCGGCCGGGGCGGTGGACGCGCTTTACGCGCCAGACGCGTTAGAGTCGGCGGGGGGCGCGCTGGTGAGCCGGCTGCGTCAGGCTGCGCCCGCGTCGTTGGCGGCTATTAAGCAACTTTGCGCGAATGTCACCCAACAGAATCTCTCGGCCCATATCGAGAGGGAGAAACGACTGCTCCAAGCCTGCGCGGAGACGCGCGATGCGCGGGAAGGTGTCAGGGCGTTTCGTGAAAAGCGATCGGCAGTGTTCAACGGAGAGTAGGGCGCGAGTGCCGCGACAGCTGCCTGTCCGGTGCACCCGGTTGGAAACCCACCAACATTCAGCATGACTTCGAGGAGATAGGCTATGGCGTACGCCCCCCAGGTAAAAATTCCGGCTACTTACATGCGCGGCGGCACCAGTAAGGGTGTTTTTTTTCGATTGACGGATCTGCCAGAACGCTGTCAGCAGCCGGGCGAGGCGCGCGACAAGTTGCTTCGGCGGGTGATCGGTAGTCCCGATCCATATGGCAAACAGATTGACGGTATGGGGGGCGCCACGTCCAGTACCAGCAAAACGGTCATTCTGGCCAAGAGCAGTCGACCCGACCACGACGTGGACTATCTGTTCGGACAAGTCTCCATCGACAAGTCGTTCGTCGATTGGAGTGGTAACTGTGGCAATCTCACGGCGGGCGTTGGGGCCTTCGCCATCACTAATGGCCTCGTTGATACGGGGCGTATCCCCGTCAACGGTGTCTGCACCGTTCGCATCTGGCAGGCTAATATTGGCAAAACGATCATTGCCCATGTGCCGATTACCGACGGTGCGGTGCAAGAAACCGGGGACTTCGAACTGGACGGTGTCACGTTTCCGGCAGCCGAGGTCCAGATTGAGTTCATCGATCCAGCGGACGAAGGCGAAGGAGACGGCGGTGGGGCGATGTTCCCGACAGGTAATCTGGTCGATGAACTAGACGTGCCGGGAGTGGGACGTTTCAAAGCCACCATGATCAACGCTGGTATCCCGACGATATTTGTCTATGCGAAAGACGTTGGTTACACCGGTACCGAGCTTCAGGACGCGGTCAACGGTGATCCCGCAGCACTCGCCAGATTTGAGACCATGCGCGCCTATGGCGCCCTGCGCATGGGACTTATCAAACGAGTGGAGGAGGCGGCGACGCGCCAACACACGCCGAAAATAGCATTCATTGCGGCGCCTGCGGATTACGTTTCTTCCAGCGGCAAACGCGTTGAGGTGGGTGATGTCGATCTGCTTGTCCGAGCGTTATCCATGGGGAAGTTACATCACGCCATGATGGGTACGGCGGCAGTGGCAATCGGCACGGCCGCGGCCATTCCAGGCACGTTGGTGAATCTAGCGGCGGGGGGCGGATTACGACGGGAGGTGCGTTTTGGTCATCCCTCCGGGACGCTCCGTGTCGGCGCCGAAGCGCATCTGCAACAGGGCGAATGGACGGTGACCAAGGCGATTATGAGCCGCAGCGCCCGTGTCTTGATGGAAGGCTGGGTTCGAGTCCCTGCTGACGCGTTCTGAGCAGAAAAGTACAGGTGTTGCCTAAGCGCTCGTCATTTTACGGTGCCGCTGGTGGGGTCGGTCGTTGTTGGGGCCGCATCGAGACGTCGGGTTGAGCCCGCACAACAGAAAACGTGGCCAAGGTGACTGCTTGTCTCATAGGCGTTGTGGCTGGATTACCCAATCCCGGGGGCGTCAGGGCGACGCTACCGAGAGCGGCTAATGGGGTTTGGTGCACCTTCAATCTTTTTTTTACGGGCGATCGTTTGCGCTGCGGCGCCCGGTGCAACGCGCCATCCATCGATGTGGCATTTTGGCATTGTTAGCCAATTGGCGATCCGCTGACGAGAAGGTCGACTTCCCGAGCGAGGATCCGTCCTTCCCGCGAAAGCGTTTTTCCGGTTGAGCGCACGATTGACCGCGCGCGTCCTCAGTATCTTTCCCCCGAACCCCTTCTCGTCACCAAAAAACTGAGTTTTTGGTTTGTTTGCGCTCACGGGTTGCGTAATTCCTCCCAAGGTGGTTTTATATACACCTGTATAAATAAACAGGTGCGTGATGTCAGAGCCCCTCACTGAGCGCCAGACAGAAGTCTTGGAAGCGATCCGTCATGCGATTGCGCAGACAGGTTTACCCCCGACGCGCACGGAATTGGCCCGCTTACTCGGGGTGCGTTCGGCCAACGCTGCCGAGAGTCATCTGCAGGCATTGGCTCGCAAAGGGGCCATTTCATTGCGGACAGGGGCATCGCGTGGAATCCGCATCCTCGCGCCACCAGCAGCGGCGGTGGGCTTACCGATTGTCGGTAGGGTAGCGGCGGGTGAGCCGGTGCTCGCCACCGAACATATCGAGGATTGGCACCAGATTGATCCGGCCTTGTTTCACCCGCGCGCGGATTATCTCCTGCGCGTGCAGGGCAGCAGCATGCAGGACGTGGGGATCCTTGATGGTGATCTCCTAGCCGTGCATACGACCGCGGTGGCCACGAACGGCCAGATCGTCGTGGCGAGAATTGGGGACGAGGTGACGGTGAAACGTTACAACCGAATAGGTAATTTGGTGACACTTAAGGCTGAAAATCGTGATTTTTCGCCCATTTTGGTCGATTTGCGCACCGAAAATTTTATGCTTGAGGGACGTGGTGTCGGCATTCTCCGCACCCAAGGACTCTGAGACCGGGCAGACCGGGCCGGATGATGGATCGACCGTAGAAGATTAAAAGGAAAACGAGCATGAGCCCCATAGATAACACGCGCGATACCCGGCGACTCCTTCCCGCGTTCGCCCCACGAATCCTGCCGGCGCGCGTTCTGTGTAGCGCCCGTGTTCGTGAAACCGACGCCGCGCTTAAAATCATCCTGACCCAATTCCCTCTCGAAGTGGTCCTTAGGGGCGTCGAAGCCCCACCTTGTGTGTTGGTCGATCAGCCCGGGGAAGGTGCCTCAGTTCTCTTCTCCAACGCGCCGGCGGCCGGCCTCGGGGTGCGGACTGGGATGCCGCTCAAGGCGGCCCTCGCGTTTAGTCCGGACCTTATCGGCGTGACCCGAAATGTGGCTGCGGAGGCGCGAATGCGCACGCAGCTTGTGCAATGGCTGCAATGGCCTGGACATGACGTGCAGTCGGGCACCTTGCCCGATGGGAGCCTCGATGTGCGCCTGGTCGGCTTCGATGGGCCACCGGGAGCGCTTCGTATCGCTCAATTGCGACGAGATTTCCGCGCACTGGGTTTTCGTGCAACCTTAACGCCGACGATCGCGCTTGCCCAACCGGGGCTGGAACCTCACCTGGGGCGACTTGACCCCGAACACGGTGCGCAATTCTTTTCTTCCCTTGATCTCCCCTGGAATCTTGGCCGTCCGCGTGAGGCTTATCTTGCGGCCGGACGTCTTCTCGAAGAGCTCCGCGTGATCAGCGAGGCGCGTCGAGCCCCGGCGCGCTGGGTTCAGTGGACATTACAGCACGCGAGTGGCCCGCGTGAGCACCTGCTGTTTGAGCTGGATGCCACATTTGGGATCATCCCGAAGCTCAACCTGCTCATCCGGGAGCGGCTCCATCGCATGTCCCTGGCGAGTCCGCTCTGTGGCGTCGCCCTCAAGGCGGGGTTCTAAGCGGTGCCAAGGTCTTTCGCGGGGATAGATTCCGTAACATACTGGCACCTCATCATTGATTGAAAGGAGGTGATCCTATGTCTAGTGAGATTAACCTGTCCTCGCGCCAGCCGAAGGGTCTCGAGCGGCTTAGCACCTTAGGGTGTCACACCGCTTGATGTGTTTTGCGCATCGACGTGATCCGAGGTTGACGAGAGTCAATCTCACGAGGGGCCGCCGTAAGGCGGCCCTTCATTTTTAGCATCAAAAAAAATAAAAACGCATGAAGATTCAGCTGCTGAGTGATCTCCATTTGGAAGTCGATCCTCATTTTCGGCCTGTGGTTGCCCCGTCGGCTGACGTGCTCGTGCTCGCTGGCGATATTGGCGCGGGATTCGATACGCCGATGGCCGCCCATGGCCAAGCCGATTGGTGTTTGACCCGCTTTTCGCCGGCGCTGCGCCATTGGCCAGTGCCCGTACTCTATATTCCGGGAAATCACGAATACGACGGGCAGGATTTTGACGAGTGCAGGGAGGGGCTGCGCGAAAGGGTTGAGGCGCTTGGTATGATCTGGCTCGAACAGAGTAGCGTCATCCTCCACGGTGTTCGTTTTCTCGGCACGACCTTGTGGAGTGATTTCGACTGTTTCGGCGATCGACCTAGCCATCTACCCGGTTCGATGACGTATAACCTGCGGATGCGCGAAAAGTGCTTTCGCCCTGCTAATTATTACCTCGAGAAGGCGGCGACCCAGCGTGAGGGGCGGTTATTTGATGCGGCGGCCATGCGCGAAGAATCCCTGCGGTGCCAGGCGTGGCTGCGCGCGGCGTTGATGATCCCCCACGCGGGTCGTACGGTGGTGGTGACGCATTTTGCACCGAGCTTACGCAGCCATGATCCACGCTTTGGTCTGACACCCGGGACGGCCGGATTCTGCAATGCACTTGATGATCTGGTACCGGAAGCCGACTTGTGGTTACACGGCCATTTGCATTGCGCAAGCGACTATCAAATCGGACGATGCCGAGTCCGGGCGAACCCGCTAGGCTATGCAGAGCAGGGTGAGCAGAAGGGTTTTGATGCCTGCTGTGTGATTGAGATCTGATGGTTTGACGCGCTAAGCATTTAATCTCGTCGGGCTCGGATTTGACCCTCTGCGGTTAAATTCCATGATCATTTACCCGAAGCCGCCGCCCTCCGCCGGGGAGCGCCTTTGGACTTGTCTACTTTCAAGGAGATTTTGAGATGGCACTCTGGCACACGGAAAACACAGACGGCATTGTGGTCGCGAAATATATAAACCCCCCGATGAATTACATGACCGCAGAGGGTATGCAAGAATTGCGGGATCTGGTCGAGACTTGGCGCGCACCGGAAGTCCGCGTTGTGATTCTTACCGGTGGCCTCCCCCATCGATTCATCACGCATTACAGCGTGGAAGAGTTGTTGGTGAGCGCGCGAAATCGCCCGCTGATGATGAATATGGGACGTGCCTGGCTGCACCAGCACAACGCGACACTTACCAATCTGCGCGATCTCCCTAAGCCGGTAATTGCGGCTATGAGCGGCAGCACCATGGGGGGCGGATTCGAAACTTCGCTCTCCTGCGATATCCGAATCGCCCAGGCCGGTGATTTTCGTTACGGTCTACCCGAAGTGACGCTCGGTATTCTTCCCGGCGGCTGCGGCACGCAGCGTCTTTCCCGTCTGATCGGCGCAGGTCGCGCTATTGATTTCATCCTGCGAGGCCGGATCTGCAAACCCGACGAAGCGCTTGCACTCGGCCTTGTCCATGAAATTGCGACGGATGCATTGGCCCGAGCGCTGGAAATAGCTCGCGCGATGTTGCCGCTCTCGTCGGTGGCGATCGCGGAGACCAAGCGCGCCGTGTATGAGGGCAGCGAGGTACATCTGCAGGCTGGTCTGGAGATCGAGGGCGATGCGTTCATTCACACCATGTTGACTGATGAAGCAGTCGCCATCATGGAAGCCTATGTGGCGCAACCGATGGAAGCCAGAGTAGCCTGGCTCGAACGTTCTCGAGCGTTGTTGCATCCCCGCTAGGCGTCCCAAATAGACAGACTTCCCGTTAGGTTGTGGCGCCTCACAGAGATACTTCGTTGTATTAGGGCGCAGTCAACGCGATGGGCTTGCGCAGACGTAGGGCGACGACTGACAGGAAGCCGGCGTACTGCGTGCGCGCACGACCGCCGGTTTGATACGCCGCGCGGTCCGGACGGGCATTCCTGTGCGGGTTGGCGGATAATCCCGCGGGCGTATTTTCCCTGAGGCTCGGGGCCCGGGCCTTAGCGTTTCATATTCACTACCTTTCGAGATCATGCCGTTGCCGAGACCATCTCCCGTCGGGCACTTAGAGCCCTCAAGCACTCGGGGCCACGTCCGTATTGGAATCTTGGCCGTTGCCGTGTTTGGATTTCTCGTTGGCGCGTGTCTGGTCATTCACTACGGGGCGCGTGAAATTATCGGTGCCTTGGTCGGCATCCGTTGGGGCATGCTGGCGATCGTCGCCGCCCATTTTGCGCAGGTCTGGTTATCGGGGCGTGGCTGGTATTCGATCGGTCGACTGGAGCACATCCGGCCGGCCCGCGCGTTTGTGCTCGCCCGTTGGATCAGTGAGGCCGTAGGTGGGCTGCTGCCGCTCACGCAGTTGGGAGGCGAGGTGATCGCCGTACGGATTGTTGCCCTGCATGGGGCGACCACCGGGCTTGCCGTCAGCACGCTCATCGCCGATCTCGGGGCGCAAATCGCCAGTCAGGTGATTTTCACTGGCGTCGGGCTTGCCATGCTCCTCGTGGATGGTCATCAGGGCCCCATCATCGAGTGGGCAGTGGTGGGACTCGGTCTGCTGCTTTCCGTGCTGCCGGCCATTTTCTGGGCGGCACGCAGGGGCGTTTTCCAGGCCGCCGAGCGACTTTTCACGGATCTCGCCGGACGCGTCCCGGCGTTGCGAGACATCGCAATCGAAGGCCTTCACGATTCTCTCCAACGCATCATGCGGCAACCTATCGGGTTGCTCTTGTCGTTTAACGCGCACCTGCTGTCTTGGCTGATTGGCGCCATTGAGATCTGGGTGATCCTTTATTTTCTCGGGAGCGAGATCGATCTCAGAGAAGCCGTCGTGCTCGAAAGCCTGAGCCAGGTGATCCGAGGATTGGCTTTCGCCATCCCGGGCTCGCTCGGTGTGCAGGAAGGTGGGCTCATTCTGTTAGGCGCCATCTATGGCCTTTCGCCACAGATTTGCCTCGCATTATCACTGGCAAAGCGCGCCCGCGAATTACTCCTCGGGATCCCGGCGCTGCTGATCTGGCAATACCTGGAGGGGCGGCGGTGGTGGGCGCATAAGAATACACTGATTTCCTCGGTCAAAGCGGACACACAGCAGATCAGCAGCGAATAGAGTCGCGTAGCGACTCTCTTTTAACCTGCTGAGTCCATAGCCTGTACACTGCGGTGTTTTGCTCGCCGTCGCGGCGGGCGATCTCAGCCCGGAGTAGTTTCCAACCATGACACCTAAGTGCTGGCCCACCGTCGAGCGGGTCGGAGGCGCCCTTTGAATAAGACTTTTTTCGGCGGACTGATGGCCTGCTTGTGTGCGGTGACGATTTGGGGCGCGCAGTTTCCCATCGCCAAAGATGTCTTCATTCACGTCGATTCTTTTCATGTGACCCTTATCCGCTATTTAGTTGCGGCAATGATCCTCACGCCTATCCTCATTTTTCGTGAAGGTCTCGGTGTTTTGCGGTTCGACGGGCGGCCAACGTTGGTGGCCAGCATGGGCGCCATGGGGATGAGTTTCTCTCCGCTGATGGTGTTTTATGGGGTCTCCATTGCGGGCGCCGAGCACGGCTCCGTAGTGGTCGCGCTACAGCCGACCATCATGATGGCGGTCCAATGGATTTTTTTCAAAAAACGCCCCGCACGCTTCACATTGCTTTGCATCGTCATCGCCTTCCTCGGTGTAGTCTTAGTCGTCACGGGCGGAGGGGGGGCGCACCGGAAGACCGCAGACGCAGTGCTTGGCAGTGTGCTGATACTGGCGGGCGGTTTTTGCTGGATTTATTACACGCTCGGAACTGAGCGTTTACGGGGCTGGTCGGTCTTGCGTATCACGGTGTTGACCATTCTTTGTGGCACCGTTGCCAATCTCATCGTCACGGGCGTTTTAGTCCGCGCAGGCTGGGTACCGTCTCCGGCGTGGGCGGATTACAGAGCGGTGGCACCGCAGCTCAGTTTTTTAGGGATCTGCGGGGTCTCGATCAGCATGCTGGCCTGGAATTTCGGGACCCGGCGCGTGGGTCCGCTTAACTCGATGTTGTTGAGCAACATGATGCCCGTGGTTACCTTCACGTATCGGGCCGTGCAAGGCTATCGCTTCGAGTCAGTTGAAATCGTCGGCGCGGGCATTGTGGTTCTGTCGTTGGTCGCCAACAATGTATACCTGCGCCGCCAATTCATGCGAGGGAGCCGCTGACGGTTATGGATCTCAGCTTCTTTACGATGCCGCTGCATCCGCTTCAGCGCGATTACCGCGAAACCCTGCGAGAGGATCGCGCCGCCATTCTGCTCGCCGACGAACTCGGGTACGCGGAAGCTTTCGTCGGCGAGCACGTGACCGATTTAGCGGAGACCGTCACCTCCTCACTCATGTTCCTCTCCACGCTTGCTTACGCGACGAAGCGCATCCGGCTCGGGAGCGGCACGATTAACCTACCCAATACGCATCCGGCGGCGGTCGCCGCGCAAGTGGCTATGATTGACCACATGTGCGACGGGCGTTTTATTCTCGGCATCAGCCCGGGCGGTCTGCGTTCGGACGCCGAGGTCTTTGGCACGCTCAATCTAGACCGAAACGCGATGGCGCATGAGGCCATCGCACAGGTCTTGGCGATCTGGCGCGGCGATGCCCCCTATGATTTGGACGGTACGTTCTGGCAGATTTCAACCGCGCGCACGCTGGATCGCGAAATCGGTCAGGGTCTCATCTTGAAGCCCTTGCAGCGCCCCCATCCGCCGATTGCCGTTGCCTGTGTGTCACCGCATTCGGCGTCAGTGGCACATGCCGCGCGCCATGGCTGGTCGATTATTTCCGCTAATTTTCTGCAGCCCATTTGGGTTGCCAGCCATTGGCCCAAAATGCTCGAAGGGGCCGCAGCGGGTGGGCTGGTCGCCGCGCCGCGAAATTGGCGCGTGGCGCGAAGCCTTTTTGTCGCGGAGACGCGTGCCACGGCCCGGGCCTATGCCCGGAGTGCGGAGGGCCCCTATGGGCACTATTATCGTAGTCTGATGCGCAAACTGATCGGGAATGGCCGTGCCGATCTGTTCAAAACGCGGCGCGACGAATCGGATGCCGGAATTACCCTGGAGTCGGTGCTAGATTCCCTCGTCCTGTGTGGTACGGTTAACGAGGTAGTCGATCAAATCCTTGCCCTTCGTGAGCAGGTTGGGGATTTCGGCACACTGGTTTACGCCGGTCACGACTGGGCAGATCCGGCGCTTGCCCGCACATCCATGCGTTTGATGGCTGAGGAAGTCATGCCACGGGTGAACCAGGCCTTAGCCCGTTAGCCGCGACTCAGCGTTTGAGTAAATCGGCTAATCCCGCGAAGGGATTGCTGGTCGCGACGGCGCGATCCGCCTGCCGTGAACCCACCGAATTCATGCCCTGCGCGGCCTCGACGAGTCGGACATGTTCCTGCTCATGGCAATACACGCATAACAGCTCCCAGTTGGTGCCGTCAGTCGGATTGAAGTCATGATCATGGTTACGGTGATGGACGGTGAGTTCACGCAAATTCTCGCGCGTGAACTCTCGACTGCAGCGTCCGCAAATCCACGGGTATAGTTTCAGGGCCTGCGCCCGGTAATCCTGCTCACGTAGTTCACGGTTGCGCCGTGCTTCGCTGACGACGCGGTCTAGTTTGGCCTGATCGGGTGTTTTTCTGACGTTCATGGGATCCCCACGGCTGACGCGTCGGGGCATTATAGGACGGGAAGCAAAAAAACGCGTGAGTGCCAGCGGGTGGTCGTGGCCCGAGGGGCCTAACGGGGTAGAATCCATTTGCCGGGGACTGAAGGCTGTCTTCCCCGCCCGGGCAGAATGAATCGACGCGCACAGGAAAGTACATGAACGACACCGCAGGCCTTGTGATTACCCGTTTGACCGTCAAGCCTGAATGGCTCGATTACAACGACCATATGAACGTCGCCTATTACCACACGGCGTTTGATCTCGCCATTGAAGATCTGAAAGTGGCCTATGGCTTGACGACCGCCTATCGTGAGCTACATCAGCGTTCGACCGTCGCACTAGAGGCGCATATCACCTATCAGAACGAGGCCATGCTGGGCGACCCACTGCGGATTGAGTCACGTATCGTGGCCACCGACGGAAAACGTGTCCATATCGGTCAGGCGATGTACCGGGACACCACGCTGCTTGCGACCCAAGAGGCACTCTCCCTGAGTTTTAACCTAGCAACCCGGCGCAGTTGCCCATTTGACTCCCCGCTCCTCACCCGCATTCAGGCCCTGCAGCAGGCGCAGGCGGCTCTCCCAAAGCCGGTCTGGATCGGGCGTACAATAGGACTTGGCGCGGGGCGCCCCAGCGGCTGATGAGCCGCCCACATTGCAAGCGAAAACCCTAATAATTCGGAGGTTCGGCACATGACACAACTCGATGGGCGCACCGTGATCGCGCGCAGTTTGAAACAGCAGGGAATCGAGCATATTTTTGGGGTCGTCGGGTTCCCGGTCATGGAACTCGCCCAGACGGCGCAGCGAGAAGGCCTGCAGTTCTACGGTTTCCGCAATGAGCAGGCAGCGAGTTACGCCGCCGGCGCGGCGGGGTATCTGACGGGGCGGCCGGGTGTCTGCATGACCGTCTGCGGGCCTGGTATGGTCCATGCCATCGCCGGTCTTTCCAATGCGTGGGCGAATTGCTGGCCAATGTTGCTCCTGAGCGGCGCGCCGGATTCCTATCAACGCGAGCAGGGCGCGTTTCAGGAGGCGCCGCAAATGGAGTCCGCGCGACCCTATGTGAAACTTTCCACTCGCCCCGACTCCCTCGCGCGGGTACCGGCTTATCTCGAAAAATGCGTGCGGACCGCCATGTATGGCCGGCCAGGCGCGGTCTATCTTGATCTGCCGAATGACATCATTACGGGCACCACAGAAGAAGCGGCGTTGCGGTGGCCACAGCGCTGCCCGCCAGCGCCTAAGAGCTTGGCCGATCCGGCTGCTGTCACGGCGGCGCTGGCCGCGCTGCGCTCGGCGCAACGCCCGCTCGTCGTCGTGGGCAAGGGGGCTGCCTACGCTCGTGCCGAGACGGCAGTGCGTCGCTTCATAGAACACACCCAACTGCCTTTCCTTGCCTCACCGATGGGCAAGGGCGTAGTCGCCGATGACCATCCCTTATCGGTCGCGCCGGCCCGTTCCCATGCGCTGCAGGAGGCTGACGTAGTCTTCCTGATCGGCGCGAGATTGAACTGGATTATGCATTTTGGGACTCAGCCACGTTTTGCGGCCAATGTCCGGATCATTCAGCTAGACATTGCAGCCGATGAAATAGGGACCAATGTGCCAACCGAAGCGGCACTAGTCGGGGATGCTGGCGCGGTGATGGGACAACTCAACGATGCCCTAGACGCGGCACCCTGGCAGTACGCCCCGGCGAACGACTGGTGGGTATCCCTGCGCGCAAAGATTGCCGAAAATCAGGCGCAGGTCGGGGTGATGATGCAGGATGATCGGGTCCCGATGGGGTATTACCGTGTGATGGGCGAAATCCGCGACCATATTCCGCGCGATGCCATTATCTGCAGTGAAGGGGCGAATACGATGGACATCGGGCGCAGCGTCTTGCTGAATTACGCGGCCCGGCAACGCCTGGACGCGGGTACTTTTGGCACCATGGGCGTCGGACTGGCCTTTGCGATCGCGGCAGCCGTAGTACATCCCGGGCGCAGGATCTTTTGTGTGGAAGGCGATTCGGCGTTCGGTTTCAGCGGAATGGAAGTAGAAACCGCTTGCCGTTACCGGTTACCGATTACCTTTGTGATCGTCAATAATAACGGGATAGGGGTGGGTGAGACGGAACTCAGTGATCCGATTCCGCCTCATGTCTACACCCCGAGTGCGCGCTATGATCGGGTCATTGAAGCCTTTGGTGGCAAAGGGTATTTTGTGACCACGCCAGAGGCGCTCCGAAGTGCGCTGCGTGATGCGGCTGAGCAATCGATGCCAACGCTGATTAACGTCATGATCAATCCCCAAGCGACCCGTAAGCCGCAGAAATTTGAGTGGTTGACCCGCTGAAGGATGGCCTGCCGGCGCGGGTGAACCGTCGCAGTGGAAGCGCTGGAACCGTCTTGCACCCCGAGGTTCGCCGTGTGCGAGGCGCCCTGCACGGCTGGCGCGGGGAGTAGGCGTGGGCGTTTTGTGAAAACGAACGGGGCGCTGATGAGGCGACGGTGTCGGGCGCGCCTTTCGGTGTCGTTCTTTCCCACGGCATATTCCCGAAGCACAGTCGGCCCGCGCAGGGCACGCGAAACGCGGAGCCTGAGGCACGTGGCAGCGCGACTTTCAGGGACCAGCGGCTAGGCAGTTGCGACAATTTACGTGCGTTTTTGCTGGCCGCAGGGTGCTGTGCCGCGCAGCGGGGCCAAAAATCGCTTACGCTTAGTGTTCAATCTATCTATTCAAGTAAAAGAGACGTCTTATGGCCAAGCCCAACTATGCTTTTGAGAAACGCCAGCGCGATATGGTCAAAAAGCAGAAGAAGGAAGAAAAACGGTTGAAGAAATCGGGTTCGAAAGACGAGCCAGAGACCGAACAAGAGGTGACCGTACCGGCCGGCGAGGCGGCGGCTGAATGAAGGGAGCCGACTTCGAACAAGTCTGGTGGACGCGGGATCTCCGCAGGGACTTGTCGTGAGTCGAATGATTTTGAATAATCGACTGTCAGGAAGCCGCGCGTGTCGACGGCGCTCTAGCCCGCGAACCGGGCCGATCGGAGCCTGTTGTCCGCCTAGGATGGCGACCGGCGCGCCGCCGGTCTGATGGCGGTAGCCACTACCACGAGCGCTGCATTTTTGGGCAGCGCGACTCGTTCCCGTTATCCTCGTCTTGTCGGGCGCTCACAGCGCTTGCGCGCGAGGATGCGGTTGCCGCGCAAACTCTGTTCGAAGGAGATCGCATGACGCAGGAAACCATACACGCGCTGAAGCTCAGGATCTGGAAACAATCACCCAAACAGCGGACTGAATTGCTTTCAGACTTGGAGGCGGCGCTCGTCATTCAGGCGGGTGACGCACAAGAAGCCCAACTTGCTGCCATTACGCAGCGCGTGCATCGCGCAGAGCTGCTGCGCGAGAAGCAGCTCGCGCGCAAGGAAAAGGCGCTGCAGGCGGCAGAAGACAAGCTTCGTCAGGATGTCGGTTTCTGATCGGCGACGCCTCATGAGGAGCCCGCCCGTCCAAAATAACCAATTCGCCACGACGCCTCAGGCCTAGTCGGCTGGGCAAAGCCAAAGGGCCGGGGCTTGGGGTGTCCTGCTGTCGCTCCAGACAATCGCTTTTCTATGTAGCCCGTTGCACGCGGATTTTATTCGCTCGCGTGTCCGCGAAACGGACCATTTCACGTTCCTGTTGATCGCGGTAGCTAAGGGTCGTGGCCCTTGCATGCCACCGTAATTCTGGGCACGCTGCGCGCCCCCAACTGAGGATTTTCGCCCGATGACAGCTTCCATTCCGTCCACCGTCCATACCCGATTTGCCGGTCGGCTTGTGTTTGTCGGCTTCGGCAGTATTGGTCAGGGCGTGCTGCCGCTGATCCTCCGGCACATCGGCGGTATGAGTCCCGAGCGCATCATCATCGTGACCGCCGATCTGGCCGGCCAGGCGGAGGCGGAAGCCTATGGGATCCCCTTCCTGCTCCAGCCGCTGACCCAAGAGAATTATCGACAGATCCTCCAACCTTTACTCGCTCCGGGCGATTTCCTCCTGAATCTGTCCGTCGATGTCTCAAGTGTCGCCCTCATCGAGCTCGCCGGGCAGCAGGGCGCCCTTTATCTGGATACTTGTATCGAGCCTTGGCCCGGCGGTTATACAGATCCGAACGTACCGGCCTCGCTGCGCTCTAATTATGCGTTGCGTGAATCGGCGCTGGCGCTGCGGAAGATCCGCCCGGGCGGACCGACAGCCGTCATCACCCATGGCGCGAATCCTGGGTTGGTCTCCCATTTCGTGAAACAGGCATTGCTCAATATCGCAACCGATCTGGCCTTACCTGTGCGCGATCCGGTGTCACGTGAGGACTGGGCCGCGCTCGCGGCGCGTTTGGGCGTCAAGGTCATCCATATTGCAGAGCGCGATACGCAGACTTCCTTTGTGCCCAAGGCGGTCGATGAATTCGTCAACACCTGGTCGGTGGACGGTTTTGTGAGCGAAGGATCGCAGCCTGCTGAGCTCGGCTGGGGGACGCACGAGAAGACCCTTCCGGCAGATGGTCATCGACATGACTTCGGCGCGGATAGCGCTATCTATCTGATGCGCCCCGGCGCGGGTACCCGTGTTCGCAGCTGGACGCCGCTTGCCGGACATTATCAGGGCTTCCTGATCACCCATGGCGAGTCCATTTCGATTTCGGATTTTCTTACGCTGCGGGTAGGCGATGACGTTCGTTACCGGCCAACGGTCCACTATGCCTACCATCCCTGCGATGCTGCGGTGCTGTCCGTGCATGAGTTTGCCGGACGGAATTGGCATCTACAGTCGCGCAAGCGCATCCTGATGGAAGACATTGCCCATGGCGTTGATGAGCTTGGCGTGCTCCTGGCCGGCCATGCGCGTAATGCTTACTGGTATGGTTCCCAGCTTTCCATCGAGGAAGCGCGTGCACTGGCTCCCCATAACAGCGCGACGAGCCTGCAGGTCACGGTCGCTGTTCTCTCCGGCATGATATGGGCCATGGAGAATCCGATGCGCGGTATCGTGGAGCCTGATGAAATGGATTTCAGGCGCAATCTTGAAATCTGTGCGCCTTATCTTGGACCGGTAGTCGGGGCCTACTCGGATTGGACGCCCCTGTATCAGCGGGGGGAGCTTTTCCCGGAGACGCTGGATACTTCAGATCCTTGGCAATTCTCGAACATTCGCGTCTAGATGAGGCTAGTGTGTGGTGGGCGCGCCGGTTTACCGGCACGCCCACCGCCTACACGGTGAATTGCACGACGGCGGCGCCACTCCCGTAACTCGGGCCGTAGCCGAGCGTCGTCGCGCCACTATAATGTGGTCCGAGCCCTCCGAGTACGAAGGCCAGATGTTTCATGCCCATATCGGCGCGTGCTTTAGCGGCATACGGGCCACAGGCGGCACGTAGGGCCGCGCCGTCGCCTTGCGTCAGTGTCGCGAGGAAGGATTGGTTGAGCGCGTCATCTTCGCTCGAGGCGATGTGATCGTCTGCGGGATCGATCTCGTGGCGGAAGAGGGTGCCCGATAGCCCCCCCACGCCGACCAGTGCAAACCGTCGCCCCAGTAATTCCGCCTGGGCGGCCGCCAGCGCACCCAGTGCTTCAGTTCGCGCCCAGTCGTGGTAGACGTTGTTGGCGGCGATGACGAGGCTGGCAGCGTTGTCTTCGTTCAGGAAGCCGTTGGCGACGATAGTCCCGGTATCGATCGGAAAACCATCATAATTAACCCCGCGCGATCGCACTCCAATGCTTGGGGTTGCCGCAATGCAGGCCTCGGCCAACACCGTGTCAATTCTCAATTCGAAGGGCAAATCGCCAAACGCATACCAGTTCTCGTCGACGTGCAGGCCGCGCACCACGGGGCGCGTTTGCCAGAGCTCATCCAAGACCGCAATCCATTGGGTCGAATAGACGATTAACACCTCCGGGCGGGCGGCACGCAGGGCGGTAGCGGCCGTTCGAAACGCGGCCGCCAACGGTGCCCAGGCGGAGACGTCGGGTCGCAAATAATGCAGGGGGGAGCCAGGGACGAGGAAGGCGGCGACGAGCGGCATAAAATCTCCTAACGTGATGGGTACCAGTGCGCTCAGCTCGCCCGGGTAAGGTCCCATTCCATGACGGCATTTCCGGTCCCAATCACCGTCCCGTACCCGTGGAGCTCACCGGGAATTTCGGGATAGCCCATGGCTGAAAACATCCAGGTGAACGCGCCGGACTTCACCTCGGCGAATGCTTCCTGAATAAATTGCGGCAGGAGTTTGAAGACCTCACTCGTCTTACCCTGGCGCAAGAGTTCAATGATTCGCATGTCCCACTGGTAGCCTTCATAGCTCTGCGGGTGTTCTTGTGACATATCTTCCGGTATCGCAGGCTCTTCATGAAAGTGCCAGTGACAGAGCGTATTGGAGGCGAGCAAGACAGCGCGGCGGCCGCTTTTCTCGATCGCGCGTCGCGTGGCCTCACCGAGCAGGGCCATCTCGCCGAGACCCTCGTTCATTTCCAAGTAGTAAGGTGAATTATTCGCCGAGATCCCGACGACCGGGATGTCCCACTGCGGACGAATCATGTGCAGGGTCGTGATGGTGCCGTAATCGACCCGAAAATTTGGGTTCTGCATCATTTTGGCGACAAGTCCGCTTGCGCGGGCCTCTTCGCAACAGGCTTCAGCAAGCGCCACATCCACATTGAGTTCGAAGTTGTAGCGGAACAGATTGGGAAAAATCGGATCTACCGATTTACCGCGTAGATGCGGCACACCCAAAAAATGGTGGCCAAGCTGGGTAACCCAATGGGGGGAATGCACCAGGAGGACGTCCGGCTTTAGACGCTCGATGCTGCGGCGTGCACGCTCGTACGCCCAGCGCAGCGGCTCCCAGCCACCGCGTGACCGGGGTTCGTTTTGCGGCGGATTTTCGCCGTAGACCAGGTGTGGCGGATGGGGCGCCAGAAAACCCGCAATAATCTCACCTTTAGCCATCGACGCCTCGTGCTTTACTCAGGGGTTTGTAGGCCATGCATTTAATCTCGATGCGCAGCAGTGGGTGCGGTAACTGGTGCACGGCCACCGTCGTGCGGGTCGGGCCGTCGTAATCGAAAAATTCACCATAAATGTCGTTGTACCCGCCGAAGTCGCTCATGTCCACGAGGAAGGTCGTGACGTCGACCACATCCGACAAGCCTGCCCCGGCCGCAGACAGAATGTCGGCGATGTTTTCGAGGACGGCGCGGGTCTGGGCGCGGATGTCGAAGGTCGGTGTCCCCTGGACGTCGGTGACAGCGCCTGGGAAGGTGTTGTCGAGTTGGCGCGCGCTGGTGCCCGAGACGAAAAGAAAATCTCCTGCGCGGCGTATATGCGGATATTTACCGCGTGGCATGGCTTTGTGGGCGAGCACCTGCGTCGTCATGGTTCTGCCTTGTCGGGGGCTATGATTATCCGAGAGCTTACGGCGCGCGGGACGGGCTCGGCAAGGCCTATAGATCGACTTCCGGCGACGCTCCCCGGATAATCGTCGCTCACCCTCGATCGCCGCCTACCGCGGGTGGTCCGCGGCCGACAGCGGCTCGGGGGAGGTTGGCCTTGGGCTAAGCGCGCAGGGGGTTTGTCGGCAGCGCTACGTTCGACTACGGACACAACTGGGGAGTTAAATAGACATGAATGGGGCCCAAGCCTTAATCGAAACCCTCGTGCGCAGCGGCGTGGATGTGTGCTTTGCGAATCCCGGTACCTCCGAGATGCAATTGGTACAGGCCATTGACCAAATTCCCGGGATGCGACCGGTGCTCGCCCTTTTTGAAGGCGTGGTCACTGGCGCCGCTGACGGGTACGCGCGGATGGCGCGCAAACCGGCCTGCACGCTGCTTCATCTGGGCCCGGGACTTGCCAACGGGGTCGCGAACCTCCACAACGCCCGCAAGGCGCTCAGTCCGGTCGTCAATGTGGTGGGTGATCACGCGACCTACCACGTCCGGTATGACGCACCGTTGACCTCGGATATCGAGGGCATCGCCCAGCCCGTGTCCCATTGGCTGCGCAGCGCGTCCACGCCCGCCGATCTGCCGCGGCTGGGCGCCGAAGCCGTCGCCGTTGCGGGCTTGGTTCCCGGTCAAATAGCGACGGTGCTCGCACCGGCAGACAGTGCCTGGACAGAACTGCCGGCGGATTATCTCCCGCCAGGGTTGCCTGCGCGCACGCCGCTGCCAATAGTTCCGGACTTTCAGATCGACGCCGTCGTCAAGGCCCTGCACCGCGCGCAGCGACCGGTACTGCTACTCGGCGGTGAGGGGCTATTGGGGGAGGGGGCCTATCAGGCTGGTCGAATCGCCGCGGCGCTGCCCATTCGACTGCATGCCGAGACCTTTAATCGCCGGATCGAACGGGGCGCAGGACGGATCCCCATCGGGATCGTGCCTTATTTCGGGGAGCGCGCGCTCGAGTTGCTAGGCGATGCTGATCTCATTGTGCTTGCCGGCGCCAAACGGCCAGTCGCCTTTTTTGCCTACCCGAACAAGCCGAGCGTTTTGGTTCCCCCAGGCTGCGAGGTTGTGAGTCTCGCCGGCCCCTCGGATGACACCGTCGCGGCGCTTGTGGCACTCGCGGAGGCGCTGCACGCGCCGGCGGCGCCGAAGACGTTCCAGTCTGTCGTGGCGCGCGCCGTGGGCCGTGGCCGTCTCGACGGGCCACTGGCGGCACAGGTCATCGGGCGGTGCCTGCCGGCGGATGCGATTGTGGTGGACGAGGCAATCACGAGTAGCCTATTTTGCCAGCAGGCGAGCATTGGCGCGCCGGCGCATGACTGGATTCAGCTAATGGGCGGGTCGATCGGTAACGGGCTACCGCTGGCCGTCGGCGCTGCCATTGCCTGTCCGACGAGGAAGGTCATTTGTCTCGAAGGGGATGGCAGCGCGATGTATACGCTGCAGTCCCTGTGGACGATGGCGCGCGAGAAACTGGACATCATCAATGTCATTTTTGCGAACCGTAGCTATGCGATCCTGAACATCGAGTTCGAACGCGTCGGCGTGGGCGCACCCGGGCCACGCGCATTATCGATGCTCGACATGAGTAATCCCGAGTTGCGCTGGACCGAGCTGGGTCGAGGTATGGGCGTCAATAGTCAGCGCGTGGACACCGCCGAGGCATTTGAGTCGGTGTTCCGCGCGATGTTGCAGACGCCGGGACCGCATCTCATTGAAGTGGTGATTTAAAAAATCGCCCTCAGGAAGCGATACTGATCTCTGGCATGGCGAGGAAAGCCTGCAGTATCCGATAAAGGGAGAAGACGTCGGCGACGCCGGCGAGTTCTCTGATGGAATGCATGGCAAAAGTCGGGACGCCGACATCGACTGTGGCGATGCCGAGGCGCGTCGCGGCGAGTGGCCCGATGGTGCTGCCGCACCCCATGTCTGCACGCGCGACAAACGCCTGCAGAGGGATCCCGGCCTGCCGCGCCGCATGTTGCAGGATTGCGGCCGATTCACTGTTGGTCGCGTAAGACTGGTTGGCATTGGTCTTCAAGACCGGACCACCGTTCAGGATCGGTGCGTGGTTCGGATCGTGTCGCTCCGCGAAGTTCGGATGGATGGCATGCGCGTTGTCGGTAGAGATCAGCATCGAGCGTGCCATGGCCCGCGCGCGATCTTCCTGATTGCCCAGTATTCTCTGTAGGACACTCTCCAGGAAATTTCCGCGCGCACCGCTGGTGGAGCCGCTGCCTACCTCTTCGTGATCGTTACACACCAGCAGTTGCGTCACTTCGGCCGGCGTGTCGCGTAGCGCGCAAAATCCGGCATAGCAGCTGATCAGATTGTCCAGCCGCGCTGAGGCGAGATATTCTTCATGCCAGCCGATCAGCCGAGCGGGCTGCGTGTCGTAAAAACACAGCTCAAAGGCTTCAACGCCAGCGCTTTCGAGCGCGGGATCGTTGGCTGAGAGGTTGTGCAGGAGCGCGCGCTTGAGATCAAAAGCGGTGGCGGATTTTCCTTGAATCAAGGCCGGCAGGGCGGTTTGCTTGTTGATGCTGTGGTGCTCGTTGGCTTCTCGGTCCAGATGAATCGCGAGACTTGGAATGATGGCGATGGGCGTACGAAAATCGACGAGTCGATTACACAGCGTGCCGTCCGCACGCGTCAGGGTGACGCGGCCGGCCAAGGAGAGATCTCGGTCGAACCACGGGTTCAGCAGGACTCCCCCATAAACCTCAGCGCTGAGTTGTTCATAGTGCTGGCTCAGGATTTCGGGGTGAGGTTTGAGCTTGAGGCAGGGGCTATCGGTGTGCGCACCCACGAGGCGAAGCCCCTGTGCTGTGGGGTTTCCGGCGTAGGTAAAGGCAATGAGCGAGGAGCCGTTGCGGGTCACCAGGTAGCGACCTTCCGCGCGCAGTTGCCAGCGTTCGCGCTCATCGAGTATTTCAAATCCGCTCGCCGACAGTGCGGCCACCATATTGGCGGTCGCGTGGAAGGGGGTCGGAGAGCGATCCAGGAAAGCCAAGAGCGCACTATTTAGAGTTGATTGGTCCATAAACTAATCTTAACAGCCGTCCTCCCATTCAGGCAGGGGCGGCTTGATGAATTTAACCTAGATTTCCTGCCGTTTGATTAACGGTCTACCTCTTCTGCTCATCAAAAAAGCGGCTCCTAGACATCCCCATACTGTGCGTGCGCGGCGCTACTCTTAATCTGGGCCGAAAAGAAAGACGGAAGCCTGGGTGTGTCAATCTCTGGTTCTGAAAATCGCACGCCCCAAAAAAATCGAACGGCACTATCCGGCAATACAGAAGCGCGAGTCCTGATTGCCGCTTGATCCGATCAAAATAACGGCTTCAGAGTACTCGTCTAGAGGAACACCTTGTGGCGTCATTTGCTGATCGTCGCGCATAGCACCCACCACGTCAGGACATATCCGGCCACCGTCGTGGTCTCGTTACTCTCCACCAACTTTTCGGGAATTTTCAGTGAGAATGCTCCGAGCCGTCGCCGATGACTGCGCACGTTCTTCTATGAAAAAATGCGGTCGGCGTTTGGTTTCTAAGTAGATTTTTGCAAGATACTCACCAATGATTCCGATGCAGAGTAACTGGATGCCGCCGAGCAGGTAGATGGGCACGACCGTAGAGGTCCAACCTGGCACTGCCAACTCTGAGAACAGGCGTATGTAAATTGCCCAGAGAGTTATGCCGAGACTACCTAGAGAAATGAGCAGACCCAGTATAGTTATCACGCGTAAAGGGAACGTTGAGAATGACGTCACCCCTTGCCAAGCCAGCGCCATCATTTTTCCTAGAGGGTATTTGGATTCGCCAGCAAAGCGCTCAGCCCGATCGTAGTAGACGACCGAGGTGCGAAAGCCCAATTGAGGAAGGATCCCGCGCAGAAACAAATTGACTTCGCTGAATCCGCGTAACGCCTCAATAGTGCGCCGGCTCATCAATCGATAATCCGCGTGGTTAAAAACCACTTCAACACCAAATCGTCCGAGCAATTTATAGTAACCTTCAGCCGTCAGTCGCTTAAAAAATGTATCGGTTTCTCTGTTTTTTCTTACACCGTAGACGATGTCGTCGCCTTTTTTATACAACAAAATCATTTTTTCAATCGCGCCAAGATCGTCTTGAAGATCCGCGTCGACGCTTATGACTGCTTCTCCTTTTGCATCGAGCAAGCCCGCTAGCAGAGCGTTTTGATGTCCGCGGTTTCGTGAAAGTTTGATGCCATTAATTAAACTTGATTCGACAGATGCTGCCTGAATTATTTTCCAAGTACTATCACGACTGCCGTCATCGACAAGGAGGACGTGACTGTTTTCGCTCAGCAGACCACTTTTTATTAAATTTTCTAGCAAAGCTATCAATCGCCTGATGGTCACTGGCAGCACGGCTTCTTCGTTGTAACAAGGAACTACGAGGCTAAGGATCATTTTGCAGTCTCCGTGAAGGACCCGGTTCGCGAAAATGTCCAGGCACGATTCGCGAAAAAATTCCAAATCGTTGTGGCCCCCGTGGCTGCGATTTGGTCGAGCATGTAGTAAGTGGCAGGTCCTGCATGCAGAATTTTTAGAACTGCGGCATTCATCAATAGCCCTATAATTGTGATGATCAAAAATCGCGGGAACGTATGTGCTAGAGCGGCATCGGAACGGAACGTGTATTTTCGGTTAAGTTGATAATTTATAAAACCGGACAGGACATAGCCAATTGAACTCGCGGCGATCGGATGCAGGTTCCACGCGGTTACGAGAAAAATTAATATCAAATACTGTAACAGCGTACACAGACCGCCGACGCCACAGAAACGCATAAATTGTTCGAATATTTTCATTCAGCTGAGGCCTTTTTTTTGTGCGGTCAAAGCGCCACCTAACCAGACACATAGCACCCACAACACTGGGATATGGTATTTTCCACTCGACTCAAAAATACTGTGCAAAGCGAACAAATAAAACCACCACCATACGACCATGTTGTGGACTTGAGTTCTTGTACGCGAAGACCAGGCGAGAAGAGAAATCACGATCCAAATAAGAATCCACCAGACGTTGGCGATAAGTTTGCACAGGACGTACGCGATCGAGCTATGGGGACCCCTCCCGCGTTTTAGTGTGTTGAAGACACCCGTCGAGTCATCGCCCATGAAGCGTATCTGCTTTTCCCAAGCTAATTTCAAGAAGTCACCGGGGTATTTGATTATCCACTCGATAGCTTGTTGCTTCGCGACATGATCGTGTTCCACCTCGCTGTATTCTGAAAAATCGATTGCGCCTTTTTCGGTATAACCACCACTTGCGAGTGGATTATTGGCACGATACAGATTATCACCACCATTCGTGCTGATAAGAACGAATTGACTGAATTGTTGCTGGTTGCGCAACGTCCATGGCGCGATCACAATGGCGGCGCTGATTAGTAAAAAAAGAGCGCCACGTAAACTCCGCCAGCCATGTAGCATGGGGATCAGAAAAAGGAACGCAATCGGGAGGAATTGAAACGAGGGCTGGACCAAGATGACGAGCCCCAGCGCTAGGCCGGCAAGTACCTTGGATAGGAGGTCTGGCTTGATAACACCTAAGCAGATCCACGGCAGTAGTGCTAGGGGTAATGTTTCTTTTTCGGGAGTCCCGCTAAGTGCGATAAGGTTGGGCCACAGCGTGAAAAGCAAGGCGGCGATACGAGCGGCTTCATCGCCGGATAGGAACTTGCTGAGTTTGTAGCAGCCAATAGTGCCGATCACATAAAGCCAAAGCTGGCTAATCAAAATTGCCAATGCGGGTGAGAAGATGAGCAGCCATGGCGCGAGGAAAAAAGGGTATCCTGGCGGCCAGTAGGCTAGCGTGCCCGCTATCTCGTATCGGCCGCTGGCCAGAAGGTGCTCGGCCAAGCCAAGATAAGAAGCCCCATCTGACGTCGGCTCTGCGGGGAAAATCCAGACCCACGTTAAACGCAGTGTCAGCCCTAAAAGGAGCAGTGCGGGTAGTGACGGCGCCTGTAAATTCGGAAAAATCTTAGACGCGGATTGAATAAGATTGAGCTGTGCGCTTTTAGCCAACAGAAATAGAAACCCTGCTGGAGCCAATCCGGCTAGTGCGATCAGAAACTGATCGTGACTGTCTTCGATGCCGATCCCTCGGGCAATCAACGTTGCCGAGGCTATCCACGAAAGCGCTGCAAGTGCGAACATCAGCCAGCCAAGCCACTTCCCTGTGAGCAAAGCCTGGGAGAGTTCTACTTTCGAGACATCTGAATTGCAAATTTGTGTATTCATGGCGGATTGTAACGACCCTATCGCTTGCACGACACTTTTTTTTCAGTCGGAGATGGGATACTAACGCGCCAGACCCGAAAGTCTTTTAGGTGATTCAAGAAAGAACTACCGATCCAGTTGGTTAATGCGTTGTTTAAATTTCAAAAAGACGATTTCAGAAAAAAAATCTGGTACCTTAAATACACGTTAACGAGGGTTGCCGGCTTCCGAGTAGAGACTCGGCCAAGGATGGTCTTAGGATGCATCAACGTAGGCAGCAGATGGCGTACTCCATGGAGTTGCTTGATCTGCTGATAGTTAGCCTAGATCTTCTAACTAATTTATCGAATCACGTTGGATCTCATTTATTTTAAAATTCGTAGGGGTATCGGCAAGCTTTCTAGATAGCTTGACGATCAAAAACTTCTCGGTCATCGCCGTCGATTGGCAGTTGCGGTAGCGGTTCTTTACTGCGGAAAATGTACGAAGAGTTATCAGTAGTAAGGGTTCCTGCTGAAACTGTGCCTGAGGCACAAATTCCGTAGGACAATCCAGAATTCCGTCTCGCCGACGACGACGCGAATGAATCAATTCGCCTAGGTACGTTTATTCGCGCTTGTCTTATGCCATCTGCGAGGCTGGATTCTGAAATGAACCGTCGATTAAAACTAAGGTAAGCGGGTATCACGGCCGACAGGGCCTTTATTGACAAATTGCAGACAATTAATTCTCTAATTTCGTTCGGAAGAGAAATTTTGCTGATTAGGACGCCGTCTGGCCTCGGTTTTATCGCAGATCCGAGACACCGCACGTTGTCGCATGACCTAACTCGCCTTCCTAGTAGTGAATGTCAACGGTCTCGGGCGGTACCTGCGACCCATGCGCTGCGCCGTCGCGTACGGTAGCACCAGACCGGTTCGGCGGGCCGTAGTCGCAAGAAGCGACCGCGGCGTTAACGGGGCATTGCGGTCAGAAATTCACCCACTTCCGTGTTGAACAGCGCGGGTTGTTCGATGTTCGAGAGATGTCCTGCGCCGCGCAGGATGACTAGCCGGGCGCCGTTGATGGCCTGCGCCATTCGACGCGAGACCAGCGGGGGGGTTAGGGTATCCTCGTCGCCCACGACGACGAGTGTCGGTACATCAATGCGGGTTAAATCGGCCACCGGCGTGTAGCGCGTCATCGCCTCCAGCGTCTTGATGTACGACGCCGGATGCAGCGCGCTAATGCTTTCAATCAGGACCGTCTCTTGGGCGGGTTCGACGCGGCGACTGACCAGCGTGCGGGCGATCATCGGCGCGATCTCTCGCGGGGTTTTGCCGTCCAGCAGCGGCTGCTTACGCAACCGGAGGAAGGCCTCTCGAGCTGCGGGCGTAAAGGCATCGTCATAACCAGGGAAGGTGTCGACGAGCGTCAGGCTACGTACGCGTTCGGGCGCCCCGGCGTAGAAATCGAGTGCAATGCGTCCGCCCATCGACAGACCCACTAGATGCGCCGCGACGAGACCTTCCTGGTCGAGCAGGCGATGCAGATCGGCGGCGAACGTCGGGAAGTCGAGCGCCTCCGGATAATCGTCGCTGTCACCGTAGCCACGTGCGTCCCAGGCGATCGCACGAAACTGTCGGGCAAAGAACGGTAACTGCGCCCCCCAGTTGTGGCGGTTACCCCCGATTCCATGCAAAAAAACGACGCCTGGACCTTGCCCGCAAGCGCTATAGGCTAGGGCGGGCGCGCCCGGGACCTTGAGAATGGCGGCAGTAGACATCAGGCGCCTCGTCGATCGACGGTAATGAAGGGCTTTGCTGGGTGCATGCCAACCGAGCAGGCCCCTGTTGTCAAGTTGCAGGACGTAATCGTGCCCACTCGTGAAGGACCATGCCGGTCAAAATGAGGGCGGTACCGGCGATGATGCGGCCCGTCAGCGGCTCGTGATTGAGCCAGAATCCGGCTCCCAGCGCGAGCACCGGGGTGAGCAGGGAAATCATCGCGACCTGTGTCGCGCTGAGATGTTTGAGGACATGGAAATACCAGGCAAAACCGACGGTCGTTCCGATGATGCCGAGATAGAGGATGGACACGATGCTTTTCATCGGCAATAGCGCGGGCCAGTGACCGTCAAACAACGCGAAGGTCACGAGATAGGCGGGTGCCGTCAACATCAGGGTACCCGCTACCGAGGCCAGCGCGGGCATATTCGCATCGATACGTTTGATGAGGACCGCGCTGGACGCATGCAGGACGGCACCTCCTAACAGTGCGCCGATGCCGAGGCCCGCATGGGCGCCGAAATGCGCGGCGGAGGCATAGATGGTCCCCAATCCCGCGACGCAAACGCCCAACGCGGCCAGCTTGCGCGGTGTCAGCGAGTTTTCGCCGAGCCACACCCGCGAGAGGATCGCCGTGATGAGCGGGGTCAACCCGTAGATGACCGAAATCCATCCGGAGGGCACCTGCTGGGCAGCCCAGTATGACAAACAAATCGAACCGTACAGACTGATGGTGCCGGCGCCGTAATGGGCGAAAGCCTGGCGATCGCGGCGTAACGGGAGACGCTGCCAGGCCATCAGGATGAGCACACACACGAAGCCGATTGTCATGCGGCTGGTCACGCCGAACAGAAAGCCGGGACCCTCGCCGCTCCACTTCGTGGCAAGCGGGGCCGTCGACCAGATGAGGATGACGCCCAGATAGGCCGCGGCGACGGAGGAGTGACGTGACATGGCGGGCGGGGGTGATCTCGGGTGGACGCAAGGAGCCGGCACTCTACGGGCTGGCGTAGCGGCTGACCAGCACACGGTGCTAGGCTCGCCCCGATGATCGTCCGGACTTGCGAGGATTGCCCATGATTGATTTGTATACCGCGTCGACTCCGAACGGCTGGAAAGTGTCGGTGTTGCTGGAGGAGTTGGAGATCCCCTACCGGGTGATCCCCGTCGAATTCGACTCGCAGGACCAGAAGAAGCCGGATTTCTTGCAACTGAATCCGAATGGCCGTATCCCGGCTATTGTCGATCGCGCCAATGACGATTTTGTGGTGTTTGAGTCAGGCGCGATCATGATTTATTTAGCTAAGAAAGCCGGTCGTCTATTGCCACGCGACGATCGGGGTGAATCACAGGTGATTCAGTGGCTAATGTTCCAGATGGCCGGCATCGGGCCAATGATGGGGCAGGCGAATGTGTTCTATCGCTATTTTCCAGAGAAAATCCAGCCCGCGATCGATCGTTACCAGCACGAATGCCGGCGCCTGTTCGAAGTGCTGAATAACCAGCTGAGCAGCCGCGAATTCCTATGTGATGCCTATAGTATTGCGGATATCGCGAACTGGTGTTGGGTGCGTATTCACGCTTGGAGCGGTGTGCGGGTCGATGGACTGGGCGCGCTGATGGCCTGGATGGCGCGGCTCGAGGCTCGACCGGCCTGCCAGAAGGGGATCGCCGTGCCCCGACCGCTGGTGCTTGAGGCCGCCGTATCGACCGCACAGACGATGGTCCAGCGCTAGTCGGGGAACAGTGCGCACGTGAGGGCGACACGGGCGCTCGGTGTTTCGGGCAACGCGCCGAGCGCATCGATGGCGGCGAGCCGTCCGCGCAAACCCGTGCGGTTTGCAATCTGGATCCCCAGTCCCGGACGGGCGTTCAGTTCAAGCAGCAGGGGGCCGAGCGTCTGGTCCAGCACGATATCGACCCCAAGAAAACCTAGTCCGGTCAGCTCGAAGCAGCGCGCGCCGAGTTCGAGGAGTTGCGGCCAGTTCGGGATCTCAAGTCCGGCCAGTGGCAGACCAAAATCGGGATGTTCGCTGACGGCACGGTTTTGCCAGACACCGGTCGTCGTGCGTCCGGTCGCAATCTTCACGCCGACGCCGACCGCGCCCTGATGCAGGTTCGCCTTACCATCGGATTGGCGGGTAGGTAGCCGGACCATCGCCAGGACCGGCATACCACGATACACCAGCAGCCGAATATCCGGCACCCCGAGATAACTGACGGCGTCGAAAATCGGATTGGGCCGCACGCGATATTCGATCATGGCCTGGTCGGGCACGCCGCCCAGGCTGTAGATGCCGCTCAAGATGTTGGCGGTGTGGTAAGCCACTTCATGATGTGACAACACGCGGCCATCGGCTTTCACGAACAGCGCTTTGCGGCAGCTGTCGATGACGAGGACGCCGGCGCCACCGGCCCCTCGCGAGGGTTTGATGACGAATCCCGGGTGACTGGCAAGCAAGGCGTCGAGACGTCGGAGATCGTATTCCGATTCAATCACGCCATAGAGCGTCGGCACTGCAATCCCCGCCTCGATCGCCAGATGCTTGGTGCTGAGTTTGTTGTCGACCAGCGGATAGTGGCGCCGCGGATTGCGGGGCATGATGTAATCCCGGTTACGGGCATTGATCCCGAGGATCCCGCGGCGGTGGAGGGCGAGCCAAGTCCCGAACATGGTGGTCTCCTCAGGGCCTGGTGAGATCTCGGAAGCGCAGGATCTCGCTCAGCCGATAACCCGTATAGGCCCCGAACAGGAGGCACAGGGCAAGCACGACCAGCAACAGCTCCGGGAACACGAACATGAGGTACATGAGGTGTTCTTCGGTCATCACGAAATAGGCCGCGATGGCGACGCCCAGACTCCCCATGAATTCGCGCACCGAAGCGCCCGGGCCACGTTCCTCCCAGACGATCGACATGCGCTCAATGGTCATCGTGAGGATGACCATGGGGAACAGCGCGATAGATAACCCCTGCTCGATGCCCAGAGCGGCGCTCAGGAGACTAATTGCGAGCATCACGCCGATGACAATGACCAGGACGCTCGCAAGCCGTGGGACCAGAAGGAGGCGTAAATGCGTGAGGGCGCTGCGGATCCCCAGCCCGGTCGAGACCACCAGGAGGAAAAGCGGGATCCCCACCATCAATCGGGTCTCGCGGAAGGCAAGCGCGACCAGCACCGGCATGAAGGTCCCGAAGGTCGGGATGCCGACGACCATGCGCAATAGCACGATGACAAAGGCGCCGAGCGGTACCATCAGGAGCACCCGGTAGACATTCTGCGTGCGCACCGGCAAGTCCGTCAGCGAGAGCGACAGCAGGCCCGTATCGAGTGCGTTCTCGACCTTGCGGGCGATGCCAAGCCGGGTCATCGGCGAGCGAGCGGCTGCGAAGGTTACCCGGATACGGTCGACGCCGGTGGCCTCCACGACGTCGCGATGGCCGTAAATCCAGGGGAGGAAATTAGCGGGGTAGCCTTCCTCTCCGGTGTCGGGATTGAAACCCTGCCAGCGCTCGCCGGTGTGGACTTCTAGCCAGGGCGTCAGTTCGCGATCGGCGAAATCCCCGCCCAGCGATAGCCCATAGACGACCCGGCTCGGGATGTGCTCGGCCGCGAGGAGGCGGATCACAAGATCCGGCCAGGCTTCGGTCGTCACGGATTCACGGATGACTTTGACATTCTCGTCATCCGCGGTATTCAGCATGGCGAATAGCAGCGTGGTGAAGGTCATCGCGTCGGCGGATTGTTCGCGCACGTGGCTCAGCACGGCGCCGACCGCCGAGGCAAGGGGCTCTGTGAACTGAGGGACTTCAGGTGCCGGGGGTTGGCGGATTCGGACCTGGCCTGTGCCCTCCACCCGACCGGGATAGGCCTTAAGCCGGTAGTAGAGTGCCTGGCCGCCGTTGGCGTGCCGGATAGTCCACACGGCGCGCCGGAGATCACCGTCTCCCTTACCCACCGCCAGGCCGTATCCACGGGAAACGAAGTCTTCTCCAATGAAGGAAAACCCGCGCGGCGACTGCGGGAGCGCGAGCCGGATTTTAGCGGCTGAGCCGCGTCCCTCGAAACCGACGCGCGCCTCTACGTCCCAGACCGTGGCGAGCGCAGAGGGGACTAATGGCACGGCGAGACGGGTGATCTTCAGGTACATCAGGGTTAGCCCCAGTCCGGCGAAGATCAGCGCCCAGATAACGACGGCAGAGAGGCGGCGCACGGTAGATGTCCTCGAAGCCGTACGGCGCCTAATGGCCGGCGCGCGCGGGACAGTGGGGGGGCGTGGTGAAACGGGCGGCAGGATCGATGATCGCTACCTTCGCCAGAAACCGGCGACCGAGCAGAATCGGGTAGTTGAAGTTGCTGCGGTTCACCAGCGCGAAAAGCGTTTCATAGCGTTCCTGCCCGAGACAAAACTCGAGTTTCACCGTCGGGCGGGTGTCGACGCGCGCGCTCCCGCGCGCCTTGATATTGACTTGCCGTTCGAGCGGGCGCTCGAGCCGCAGCGGTGGTGCGGAGGCGCCACGGTGGCGGAGGGCAAGCGTGAAGCGAACCCAAGGGTTGCCCGCGCGTTCGAAGTTTTCGATGTCAGTCGCATTGATTGCCGCGGTATTGGCCCCGGTATCGAGCTTGGCTTTGGCGAGCAGTCCCCAAGGTTCGAGGCGAACGCGCTCGAGCCACCCCAGCGTGACCCGCGACTGCGCCACCGCCGCGGCAGGCAGGAGGGACAGTGCCGTCAGCGCGGCGAGGACGGCGCGCCGGCTTTGTGTCAGCGCCGAATGGTTGATCTTCATGGGCCTCGACGGTGAGTGAGCGCCTCCGGTGCGGCGGCTCTCGAGCGACGCGCGCGGCCGGGTGGCCGGTTTTCTCTGCGGTGGCACTATACGCCGAAAGCCCCCCGCTCGGGGAGCCGCGGCTTGCCGTTGGCGGTCGCGCCAGCGTAGCATCCCGGCCATCGCCCGTGGCCCGCGCGGCCGTCGTGCCTGAACGCCCGAACCGAGGACCGCAAGATGCATTATTTCGAAAACAACGCCCTGTCCATCGGCAATACCCCACTCGTGCGATTGAACCGGGTTGTGGCCGCCAATCACGCGCTGGTGCTCGCCAAAATAGAAGGGCGCAATCCCGCCTACTCGGTTAAATGTCGGATCGGCGCGGCCATGATCTGGGACGCGGAAGCCCGCGGGGTACTCAAACCCGGCATGGAAGTCATCGAGCCTACCAGCGGCAACACCGGCATTGCCCTTGCCTTTGTGTGTGCGGCGCGCGGTTACCCCATCACGCTGACGATGCCGGAGACGATGAGTCTGGAGCGACGCAAGGTGCTACAGGCCTTTGGGGCCAAGGTGGTCCTGACGGAAGGCGGGCGCGGCATGGCCGGCGCGATCGCGCAGGCGGAAGCCCTCGCGGCCCAAGATCCCGGGCGGTTCTTTATGCCCCAGCAATTTCAGAATCCCGCGAATCCTGCCATTCATGAAAAGACGACCGGTCCTGAAATCTGGACTGCAACCGACGGGAAGGTCGATGTCATCGTCGCCGGGGTTGGGACCGGGGGGACGATTACCGGTATTGCGCGATACTTGAAGAAAACCTGCGGGAAATCGGTTCTGGCCGTCGCGGTGGAGCCCGAAGCGAGTCCTGTCATGACGCAGTCCCGGGCTGGCGAAGTGGTCAAACCGGGTCCGCATAAAATCCAAGGCATTGGGGCGGGTTTTATTCCCGGCACGCTTGATTTGTCGCTGGTCGATCGCATCGAACGAGTGTCCAACGACGAGGCGGTGGAATATGCGCGGCGCCTCGCCACACAAGAAGGCATTCTGTCAGGCATTTCCTGCGGTGCCGCGACTGCCGTGGCCGCGCGGCTCGCGCGTGAGCCGGCGATGGCGGGGAAGACCATCGTGGTTATCCTGCCCGATGCGGGCGAGCGTTATCTGACCAGCGTCTTGTTCGAAACGTCCGCCTGATGGGTTTTCTGTTTCGCGCGAGTCGCGCAGTTATCCGGGGTGGGCGGTCGCATCGTCCGGGCACGGGGAGGAGACGTCTTGCACATCAGTGAACTTTTCTACAGCGTCCAGGGCGAAGGTCACCTGACCGGGCGGCCGATGTATTTCATCCGCGCGCAGGGTTGCGCGGTGAAATGTCCTATCCGGGCTGTCTGTGACCAGCCGGAGTCACTCGCCTTCCGGGGCGGTACGGAAACTTCGGTCGTGACGCTCGTCACCGAGGCGTTGGCGGCGTGTGGCCCGCGTGGCTGGGTGTGCCTGACCGGCGGAGAGCCCGCCGAGCAGCCTGACTGTGAAGCGCTCATCGCGGCTTGCCGGCAGCGCGGTCTTTTTGTGCAGGTTCAGACCTCCGGCATGCGCCGGATTTCGGCCCCGGTCGACTGGCTAACCGTGTCGCCTAAAGCGCCCTGTGACGAACTCCTGATCACCACCGCGCACGAACTTAAAATTATTTATACCGGTCAGTCCGTGGCGGAGCTGAGCGCGTATTACAGCGGTTTCCGCGCCTTCAATTACTACCTGCAGCCCTGCTGGCAGGACGGAGAGACTAATCAGGCGGAAACACTCGACATGGTGTATCGGTTGAATCGGGCCGGCATGGGTTATGAATTCTCGGCCCAGTGGCACAAGTTTTTGGGCGTTCGGTAGCGCGCAACATAAAAAAATGCCGCACCCAAATGGATGCGGCAAGGAGGTTCGCGCAGCGAGGAGTGGGGGGAGGACCGGACGGTCCAATCGCTGCGCGTGCTGAAAGTGGTGGGTTAGGCGACGATGGGTGCCGCGAGCCGGGTGGCCACGAAGGCGACCAACAAGGTCCAAAACGCAATACCTGCCAGGCCGACGCCGATGGAGGCGATTAATTCCTGATGTCTACTCATGTGTGCTCTCCTGCGAAAGTTATCTGGGATGAGAGGGATCCTGATTTTGGATTGTCCCCCCCGATGAAGAGCAGTCTAGGCGTGCAGTGTTGCGGAATAATGTCGTTGAATGACTTGATTGTTATTGAATTGTTGCGCTGCGATTCTGCAACGCGGACTCGACCTGTCGACGGAAGAGCGCCAGATCGAGCGGTTTCTTGATGAGCGCCTTGATGCCGGCTGCCTTGACCGTCTCCTCATTAACCTTGTCGCTGTAACCGGTATAAAGCAGGACATTCAAACCGGGTCGAATGGCCAGTAGCGCGTGGGCGAGTTCAAGTCCGGTCATGCCGGGCATGGTTTGGTCAAGTAAGGCGAAATCAACGCTGTCCGGATGGGTCTCGAAATACGTTCGGGCGGCCACACTGTCCAGTAGTCGTACCACTTCCAGGCCCCAGCCTTCCAGTAACTCCTGCATGAATTCGCCAACCTCCGGATTGTCGTCAACGCACAGCACGCGGCCGCTGAGCGGGGGACGGATCGGTTGTCCGGCGCTTTGGGGCGGCGGTGGCAGCGGGGAAATGAGGGCGGCCGTGTCACACGGCAGCAAGACGCGAATGGTGGTGCCATGGCCGGGCTCGCTTTTGACAGCGAGGTGTCCGCCGTACTCATGCACGATGCCGTGCACGATGGCGAGTCCCATTCCGGTGCCCTTGCCGGACTCCTTGGTGGAGAAGAAGGGCTCGAAAATACGTTGCTGGATGTCCAGCGGGATACCGGGGCCGGTGTCCGTGATGGCCAGTTCGACAAAGGAGCCATCCAATGGCTGATGACACGACGCGCAGCAGAAACAGTCTTCGCAGTGTTTTGCCGAGAGATCGATGGTGAGTTTGCCGACTCCGTTCATCGCATCCCGACTATTGATACACAGGTTCAACAGCACTTGCTCGAAATGGAGCGGGTCGAGCACGGTCGTTGGCAGCTGTGGGGGGATCTGTTTGACTAGTTCGATCGAGGACGGCAGGGTGGATTCAAGCAGGGAAATCATCTCGCGGGTGATCTGCGCCAGATCCACCGCACGCGGTTGCCCGCGCTGGCCACGGCTGAAGGTCAGCATCTGCTGGACGAGGTTGCGCGCCCGCAGGCCAGATCGGTGAGCCCGATCAAGATAACGGGTCAGTTTGGCGTCGTGCAGGGTCTCCACGTGCTCTTTCGCGACTTCCACGTAGCCCAGCAATCCGGTCAGAATGTTGTTGAAGTCATGCGCAATACCGCCGGTCAATTGCCCAATCGTTTCCATGCGCTGGGCGTGGCGTAATTGAGCCTCCAGGGCCACGCGTGCCTTTTCGGCCTCGCGCCGCTCCGTGATATCGCGAACCACCTGCAGCACGTGTGCTTCACCCCGGAACTGGAGCAGGGTCGCGCGGTACTCGCAGACCCAGAGCGTGCCGTCTTTGCGCGTTTTCGTGCCTTCGTTGCAGGCTTTGCCCTGTGCGAGCACCGTGGCGTAGAAAGTACCGGCTTTTTCACGGTTGGTGACAAACTCATAGACGCTGTGGCCTAAGAGCTCACTACGTTCGAAGCCACTCATCCGAATCAAGGCGGGATTGACATCGACGATGATCCCCTCGGTCGTAATCATGGCCATGCCGTCGAGTGCTGAATTAAAAAACGAGCCATACAGCTCTTCGCTCGCTTTCAGCGCCGATTCGGTGCGATCGCGTTCGATCTCAACGACAATTCGATCAGAAAATATGCGCAGCAGTGCCTCGATGCGATCTGCGTGCTGCATGGGATCATGGGTCATCACCGCCAGCACGCCGAGGGCGACACCATCGGTGCCGATGAGCGGATAGGCGGCATAGCCTTCGGCCTTGAGATGGGCCAGACCGGAGTTATTGAACAGGTGCGAGACCCCTTCGGCGTAAAACATGAACTCGCGCCCTATGATGGTCGCGCAGGGCGCGCCGGCCACGGGATAACGAAACCCCCGGATCCACTGGCCGTCAGCCCACAGCGACACCGCCTCTAGGGAGGGCGAATCGCGCCCGTCCGCCAGCACGCCGATCATCGCGATATCCACATCCAGGAGTTCGACGAGACCGTGGGTCAAATCATCAAAAACGGTATCGCGCCGCGCGCTCGATAACGCAATCGCGGCTTTCAGGAAGAGTTGCTCTGCAGCCGTTGAGTTACGGGCATCGAGGCGCAGGAGGTTATTGAGGATGGCGGTCGTCTTGTGGGTAATCGGCGGATTCATCAGCGCTGCTCATCCGGTAATGCGTATAGCCTGAGTCTAGCAACAAGCTTTCACCTGCGGACATCATTCTACAAAGCAGGAACCAACTGAAACAAAGTGATAACAATCAGGCGCGGGTGGGCACGAACATGTAACCCACCCCGCGTAGGGTCTTGATGGCCTTCGGTTGTTCGGGCTCGGCTTCAATTTTGCGCCGCAGCCGTGCAATCCGGATGTCGATGCTGCGATCAAGTGGATCCCAGTCCCGGTTGCGAGTGAGTGTCATCAGTTGGTCGCGCGACAGGGGCCGATTGGGGCGCTCCGCGAAGACCTTAAGCAAATCAAACTCGGTGCTGGTGAGCGCGATCTCCTGTCCATCACGGTCGAAGAGTTGGCGACTGTCGAAGTCGAGTGAGGCGATCCCTATTTGCACACGATGTTGGACGAGCGGTTCTGGGACGATGTCCTCTGCGCTCGCCTGAGGATCCCGTTGGTAACGCCGCAATACGCTCTTCAGGCGCGCCCGCAGTTCGCGCAGGTCGAAGGGCTTGCTGAGATAGTCATCGGCGCCGACCTCGAGTCCCACAATCCGGTCAACCGTATCCCCGGCACCGGATACCATGATGATGGCGATGTCGTATTGCGCGCGAATGAAGCGCGCCAGCGACAGCCCATCTTCGCCAGGCAAGTTGACATCGAGGAGTACCACGTGGGGGGCGTGCGCGACCAGCAGGTTACGGGCTTCCTGTCCGTTGGCGGCGGTGAGTACCCGGTAATGACTGGCACTCAGGTAATCTTCCAGCAGCTCCCGGACGATTTCATCGTCATCGACGATCAGTACGGTAATTTCGGGTTCGCTCGTCATGGGCGGGCTCTGCGTGTCCGGGTAGGGAGGTGCGCCATTATCCCGTAAAATTGGGCCGAACGGCGAAGCGGTCGCGCGCGCGGCGAGCTATCATCGGAGCCTATGCGTGTGTCGAGCGAAGGAATCTATATGTCCGAGCGGGGAAATCGCGGCTGGCGAACCCGCTGGTGGCCGGCGTTGGGTGCCCTGCTGTTACTGGTACGGCTCGCGTCGGCGGATGAGCTTGTCGTATCGCCTTCAGTCGAGGGGCAGGCGTCCCCCCCCGACTGTGCCCTGGCGTTCGATCTTTTCGCGGCGCTGGTGATGACGAGCTGTGCCCTGCAACCCGTGTCGGCCGTGGTGCCCGAGATCGACACGGCATTGGCCCGCCTGGTCGCCTTGCAGCTCGTCCCCGTCACGCGTCTGACGCCTACCCAAATTGTTTTTTGTCCCCTGTTCAACGCCACTGGGGTGGTGCCCGCGCCCCATCTGATTGTGCTCGATGCCGGACTCCGGCGCCTCTCAGCCGATGGATTGGCCGAAATCATCGTGCACGAGCTCGTCCACGTACAGCAGTTCGAGCGCCTGGGGCCGGTCGGATTCAAATGCGCCTATACGCGCGCCATGGCCGCCTGTGGTGGCTGCCAAGATCGCCGGCATCCGCTCGAGCGGGCTGCCTACGATGCACAGGATTTCGCACGCGCCAAGCTCCTTGCCACCCCGCGGTAAGGGGCGGATGGCTGTGTTTTCGCGGGTCTCACGGCAATATTCAAGCGCTTTTCAGGTGGCCCTAACTGCTGGTCTGTAGCGGAATGAATCCCTATAGTGAGCGCCGGTACACGGGTTGTGACGAACGAAAAACGCGCAGCCGTTCAAACCTGATGGAGATGGGATGGCATGAGGAGTCAGCAACGCATCGTGGTGATTGGGGGGGGCGCGGCCGGCCTTAACGTGGCGGGGCGTCTGCGACGTCTCGCGCCCGCTCTGTCTGTCACGCTGGTCGAACCGGCGGATTATCACTACTACCAGCCCCTGTGGACGTTGGTGGGGGGGGGCGTTTACCCCCGCGAGCGCAGTCAGCGCTTGATGCAGGAGGTGGTCCCGCCCGGCGTCGCGTGGATCAAGTCGGCCGTTCACGAGTTTCTGCCGGCGGAAAATCTCGTGGTGACCCAAAGCGGGGAGCGCCTCGGCTACGATGCTTTAGTGGTCGCACCCGGGATTCAGATCAATTGGCAGGCTATCCCCGGACTTAAAGAGGGGCTAGGCCGTCACGGCATTTGCAGCAATTACAGCTTCGACAGCGTCAATTCCACCTGGGCGCAGCTGCAGGCATTACGGGGCGGCAACGCGCTATTCACCATACCGAGCACGCCCATCAAATGTGCTGGGGCGCCGTTGAAGATCATGTTCCTCGCGGAAGATCACTTCCGACTGACCGGCATACGGGCGCAATGCCAGGTGCGTTACCTGAACGGCGGCGCGGCAATTTTTCGCGCCCCTCATTATGCGAAGGCCTTGGTGAAAATCGCCGCTGCCCGCGATATCGAGGTGCAGTACAAGCGTGAGCTTATCGCCTTGCGACCGGAGTCACGGGAGGCGGTATTTAGAGATCTCGACCAAGGTGATGAACATCTCGAGAAGTATGATTTCATCCACGTGACGCCGCCGATGGGCGCCCTGGAGGTGATGAAACGCAGCCCGCTCGCCGATTCCTCCGGCTGGGTCGACGTCGATAAGTCGAGTCTGCGCCACGTGCGTTACGACAACATCTTCAGCTTAGGCGACGCGAGTAGTTTGCCGACCTCGAAAACAGCCGCCGCGATACGTGCCCAAGGACCGGTGCTGGTGGCCAATCTGCTCGCAGTGCTGGCGGGACGTACGCCGGTCGCTAGTTACAACGGTTACACCTCCTGCCCACTCATTACCGGTTACGGCCGCTTGATGCTGGCCGAGTTTGACTACGAGCTGCAGCCCTGCGAGACCTTTCCCTTCGATCAAGCGCAGGAGCGGCGCAGCATGTACTGGCTGAAAAAATATGTCATGCCCTTCATCTACTGGCGAGGGCTCGTGCGGGGTCGCCGCTGGCCGACGCCATGGCCGATCGCGGATTGACCGGCTCGCAGCGTCCGCCAGGCGGTTTTTAAAATTTGCAGTGCAGCATATAAAAGGCGACCTTCGCGTCGCACACGACGCAATCAAGATGAACCTCTTTCCCCGTGTGGGGTACCTACCGGCAGACCGCGTCACTTCAATTTAAATTGCCGCGACGCAACATATAACGGGCCTCGCAAAAGAAGCGAGGCGAGAGAATTTGCGGCATGTACCGCGCGGGAAAGTCAGGCATTTTAGGAAAACGGCACACTGACGCTTGAGGGGCTTCCTACTCAGGTGCTTCCCGTGACAGAATCCGTCCCTGCCGTTGCATATTGCTCGGTGCGGGAGGAGATAAGAGCGTTTCTGAGAATTCGCCACCGCATGGGCAAAGCGACAAGAAGTCGCGGGGCGGCGTCTTTGTAAAAAACGCGTACGCGAAAAGCCACCAACGCGCAGGACGGCGCGAAGGCGGTTCCTTATAGCTAGCTGAAGGAGGTTTCAATGCACATTATGAAATACGGTCCGGGCTTTTCCCGTCGCCATTTCCTGCAGACCATGGGAGCAGGATTTAGCGCGGGGGTGCTGGCACCGTTGTGGGATGTCATCGCGGAAGACGGCCATATTACTCGTGCCTATCCCGAAGAGCTTCTCGACATCGGTATCTACACCAAAGGCAAGGTCAAAGTTGGCGACAAGCTGACGGCGGATAACGTCGACCATGTCAAGGATTTGATGGATGAGGTCACTTACATCCAGATCAAACAGCAGGGCCGTGTGTGTGACGTCGTCGCGACCGAACGTGACGTCTACAAGCTCAACCCGCCGGATTATCTCGACGCGTCCATGCGCAACAAGGGCGTCGCGAAGTTTGACGAAAAGGGCAACGTGGTCACGCAAGAAGGCAAGCCGTGGATCGGCGGTATTCCGTGGGTGAATCCGACTGAAGCCAGTCATGTCATCGCGGCGCACAACCTGAGCTGGGGCCGGTATGACATCGCGCAGTACTGCATCGACGAATATGACATGGATGCAGACGGCAACGAGCAGTACCACTACAACTTCTGGTGGTGTGAAGTGGCAGGCACCTGCCGCATCAAGATGGATCCGAAGCCCTACATGCCGACACCGCTCAGCAAGAGTGGCGAAGACGTGCTGCGCTATCAGTCCGCCGTGTGGGATTACCCCAACGACGTAAAAGGTACTTCGATTCTCAATATCTGGCCCTATGACGCGACCAAGTATCCGGACTTCTTCGGTTACCTGCCGGCGTTCAAGCGCGTGCGTCGTTTCCCGACCAACCAGCGTTTTGAGCCCGTCATCGCGGGTTCGACCTTCTACCTGACGGACGCCTGGATGACCGGGGATCCGACCTTGACCTGGGGTAACTTCAAGCTGGTGGGCCGCGGTCCAGCCATGCTGGCGACCAACGGCGGCTGGAATGCGGATGATCCGAACTGGGTCTTGGGCCGCAACGGCGGCAAATCGGGCAAGAAGTTCTGGAACTCCTCGTTCTCGCTGGTACCGGAAGTGTTCGTGGTTGAACTCGAGCCAACGGGTTACCCACGTGCGCCCTACAGCAAGAAGCGGATTTGGTACGATGCGCGTACGATCGCCCCCATCACCATGAACAGCTATGACCGTCGCGGTCAGGTCTGGAAGCAGTGGGAAGCGGGCTTCGACAACTTCTCCAAACCCGATGGCCGTTTCCACAATTCGGAAAAGGGTCAGACGAAGGGGATGTGGAGCTGGTTGTATGTGCACTCGCACGACATCCAGAGTGGTCGTATCACGTCTTTCCAGCACACCCAGCACACCAACGGGGGTATGCAGGATCAACGGAACCACGGCAAAGACGGCATCGAAATGTACGAGAAGTACACGACCGAAGCCGCCATCCGTCGCTTGGGCACCTAAACAGGCACCCGGCATTAATCTCCGCGGCGCAAGCCGCGGAGATTTTAAGTGATCTCCGCGCGGCCCACCCGCGCACGCCCACGCCGCCGACGGCGATCTCCCCGCTCAAAGCCCCAATGCGTTTGCCCGCATGTCATCGACGACCGTGCGGTGATCCGGAAAATGTTTCAACATCTCAAGACACGACTGTCGTGGCCCAGCCGGATCGATGACGGGAATATCTCGTCGTGGCTTGCGCGGTGGCTTACGAGGGAAACGGCCCATGCCCGCCAGAATGCAGAACCAAGACGTCGGGCTGTAGCTCATGTGCTCACTTTGCCGGTTAATTTCCGTCAGTAGATCACCGCCGTTATCCCAGACGTCGAGAATTTCGGCGACAGATGACGACAGGTGTGGATTCGCGCGCGCGGCCACCCAGTAGGCGGTATCCTGTCGCGTATTCAACTTGTAGTGCAGGTAAACGTAGTCTTTGACACTGTCAAAGATGAGGTTTATTTTGGAATTGAACGCCGCGCGACCTGTTGGTGTGAAGCCCGCCTCCTGATAGCGCTCGATGAAATTCTCCACCGTGTCCTGCACGATCATGAGCGCGGTCGCCTCCAGGGGCTCGATAAAACCCTGGGCAAGTCCGACCGCCAGACAGTTTTTCTCCCACGTGCGTTCCAGACGCCCAACCCGCATTTTTAGATGACGGGCCTCGGTGTGATCGTCCGCCGGTAATTTTAGGTGGGCGCGGAGCTCGCGCTCAGCGCTTTCTTCATCAAGGTGGTCAGAAGAGTAGACATAGCCATTACCGACGCGGTTGGTGAGGGGGATTTTCCAGGCCCAGCCGAATTTCATCGCGCTGGAAAGGGTCTCCGAGCGCAGTACGGCCGGATCGGCGTGCGGCGTGGGCATGGCGACGGCCCGATCGTTGAACAGGAAGTCTTTATAGGATTTGAAGGGGACCGCCAGGGCCTTGCCGATCAGTAGACTGGAAAAACCGGAACAATCCACGAAGAAGTCCGCCTCGACCAGACCATGGTGTGTGGTTTCAACGCCCGAGAGGTCGCCTTGTTCCGTCTGCCTGACGGTCGTTATCGTGTCCACCAGGTGGTGCACGCCCAGCGCCAGTGATTTTTGCTTCAGCAAGTCCCCAATCAAACGCGCATCGAAGTGGTAGGCGTAGTCCGCCAGATAATTTGCCGCCGGTGTGGGCAGCGGTGCACGCGCGTGCTTGGCGAGATAATTCGAGAGGAAGAAGGTATCCGGCAGCGCGTGTGCCTCTAGACTTCTTTGCCGGAGCGTCATGTTTTGATAAAAGGCACGAATAAAGGGATCGTCACTCATCGAAAAGAAGGGATGGTAGTAGCTCTCATACCCCGGGCGCGTGGACCAGCCGGGGAAGCGGATCCCGCACTTATAGGTTCCATTGCACTGCGGCATCCAGTCTTTGTCGGCGATACCGAGCTTTTGGAAAAAGCGCCGCATTTTCGGGGTCGAGCCTTCGCCGACACCGATGATCCCAATGGCATCGGATTCGATCAGGGTAATCTTTGTCCCCAGCGCGTGCCAGGCGTGGGCAAGGGTGATGGCGGTCATCCAACCCGCGGTGCCGCCCCCCACGATCAGGATGTGACCGGGATTTTCCCTGCGTTCGTTCATAACCCTCTCCCTCTACCCGCGGTGTTCAATTCCGCACATTATGCGCTGCCCGCGCTAGCCTGTAACCGCAGTGCGTCAAACCTTCGGATGAGATTCGTTTTCATGCGGCGCAGCAAATTAAGATTTGCGCGCGAGGCTTGCTGCCGTGGTACAAATTGAAGTTAAATCAGACCCCTTCGAGCAACCACCCGACGTGGTGGTTTGCCCGGTGGCGTGTGGTCTGCCACGCATTCAGCAGTTTCGTCTCCCTCTCTACCCTCATCCGTTGTGAGCGCATGCAAGGCGAAGCGCTGGCGCTGAGACGTGACTGTGTGACACCTTATGCCCGGTTAACCGAAGGGGAGTGAAGATGGGATTTCTGGTCAACATCGATAACGGCGGGACATTCACCGACGTGTGCATCAGCGACGGCGCGCGAACGGTTCATGCGAAGTCGACGACGACACCGCACGATCTAACGCAATGTTTCATTGATGCGATGAAACGTGGTTCGCGGGAATTGTTCGGCGACGAAGATCTGGCGCGCCTCATGCGCGAGACCGATTGTCTGCGCTATTCCACCACTTCCGGCACGAATGCCGTGGTCGAACACAAGGGCGTTCCCGTTGCCTTGCTGGTCGAGGCGGGGCAGGAGGCCGCGGTTTACGGGGCCCACGCGGTCTACGGGGATTCGGCACTTTGGCAGGCGATGGTGCCAGCCCGACCTGCCGGTATCAAGGTCGCCGCGGATGGCAGCATCCAAGGTGATGAGCTGACGGCCATTATTAACCAACTGCTGTCGGTCGGGACACAGCGGCTGGTCGTGTGTCTGCGCACGGCAGCCGCCGAGCAGAAGGTCAAGGATGCGCTGCTGGATCGCTACCCCCGCCACCTGCTGGGGGCGATTCCGTTTCTGATTTCAACCGAACTCGTCGAGGATGCCGATTTATCGCGCCGCGTGGCGACCGCGGTGATCAATTCCTACCTGCATCCGGGCATGGAGCATTTTCTCTACGGCGCGGAGAATGTCTGTAAGAGTCAACATCTCAAACGACCGCTCCTGATCTTTCGCAATGATGGCGATTCCGCGCGCGTCGCGAAAACCACCGCCATCAAAACCTGGGGCTCGGGTCCCCGGGGCGGTCTCGAAGGCGCTTTGGCCTATGCGAAGCTATACGATCTAGAGACAGTCGTGTCGATGGATATCGGGGGCACGACCACTGACGTTTCCGTGATTAGCGGGCGACGGGTTTCACTGCTGCCCTATGGGGCCGTTGAAACGTTACCGACGTCCTTCCCCTTACCCAGACTGCAGAGCTTCGGGCTGGGGGGAAGCTCCATTGTGACCGTTCACCTGGGGGCTATCGTCATTGGTCCGGAGAGCGTGGGGGCGGTCCCAGGGCCGGCGTCCTTCGGCCGTGGTGGCAGTGACGCGACGCTGACGGATGCGCTGCTGCTCGCCGGCATTCTGGATCCCGAACGTTATCTCGGCGGTGAGCTCAAGCTTGACCGGGAGCGGGCTGCGCAAGCGGTCTTGGCGCAGGTCGGTACGCCGCTGGGTTTGAACCTCGAGCAGGCGGCACGTGCCATTATCGATGCCTTCCAGCAGCAGGTCGGTGCGCAGTTGTCGCGCACGCTGAAGGCCGCGGGTGCGGACATCGCGAAGACGGCCCTTCTGGCCTTCGGCGGCGGCGGGCCGATCATTGTCACCGGCATCGCACGGGCCGTCGGCCTGACGAAAATTATTGTGCCGCATCTGGCTGCGGTATTCAGCGCCTTTGGGATCGGCTTCAGTCACCTGGCGCACGAACATCAAATAGCGCTCAGCGCAAACGATGCGGGGAAAATCGGCACCCTGAAAGCCACGCTCAACACGCGCGTTCGACGCGACATGTCGGGCGAAGGGGTAGACGAGAACGACTGCCAATATACCTATTCGTTGTGGTCCGCAGCGGGGGCGGCGGTGCATGAAGAGGTGGTCAGGGGAGAACAGGTCGGGATTGACGGACACGTAGATCCGCGGCTGACGCTGAAGGCGGTCTACGCCTTGCCGGTGTCGGTGTTGCATGCCGATACCGGGGTGGTGGCCGGCGTGCCGGGCGCTGGCGCCGAGACGCCGATCCTGCTCGATGCTAACGCCGTCACGGCCGTGACGGTCTATCAGGACAAAGATCTCGCTCCCGGACATGCCCTCAACGGCCCCTGTCTCATCAAGGGTGATTATCTGACCTGCTTGGTAGATGCCGCCTGGCATTTGCGGGTTACCCCCAATCAAGATCTCATTCTGGAGGATGGCAAGGCATGAGTACCCCACGAGTCGCGATCACTGAATATCTCGAGATCGATCTCAACAGCGAGCGTTGGCACTGCCGGCGTTGCGACCACGACATTGCCCCCGCGCGCAGCAACTACAAGGAAGGGTTGTTGGTCGCGAATCGAGATCCGCGGGATATCCATCACCCGATCCTCGATGAGCGTTATCCGTTCAGTTACGCGCCCGATCCTAAATGGTGCCGGATTATTGAATTCTACTGTCCGGGATGCGGGACGCTGGTGGAAAATGAATATCTACCGCCCGGTCATCCGATCACGCACGACATTGAACTCGATATCGATAAATTGAAAGAGCGCCACGCGCAAGCACAGGGGACAGCCAATGCGGCGGGTTAGTGTAGACATTGGCGGGACATTCACGGACTGCTTTCTGGCATACGATAATCAGTATGTCGAATCGAAGGCACTGACAACCCATCACAATCTGGCGGCCGGTTTCATGGACGCGCTGCAGAAGGCATGTGCCGAGTTGGGTAAATCGGTGCGCGAGGTTTTGAGCTCGGTGGATGCCGTACGTTACGGCACGACCTTGGGGACCAACGCACTGATTCAGCGCAATGGTCCGCGGGTCGGACTCATCACCACGTCGGGATATGAATCCTCAGTGCCCCTCATGCGGGCCCGTGGTTACGGCGATGGCCTGTCGGACGCGGAGCAAACGGATATCCCGGGCGCTGATCGCCCAATCCCGTTGGTGCCTATCCGCATGATTGTCGGCGTCGACGAGCGTATTGATTACAAAGGTACGGCAGTGCTCAAGGTCGATGAAGAGAATGTGCGCACGCAGGTCCGAAAGTTGGTCGATCAGGGCGCGCAGGCGTTCGTTGTGGCACTGGTCAATGCGGTGGTCAATCCGTCGCACGAAAAGGAAGTGGAGCGGATTATCCTGTCCGAATATCCCACGCATGTTTTGGGCGCCATCCCGATTGTCGTTTCCCATCGCGTGGCGGGGCGTAAGGGCGAATATTCGCGGACTATGTCGGCGATCCTAGACGCCTATCTCCACGACAAGATGTATCACGGCATGTCATCGCTCGAGATCGTGTTGCGGCAGAACGGCTATCAGCGTCCGATGCTGCTCGTGCACAACACCTCCGGCATGGCGCAGCTCAATTCGACCCACGCCCTGCAGACGATTCACTCGGGTCCCATCGCGGGCCTGGAAGCGGCCAATTATATCTCGGGGCAGTTCAAAGAGCCCAACATCATCGCGACCGATATGGGCGGCACAAGCTTCGATATCGGGCTCGTGACCGCTGACGGGGTGAAGTTCTATGACTTCAATCCGGTCATCGATCGCTGGCTCGTCAGTACGCCCATGACTTATTTGCACACGCTGGGCGCGGGCGGTGGCTCCATTGCCCGCTACGACCGGCTATGGGACGCGGTTGAAGTGGGTCCGGACAGCGCCGGCTCCGATCCGGGACCGGCGTGCTACGGGCGGGGCGGCAAATTGCCGACGACCACGGACGCGAATCTGGTGCTCGGTTATTTGGACCAGGATAACTATGCCGGTGGCACCATCAAGGTCAACAAGCGACGCGCAGAGCGGGCAATTGAAGAGTACGTCTGCAAACCCTCCGGGATGTCGCTCATCGAGGGGGCCAAAGCCATCAAACGCAAGGTGGACGCCAATATGGCGGCGGCGATTTTCAAAGAAGTCGCGGTCAAGGGCTATAACCCGAAGCAGTTCGTGATGTTGAGCTATGGCGGCGGTGGGCCGATCCATGCCTGCGGATATTCCAGCGCGATCGGTATTTTTAAAGTCCTGATTCCGCCCTTCAGTTCGGTATTCTCAGCGCTCGGCGCCGGCAATATGAACGCGCTCCACATTCACGAGAAGTCGTTGTACCTCATGCTGTATGACGCGACCGAGCGACGCATGTTGGAAAATTTTGAGGTTTTCAACGCAACGGTTGCCGAGTTGGAAGAACGGGGTCGTGAAGATCTCGCCCGTCAGGGTGTCGCGCCGGGTGATATCCAGACCCGCGTCGAACTCGATATGCGCTACGGCAATCAGCTCGCGCAGATCAGCGTGACGAGTCCGCTGAGTCGTCTGGAATCCATGCAGGATGTCATCACCCTGCTCGATCGTTTCAGCGTGAACTATGCGCAGCGCTTTGGTGAAGGTAGTCAAGCGCCGGAGGCCGGTGTGCGCGTGAATGTCATTCGTGTGGTGTCCTACGTGGAGCATCAGCGATTGTCCCTCGAGCGCTCGGTCAAGCAGATCCCTGACCAGCCGGTGGCACGCACGCATCGGGAGTGCTGGTTTCCGCAATTCACGGAGTCCTATTCGACCGCGGTGTATGACTATGAGGCGGTTCACGAGGGCATGACGGTCAGAGGTCCTGCGCTTATCGAGTCACCCCGAACGACTTACCTGATCGAACCAGGCTGGTCGCTTACGATGGGGTTGTCCGGCTCGGCGTGGATGACGAAAGACGAAGTCTAAAATCTTTTTAAGAGGGTACGGCCATGGGCGGTGACCAAGAAAAGTCGATTATCGAGAAATTTCTCGAAGAGAACGTGCTCTTCCTCGGGCCCGATCAGCAGATCATGGAAGATCACAGCGTGGTTAAGACCACGCCACGTGAACAGCGAGCGCTCGACAGTTTTACCGATACGGACCAGATCAATCTGGTGCGTCATAAGCTCCAGACGGCCTGCAACGAATCGTTCGACATGGTCGAGCAGATGGGGGCAGCACCGGGTGCGAAATGGGGCGATCTCATATCCGGCGTGTGGACGGCGAACGGAGATTTGGCGCTCGCCAGCATGGGCGGGGTGCTTATATTTTCGGTGCTGACACAACATCCCGTGAAATTCATTCTGAAATACTGGAAGGATGATCCGACCGTGGGCCTGAAAGATGGCGACATCTTCATGCATAACGATGCGCGCTACGGCAACATTCATAACACGGATCAGAGTCTCGTTATCCCGGTGTTTCATGAAGGCGAGCTCATCTGCTTCACCGGCGCTATCGTGCATGAAGGCGAAAACGGCGCGATCGAGCCGGGCGGTATGCCGTCAGCGGCAGAATCCCCGTTCGATGAAGGTCTCAAGATGTCGCCCATCAAGGTCGGCGAAAACTATGAGTTCAAACGCGACATCCTGACCTTCCTGCAGAACTCGGTACGTGAGCCCAAGCTGCAGCTGGAAGGCATGAAGTCAAAGTTTTTTGCTGCCATGCGCATGAAGGCGCGGGTAGAGGAAGCGATTGCCGAATATGGGGTCGACGCGGTGGTCGCGACCATGCGCAAGACGCTGACCGATACCGAAGCCGAGGTTCGGCGCCGGCTAAGCGCCTGGCCGGACGGGAAGGTTCGCTCGAACGTCTTCGCCGACGGCACGTTGCGCGAAAACTGCCTTATTCGGATCCGCTGCGAACTCGACAAGCGGGGCGATGAGCTCATCATCGATTTCCGGGGCTCTTCGCCGGAGTTCCTTAATCGACCGAACAATACGGTACTGGCGTCACTAAAGGGGATGCTCGCTCAGGAATTCCTGAGCTTCGTCTGGCCGGATTTGCCGCGTAATCAAGCGGTGTTTGCCCCCATGACGGTCTTGACCGACCGCCGCTCGGCGCTGCATTGCTCGCCGGACGCCCCGAACGCGCAGAGCATGATGACCTTCTTCCCAGGCTTCACGGCTATCCAGATTGCGGTACCGAAATATCTGTACAGTTCGAGTCATCGCGCCACCGACATCATCGCCGGTTGGTACAACATGATCGTGACCTTCCTGTATGGGGGGATCAATCAGTACGGGGAGCTCGTCGGCAACGTGTGCGCCGATTTGAATGGTATGGGCGGTGCCGCGCGCTGGAATCGCGACGGAGAGCATTCGCTCGCGCCCATTTTCGCACCGATGGCGGACATTGGGGAGCAGGAGTTAATCGAAGAAGAAGTGCCGTTGATCAAGATTGTGCCGCACCGCTTGATGAAGGATGCGGAAGGCTTCGGCAAGTTCCGCGGGGGGCATGGCTACCAGCAGATTGCGACCATGAAAGATTCGTCCATGTGGGGCTTCATGTGCTGCAGTATTGGTTCCAAGTTCCCCACGACCTACGGTATTTTTGGTGGTTATGCGCCGGGCACGTTGCCGCTGTGCAAAGTCAAGGGCGTGAACGTCTTCGAGGTGATGAAAGATCAGCGCGAGTTGTTGCGTTTCACCATCCCCGAGATCATGAACGAACGGCCATTTCCGAACGCCAAATACTCGACCCATCACATGGGGCTGCAGCTTGAATTCGCGCAGCCCGGTGAGCTCTACATGATTACCCAGGGCGGTGGCGGTGGTTACGGCGATGTACTCGAGCGCGATCCCGCGCTCGTGTCGAAAGACTATCTCGACGAGCTCATTTCCATGCGAAGCGTGCTTAACGTGTATCGCGTGGTCCTCGATGAAAAAACCGGCGCAGTGGATGCGGCGGCGACGGAGGCCGCGCGGCAGGCAGAGCGCGAGGCGCGTAAGCAGCGCGGGAAGCCGTATCACGAATTCGTGAAGACCTGGGAGACCGCCGAGCCACCGCGTGAGCCGCCATTCTATGGCTCATGGAAGGACCGCACCCTGTTGTATCGGGGTACGCCTGAAGACACCTGCCCGGCAGATGCCATCCGCTCCGTGATGATGCCGAATCCGAAGGATCTTCGGATCGCGCAGCTGGAAGCCGAGCTCGAAGCGGCACTGGCCGCTAAATAACGAGGCATTGGACGATGGGACCACGGGTCTTGCAGCAATACCTGGATGGCGCACGTGAACACGTCGTCTGGATTGAATATGACCGTTACGCACATCGGGTGTTCGCGAACTCGGCTACCGACTGGCTGACGCAATCCATCCGCTATGCCAACACGATCATCCAAGCACGCAAAGCCATTCCAACTGAAGTGCTGACGGTTGATATCGTGGCGGCGGGTCTGGCGGCGCGCCACCGCGCGCTTGAGCCAATCGCCGAGGCGAGTGCGGTGCTCGCGGATGGGAACGCGTGTCGTTATACCGCGGAATGCTTGGACGCACTTCTGCACAAGTTGGGCGAGACCGTCGATATCGTGCTGCGGGTGCCGGTGCCAGCCGATTTGCTCGCGGCCTGCGGCGCGCAGGGTAGATCTGATTTCGAGGCGATGGACGAGATCAGTACGGCGATGGTCGCGGCGCTGCGCGTCTATTCAGACAAACCGATTGCGGGACTCCTGCTGGTTCGCGCGAGTACCGAGCCCTTGAGCGTGGACGAAGCGGATGCCTATGGACCACTTCTAAACGCCGCACATCATTACGGCTGGGTGACGTGTATGGCGTTGGATGCGGCGCTGATCGGGCCTGGCGTTGCCCTTCCGGAAGGCGTGGATGTCCTGCTCTGCGCGGATCTGTCGCTTGCCCGTGTGCGGGAATGCCAGGTGGCGGGAACGCGGGTTGGGGGCGGACTGGCGGCCGCCGGCTGGACGATCCCTGGGGGCCTGTCGGCCGCGTTACCCGGCGATCTTCTCTTCGGGATCATTCCGGAAGCTGCCAATCCTGAGACCGTGCTCGCGAACTGCGCCACCTTAGCCGGCTGACGGACAGACCCTGTCCTGAGGCGTAACGGGCAGCTGCGAGGCGAGCAGGAGATCGCGGTACGCCTGAAAAGCGTCCGCCGTCGGTAACTGCGCGTTGACGAGAGTCTCGCGAACCTCACTTTTAATTCATTGCGTAGGGCCTCCGAACGCGTGTGTGGTGCCTCGACTGCTCGTCGCCTGCGCCGCGTTTCGTCTCCGCACTCCATAAGTTGCGCATACCCTCAAGACCCGCGTTTTAGAGAGGAGGTCAAGCGATAGCGGGTCCGTCCATCGTCACGCAAGCGCTTACGGGGTGGCTGACATCGCGTTGGGAGAGTCTCTCACGCCGGCTGCTGATGCGCTCGACTTTGGGCCATTCAGCAAGACCGAGAGCCGGGTAGGACGCGGTGGTGCGGCGTTCAGGAAGTGTCCGCGGCGATTCATAGCCAGTGCCTTAAATCGTGCGCTCCAAGACATTCCGCCGCGCTGTTATAGGCCGGGTCTGACGGGTCACGGGTGTTACGGTGTTACACGCACTTCGCCCGCCTCCATTGTTGCGACGCAACACCAAAAAGCCAAAGAAATCCGATAATTGACAGCGTTCTGGCCCGTCCTTATAGTCGGGACGCAACCCTTGTACAGGGTGAGGACCGACGGTATCAGGGCGCTATTTGCGGCGGCCGGACCCGTGGGTGCGGGCCGGATGGGGAGCCGCGAAAAAAGCGCAAAAATGCGCGTCGCGGGGACACCGGCACTTAAAAACAACGAAGTAGTAGCAATCTGGCTGTCGGGGGGGATATCAGGACACCGCGGGGATTACCTCGTCGGCCTTCGTGTCTTCCGCAAAAGCCCACCAACCTATCAGGCAAACAAAGACTATGCAGACTTCACTACGTCACCGGTTGGCCGCCACAGTCGTCGGGAATCGCGGGATATCCATGACCATCCTGCTCCTGATCACGGCGTTTTTTGGATACGGATTGCGCAGTGTGCAGGTGAAAACGATCTTCTCGGATCTTTTTCCCAGCGACCACAATTTCGTGCAGACTTTTAAGGATCACCCCAATTTCGGTAACCCGCTGACCGTCGTGTTGATGGTTAAGCGCAAGGACGGCGATATTTACAATTCGGAGACGTTGGACAAGGTCTATCGCATGACGCGCGATATGGATCTTGCGCCGGCAGTCGACCACGATCAAATCCTCTCGGTGGCGACGGAGAAAGCCCGTTACGCTGAAGCGACACCGTACGGCGTCGACGTCAAGCCGATGATGGAAGCCAGTGCGCCGAAGTCGAAAGAAGAGCTCGACGAATTTAAAAGGCGCGTTGACCGTTCTAACAACGTGCGGACCTTCCTGATCTCGAAAGACGAGACCGCGACCCTCATCACCGCGACGTTCATCGAGCGCACGCTGGATTACGGTGCGACCTTCAAATACGTGCAAGCGATGGTCGAGCGCGAACGGGATGCCCACCACGAGATTTATGCCGCCGGACAGCCGATGCTGACGGGCTGGGTCTATACCTACCAAGTCCAGATGTTGCAGATTTTCGGGATCACGGCCTGCGCCCTGATAGGCTCGTTGATTTTCTACATGCGCAACGTGCCGGGCGTGGTCGCCCCCATCACCGTCAGTATCATCGGCGGTATCTGGGGTTTTGGGTTAACCGGCTGGCTCAAGCAGCCGATCGAACCCCTCATCATGGTGGTGCCCATGTTGCTCGTGGCCCGTGCTTTCTCGCACTGCGTGCAATATCTCGAGCGTTTTTACGAGATCCTGCATGAAGTCAAAGACCGCCGGAAAGCGGCGCAACTGTCGCTCGGTGTCATGATGGCGCCCGGTATCCTCGGGGTGCTGACCGATCTGGTGTGCCTGTTCCTGATTGCGATAGCGCCCATCCCGGTCATGCAGCGTTTTGCCGTCTTCACCGGCTGGTGGGCCACGGCGCTCATCCCCACCGACGTGTTCATGGCCTCACTGCTGGCCTCGTATTTGCCGACGCCGAATAATGTCGATGTCCTTATCGGCAAAAGCGATAAAAAGACCTGGCATCACGGCCTCATCAAGATGCTCGGCGTGATCGGCAGCGTCTCGCACGGCTCGCGCGCTAAATACACGACTGCATTTTTTCTCGTGGTCGCGGTGATTGCAGTGTCGTTGCAGACCCAGCTCAAAATCGGTAATCCGATTGAGGGCAGCAATCTGCTGTTCAACGACTCCCAGTTCAATACAGCTGTGCGCCAGATTAACTCGCATTTCCCGGGCCTGATGACGCTTGAAATTGTTTTCGAAGGCAAAGGCGGATTGGATGGCCCGCGTATTCTGCGTGAGGCCCATACGGTGGCGGTGATGCACCAGATCCAACGCCAAATCGAAGCGGAGCCGAAACCGCCGGCGGCCACCCTGTCGTTTGCGGATTACCTGCCGGAAGCCCATCGGCTGTTCGGCGGGGGCAATCCAAAATGGGCGTCGATCGATCCCGTCGATGAGGCCGTATACGGCACTGTGACGGCGCTTCTGCTGGGTTCGAACGCAAAGAACTACGGACACGTGTCCGACTTCACCATGCAGAACGGGACGATTTCGCTTTGGTACAAGAATAACAAGCAGGATACGGTCGACCTGGCACTGCGCCAGGCACAGGCTGCGGTGGATGCGGTCGGCGCCGATCACCCGCACTTCAAGATCCGTATGGCGACAGGATCCATTGCCCTTCAGCAATCGGTGAATGACGTGGTCCACCACTACAAGTGGCGCATCCTTGGGATCTTGAACGTCATTATTTTTCTGCTGACCGCCCTCGCGTACCGCTCGTTTGTCGCCGGCCTCATCCTGCTCATTCCGGTGAATTTTTCCAACTCACTGCTCGAGTCCGTGATGGTGCTGTTGGGCATCGGCCTCGACGTCAACAGCCTACCGATCGCGAGCATCGGTATCGGCGTTGGTATCGACTACGGTATTTATCTCGTCAGCCGTATGTGCGAGGAATTCCAGGATTCCGGTCACTATGGCGAGGCGATTCAGCGCGCCGTGCAGACTTCCGGCAAGGCCATTTTCTTTACCGCGACGATTGTGTTGCTGAGTATTGCGCCTTGGTACTTCCTGTCGAAGCTGAAGTTCCTGTCGGACATGGGCTTGCTGCTGGTGATGGTCATGACCATCAACATGATTATTTCACTGGTCGTCTTGCCACTCCTGGTCTGGTGGATTAAGCCGAGTTTCATCTCGAGCGAGCATCAGCTCATCTCTGAGAAGCTCGATTATTCCGAACATGCGGCGTAGCGTAACGGCAACCGTATACATCCCGATTTACGTCTTAGCATCTTAGAGAAGAGGAACTTGTTGTGATGAGAATTCCAATGACGAAGCAGACCCTGATTGTCCGGGCCGTGGCCGCCGCATCGCTTGTTTGCGCGCTGGGGATCAGCAGGCCGGCGTTCAGCCAAGAAGAGGGTGCGGGCGCCGCGCAACTTGCCGCCGTTCACACCGGTATTCCGCATGACGCGGTTTATGACATGTCGCTGACCGGGGCCAATGGCATCGCGGTCGGCGGTTTTGGCACCATTCTGGAAACGAAAGACTCCGGCGCGAGCTGGAACAAAGTCGAGAGCGGCACGGAGTTCGCCCTGCTGGGGATAGCCGTTAACGGAGAGAAGCGCATCGTCGTCGGACAGCGCGGTACCGTGCTGGTCGGCAAACCTGGCGGTGGGTGGGAAAACATCAAGAGCGGGAGCGAAGCTCGTCTCATGAAGGTCGCCGTTAATGCCGCGGGCACCGCAATTGCGGTCGGGGAATTTGGTACCGTATTGCGCTCGAAGGATGCCGGCAAGACCTGGAGCAAGCAGACGCTGCCTTGGGCGACGTTCCGTGAGGATGGTTACGAGCCTCACCTATACACCATTGCCATTGATGACAGTGGTCGTGCGGTGATTGGCGGCGAGTTCTCCTATGTCATCGTCTCTACCGACAGCGGCGAGAACTGGAAACTGGTGATGAAGGGCGACAAGTCTATCTTCAGCATGTTTTTCCTCCCCGACGGGTCAGGTTATGCCGTCGGTCAGGAAGGGCTCGTGATGCACACGACCGATATGGGCGGCACCTGGACCAATGTGGATACAAAGTCGAATGCCAACCTCTTCGGTGTGTGGTGCTCCAAGCACGGCGAAATCGTCGTCACCGGGCAGCGCGCGCTGCTTCGGAGTAGCGATAACGGCGTGACGTGGACGCCATCGACCGATCTTGAGATTGCGCGTAACTGGTTCGTTCCCATCGCCGCGGGCGAAGCGACCACGAAATCGCCAGGCGGCGAAATGGTGTCGCAAGTGATCTACATCGGCGGCTACATGGGCAAGATAGCCCGGTTGTTGCAATAATCGCACTGCAGCAAGATGTGCGTGGATAAATTAATACAAAAAAAGTGCACTAGGAGTGCTCCTAGTGCTTGAAACGCACAAAATGATGCGCTAGTTTGAGTGCTAGTTGCGTCGATTATTGAGAAGTGCCCTTTTCAGTTTCGCCGCAGGTGAGTTAAGTTGCGGAAACGCAACAAAGCGAGACGGGTCTTTTAGGCCCGTCATTAAAACAAAACGAACAGCGGCTGCGGGGTTCACCCCACGCAACGTCGATTCGGATTTAAGCCGTCATCTTTACAGAGGAGAACGGGAGTGGGAAATAAACTAACCAGGCGACTGCTGATTGCCGGGGGAATGATTGCCAGCACGGTGATCCCCAGCATCGCATCTGCTGTTGACTTCAATATCACCGGCTTCGTCCGGGAAGAAATCGCGATTTCTACCGACGACGGCGGTAATCCGACCAACGAGCACGACAATGGAACGAGGACGAATAACGTCATCGTACCGTCCTTCGGCCATATGGTTGATCCGGCGCATGGTAACTACAACGTCATCGGGAATCCTGCGGCTACTTCTGCGGGTAACCAGCAACTGATCACCCACTCTGGTTTCGGCGGATGCGGTGCCAACGGCATCTTGTGCAACCCCGCTGGTGCGGCAAACTTCAAGCTGGTGGGCGGGTACTTGTCGAACTCCAAGAACCCGAACCCAGTGCCTACCGCCGGCAACCCACTCAACATGTTGAACACGCGTTCTGAGATTGAAATTCAAGCGAAGTTTAACGAAAACATCGCGGCCTACGGTAAGTTGCGTTTTTACTTTGACGGTACGGGTGCGACCCGCGACGACGGGAAGCCGGGCCCCAATTATCAGATGGCCGGCGGCCCCAAGGGCTATTTCGGCAGTGATGCCAACTTTGGTGGTGGCCGTGGCAATCGCCTAGAGGTCCAGAACCGCGACATGATGCTGGATATCCCAGCTTTGTACGCGGACTTCAACTATGGCTCCGCCTGGGTCCGTGTTGGTCAACAGCAGATCGCGTGGGGTGAAGCTTACTTCTTCCGCGTGTTCGATGTGGCCAACGGCCTTGACGTACGTCGTCACCTTTTCTTCGGTCCAGGGGCTGAGGAATACTCCGACCAGCGTATTGCGTCGCCCGGCTTGCGCGCGAGCTACACGTTTGGGAATAGCTGGGAAATTGACAGCTTCCTCCAAATGTTCAGCCCGAGCCAAATCCCGAATACGTTCACGCCTTACAACGTCGTGTCCGACGGATTCGTGGTTACGAATCTGAACCACGATGCTGCGTGGCAGAAGATGGAGAACACGCTTAATTTCGGCGCTCGCTTAATCATGCCGGACCTGTTCCTGAAGGACTTGACGGTATCGATCATGGCGGTCGACCGCGTTGCGCCGGATGGTGTCTACATCTGGAACCAGAACGGACCGTTTAACAACCCTAGCCAAAATATGCAGGCGGTTTATAAGCTCAACCCATTCTGCTCCGTCACTGGCTATCTTGGTGGACCCCCGTCTGGTTCGAATCCAGGGCCTGGTGGAAGCTGCGGCCAATCATTCTTCCAGAATCCTATTGGCACGAATAGCTATGTGGACTGGTTCAATGAAGCGAGTTGGGTGCGATTGGATGGCGTCAAGGGTGCCGCGACCGCGATTTATGAATTGAACGCGAGCCACGGATTGGCAGCAGCGAACGGTATCGGCGTTGTGGACAAGCAGGGCCGTGTGGACTTCGTTCAGGGGGTTTCGTCGTTAGTTCAGGCGGATGGCTCTTTCGGCGCTAATGGGGCGGCGGCGGCAAACATCGCAGCAGCCTGTACGGTAGCCCATCCCTGCGCGGCTCTTAATGGTTGGCAGCGCAAGGCGAAGGCCTTCAATACCGTCAGCGGTTTCTTTACCGCCTTCGGACCGCTCGGCGGCACGATTCACCGCGAGTTCAAGCGTGAGCAGGACGTCGGTGTTGGCTTCAACTACATCATCAACACCAAGCCGGGCGACCTGCTTGATCAATTGATTGTCCGTGGTGAAGTACAATACACGCCGAACCGCTCCTTCACTGAAGTATCGTTAAGCAGCGTGTATGACAAGCGTGACGAAATCCTGGCGGACATTATTCTGGAAAAATACCAGAGTATCTTCACCGGAATCCCGGCTACCTATTTGGTGGCAGAGTGGATGCACCGCACCCAGTCAGATCTCGCTGGTCGCTTACTCGATGGTTATAACGGGTCGGGTACCGATGCGATCAATGGTTCTGAACAGACCAGATCGAACTTCGGACTCCACTCGATGGATTACTTCGTGTTCGCCTTCCAGCAGCCGTTCCCGAACCTAATTTGGCGGGCGGATTTCGCGATGTTGGCCGATCGTATGGGGGGTATCTTCATTCAGCCCGGGCTGCGTTATAAGCCTTCCGGTGCTTGGCAGATTGACCTGTATGCGAACGAGCCGTTCCATGTCGGCGGCAACAACAACAATCTGATGCAAACGTTCGAGAACATGAAAGAAGTGTTCACGCGCGTGACCTATTACTTCTAGTTTTCGCTAGAAAACAGATTTCAAGCCTCTAAAAGGCCGGCGCAAGCCGGCCTTTTTTTTGGTGCGCCCGGCAGGGCGCACTGACTTGGAGGTGGAAGTCCTCTACTCACCCGACAAGGGGAAGCGTTAGCCGAACAGCAAGGGTGTCGCGGCCGACTGCGGATCTGGCGGAAGCTGAAGGCTAAGCGCTG
>CAIKBL010000008.1 GCA_903825645.1 uncultured Pseudomonadota bacterium | reverse complement strand
TGCTGACTCTGCTGACTCTGCTGACTCTGCTGACTCTGCTGACTCTGCGTGATCGTGCTCGCCCTCCGCCTCGGCCTCAATTTCTGCCAAGGACTCACCGCCCGCCTCCGCCCCTTCTTCTCGGGTATCACGCGCGAAATCCATACCGGTTTCGGCAAAGAGATCTGCGTTGACATCGTCGAAATCACGCAACTCAGCAAGCGTCGGCAAGGCATCAAGCCCACGCAGATTGAAATATTCGAGGAATTGCCGTGTCGTCGCATAAATTGCCGGTCGCCCCGGAACATCCCGATGACCGACGATTTTGACCCATTCCCGATCATAGAGCGTCTTGACGATGCCACTACTGACCGCAACACCGCGGATATCTTCTATTTCGCCGCGGGTGATGGGTTGCCGATAGGCGATGATCGCCAGCGTTTCTAACAGCGCACGCGAATAGCGTGGCTTGCGCTCTTCCCACAAGCGATTAACCCATTCCGCATATTGGCTACGCGTCTGAAATCGGTAACCGCCCGCGACCTCGACCAATTCTACGCCGTGCATCGTGTAATCCTGCTGAAGCTCGAGGAGCGCCGCTTCGACTTCGGGACGCGTGGGCCCCTCAGCATCGATGATGCTGAAAAGAGCAAGCAGTCGATCAATCGTCACGGGTAATTCTGCCGCCATGATGGCAGCTTCAAGAATGGGTTTCAGGGCACCAGTAGTAGTGGTCATAGCGGAATTCAGGCTGCAAGTTTGACGTAAATAGGCGCCGTCTCGTCGTTCTGCGCGATCTCGATGAGGTGCTGTCGCAATAATTCCAGAATCGCGAGCAGTGTAACGACGACGCCGGCCTTACCTTCTTCAATTGAGAAAAGCTCGAAGAACGCGATGAAGCGATCGCGGGGAGTGCGCTCTAAGACAACCGACATCCGCTCACGCACCGACAGCGGTTCGCGTTGCACATGATGTTCGGAAAATAGATTTGCCCGCCTCAACACATCTCTGAAACTTGCGAGAACTGCTTCCAGGGATATGGTCGGCGGCGTTGTACGCGTCTGTCGACCTTCAAAGGTCACGACCACTCGGCTGAGTTCGCGCTCGAGCCGCGGCATCAAATCAATCTCTTCCGCCGCGCGTTTGTAACGCTCGTATTCCTGAAGTCGTCTGACGAGCTCTGCTCGGGGATCCGCTTCTTCCTGCGCAATGGAAGGCGGACGCGGCAGCAACATGCGCGACTTAATCTCTGCCAGCATCGCCGCCATGAGCAGATATTCGGCAGCCAGCTCAAGCTTCATACCCTGCATCATCTCGATGTACGTCATGTACTGCTCGGTGATCCGCGCAATCGGGATATCCAAGATGTCAAGATTTTGCCGTTTAATCAGATAGAGCAGGAGATCGAGCGGCCCTTCGAATGCCTCCAAGAAGACTTCCAATGCATCCGGCGGGATGTAGAGATCTTTCGGTGGGGTCGTCAGCGGGGTACCCATGACCAGTGCAAAGGGCATTTCCTCCTGCTGAGGAACGTGGTGCGTTTCCGGATGCATGGCTCAGCGATACACGAGGTTCATGGACTGCCGAACTTCGTCCAGCGTTTCCCGCGCCACGCTGCGGGCGGCCTCACAGCCTTCGTCGATGATGGCGCGCACGGTATCCGGATCATTCACAAATTCTTCGCTGCGTTCGCGAAAGGGCGCCTGCTCCTTGATTACCGCGTCGATGATGGGCTGCTTGCAATCCAGACAACCGATCGCCGCATTACGGCAACCTGCCATGGCCCATTGCTTGACCTCGTCGTTGGAGTATATCTGGTGGAATTTCCAAACCGGGCATCGCGCGGGATCGCCCGGATCGGTACGCCGCACTCGCGCCGGATCCGTCGGCATGGTGCGCAGCTTATGGCGCACAGCGTCCGGCGCTTCGCGCAAACCAATGGTGTTGTTGTAGGACTTGGACATCTTTTCACCGTCCAGGCCCGGCATCTTGGATTCAGGTGTCAGCAATGCCTGCGGTTCGGGCAGAATGACCCGTCCGCCTCCCTCGAGATAGCCCAGCAACCGCTCTCGATCACCCAGCGCTATGTTCTGCTGCGATTCAAGAAAAGCACGGGCAGTTTCCAGTGCCTCTCCGTCGCCGCCCTCTTGATAGCGTTTCCGCAGATCGTGGTACAGCTTCGCGTTGCGCTTACCCATCTTGGCCACCGCTAACTCGGCTTTTTCTTCAAATCCGCGCTCGCGCCCATAAAGGAAATTGAAGCGACGGGCGACTTCGCGCGAAAGTTCGATGTGGGCCACCTGATCTTCGCCTACCGGCACGTTGCCGGCTCGATAGATCAGAATATCCGCGGCTTGGAGCAAGGGATATCCCAGGAAACCGTAGGTCGACAGATCGCGCTCCTTGAGCCGCTCCTGCTGATCCTTATACGTTGGAACCCGCTCCAGCCAGCTAATCGGCGTGATCATCGAGAGCAGCAAATGAAGCTCTGCATGCTCGGGGACCCGGGACTGGATGAACAATGTCGCCTCACCCGGATTGATGCCCACCGACAGCCAGTCCACGACGAGATCGTAGACCGTTTCGCTGATGACGCGAGTGTCTTCGTAACTCGTGGTCAGCGCATGCCAGTCCGCCACGAAAAAAAAGCATTCGAACTCATGCTGGAGCTCCACCCAATTCTTGAGGACTCCGTGGTAATGCCCGAGGTGTAACTGTCCGGTGGGTCGCATACCCGACAGAACGCGCTTATTGGCGCCTAAGCTCATGTGTTCTCTCTATCGATGTTGGGGGGAAAGGGTGCACTGCCCAGGTCTATCGCAGCAGAGACTCCACCAGGTTCAGAATCCATGACAGGCAGGGATCGAGGATCGTCCCGATCACGCCAGTCGCCAGCAATCCGGCCAGAATAACCAAGCCGAAAGGCTCTATCCGGTTGTAGCCTGCCGCGAGCCGGGGCGGCAGCGCAGCCGTCACAATCCGGCTTCCATCGAGTGGCGGTACCGGTAACAGGTTCAGCAACATGATTGTTGCATTGAAGCCGATGCCCGTCCAACCCATCCGCCACAAGACCGGGGCGGCTGGAGAGATCATCAGGAGCACTAACCACCAACCCAGCAGCATCAGCAAGTTAGCCAACGGTCCCGCGGCCGCGACCAGGGCGACGTCACGCCGGAAGTGTCGCAGATTTCCCCAGTTGACCGGAACTGGTTTTGCCCAGCCGAAGTAGAAGCCGCTCGCCCAGAACACTAAAGCGGGTACCAGCAGCGTCCCTATCGGATCGATATGCCGCAGGGGATTGAGCGACAGACGCCCCATCCGTGCAGCCGTCGGATCACCGAGCTGCGAGGCCGTCCAGCCGTGCGCCACTTCGTGCACCGTGACGGCAAGGACCGCAGGGACGAGGTAGATAATCGCCTTGTTCAACCACAACACGCTCAGGTCTCCCCAAAAATTCGCGACACATCCCCCCGCCCAGGGCGCACGAGACGCGGCACTTCCTCACTCAAATCGAGCATCGTCGTCGGCTCAATACCGCAGCTCCCGGCGTCCATGAACACATCGACCCGCGCGCCATAGCGGTCCCAGAGCGCGGCGGGATCGGCATCCACCTCGTGCGTATCGGCCTCCACCAACGTGGCGCTCAAAAGGGGCTGCTGCAATTCCGCGAGCAGTGCCTGCGTGACCGGATGATCGGGGATGCGCAATCCAATGGTCTTGCGCTTAGGATCGAGGATGCGCTTTGGCAGCTCCCGCGACGCTTGGAGGATGAACGTGTAGGGCCCCGGGGTCAACGCACGCAGCAATCGATAAGCCTGATTGTCGACCCGTGCGTAGGTCGAGAGCTCGGACAGATCGCGGCACAACAGCGTCAGATAATGCGACCGAGTATCGCCTCGAATGTCATGGATCCGTTGCTGCGCACCACGGGCGTCGAGCGCACAGCCGAGTGCGTAGGTCGAGTCTGTGGGGTATATCGCAACACCGTCCTGGCGTAGCGCGTCTGCGGCTTGTCGCAGCAGCCGCGGCTGCGGGTGTGTGGGGTGAATATCGAGTCGTCTGGTCATGGTGGTAAGCGGGATGCGATACTGCTCTTCGCGTTTACGGACGTCATTACGGACACGGCTATGAAACTCCTCGGCGACATGCTGCCAATCATCGCATTTTTCATCGTCTTCAAGACGATTGGTGGCACTGAGGCCATTTATCCCGCCACGGCCACCGCCATCGGGGTGGCGGCTTTGATGGTCCTCTATCAGTGGGCTCGGTACCGCACCGTGGGTCGTCAGCAGCTGATCACCTTGGGGATCCTCGTCGTCCTCGGGGGGCTAACCCTCGCCCTGCACGATTTGCGCTACATCAAATGGAAACCGACAATCGTGAGTTGGATGATGGCCGGCTCCTGCCTCCTTTCCGGGTATTTTGGACCCAAAACGCTCGTGGAGCGGATGTTCGGCAGCAGTCTCGAGGCCCCACCGACCGTCTGGTCCGTTCTGAATAAGGCCTGGAGCTTGTTCTTCGTCGCGATGGGCCTGCTGAATCTGTATTTCGCTTTCTACCGGAGTACGGAGGCCTGGGTAAACTTTAAGGTTTTTGGCACGTTCGGCTTATCGCTGACATTTGCCGCGTTGCAGGCCGTCTATCTTGCCCGGTATGCCTCGCGTCCTTCCCAGACCACAGGAGATTGACCCCCTCATGCTCTACGCCATCATCGGTTACGATGTCCCTGACAGCCTGCCACGACGCCTTGCCATGCGCCCGGCCCACCTGGAACGGGTGGAGGTACTCAAAGCGGCGGGACGCATGATTCTGGCGGGCCCGTTCCCTGCTATCGATAGCCCGGATCCCGGACCTGCCGGATTTGCGGGCAGCCTGATTGTGGCTGAATTTGATTCCCTGGCCGACGCCGAAGCTTGGATCAAGGCAGATCCCTATGTCACCGCGGGCGTGTTCCGGCACTTTGACGTGCGGCCCTTCAAACAGGTTTTCCCCTAAGATGGCTGCCGACGACCGTGTGCAACGCATCACCGAGACACTGACAGCGTGTTTTAGCCCAGTCAGTCTTACCTTGGAAGACGACAGTCACCTGCATCGCGGGCACGCGGGCGCCAGCACCGGCAAGGGGCATTTTTCCTTGCACATCACCGCCGCCGCGTTTACCGGCAAAACCGCGCTCGCGCGTCATCGGCTGGTCTATGGCGCCCTCTCGGCGCTGTTCGAGACCGATATTCACGCCCTCAGTATCAACGCCTGGAGTCCCGATGAAGCGGGCCACTGAGCCAACGACATCGATTGTTGAGCCGCTTTGGCGCTCGGAAAATGGCCAATCCACGTTATTTTACGCGGCGCAGGAAAGCTTCCTGCCGACACTGGCGACAGAGAGCGTGGATTGTGTTTGGACCGACCCACCCTATTTTCTGTCCAACGATGGCACGACCTGCGTCGGTGGGCGACGCGCAAGCGTTAATAAGGGCAACTGGGACCACAGCCAGGGCTTGGCGGCCAACCACGCCTATAACCTGCAATGGTTACGCGAGTGCCAGCGTGTCTTGAAGCCGGCAGGGACCATCTGGATCAGTGGGACGTTGCACGTTTATCTGAGCGTCGGCACAGCGCTCCAGGAATTGGGATTTCGTCTTCTAAATGACATTATCTGGGAAAAGCCGAATCCCCCACCCAATCTTGGCTGCCGCTGCTTCACCCATTCCACTGAAATATTGCTGTGGGCGACGAAGGCTCCGAAAGGCAGCCGCCATCGGCATGTGTTCAATTACGACGCCATGAAGAAGGCAAATGGAGATCGGCAGATGAAGAACGTCTGGCGCTTGGGAGCCCCTGGAAAGGCTGAAAAAAAAGCCGGCAAGCATCCCACGCAAAAGCCCCTGGCCCTCATCGAACGCTGTCTCGAAGCCAGCACAAACGCAGGCGATTTAGTACTCGACCCGTTTAGCGGATCCGCGTCGACCGGGATCGCCAGCCTGCGCCTGCAGCGCCGCTTCCAGGGTTGTGAAGCGGATCCCGAATTTGCCGATCTGGCGCGCCGCCGGCTCGAGACCGCCTTACCGGCAGAGTCGGCGGAACCATGACAGCAACCCTCGAACTGACGCGGCAGCTGATCGCTCGCCCCTCCGTCACACCCGACGACGCCGGTTGTCTGGACCAGCTGGGCGGGCGGCTCGAACGCGCTGGTTTCACCCTCGAGCCCATGCCCTTCGGATCGGTATCGAATTTGTGGGCCACGCATGGCACAGGCGAGCCGGTGTTCTGCTTTGCGGGACACACCGACGTCGTCCCGCCGGGCGATTTGGCGGCATGGGATTCTGATCCGTTTGTGCCCACCATCCGAGGCGACTATCTGTACGGGCGCGGTGCGGCAGACATGAAGGGTAGCCTGGCCGCCATGGTCACCGCGGCTGAAGCCTTTGTGGGAGCGCACCCCCATCATCGAGGCACGCTCGCGTTTCTGCTGACCTCGGATGAGGAAGGTATTGCCATCGATGGCACACAGCGCGTGGTCGACGTGCTGGCCGCCCGTCAGCAACGCCTGACCTGGTGTCTCGTGGGAGAGCCCAGCAGCCAGACCCAGCTCGGTGATTTGCTGCGCAATGGGCGCCGCGGCTCGCTCAACGGCCGTCTGTTCGTGCAAGGCGTGCAGGGCCATGTCGCTTATCCGGACAGGGTGCGTAATCCCATTCATCTCGCGGCCCCGGCGCTGGCAAGTCTCGCGGCAATGGAATGGGATCAGGGCAATGAATACTTCCCACCGACGTCCTTCCAGATTTCGAATCTTCAGGCCGGCACAGGGGCCGAGAATGTCGTGCCCGGCGTGCTCCAGGCCTGGTTCAACTTCCGCTTCAGCACCGCCAGTACCCCGGAAGACCTCAAGCAACGCGTCACCGCCCTCCTCGACGCGGCGGGACTCGATTTCCGCATTGACTGGCACCTCTCGGGAAGTCCGTTTCTGACGCCGCGAGGTCCCTTGGTTTCTGCGGTGGTCGGGAACATCGCGTCCCAACTTGGCGTACATTCTGAATTATCGACCGGCGGTGGGACCTCAGATGGCCGCTTTATTGCCCGCCTCGGATGCGAAATCATCGAACTCGGACCCGTCAATGCGACGATCCATAAAATCAACGAATGCGTGCGAATCGACGATTTGGAAGCGCTTTCAGCGCTGTACGAAGGGATATTGACCCAGCTGCTGGGTGAGGCTCAGCCCTGAAATCGGGCGCTTGTGCAGGGACAACCCAAAGCTATCAGCGTACCCGACCGGTGCGTAGCCGCACCGGTCGGGTAACCGTAGCCGCTTAGTGCGTGCCCGTCGCGCTGAACTGCTCTTCTTCTGTCGAGCCGGTCAAGGCGGTCACTGATGATTTTCCACCTTGGATAACCGTGGTCACATCATCAAAGTAGCCGGCACCGACTTCCTGCTGGTGGCTCGCAAAGGTATAGCCGCGTTTGGCCGCAGCAAACTCTTTTTCCTGCACCATTTCGACATAGGCCGTCATACCCTTCTGCACGTACTCGTTCGCCAAATCGAACATGTTGTACCACATGTTGTGGACACCTGCTAAGGTGATGAACTGGTATTTGTAGCCCATCGCACCCAGTTCGGTTTGGAACCGAGCAATCGTGGCATCGTCCAGATTCTTCTTCCAATTGAACGACGGCGAGCAGTTATAGGCCAGCAGCTGGTCCGGGAACTGTTTCTTGATCGCTTCGGCAAACTGCTTTGCCTCATTGAGATCAGGCACCGCGGTCTCACACCAGAGCAAATCTGCGTAAGGGGCATAGGACAGGCCGCGATCGATGGCTTGATCGAGCCCCGCTCTCGTCACATACAGACCTTCCGCCGTGCGCTCACCGGTGACGAAACGCTTGTCGCGGGGATCGACATCAGACGTCAGCAGGTTGGCGGCATTGGCGTCGGTACGCGCGAGCAACACCGTCGGGACGCCCATCGTATCGGCCGCAAGACGTGCCGCAACCAATTTCTGGACGGCTTCCTGTGTCGAAACCAAGACCTTGCCACCCATGTGACCGCATTTTTTGACGCTCGCCAGCTGATCCTCGAAATGGACGCCTGCGGCGCCCGCCTCGATCATATTCTTCATCAGTTCGAAGGCGTTCAGGACACCGCCGAAACCAGCCTCGGCGTCCGCCACGATGGGGATGAAATAATCAATTTCCCGTGTGCCCTGCTTGGACCACTGGATTTCATCCGCCCGCTTGAAGGAGTTATTAATTCGGCGCACGACCGTCGGGACCGAGTTCACCGCATAGAGCGACTGGTCGGGATACATGGTCTCGCTCGTATTGGCATCAGCCGCAACCTGCCAACCAGACAGATAAATGGCCTTAATCCCGGCCTTGACCTGCTGAACTGCCTGACCACCCGTCAGCGCACCCAGACAAGGCACGTATGCCTCTTCGTTTACCAGTTTCCACAGCTTCTCAGCGCCGCGTCGGGCCAACGTGTGTTCGACCATGACGCTCCCGCGCAAACGCACGACATCTTCGGCCGAGTAATCTCGCCGGATCCCATGCCACCGGGGGTTGGTCGCCCAGTCCTTATTGAGTTGGTCGACCTGGTCCTTAAACGATTGAGACATGTTCTTTTCTCCTGCCTGTCACAGTACGCAGTCATTATCATGTGGGTTAAAAAAAACCGGTGGCAAGCCACCCGATGCCGTTCGCTCAGCGGCGCGAACGAGGTGCCCGATGCCGCGCCCCTGCGTGTCCGTATCGAGACGGGACGCGCAGCCAGACCGCGGGCCGCGCATGGTAAGACCGCCCCGCGGTCCTGACAACCAAACGCCGCAAACCGACCACTCCTGTGACGGTTGTTATCAATCCGCCGACCGCAGCCACCTCAGCCGGATAACGCTACCTGCCCGGCGGCGGCCCGGACCTTACGTTGCACCGCATCATCTGTCAACCTGAACGCCCTGCCCCCTCCCGGTGCTCGCAGCCGGGGCGCATTGTAGGAGGCCGCCCAATTTTGTGACAGCCTTGGAACGCCCTCGCACCCTACTTATCGCACTCTACTTGCGATTTATTCGACAACCGACAGGACCGGCGCCGATCGCGCACCCCAGGCCCTGCGGAACGGTTTGGCGCGCCGAAGCCCTGCCTCTATAATCGGCCTCACCCCACGTCCCCTAAACCATTGGCGAAAATCGAACAGCATGGCGAAAAAACAAGAACACGAACGCGACTCGGGCCTGGCGGTGGAAGAAGCCCCCCCCCGGACCAAGACGCCTCCGCTTTATCAGGTCATTATGCTCAACGACGATTACACCCCCATGGAATTTGTCGTGCATGTGTTGGAAAAATTCTTTAGTCTCGACCGAACCGCGGCAACGCGCGTAATGCTGGAAGTCCACACGAGAGGGAAAGGGATCTGCGGGGTGTTCGTGCACGAGATCGCGGAAACCAAGGTCGCGCTCGTCAACACCTATTCCCGTGAGAACCAACACCCCTTACTCTGTGGGCTTGAACTGGCCTAAGACAACCTGGATACCGCTTCACGCGGAGGTAGGATGGCGCTGTGCTAAGTAAAGAACTTGAGGTAACCCTCAACCTGGCATTCAAGGCGGCCCGCGAGCAGCGCCATGAATTCATGACGGTCGAACATCTGCTCTTGGCGTTACTGGATAACCCCACGGCGGCAAAGGTGCTCCGCGCCTGTGGTGCAGAACTCAACCAACTGAGGCGTCAGTTGACAGATTTCATTCGCGATAATTCGCCGACCCTGCCCGACGATGAAGAGCGCGATACCCAGCCGACCCTGGGCTTTCAGCGCGTCCTGCAACGGGCGGTGTTCCACGTGCAGTCCTCAGGAAAAAAAGAAGTCACAGGCGCAAATGTGCTCGTCGCGATTTTCGGCGAGCGCGAATCGCAAGCCGTTTTCTTGCTCAACCAGCAGAATGTCGTGCGGCTTGATGTCGTGAATTGCATCTCGCACGGTGTTTCGAAAGCCGGGGAAGACGAATCCTCAGGCGATGCCCCAGCCGGTAACGAAGAAGAGGGCGAAGCAGGAGAGGCCAACAAAACGGCGCTGGACCAGTTCTGTACCAACCTCAACGAACAAGCGCGCAAGGGCAAGATAGATCCGCTGATCGGTCGTGCGGAAGAAATCGAGCGGACGATTCAGATCTTGTGTCGACGCCGGAAAAATAATCCGCTCTATGTCGGTGAGGCCGGTGTGGGAAAAACTGCCATCGCCGAAGGGCTGGCGAAGAAAATCGTCGATAAAGAAACCCCGGAAATTCTGCAGAATTCCACCATCTATTCGCTCGACCTAGGTGCCCTGCTCGCCGGCACCAAGTACCGCGGCGATTTCGAAAAACGTCTCAAGGCGGTGATTTCTCAGCTAAAACGCGAACCAGGCGCGGTCCTTTTTATTGACGAAATTCACACCATTATCGGTGCGGGCGCCGCGTCGGGCGGCGTCATGGATGCCTCGAACCTGATCAAGCCCATGCTCGCCTCCGGCGAAATAAAATGTATTGGCTCGACGACTTACCAAGAATATCGTGGCGTTTTTGAAAAAGATCGCGCGCTCTCCCGCAGATTTCAAAAAATCGATGTGGCTGAGCCTTCGGTGGATGAGGCGATCAAAATCTTGCAGGGCCTCAAATCCCGCTTCGAAGAGTTCCATGACGTCAAATACACCAGTCAGGCACTGCGCTCTGCCGTGGAACTCACCAGTCGTTATATCAATGACCGCCACCTGCCGGACAAAGCGATCGATGTCATCGATGAAGCCGGCGCACGTCAGCGACTAGCGCCCCCTTCGCGCCGCAAACGCACGGTCGGCACCTTTGAAATCGAAGAAATTGTCGCGAAGGTGGCCCGGATCCCACCCAAGACGGTCTCGACTTCCGATCGCGGCGTCCTGCAGCAGCTCGAGCGCAATCTGAAAATGGTGGTGTTCGGGCAGGATGAAGCGATCGCGACCTTGGCCACGGCCATCAAGATGGCGCGCTCTGGACTCGGCAATACCGAAAGACCCATCGGATCGTTCTTATTTGCCGGGCCGACGGGCGTCGGCAAAACCGAGGTGACGCGACAACTCGCGCGCGTCATGGGCATCGAACTCATTCGTTTCGATATGTCTGAGTACATGGAGCGACATACGGTATCGCGCCTGATCGGGGCACCGCCCGGCTATGTCGGCTTTGACACGGGCGGCCTGCTCACCGAAGCCGTGCACAAACAACCCCATGCGGTGTTGCTGTTCGACGAAATGGAAAAAGCCCATCCGGATGTCTTCAATGTCCTCTTGCAGGTCATGGACCATGGGACACTGACCGATGCCAACGGCCGCAAGACGGACTTCCGTAACATCATCATTGTGATGACCACCAACGCTGGCGCCGAGCGCCTGACGCGCGCCTCCATCGGTTTCTCGCTGCAAGATCACGCCAGTGACGCGGGTGAGGCTATCAAGCGCACGTTCAGTCCGGAGTTCCGGAACCGACTGGATGCGATCATCCAGTTCAAGGCACTAGACCCGACCACGATAAGTCACGTGGTCGACAAGTTCCTGGTCGAACTCGAGAGTCAGCTCGACAATAAGAAGGTCACTCTCGAAGTGGATCAACTGGCCCGGACGTGGCTGGCGGAGCACGGTTACGATCCGCTGATGGGCGCCCGACCGATGAGTCGGCTGATCCGCGAGAAGATGAAGCGTGCGCTCGCCGAAGAGCTCTTATTCGGCCGACTCGCGAATGGGGGACACGTCGTCGTCACGGTACGCGAGGACGATATCGCGATCGATATCGAGGCGGAAGAAAAAATTGCCGGTGCGGTGTAGGAGCATTTAATGGTCAAACAAGTCATTGAAGTCGCCCCGGGCGTCTTTCGCGAAACCTTCGGGCGCTACTTCGAAGACTTTGAGATCGGTCACACCTACCAGCACCGGCCCGGACGGACCGTGACCGAGAACGACAACATCTGGTTCACGTTACTGACGATGAACACCCACCCGCTGCATTTCGACAACGAATATGCCGCCGGCTCGGAGTTTGGTCAGGCACTCGTCAATAGCACCTTCACCGTCGCGGTCGTCGCCGGGATGAGCGTCAGCGACGTCAGCCAGAAAGCGATCGCGAACCTCGGCTGGAAAGAAATCAAGCTGCCTAATCCCGTGTTCGTGGGGGATACTCTCTACGCGGAATCAACCGTACTCGAAAAGCGCGAATCCAAATCCCGTCCAACCGCCGGGCTCGTCACCGTGCGGACCTGGGGCAAGAAGCGTGACGGGACGGTGGTGTGTGAGTTTGATCGCACCATGCTGATCCCCAAACGCGGGCATTCGGTCGAAGACAAAATAGACTACTGAGTCCCCACAGGGGTCAGGGTAGCGGCGGGATAGACGCTGAGTCAGCGCCGAGTGCCTTAGTCAGCACCTGAGAATTACGCTGGAAGTTATAGAGCGCACGGCGTTCTCCCGGCAAGGTCTCCAACGCGCCCCGCGCATAGCCCTGATCTTGGAACCAATGCGCCGCCTGCGTCGTCAGCACAAACACCGTGCGTAGATCCAACGCGGCGGCCCGCGCTTCCAATGCCGCCAGCAGCAGCTTACCGAAACCATGACGGCGATACGCGGGCTCGACCGCAATGCCGGCAATCTCCGCCGTAGCCGTCGGCAGGAACGGATATAACGCCCCGCAGGCGACGGTCGCGCCATCGCGCAGGACCACCATGAAGTGATCAATTTCAGTTTCGAGTTTTTCGCGGGAGCGCTTGACCAAAATCCCCGCGGCCTCCAACGGTTCGATCAAATCGAGAATGCCACCCACGTCTTCGATCGTCGCCGGCCTGATCTGATCGAACGGCATGCTGCTAATCAGCGTACCGACGCCATCGCGCGTGAACAGTTCCAATAGCAGCACGCCGTCCGTCGCATTGAGTAGGTGCGTCCGGCCGACCCCAAACTGACAGGCGCGTACTGCATTGTTGAGTTGCCGGTGGTGTCCTGTTTCCCGTTGCAACTCCCGCGCTTCCCGTACAGTCAATTGGCGGCGTAACGCCCCTTTATCGTCACGTAAGGGCGCCTCCCCAGTCATGAGCAGCAGCTTGTTGGCCTTGATCTCAATCGCTACTTCCGTGGCGAGATCCATCGCGTTGAGGCTGAACGTCTCCCCTGTCGGCGAATAGCCCAACGGTGAAATCAGCACGATATCCGCAATCTGCAGCTGGCTGGTAATGGCGACGGCGTCGATTCGCCTGATTTCGCCGGTAAACTGGAGATCGATACCCTCGATGACACCGGCCGGACGGGCCATCACGTAATTGCCACTGACGATCCGAAGCGGTGTCGTGCCCAGGGGACGGATTCGGGTCGCATGGGCATATTGCGCTTCGATGCCGAAACGAACTGCCGCGGCTGCCGCCTTGGCGTGTTCAAGGCAGGCGGCATCCGTCACCCGCAGATGTCCTTGCAGGATATTTGCCTGGCCGGCCGCTGCGAGGCGCGCCGTCAGCTGCGGACGCGTCCCGTGGACCACCACCAGCCGCACACCGATGCCGCATAGCAGCGTGAGATCCTGAATGATCTGAGGGAAGACCAGATCGGCGACCACCTCGCCCGCCAGGTAAATGACGAACGTCTGCCCGCGGTGTGCACGCATGTAAGGGGACGCGTCCCGCATCCAGCGTACAAAGGCCCGATCCTCAGCGTTTGCAGACGAAATATTCATGGGTGCTCATCAGTCCGAAGCGGCGCGTTAAACAACGGGTTACGCCTATTCTACACGCTGCTCGACGTGGCTACGACGGACCTGCCTTTTACCGGTATGATCTAACCTATCGGCTACTGCCACGGGTACGATCCCGTTGTCGCAGCGTCTCTGGTCCCACCCGCGCGTGCGTGTTCCGATGCGGGTGTTGTCTGGGGATTTCCCCGGTAACGAAATGTCTACCCTGCTTATTCTGGAGTCGACCATGACCAAACAGCTCAATCGCTACAGCGCCCGCATCACCCAGCCCCGATCCCAGGGGGCTTCTCAGGCCATGCTTTATGCTACGGGTCTGACGCGTGAAGATTTGGACAAACCTCAAATCGGCATCGCGAGCGTGTGGTTCGAAGGCAACCCCTGCAACATGCACCTGCTGGATCTCGCCGAACACGTCAAACAGGGCGTCGAGGCCGCCGGGATGGTGGGCATGCGCTTCAACACGATCGGGGTAAGCGACGGCATCTCTATGGGCACTGATGGCATGAGTTATTCGCTGCAGTCGCGCGAAGTCATTGCGGATTCGATCGAGACCATCATGGGTGGCCAATGGTATGACGCCAACATCTCGATTCCGGGGTGCGACAAAAACATGCCGGGCTGCCTCATTGCGATGGCGCGTCTCAACAGACCCTCACTGATGGTGTACGGTGGCACTATCAAACCCGGACACTCCCGCGGTGAGACGCTCGACATCGTGTCGGCCTTCCAGTGTTACGGCGCCTACCTGGCCGGTACCATCGACGACACCCGCCGTGAAGAAATCGTGCGCAGTGCCTGCCCTGGTGCTGGCGCCTGTGGCGGCATGTATACCGCTAACACAATGGCATCAGCAATTGAAGCCATGGGCATGTCCCTGCCCTACAGCTCCTCAACCCCTGCGGTTGATCCCTTAAAGGCCGAGGAATGCCGGCGCGCGGGGGCGGCTATCCGGCTCCTGATTGAACGCGACATCAAGCCCCGGGACATCATGACCCGCGCGGCATTTGAAAATGCGATGGTGGTGATCACCGTCCTCGGCGGTTCAACCAATGCGGTGCTGCATCTCATCGCGATGGCACGCGCTGCCGGTGTCCCGCTGACGATCGACGACTTCCAGACGGTGACTAATCGCACCCCTTTCCTCGGCGATCTGAAGCCAAGCGGTCGTTTCGTGATGGAAGACGTGCAAAAGATTGGCGGGATCCCGGCCATCATGAAATACCTGCTCGAAAACGGTCTGTTGAACGGTGACTGCCTCACGTGCACCGGTCAGACCCTCGCCGAGAACCTGGCCGGACTCCCCGGTCTGACGCCCGGCCAAGAAGTGTTGCGCCCCCTGTCAAACCCGATTAAAGAAACAGGGCATATCCAGATCCTACGGGGCAACCTGGCGCCTGAGGGCTCGGTCGCCAAAATTACCGGCAAGGAAGGCCTGCGCTTCAGCGGACCAGCGAAAGTTTTTGATTCAGAAGAAGAGATGCTCGCCTCACTGGAGCATAAGACCATCGTCAAAGGAGACGTGGTCGTCATCCGTTACGAGGGCCCGCAGGGTGGACCCGGTATGCCGGAGATGCTCACGCCGACATCAGCCCTGATGGGCGCGGGTCTCGGCAGTGATGTGGCGCTCATCACGGATGGCCGCTTCTCGGGTGGCTCACATGGCTTCCTGGTGGGACATGTGGTGCCGGAAGCGCAGCTCGGCGGACCCATTGCCTTGGTGCGCAACGGGGACATCATCACGATTGATGCGGAGACGGGGCGTTTGGACGTCGCGGTGCCGGAGGCTGAGATGGTGGCCCGTAAAGCGGCCTGGACCACACCGCCTTTCAAGGCCACGCAGGGCGCGCTTTATAAGTTCATCAAGACGGTCAGCTCAGCCTCGGAGGGCTGCGTCACAGATCAGTAGTCGGGATCTCGGGCGTCGGCGAAACCTTCGCGCCGACGCCTTGGGGCGTGCCTACATGATTTTTTTGTAATCGTTGTAGTACTTCAGGACACGACGCACATAGGTCTGTGTCTCTTCATACGGCGGGATCTGTCGACCGTAACTGAGTACGGCGTTTTCCCCTGCGTTATAGGCCGCAATGGCCAGCACGAGATCGTTGTCGAACAGACCGAGCAGGTCGCGCAGGTACCGTGTGCCGCCGGCGATGTTGGCCTGTGGATCATTTCGATTCTTCACGCCATAGCGCGCCGCCGTCTGCGGCATCAGCTGCATGAGCCCCACCGCGCCGGTGGTTGAGATGGCATTGGGATCGTAACCCGACTCCGCCGTGATCACCGCATGCACCAGTGCAGTCGGTAGTTTGTGATTTTTGGCCTCAAGCTCGATGGCCTTGGTGAAGCGTTTGCGGTTGGACGCCAAGGCTTCATAGTCGATCGATCCGGTGCGTCCCGACTCGGACCAACCCTTCCAGGTTTTGACCAGACGCTTATAGCCGGTCTGCGTCGGCCGGTCGGTCAAATAGACTCGGCCGTATTTGTCGACGTATTTGTAGATGTCAGCGCCAGCCACGAAAGGTAGCGTGATCATCAGCGCTACGCCCCACAGGCGCCGTCTGGTGATCAGCTTATACATTTCATTGCCTTAGTTTTCATATCTCATGTCAAGTATCTATATCTACCTTAAGTCCATGATTATGATTTATTAACTTAAGCGCTATGATAGATATCTGAGGCTCAGGATTGCAAGCCCTGCCAAGGCGCCCGCAGCAAGATCGTCTGCCATCACCCCAAGGCCCCCCTTCAGTCGGGTATCCAACATCCCGATGGGCCAGGGTTTCACGATGTCCAGCAAACGAAAGAAGCAGAAGCCCCCGACGATATTCGATAGGCCGGCACCGCTGATCCCCAGCGTGACTAACACGCCCACGATCTCGTCCCAGACAATGGCGCCGGGATCCGTCGTGCCAATAGCCCGTCCGGTACGCCCGCACAAGGGGATCCCGATGAGCGCCAGAACGACGACCGTGGTCCAGTACATGCCCGGACCCAGCCCGCTCAAGGCCAGGAAAAGCGCCACACCGACCAACGAGCCCCAGGTGCCGGGCGCCCACGGGATGAGACCAGCCCCCCCGCCAAGGCTGAGGAAATGCCCCGGGTCGCGCAACATACGCGCCGGGATCTGCACGTTGGGCTGATCCCAGTCCTTCACGGCTCGCTGCTCGTCGCCTCCGGCAGGTCAAACCCGGAAAGCATGGCCAACTCGCGGATGGTCAGTAATTTGGGATAGGCGACATGCCGGATGACCCAGGTGGGATAAATCGTCACATTGGCGTTGGTACAATCGGTCGCCGCTTCCGTACCCGGACCCGAAGGCGAACATTCCACATAGGGCAGCTGTTTGTAGGCGGGCCCAAAAAGCGCTTTTTGGTGCTGGCAATGCGGACACCAGGACGCCCCGTAGAAATGAGCACCACTGCTCGACAGATGTTCCGCGAGCGCACCGAGATAAGGATTGCGGGGACCGGACAGCGCATTTTCATAGCCACCGAACCCTTGATGCATAATGAGCACACCGGCGCCGGCAACCAAGCCGGCAAAAGCCCCCAGCCACCAGCGATAACCACCCGCGGTCGGTGTGCACCACCAGGCGCGCGCGGACAATACCGCCATAAAGCTCAGCGAGACGAGGCAATAGGGGCAGAACACCCGCAGCTCGCGCCAGGTGGCGGCATTGAGATAAAGACTAAGCCCGAGACCGACCAGGCTCAGCGGAAGCAAGAAATCGTACCGCCGGTTAAGCTTCGGCCAGCACGCCAGTCCGAGTAGCGTCGCGTAGAATGCCATGCCCCAACCGGCGATCGGGATCCCCCAGAGACTGGCCCAGCGACTCTGCTGGACCAAATCACACCCCCCACCCGCGGGACAACCCGGTAAACTGCCGAACTGATGGGCCACGAGCAGGTAGAGCGTAAGACACAGTCCTGCGGCCGCGAGTACCGCGCTGCACAGATCTGGCCCGCGTACGCGGGGAAGCGCAACCGGCGGACGGCGGTGTTTTGAATTTGACACGTCTGGATAGGTTCCTGATAGTGCGGGGGCGCGGATCCTATTCTGACGCATCAGGCATCCTCTGAGGGAGTACGCGTGCAACGACTAAGTGATATCGCAGATTATCTGCAGGCTCGGGTTGTCGGAAATACGGCACTCCAGGTTGAGGGGTTGTGCGGACTTTCAGATGATCTGCCGGGACGCCTGTCTTTCATCAACAAAACAAATCAGCGACAAGCGGCGGCGAGCACCCAAATCCCCGCCTTCATTACGCGCCCCGAACATCAAATCGAACATAAGACCTGCGTGCTGCATGACGATCCGGAGTACGCGATTGTGCGCGTCGCGCAACTGTTTCAGCCCTCTCGGCTCAGCTACCTTGATGAGGCTGAGCGCCATCCGAGCGCCCTCGTTCACCCCACCGCTCAGCTCGGTCAAGGGACTCGCATAGGACCTCATGTCGTCATCGGACGTGATGTCATCATCGGTCAGGGCTGTGAGCTCTTTCCGGGCGTCGTGGTGATGGACCGTGCACGCGTGGGTGACGGGTGCGTGCTACATGCGCACGCCGTTGTCCGTGAAGACAGCGTGCTTGGCGCACGGGTCATTCTGCAGCCGGGAGCGGTGGTCGGTGGGGACGGCTTTGGCTTCCTCGCGCACGGCGGAGAGCACATCAAAATCCCACAACTCGGCCGCGCCGTGCTCGAAGATGATGTTGAAGTGGGTGCCAATACCACCATTGACCGCGGCCGTTTCACCGACACGCGGATCGGGCGGGGCACCAAAATCGACAATCTGGTCATGGTCGCACACAACGTACAGACCGGTAGCCAGTGCCTGCTCATCGCCCAAACCGGGATTTCAGGCAGCACACGGCTGGGTGATCGCGTCACGCTAGCAGGCCAGGTCGGCGTCACCGGACACCTCAACATCTGCAGCGATGTGACTGTTCTCGGCAAATCGGTCGTCGCCAAGCACGTCCTGCATCCCGGTACCTACGCCGGGATCCCGATCCGACCGGTGGCACAGTGGAAAAAAGCGGTCGCCCGACTGTATGCGGCCGTGAAAAGGGACGAAGGCAAGCGCTCCTGAATCGAGCGGCGCCCACCGCGCCGCCCGATGGCCCCGTTCACGAGGCCGCGGCAACCACCGTGGGGGGAAAGGGTTTCGCGCGGCTCACCGCCGCGGGCAGCGGCATGCCCAGGGGCGTCTCAAGCCAGTGGGTGGTCGCGATGATCCCCGGCAGACTGATCCCCGTTGTGTAGTGCATGTTCTCCAACAAATAAAGCACATCTTCGGTCGCCACGTTACCGGTCGCGCCCGGCGCGAAGGGACATCCCCCTACCCCGCCACAACTCGCATCGAAGGCGCGCACCCCAGCCTGTAAAGCGGCGTATAAGTTCGCAATCGCCATATTCCGCGTATTGTGAAAATGCAACCGCAATGACGTGGTCCCGCGCACCTTGTCCACCGCCTGCACGAGACGCGTGATATCCGCCGGCACAGCGACACCGATGCTGTCCGCGAGCGCGATTTCGTCGATGTCGAGTGCGACCAAGCGACGTGCTAACTCGACCACCCGCGCGGGATCAACCCGCCCTTCGTACGGACAGCCAAAGGCCGCCGCGATGGTCACCCCGCAGAAAATCCCTGCCTTGCGAGCCTCCCGCGCGATGCGCGTGACGCTGTCCAGAATAGCCGAGACGGACATCCCCTGATTGCGCTGAGAAAATGTCTCGGTCGCCACCACGACTGAATTGATTTCCGTCAGCCCGCAAGCCGCCGCCCGCTCAAAGCCCCGCGTATTCAGTACCAGACCGATAAAGCGGGTGCCCGTGCCTCGCGGCAGCCCCTTAATGATCTCGTCGGCATCCGCCATCTGCGGAACCCGGCGGGGATTGACGAAGCTCACCGCCTCTATCCGTTTCACCCCTGCCGCGACGAGACGGTGGATGAACGCCAGCTTCGTCTCCGTATCGATAAAATGCGGGTGACTTTGCAAGCCATCGCGGGGGCCGACTTCAATGAGCTCCACGATGTCTGCGTCACCGGCGCGCTGAACAGTCTCCATCACATCACCTCATTTCATCATTGGGTGTCTAAATGACCATTCTAGACCACTCGCCGGACACAACGGTGCAGAAATCTCGCCGGGCGGTTTTTTTCCGGCGACAACGGTCGCGCTACGCAGAGACACGCCGCGCATGTCATCATCACCGTCCGTTAACAGGAAGCCGTTGCCATGTCCGATGATTCTTTCCAATTTGATTTCTTTGTGATCGGCGCGGGCTCCGGCGGGGTCCGGGCCGCACGCATGGCTGCCGGCTTCGGCGCGCGGGTCGGGATTGCGGAAGCGCGTTATTTCGGTGGCACCTGCGTCAACGTCGGTTGTATTCCCAAGAAGCTTTTCGCCTATGGCTCCCGCGTACTTCATGATCACGCCGTCGCCGAAGGTTACGGCTGGCACGGGGCCCCACCCACGCTCGACTGGGCCGCGTTCATCGCGAACAAAAATACCGAGATCAGCCGCCTCAACGGCGTGTACCTGAAATTGTTAAAAAATGCCGGATGTGAGATTTTCGAAAGCCGCGCGACGCTGGTCGATCCGCACACCGTGAAAATGGACGGCGTCCATTACACTGCCCGGCACATCCTGGTCGCGACGGGCGGTCAACCGTTCGTGCCGGAGATCCCGGGCCGTGAGCATGCCATCACCTCGGATGAGGCTTTTTTTCTCCCCGCCCTGCCCCGACGGACCCTGGTGGTGGGCGGTGGATATATCGCGGTGGAGTTCGCCGGCATCCTGCATGGTCTCGGCTCCCAGGTCACCTTAGCCTACCGAGGCGATCTATTCTTGCGCGGCTTCGATGCAGAAACCGTCGAATTCCTCGCCGGTCAAATGACCCACAAGGGCATCGACGTGCGCTTTAAGACGGCGCCAATCCAAATCACCCGCACGGCTGACGCCTTGGAAGTGGTGATGAACGACGGCAACGTCGTTGTTTGCGACACCGTACTATATGCCACCGGCAGAGTCCCCAACACGAACGGTCTTGGGCTGGCCGAATGCGGCGTCCAGCTCGGTGTGGACGGCGCCATCGTGGTCGACCCGCAATACCGAACCCATGCCTCGTCAATCTACGCGATCGGGGACGTGACCAACCGCGTGAATCTCACGCCGGTCGCGCTCGCCGAAGGCATGGTGGTCGCGCGTCGTCTGTTCGCCCAGCGGGAGACTGAAGTCGATTACGACTATATTCCCACCGCCGTGTTCAGCCAGCCGCCGATTGGCACCGTGGGATATTGCGAAGCCGACGCACGAGAAAAATTCGGCGACGTCCGCGTCTTCACCTCGAGCTTCACGCCTTTGCGCTACACCGTCAGCGTAGAGAAAGAGCGCGCGTTCATGAAATTAATTGTCACCCCTGCAGATGATCGCGTGGTAGGGGTCCATATGTGCGGCGAAGATGCCGGTGAAATCATCCAGGGTTTCGCGGTCGCACTGCGGGCAGGGGCGACCAAGGCAGTGTTCGACTCGACCATCGGCATTCATCCTTCTGCGGCGGAGGAATTTGTGACGATGCGAGAACCGACTCGCTGAGCGTGGAGGCCCCGCCGCTCAAGGCGACGGCGGGGCTGATTGGGCGCACCGTCCATTCTTGACGCGCGCGCGCTTATCGAAGACCAGCTCATCCAGGGTTGCGCGCGAACCGCAGAAGGGGACGTAGAAGGGCCCCTCCACGGTCACCTTAAGCATCATGTGCGCCGCATCCTGCGTCAGCGTCACGCAGGTCCCGGCCTCATACTCGAGGCAATAGCGCAAGCCTGCCGGCGTCAGATTCGCGACCCCATCGAGGTGGCATTCGTGGCCCCCCCCCTGTTGGCTATGGACAATTAAACGCGCAGATCCGTCGCCTAGATCTTGAATCACCAGTCGATCCGTCGCTCCCTGGGTACAGATCCCCCCGGCCGCATCGCCGCAACGCGAGCCGGGCTGCTCATATTGTCCCGCGATTTCAGGCAAAGTCACCGGTACCGTATCGGGGACAGTATCCTTCGCCACCAAGTCAACCAACAGAATGAGCGCAAGGGGTGATATCACGCGGAGGACCTTTGTAGGAAGGCGTTGATTCTAGCTGAGCCGGACCCTGACGACAGCCCCATCCAACCAAGCCTTTGCCCGCAAGGCCACGATTGTTCACCCCGTCGCGGCCGCGAATGGCGCAGGTGTTGGCGAAAGCGTGGCGTGCGTGTCACAGCCTCCATACACCGCGCGCGGGCCATGTCCCAAAGTCCCGCGGACGCGACCGTCGCGGTGTACGCCGCCCACAAACCGTGCCCCCCGTACATCTCTCCGGTGATTGACATCGAGACCCCCGTGTCTCAATCCGCATCGGGCACCGGCCGCAGCATTTTGCGCCTCCTGCTCCCGCGCCAGAAAGACCGACAGACCTGCCCTGCGGTCGCGGGCGCCGGCGTCAAGGGAGTCGCGGCACTGCCGCCAGCAGGCTCTGTGTGTAGGGGTGCGTTGGTTTGAACAACACGGTCTGTGTGGGCCCGCTCTCGACAATACGCCCCTGGTGCATCACCACCACGCGGTGGGCAATTTGCGCGACAACCCCAAGGTTGTGCGTAATGAACAGATAGGCCAACCCCATCTCCTGTTGCAGCGTTCGCAGCAGGGTCAAGATCTGTGCCTGGACCGACACATCCAGGGCACTGGTCGGCTCGTCACAGACGAGTAGTTTAGGCTCCACGGCGAGCGCACGGGCAATGCAAATCCGCTGCCGCTGGCCGCCGGAGAACTCATGCGGAAAGCGCGCGATGGAGGCAGCTTCGAGCCCGACCTGTTCGAGCAACCGCGCCACCCGCTGCTCGCGCCCCTGCCGACTACCGCCCAAGCCCTGTGCCGTCATCCCTTCCTCGATGATCTCCCGCACGGTAAGCCTTGGATTCATCGAAGAGAACGGATCTTGAAACACGACCTGTATGTCACGTCTCGCCTGGCGCAGCGCTTTGCGATCGAGTTCGAAGAATTCACGTCCCCCAAAATTTACGCTGCCGGCGTCCACCTGAAGGAGTCGGAGCAAACCGCGACCCAAGGTAGTTTTACCCGAGCCAGACTCGCCGACAATCGCCACTGTTTCGCCGCCGTGCACGATCAGATCAACGTTATCGACCGCGGTGACTTGCGTGATGATCCGACCGAACAACCCCCGTCTGCCCGGAAAGCGTACACATAAGCCGCGCGCGATCAGCAGTGGTTCTGCCTCAACGGGTAGCGGCGGCGGCGCCAGATCGGGCTGGATGCGCGGCGAAACGCGGAGTAGGTGTTGGGTGTAGGGGTGCGTCGGTCGTTCGAAAATATCGGCATGCGATCCGATTTCGACCAGTCGACCGGCCTGCATCACAGCCAGCGTGTCCGCCACTTGATGCGCCACAGCCAAATCATGCGTGATGAACAGCATACCCATGCCACGCTGCTGCTGCTCGCTACGCAACAGGGTCAGAATTTGCGCTTGGGTCGACACATCCAGCGCAGTCGTCGGCGCGTCCGCGATCAGGAGATCGGGCTCGCCGGCGAGGGCAATGGCCAGCATGACCCGTTGCTTCATGCCGCCAGAAAATTGATGCGGATATCCATTGAGCCGTTGTCCTGCTTCCGGAATACCCACCGCTTCGAGAAGCTCTACCACGCGCGTGCGGCGCGCCAGTCCGCGTAAGCCCCGATGGCGGGTCAGAACCTCGCCTATCTGGTCCCCCACTCGCATCACTGGATTGAGCGCATCCTGTGGCTCTTGAAACACGAACCCAATGCGTGCGCCCCGGACATCGCACATCGCCGCCTCAGAAATTCGGAGTAGATCCTGCCCCTCGAGCAACACCGCGCCGCCTTTGATGCGGGCGGCACGGGGTAGCAGTCGCACAATCCCAAGCGCACTCATGGACTTCCCGCTGCCAGATTCGCCGACGAGCACGGTCGTACTGCCGCGCTCCACACATAAATTTAGCCCGGCCACGACCTGCGCCGGCGCGCCGGCTCGACCCACTTCGATGATCAAATCCTGGATTTCGAGTAGCGACATAATTACGACGATGACGGGGACGTGGCCCCGCGCAATTTGGGATCGAACGCGTCACGCATCGCGTCGGCGAACAGGTTGGCGGCTAACACCAGTCCTAACATGCCGCAAAAAGCGGCCAACAGCGACCACCACACCGCGGGCTCCCGTGCGAGCTCCAGGCGAGCACCGTTTATCATGTTGCCCCAACTCTCCATGCTGGGATCAACCCCGATATCGACGTAGGTCAGCACCGCTTCCGCGAGAACCAGTCCGCTGAAATCCAGCACGGTCGTAATCAGAATGAGATGAAATGTATTCGGCAGAAGATGCTGTAGCAAGATTTTCAGCGGCGGCGTACCCAGGGCACGTGCGGCCGTGACAAACTCCGCGACACGCAACTTCATGACGTCTGCGCGCAACAGCCGACACAGCCCGGTCCAACCGGTCAGTCCGAGCACCAGGCATAGCGCGAGCAGCTTCATGTCTGCGCGCGCCAGTAGCGAGGGGAATGCGCTCGCATGCTGCTGAAGCAGGAGATCAAGGGACAACGCCGCGGACGCGATCAGTAACACGCCCGGCACCGAAGAGAAGGTGGTGTAGAGATATTGCACGAGATCGTCGATCCACCCCCCGAAATAACCCGCAGGGATCCCGAAAATCACCGCCAGTGGCAGCGTGATAAAGGAGGAGACAACGCCCAGCACAAGTCCCGTGCGGATACTTTTTAGCGTGAGATACAGGACGTCATTGCCGACTTTGTCAGTGCCCAGCACGTGGTAATAGGGGGCAAGACAGATGACCCACCCGAGCGCGAGACAAATGGATGCCGCCGTCAGCCATTGCAGCCGCCACGTGGACTCGGTGAGTGGGGTAAACATGCCGGCCAGCGGCCGCCCGCGCAGACGATTCACCAGCGCCAGCAACCCACCTAAAAACAACAGACCGAGGCCCGCGCCTGCCATGCCACGCCGCAACACATCAGCGTGCATTTGCCGCGACGGTTGGGCCAGATGGCGTGCTCCGTAGCGCAACCGCGGGTAATCCTGACGTGCCGCCCCGCTCGCCCCGGGAATAACTTCCCGCGCATAGCCATAGGCGGCGAAAGGGGCTGAATAGGTCGTCTCGACATGTTCGCGGAGCGGCGAGACCAGGTAGTCAAGCAAGCTCTTCGTCTCGCCATTGATCTCGACGCGCAGACAATCGAGGCCGGCCACCGCGACGTAGAGACACAAGATCAAGGCCGCAGCCCCACCAGTGGGCGTCGCCAGCACCGTCCGCCAGCGTTCGCGCATCAATAAATCGCGACGCACCGCCCAAAAATACAGCCCCACGAGCAATAGCGAACTGAGAAACGCGACATCGGTCGGCAGCAGCACCGGTTTCACCATCAGGTCTCCGCCAGGCGAACCCGTGGATCGGCCCACGCGTAAGAAATGTCCGTCAGCATCAGGCCGACGATGTACAACAGAGAGCCGAGAAAAACCATCGCGCGCACAATGGCGAAATCCTGGCTCTGGATCGCGTCGATCGTATAACTGCCCAATCCGGGGATGGCGAAAAAAGATTCGGTGATAAGACTGCCAAGGAACAGTCCGGGCAACGTCACCACGATGGTCGTCAACAGCGGCAACAGCGCATTGCGAAGAATATGTCGAGACAGCACACCGGATTCAGTCAGGCCTTTGGCCCAAGCCGTTCGCACATAGTCCCGGGACACTTCTTCAAGAAACACCGTTCGGTTCCACCGTACGTTGGCGCCAAGCCCCGAGATGACTTGCACGAAGACCGGCAGCACTAAAAATTTCACGGACTCGAGACCGCCCGCGTAACCCGAAATAGGCGCTAAACGCCAGACACGCGCCACCAGATACTGACCCGCAATGATGAAAAAAAGACTGGATATCGACATCCCAGCGACGCACAGCAAGGTAATCCAGCGATCGAGATAGGATCCGCGCAGGAGCGCGACTGCAAGGCCAAATGCCACACTCAAAAACAGTTCAATGATCAGCACGGGCACTGCAATCGAGAGACTCGGCACCATCCTTTGCCGGATGTCGAAGCCAATGTCACGGCCGCCGTCTGAGCGCCCGAAGTCGAGCATGAACAGTCGCACCGAGTTCTGATAAAAGATAGTCCGCGTAACATGCCCGGTACCAGCCGCCTCCGGATTCCAAAGACGGGGCAAATCGTAGCCATGCACATGTTTCCAGTTCTCGATCGCCTGCTCCGTGACGTAGCGCTGCCCGAGATGCATACGTGCCATGTTGTCCGGGGAATTGACCACGAAGAACAACACGAAGGTGATCACATTCACCCCAAGCAGGATGGGGACGGCATAGAGGATACGACGGATCAGATAAGTCATCACAGCGCGGTCGCCCGTCGTCGACGATATTGGCCGACGAGTGCCGGAATAAGCCCCGCCACAGCGAATCCGCCGGCCCACAGAAGGACCCGCGTGACGGGCTGGTTCCATTCTCGCTGCTGTGCCACCCGTAGCGTGGGATCGATACTGCGGTATTTGAGTCCGTTGCGCGCCATCGTGTTGGGTTTGGCGTTGCCCACCCACGCATGTTGCAGGGAATACGCTTGCGGATGGAATCCCCAAATCCACGGGCAGTCGTACCGCACCAATGTCAGCAGCCGATCAATCACCGCTTGACGGACCGCCCCGTCCGGCAGACTGCGCATTTGGCGAAAGAGCGCATCAAACGCGGGATTGGCATAGTTCGTAGCATTCTCGCCATCGGTGGATACCTTGCTATGGGGTCCGTACAAGAGAAACAGGAAATTCTCGGGATCTGGGTAATCGGCATTCCAGCCCCAGCTGAAAATTTGAGCTTGCCCTTTCTTCATCTTGTCCTGGAAACGATTGTAGTCTGTGGTCCGAATCACCAGTTCGATGCCGAGCTTCGCGAACTGTTTGCGATACCAGTTGAACAAAGACTTCATGTCGGGGCCGGTCGTGGTCGCATCGAAATACAGGACTAGGGGGTGACCCGTGGTGGGATCGACACCCGCCGGGTAGCCGGCCTCGCGCAGCAACGCCTGTGCCTGTGTGAGCGGGCGGCGTTGGGCACGTCCATCTTTCCATTCGTAGACCACGGGGTTGATCCCGGCCGCCCCTTCACGGTGTCCGAAGATCCCCGGCGGTAACGGCCCTTGTGCCGGCACCCCGCGCCCATTGCCAAAAATCGAAATCATTTCTTCAATATCCACCGCAACGGCGATCGCTTGTCGTAACAGCCGCGCGCGGGCGCTCTCCCCGCCGACCACTGAATCGAGCATATTGAAACCGAGATAGCTGATCGACGGCTGCGTAGCGACGTTGAGGACGATGTGGCGAGCGGCCATCACAGGGGTCAACTCTGGCTGCCCATCGACATTGAAGCGAATAGCCTGGTCAAACCCGTCAGGCGCCACCCCGGAACTGTCGTAGTATCCCTGCAGGAATTTATTCCATTCGGGGATTTCTTCGCGTTCCAGCATGAAATCGACTTCATCGATAAACGGCAGACGAGCACCTGCACGCTTGAGAAAGCCTCGCGCCGCGTCGCTTGCTTCGCCCTCGCTGGGATAACGCTCGTCATGGAAGTCTGGATTGCGCACCAGCACCATCCGGCGGTTAGGATTGTTCTCGCGTAGCCTATAAGGTCCCGTCCCCACCGGGTGCCAGTCCAGCGACAGGTTGTGGGCCGCCATACCGGGCTGAGCATAGAACGCATCGGCTTCCCAGGGAACCGGGGCAAAAAAGGACATCGCCAGCCAGAACACAAACTGCGGGTATTTTTCCGCGAGAGTAATTTCGAACGTATAGCGATCGATGACTCGCGCCCCCGGCAACTCGAATTGGCGCAAATCAAGGTAGGCGTCCTCGGCAAAATCCTCGCTGCGCAAGCGCTTGGCAAGCACATCCAGTCCAAGAATGTAGCGTCCCATCACGCCCAGAATGGGCGAATGCAGATGCGGATGGGCGAGTCGCGCGATTTCGTAGACGTAATCAGCGGCGGTGAGTTCACGCGTGCCCGTGTAGGGGAAATTTTCCAGGGCACCAAAATGGTCGATTTCCGCACGCGTCAGGGTGTGATAGCGCGCGCGACCGGCCGCATCGCGTGCGAACGCCGGATGCGGTGCGAACCGGATCCCCGGTCGTATTTTCAACCGATAGACCGCCCGTTTGATGTCTTGATCGGGGGCGTCCGCCGGCAGCATTCGACCCTGGGCATCCAGATACACAGGACTCGGGACCGCTTCCGCAGTCAACGGCGCCAGTGTATAAGGCCTCTTCAAAAAATGATATTGCAGCGGCGGCTCGTAGACCTGTCCGGTGAAAAGCGCTTCGTTCTCGCTATACGAACTCGCCGGATCAAGATGTTTGGGGCGCTCCTGGAAGGTCGAGAAAAGCACGGAGCTGCCGCGCGCGCCTAGCGGGTACGGCGCGTTCCAGGGCTCCGTCAAGGCGCCATAGGCCTGTCCTGCCGACAGGACAATCAGCATGGTCGCTATCCTGCCCAAAGCGAGTTCATCCCTCCTGCGTGCTGATTTCAACCGACGCTGCCTTTGTATCCAGACATCCCAGGCCCGCCTTGAAGTGGCAAGTATGCCCCGCCCCCGCCGAAGAGGGGACAGGTTCCGCGCTGCACTGTACACTTTGCGTGCCCGGCTTTGAAAGCCGCGGGGAAAACATATCTGTACCGTAATGTCTTTGGAGCGCGTGCGTCATGGGGATACTCGAGGGAAAAAAAGCTCTCATCGTTGGTGTAGCCAGTAACCGTTCGATCGCCTGGGGGATCGCGGAGGCCATGCGCCGGGAAGGCGCAGAGCTCGCTTTCACCTATCAGAATGAACGTCTTCGCTCACGGGTTGAAGACTTCGCCGCCGAGTGCGGCTCCGAGATCGCGCTGCCCTGCGAAGTGCAAAGCGATGCGGAAATTCAGAATGTTTTCGATTTGCTCGATGATTACTGGGATCACTTGGATATTCTGGTGCACTCGGTGGCTTTTGCGCCACGCGAGGAGCTACAAGGAGAATATCTGGAATCGGTCACTCGTGAAGGTTTCCGTGTGGCCCACGAGATCAGCTCTTACAGCTTCGCTGCCCTCGGCAACGCGGCACGTCGCATGATGCAGGGGCGCAAGGGCGCCATGCTGACGATGAGTTATCTCGGCGCTGTGCGCACGATGCCGAGCTACAACGTGATGGGGCTTGCAAAAGCGAGCCTCGAGGCCAATGTTCGTTACATGGCGGACAGCCTTGGGCCCGAGGGGATCAGAGTCAACGGAATATCCGCCGGCCCGATCCGCACCTTGGCGGCTTCCGGCATCAAGGACATGCGTAAATTTCTCGAACATGTAGAGAAGGCGGCACCGCTGCGCCGTAACGTCACCATCGAAGAAGTGGGCAACGTAGCCGCGTTCCTGTGCTCAGACATGGCATCAGCCGTGACGGGCGAAATTACCTACGCGGACTGTGGTTACAACATCATGGGGATGACCGGGCTGCTCTGACCTGGCGCTAGTCTTGCCCGCGCCGATGGCGGGCAGGGACCCCGGTTCGCACGGACAGCCCGCTAGAGGCTTTCTGGATGAGTCTCTATCTTCGCTGAGGCTTTTAGAGACGCCATAAAATCCTGCCAGCCGACCAACGCGCGGGCACGCGACAAGGTCTCCGTAATCTTGCTGTGTGAGGCACCGGTGGTCTCCGCAGCGACCGCCGGTTGCCGCAGCTCAGAAACCTGCACGACGGCGTAATTGCCGGCCTCCGACTCGACACCCAGAAAAGTCTTATCCCCGGGATGTTCCAGCGACGTGCGGAAGGCCGCGCGCAAGACATTGCGATTTAGTCTGGCGTCATCACGTGGGACATCCTTGAACGACTCCCAGACCAGCTTCTCGGCGATGGCGAGGGTCGAGCCTGCTTCGCCCTTCTTTAGGCGCGCTAAAAGGGCGGTACCGCGCGTCTTCGCCGCTTCACGGACCCGTTGCGTCTGCAGCTCGGCAATGATCGCCGCCTTCACCGCCTCCAGTTTGGGCAGGTGGGAAGGCTCGTATTTCGTCACCCGCAGCGCCACAACGCGATCCTGGCCGATTTCGACCGGCGGGCTGGCCAAGCCCTGTGTCAGGACTTCGGGCTGCCAGATGGCATCCGCGACGCCGGCGCTAAACATTGCGGTGATTTCCGCTCGAGTCTGGGGTGATGCCGTCTGCATTTTCATCCCCAGCTGCGTCGCCGACTCCTTCAAGGAATCCGGGTGTTCATAAATTGTGTCATTGAAGCGCTCAGCTGTTTCAAAGTATTGGGTCTCCGCGATTTCGCGTCGGACCTTGCTCTCCAGCTCCGGTTTGGCCTCCGCGAGCGGCGTAATGTGCGCCGGCTTAATCTCATTCAAGCGGATGATGTGATAGCCGAAACTCGTCTTCACCGGCTCACTCACCTCACCGACTTTCATGCTGAAAACGGCTTGTTCAAATTCGGGGGCCATGACGCCGCGCCCAAACAAACCCGTCGCACCACCCTCTGCGCGCGATCCAATATCGTCGGAGCTGATTTTCGCGACATCCTCGAACGATTTGCCAGCCATCACCAGGGCTTTCAGCGCAAGCGCTTTGCGGCGCGCGGCCGCTAATTCGTCGGCCGTGGCGTCGGGCTTCGCGGTCACGAGGATGTGATTTGCGCCGCGTCGCTCTTCAACTGAGAACTCCGGTTTGTGCGCATCGTAGTACTTCTCGAGGGCTTCCTTCGTCACCACGACGCCGGGCACCAAGTCTGAAAGTTTGAGCTCGACATATTCGAGCGCCACCTTATCTTCGACGCGGTAGGCTTCCTTGTGCTGCTCGAAATAAGGACTAATCGAGGCTTCCGGAATCACTTCTTTTGACGGCTCAGTGGGTGACACCATCGCATACCCGATCGTACGCGTCTGTCCCTCAAGCTGTTGAACTCGCGAAACTTCTGCCGGCATCACGAACACGGACGCCAAGACGCCCGCGCGCAGCTGCTGATAGGCCAGATCTTTCCGCGCCTGGGCCTCGTAACCGCGCTCGTCAAAGCCGAGCATAGACACCACCTGATGATAACGTTCACTCGAGAATTTGCCGTCCACCTGAAAATTCGGCGATGTCCGCAGGTACCCGGCAACCTGATCGTTGGTGATCCGCAGCCTGGCACGGTCAACGGTCTGCGCAAGCAGGTGCTCTTCAACCACGTAATCAAGGGTTTGTCGCTTGGTCGCCTCTTGGGTCCAGACTACTGGGTCGAAGCTCTCCCCAAGCTGAGCCTGGGCGCGTTGTCTCAGCCGTTGGAAGGCCGTTTGGTATTCTTTGAGCGGGACGGATTCGCCATTAATCTTGGCGACAATCACTTCACTTGCCGCTTTGAGATAAGACTCAACGCCCCATACCGCAAAAGTCAGGCAGAGGAAAAGAACGATGATGGCGGCGACCATGCCCTGTGCTTTTTCGCGAATGAACTGCAACATGATGAAGATCCTGACGAAGAGAGATCAAACCGGCGCGTGTCTTAACGTGCCAGCCTTCCGGCAGAAGGCGGAGCGCGTCGTGATTCGGCCAAGTACCGAACGACGCATGGGAAAAACGAACTCTGACCCTTCAAGGAGTTGGCGGAGTGCACTTGGCCCTCTACCAGAGCGTATAACAAGCTGTTTTGTAACGGGTAATTTCAAAACGCTGGCGTGCCCCGAAGCATACCTAAACTCGAATACAGGGGCAAGTCTAGGCCACCCATTCTTATCAATCAAGGTGATTTTGCGCCCATCCGTACCCGACTTGTGTTTCGGGGTCGAGCGCTTTTTGAGCGACTTCACACGTCGTTAACTTTCTCTCGCGGTAAAAAGTTCACCTATTGCCGCACGTGGAAATAAATTGAGACGAGCACCGGCAACTGGTTCCTTGTCCGGGGCGACAGTTTGTACCAGCGGTCGTTTCGTAAGGTCCCCTGTCAAGTAGACAGTCGATTTCTGGAATTTGCGGCGGTTGTTAGCCTGGGCAGGAACTGCTTGGGAGGCAGACCGCCCAGGGCGTCGTGAGGGCGCTGCTCGTTGTAGACGCGCAGCCACTCCTCGGTGATGTCTTGTGCACCTGCTCGATGTTCTTGAACACGTAGGCGTCTAGCACCTCGTGCCGATACGTGCGGTTGAACCTCTCGATGTAGGCGTTAGGGAAATAGAGAGATGTCGAGATATTCGGAAGAGCTGAAGTCGTCGGTGCTGAAGCGCATGACGGGGATCTGCGAAAACCGCCCGTTCGTAGTAGGCCAGTTGCTGCTCCGGCCGCTCACGCTTCATGGCAATCAGGCCCAGGAGCGTTAATGCATCAGCGTGTTCTTTTTTTTCACCGATGACCCGCAACAGTAGTGGTTCGGCGTGGTCAAACGCTGGACTCGGGTGCTGGGCAATTCTCCTCTTTAGTTTAAATTTTCTGTCGAATTTAGTTTTTTTTAAACCAACTAAGGAGGCGCCATGATCGGGAACCGCATTCGGCAAGCTCGCTTGGCCGCAGGGCTCACCCTGGATGCCTTGGGAGCGCAGGTTGGGGTCACACACACGGCGATCCAGAAGTACGAGAAGGGGACATTGACGCCGCCTTCGTCGCAGCTTCTCAAGCTGGCGCGGGCTTGTGGGATACGCGTTGAGTACTTTTCCGCACACATGAGGTGGAGCTGGTGGCGCCGGAGTTTCGTCGGCTGTCGACCTTCGGTAAGACCGCGCAAGAGGCGCTCAAGATCAAGGTTGTGGACCTGATTGAGAAGCGGGTCGAGTTGCTGGGATTCTTCCCTGAACCGCCCGTTATGCACTTTGAATCGCCTGCAGGGTTACCTCAGCACATCAATGCGCTAGAAGATCTTGAGGCTTTTTCCGATCAGGTGCGTGAGGCATGGAAACTTGGCCTCAATCCGATCGGTGACCTGACAGATACGTTGGAGACACTTGGTCTACTAGTGATCGTCGTTGATGAAGACAACCCAGGTTTTTCTGGATTAACAGCGACCGCTCGGACATTCGATGGACGCACCTACGGTTGGCGGCTGAAGCTCGCGCTCGCCGAAGTCCTTCTTGCCCTGATAAAAGGGTAGTCCTAGGCGGGAACTGTTGTAGTACTTTCCGTCTGGCGATTGGCCGGCGATCACCAAGGCTCGCGATCCCAGCGGCTGTGGTTCGAGCCCCGCCATCACGACACGAGCTCCCGGATCGTGGCTAGCACTTCAGCGCTCTCGGCATCGAGCGCTGCTATCTCATCGAGGATGTCTTTCGGGGTTCGATACGCGACCTCGTTGACGCCGTTCGGGTTCTTGACGGACAGGTCGTAGGTGGCCGTGTTGAGGCTGGCCACGTCAACTGACCAGCTTTGCGGTGAGTCGGCAAACGTCTTCTGCAGGGTGATGAACTCAGCCAGGTCGTTGTCGTTGAGGGCGTTGGTCTTGCCCATGTTGCGGCCCGGGTTCAGTTGGTAGAACCAGACCTTGCGCGTGGTCGTACCCTTCTCGAAGAACAGCACCACGGTCTTGACGCCCGCCCCCTGAAACGTGCCACCGGGGCAGTCGAGCACAGTGTGCAGGTTGCAGCTTTCCAGCAGCAGCTTGCGGATGCTGGTGCTGGCGTTGTCGGTGTTGCTCAGGAACGTGTTCTTGATGACGATGGCCGCGCGCCCGCCAGCACGTAGCGTCTTGATGAAATGCTGAAGGAACAGGAAGGCCGTCTCACCGGTCTTGATCGGGAAGTTCTGCTGAACCTCCTTGCGTTCTTTGCCGCCGAAGGGTGGGTTGGCCAGGATTACGTCGTAGCGGTCTCTGTCCTGGATGTCGCTGATGTTGTCGGCCAGCGTGTTGGCGTGGATGACGTTCGGTGCCTCGATTCCATGCAGGATCATGTTCATGATCGCGATGACGTAGGCTAGGCTCTTCTTCTCCTTGCCATAGAACGTGCGCGTCTGCAGCGTCTTCAGGTCGGCTGTCGTAAGGCCGGGACGGCTGCTCAGGTAGTCGAAGGCCTCGCACAGGAAGCCGGCCGACCCACAGGCACCGTCGTAGATGCGCTCGCCGATCTTGGGGTCGAGCACTTTGACCATGGCGCGAATGAGCGGGCGCGGCGTGTAGTACTCACCGCCGTTGCGCCCGGCGTTGCCCATGTTCTTGATCTTGGCTTCGTAGAGGTGCGAGAGCTCGTGCTTCTCGGTCTGTGAGCCGAAGCGCAGCTCGTCGACCAGCTCGATCACGTCGCGCAGGTTGTAGCCGCTCTGGACCTTGTTCTTGATCTCGCCGAAGACCTCGCCGATCTTGTATTCGATGGTGTTGGGGCCGCTGGCACGCTGCTTGAAGCCGGCCAGGTACGGGAATAGCTTGAGGTTGACGAAGTCGCGAAGGTCATCGCCGGTTAGTGCGGCGTTGTGGTTGAGCTTGCCGTCGGCGGTTTTCGGGGCGGCCCAGGCTTCCCAGCGGTAGGCCTCGTCAAGGATGAAGCTGTAGCGCTTGCCTTCGAGCGCGGCTTCCGAGGCCTTGTCTCCTTCAAGCGCGTCGAGGTATTTCAGGAACAGCAGCCAGGACGATTGCTCGGTGTAGTCCATCTCGCTGGTGCAGCCTGCGTCCTTGTGCAGGATGTCGTCGATGTTCTTAAAGGTCTGCTCAAACATTGGTTCTCATTCTTCTCACGTCATACGGCCGCCTTCGACATCTCAGGCATTTTGAAGCTCCAGAAATGACACGCGCCGCCCTACCCTGCAAGCAAATTCAGGCTAGGCCAGGCGGCGCAGCCGAGCTTTGATTGTCGCCACTGGCCACTGAGGGTCAGGCGTCCGTGAGTCCCAACAGCTCCCACCAGTCGCTGGCCGCGTGGAGCACGCGCACGATGGACACGCCGTCAAGGCGCGGCTCGTAGAAGACCAGGTGATTGTCGAAGTCCTTCACCCGCCACTTCCGAATGTTGGCCAGGTCAGGATGCTTGAGCTTCAGCGGTGCGCCCATCTTGGGCTGCCGCGCCAGATCCATGAAGCTGGATTCGGCGCAAGCCAGGAAGCGGTCGGCCACGTCCATGCCGGCGTTCTCGGCCAGATAGACGAAGTGCTCGACCAGGTCGCGCCGTGCGGCCTCGCGCTTGCTGACAACCGGCATCAACGCGTTTGCTTTCGCGCTTCCACCTTGGCCATTGCTTCCTTGCGGATGGCCTTCCAGTCCGATGGGCTCAGTGCGGTTTCGGGGCTGCTCAGGCCTTCCAGCAGCTTGGCTTCGAGCTGCTCTTCGGCCTTGCGCTTCTCGTCGGCGCGGATGAGCTCGCGCACGTACTCGCTGGCACTGCTGTAGCGCCCCGTCGAAATCTGGCCATCCACGTACTGCTTGAGCGGGTCAGGCAGCGAAATGTTCATGCTCTGCATAGGTCACCTTCCTTCCCCTCACCATGCCACGAATGGCAGGAAATGGCAAGAACTGTCATTTGACCCATGCGGCCTGGGTGCGCCGGTGGTAGGGGTGCGACGGCGGGACTTGAACCCGCGCCCTTCCCGCCCGTACTATCGAGGTGCCGCCCTGTAGTACGTCGTCAACGGGATGCTCTATCCGACTGAGCTACGTCGCAAACTCGTTTGACTTCTCCTGCTGTGCGCCGTCCGTCGGCGCTTCCCTCAGCTTGCGCCGCGGGTGAGCTTCCTTGCCAAGCGCCTGCAGGCGCTTGACCAGCCCGTCAGGGTCGTACTTCGTCACCAGCACGCCGTTCCCGCTGCCTGGCTGATTGCGTAGCCGACGGATGAGGCCGAGCCCTTCGAGCTTGGCCAGGTGCCGCTGCACCGTCCGCATCGTCACGCCCATGCGCGACGCAATCGTGTTGGTGCTCGGAAAGGGCAGCCTGTCGCGATACCACCAGGCGCCCAGGATGTTGAGCGCGACCACCAAGTCGCCGGCATCGAGCCCCAGTTCCTGCTGATGACGCAGCAGTGCCACCGGCGCAACCAGAAACCCAGCATTCAAGGCTTCGCCCCACCGCTCCTGAATCGGTTCGGCTGGAAGGGTGTTGTCAAGAGCCTGCATGAACTGGAAGTTTTGTCGCTTGAAAGATTTCTGCTGCGCACAAAGAAGCAGCTTAGGGAAAAATTCTAGCACCGGGAATTTCATATTATTCAATTAGGCGACGCATACGTCGTTTTTATTGAGGCCTGACGGGTGATGCCTTGCCGGTTCCAGCGATGCACACTGGCTAGGCTCAAGGGCTCCCACCCGAGAACCTTTCCAGAATCGCTTCCGCTGCCTTCCTGACGCTTCAGACGAGCAGGGAAGGGGTGCAGGCCTGGGTAGCGGTCAAAGATGCGGCTGCAGGCCTCGCTGCGCGTTTGAAGGAGGGGCTCTCGGCCGACAAGGAAGCGAGCGGCGCGGTGCGCCTGGCCGGCACTCAGAACTTCAAGGCGAAGTACGAGCCGGACTTCCCCGTGGTGACCATCACCGCCGCACAGCCTGGCCAGACGGTGACGGTGGATGAGCTGGAGCAGCTCGGCGTGCTGGCGCCCAAGAAGCCAGCGCCACCGCCTTTAGGCGATGAAATTGACGAGGAGAAAGCCTGCGATCGCTTCGCAGGCGCATTTTTGGCACCAACGTCAACTGTTTTACAAAACCTCGGCCGGAATCGCCGTGGTGTTGAGTGGCAAGAGCTGTACGCGCTAAAACATGAGTTTGGGCTGAGCATGGCAGGCTGGCTGCAGCGCGCAAAGCAATGTGGCGTCATCACGGAGGCCGCTCATCTGTCCCTCTGGAAGCTGTTTTCGGCGAGAGGCTGGCGCAAAAATGAGCCCGGCGAACCGGTTTCGCGCGAGCATCCACGACTGTTCGAACAGTTGGTTTACCGAGCTTTGGGTGAGCAGTTCGTTTCTGAATCCAAGGCCGCCGAACTGTTGGGCATCCCCATGATGCGCTTTCACAAGGAGCGGAAACTGGAGCTGGTGGATGCTGCTGCTCATCAGTGACGCCAATATTCTTATTGACATGGAAGCTGGTGAGTTGCTGGAAAAACTCTTCCAGCTTCCCATGCAGTTTGCGATGCCCGACATCCTCTTATTGGGAAGAAATCGAGCCCGGCACGCCGGGATTGGACGCATTAGGGCTACAGATTTTGGAGGTGTCTGGCGAGTACGTCGACTTCGCAGCCACCTGATGGGGTGTCAGTGGGTGTTTGCTCTTCCTTGCCCAGGGCGGCCAGTCGGTCGGCGATCTCGCGGTAGCGCCCGATCCACTTCTGCTCGGTGGGGGTGTAGCCGATGCGGGTGCGCCTTGGGTCCGCATCCCCAGCACGGCGGATGAAGTCGAACTGCTCGTCTTCTTTGAGCATGTCCAAGACCATCTGCGCTTCAGACAGGCGACCCTGATCGGTCAGGACTTCGGCTAGGCGCTGGTAGGCGCCGACAATCGACTCTGTGTATTCAGTCAACGCTGTTCGGTCTATTCTGGAAACTCGCGCACGCGTGGACTGGTAAGCGTTTACCGAAGCTTTAAGAAAGGCCGCCGCAGGATCTAGGAGGTGCAGTTCGTACAAATTGACACCAGCCTGAGCTAGTTTGAGGGCCGTTTCGGGGTGATCAGGCCCAAGGCGTCCTTCCAATATCGCTACGGCGCGGAGTTGTAGAGGTAATGCGCGCTCGCCCTCACCCAAGCCAACGTAGGTGCTTCCGATATTACTTAGCGCATTTGCGGTAAATGGGTGGGTGAATCCCTTCGTTTTTTCGAATATCGACAAAGCCCTGATTTCAAGAGGCAGCGCCTCATCGAAACGGTCAAGCTCAATAAAGCTACCTGCGAGGTTTATGAGTCCCGTTGCCGTGACGGGGTGATCCGGCCCAAGTGCATCCTCCCATATAGCCAACGCGCGTCGATTTATCGGGAGTGCCCTCTCACTCTCGTTGGAGTGCATGTAGTTCAACGCCAAAAAACTCAAAACCGTGGCGGTATTGGTGTGGGCGCTCCCGAGTACTTTTTCAATGATAGATACCGCTTGTAGGTGCAGAGGCAGTGCCTTGGCGTATTCGCCCAGTCGATCGTATGTTAACGCTAGGCTCGATAGACCGTTGGCCGTTGTCGGATGGTCTGGTCCAAAACCTTCTCATTGTTTGAAAGTATTCGGATTCTTAGAGAAAGCTCCTTGTCGTACTGCGCGAGAAAACCATATTTATTTGCCAAGCTCACAAGGGTGTTGGTTGTTCCTGGGTGATCTTCCCCAACCAATTTTTCCCGGATAGCCAAGGCGCGATGCTGGAGTGGCAGTGATTTCTCATACTCCCCCATATCACTTAGAGCGGAAGCAAGACCGATTAGTCCCACAGTAACCGAAGCGGATTCTGAACCTTGAAATCGCTCCCAGATTTCCAGTGCTTTTGTGTAGAGTGAAACAGCCATTTCGGCCTGCCCCGCCGACATGTAGACGTCTGCAATTTGAGCCAAAGCCTGTGCATTTTCCAATTGGTCTGGGCCGAGTTCCTTGGTATAAATCGCTTCCGCACGCCGCGCTAAAAATAATGCCTCATCGTGTCGATCCAGCGCCAAGTAGGTACTCGAAAGCTGAAGTGCCATGCTCGCTGTAGGGATGCTTTCTGAACCAGTTTCCATCTCAAATATTGAAAGTGCGTGAATTTGAAGGGGGAGTGCCTTATCAAGCTGCGCGAGAGTTGTATAGGTATTGGCAATAACCATAAGCCCCGCGGCTGCCCAGATCTTATTGGGCTCATCCGACCTATCAATAATATCTTGTGCTCGTAACTGCAGAGGGAGGGCTTTGTCGAATTGGGCGACCAATAAATAGGAGGCGGATAAAAGAATTAAGGCTTCAGCTGTGTCATGGTGCTCCGGCCCCATTGCCTTCTCGACGATGGCTAAAACCCTCTGCCGGAGCTTCAGAGCCCGATCAAACTGGCTGAGTTCAGTCAAAGTGGCGGCCAAGGGCTTAAGAAAAAATAGCCCCTCTGGATGTTCTGCCCCCATCGCCTGCTCATGGACGGTCAAGGCTTTTTCTTGCAATGGCAATGCCTTGTCGTACTGGTTCTTCTCCGAAAAAATGAGCGATTCGACAAGCAACGAAAACGCTACCTGCTGACTGGCTTCTCCGTAAATTTTCTTGGCGATCGAGCCAGCCTCTTGGGCCAAACGGACGGCTCCTTGCTGATCGCCTCTACCAAGCAACTCGATCGCACGCTCAGTGAGCGCTTCGCCATCCCACACCTCTGTGTTTGCACCCGCACTTCCCCATGCCAAAAGACCAATCAAAGCCAGCACTAAGGGCCTACATTTTGTCCGCTGAGGCTGAGTTCTCATGAGCGTTTTTGTGTATGGATGGGTGTCAAAAAAATGAGGGTTTTGTTATATAAATAGTCAAGTTTTGGTGTTTTTTAAAGTTCTGGTGATGCTATTTTTCTATATGGATCATCCGCTAATATCAAAATTACTAATCGACCCTGCGGTAATTAATGGGGGACTTCCCGGAACTTCATGCCTGCTGGTTGCCACGATTCGAACTACGACCAGTTCATGATGACGTGGAAATTCCTGCTGATCTAGCGGTGCCGTTGCCCTAATGGATGAGCCGCATCTGATCTGGCACTTCCATTGCCTGCACAACTCGTGCTTCTGCATCAACAGGTGTTCTCGCCATTCCAAGAAGGCGACAGACTGAGCGCGCGATGTCGCTGCTCGTAGCCCCACCACCTTGATCGAGGACGTGCATTACGACCGCCCGGATTTCTTGAAGGCTCACCTCGGCCACATTTCTGCGCGACGACTCCTCTTGACCGGCAACCCTGAATTTCCCCCACGTCTCAGGGTCCGCACCTGCGGGCCAGTAAAACGTCGCACTTGCCTCGCTGGTTTTGACGCAGGTCGCGGGGACCATATTCCTCAGCCGCTCAGTGATACGGCTACCGGTTCGCTCCAACCCCCACGCTCGCGCCACCCGTCTGAACAGAACTGCCTCCAATATTGGCCCTTCTTCCTCGATGACTTGATGCAACTGCGCAACCAGCGCCCCGGCTGAACCGGTCTCGTAAAACATCGCCGGATTTCCTGCTGGCAGCACGGTGCACGCATATACAACCGGGGATGGCGGCCCTAAGGCCCCACCTGCTACCGCTGTGACAGCGTCACCCAGGTCTGGCGGGGAAGCTTCGCCGGTTTCGGCCGGGGCATTGCCTTCTGCGGATTCACCCGGAACGCTCGGAGCCTTTTCGGCGTCTTACGCCTCTTCAGCCAGCAGAGCCTGCAGTTGTGCAACTACTTTTTCGATCTCTCGATCCGGATTCAGCCACCAGTCAGTCGACCAGATGCGATAGATGCGCCAGCCCAATCCTTCGAGTACGTGCTGCCTTAGCCGGTCACGATCGCGCGCCGTTGCGCCAGAGTGATAAGAGCGCCCATCGCATTCGATGCCGACGAGGTAACGCCCGGGTGCACGAGGATCGACAACGCCGATGTCGATCCGATAGCCCGAGCAACCCACTTGGGGATGAAGTACCCAGTTGCGATAGCGCAGCATTTTGATGACGGCGGTCTCGAACGGGCTGTCGGGCTCCATACCTGTGGGCATGGACTGCTCAACAAGCGCTCTGGGGCCCTTCAACGCAAACTCAAGGTAGTGCTTAAGGTCGCGAACCCCGGCCGTTCGAACACGTGCCAAGTCAATTTGCTCGGGCAGGAGCGTGCTGTAGATCACCACGCCCTCCCGGGCTCGAGAAATCGCCACGTTGAGCCGGCGGTGGCCGCCCTCGCCATTTAGCGGGCCAAAGTTCATCGTCGTTTTTCCAGCGGCATCCGGTCCGTATGTGATCGAAAAGAAGATGACGTCGCGTTCATCGCCTTGGACGTTTTCCAGGTTCTTGATGAATAGCGGCTCATGGGAGCTCGCCGCGATCGCACGGTCCAGTTCCTGGTTCTTCCGACGCCTTTCCTCGAGCAGCGTCTCTATGAGGCCTTGCTGGGTTTGATTGAAGGTGACAACCCCCAGCGTCAGGTGCCTTCTTGCTGGCGACAAGAAATGAGTTTCGATCCCTTTGATGATCGCCTCGGCCTCAGCACGATTGGTACGAGTGCCGCCGCGGTCATAGACGCCAAGAACGCGCTCGAACTTGACAGCGATGTCGTCCGTCACGGGCGAGGGGAATGTGATCAGGCTGGAATCGTAGTAATTGACGTTGCTGAAAGTGATGAGACTCTCATGTCGGCTGCGGTAGTGCCACTGCAGCCCCAGCCGGTTCATGCCAGCGCCCAGACACTCATCCAGGATGCTCTCGAGGTCTTCCACCTGATCATCACTGGCGGCGCCGTCGTCGCTGTTTGTCGATTTGTTGAAGAAGTTGGTCGGCGGTAGCTGCTTCGGATCGCCCACGACAACCAGCTGCTTGCCGCGCGCAATCGCACCCACCGCATCCCACACCGGAATCTGGGACGCCTCATCGAACACAACCAGATCGAATTGCGCATAGCCCGCGTCGAGGTACTGGGCCACCGAGAGTGGCGACATCAGCAAGCAGGGCTTGAGCTTGGGCAACAGGGTCGGTAAGCCTTGAACGAGTTGGCGAACCGGCATATGCCGGCGCTGCTTTTGCATCTCGCGTCTGAGCCGACCGAGCTCGCTGTCTGCACCATCAGCCGCTGCGGCTGCCGAGGGAATCCGCCCCGCCAGCGTCGCAGCGATGTACTGCTCTGTCAGTTTTTGGAAACGCTCATCGGCCTGTCTGAACTCGCGGATCTTGCGCTCGTGGTCATCGCTGGAAAAAGTCTTCAGCGCAGGCTCGTTATCGATCGTCTTTTTCACCCACCAGTGCCGGTAGCTGAACTCAAACCTAGCTTCGACTTCGTCGAGCCGAACACTCCCGGATTCGATTCCTGAGACCAATCCCTGAAGTCCCGCGGCCACCGCACCGTCGCGCACGCTGCGCCACAGACACCAAGGCTGGATCAGCCGTTTGGCCGACTGCCAGCCTGCGATGACGCCCTGAATCCGCTCAAGAGCGCCCGCAGCACCTGGCGGGCCCTGCACGGGCGAAAGCGGCATTGCGAGCCCCTCAAGCGTGCCCAGTTTCTGCATGGCATCGCGCCATGCGTCTCGATACTCAAGCAACGCTCGCCCAGCAACTCCGGCGGGTGCCAAGGCGGCGCGGTTTTCTGCGACCAAGGGCTGCAGCGCCGCGCGCAAGGTCACGGCATCGTCTGCCACCTCGGTGGCAACCAGCGTCACGGCATCGGTGAACTTCTTCGCCCACTTCTCGTGCGCGTCCAAGCCGGCCCAGTCGGTCTGCAGTCCGTTGTAAGCGTCCTGCAGCAATACCTCGGCCTCAGCGTGCATGGCCCGAAGAAACAGGTCTTCCTCGTTGACATCGGCCAGCGCGGCGAGCATCGCCGTGAGGGCCGCATCCGATGGACTGCCGCCGTCTTCGCGAAAGCCCGCAAGCCGCGTCTTGAATTTCCGCTGCGCCAGCCAAGACTTCGGCCACCAACTGTTGCTGGCCAGCGACCACTCGTTGTGCAGGTCGGTGGCGCTCAGTTTTGCCAGTTGCATCTTCCAGCCGGCGCCGACGCGTTGCCAGTGGGCGCTTCTGGCCAGGCCGTGCGCGCTCAGCGCCTTGAGTCTGGCTCGTGTGCCATCGTCGTGGGCCTGTCTCGCAAGCCCGATCGGCACTTTCGGCGCAGCCAGCAGCGCGTCTGCGAGCGAATCGAGAGCCTGATAGGCCACAAGGCTGAGCCCCGAAACCGGCTGCCCGATGACCTTGGTAACGCCGTCGCACTTGCCGCGCAAGTGCTGCACAGCCAGATCCAGCGATTGCGCGGCAGATAGCAACTCGTCCTGCCACGTCGGCGACCACTGCGGCTTGCCCACTTCAGCCAGCAAGTGCCCGTGTACCGATCCCAGGACTGCGGCCAGCGCAGCCATTCGGCGCGACGTCTCACGCAGTTTGTCCAGGGCCTCGCGGCTGTGGGTGAGCGGGTCGGCCCAAGGCATTGCGCAAGGCTCCGTGCCGGTGTTCTCGATGCACGTTCCGGTGGCTTCATAAACGGTCAATCCGTTCGGGTGAACTCGGTGAAGTGCATCGACGAGGCCATTGAGGTCCTGCCTGAATTGAGCCAACCGCTCTGCCTCGCGCGACCAGTCCTCAGCAGTCTTCTGCCCACTGATGTCGAGCGACTTGCCCAGTTGCTGCAGCACATCCGTCTTTTTCGCCTTCGACGAGTGAAGTTCTAGGCAAAAGGGGCCTAGCCCAATAGCGCTCAGCCGGCGATGCACGACCTCCAATGCTGCCATCTTCTCGGACACGAACAGCACCGTCTTGCCCTTTGCCAAGCTGTGCGCAATCAGGTTGGTGATGGTTTGACTCTTGCCCGTACCCGGGGGGCCCTCAAGCACAAGGTCTCGTCCGGCATCGACAGCGCAGATGGCCTTGAGTTGCGAGGAATCTGACAGGAGCGGCGCCAGGATGTCTTGAGGCCGATGCGAGTCGTCCAGCCTGTCGAAGTTGTCTGCACGGTCTTCAAGAACGAAGGCCTCGCCAGGATGGTCGATGAGGTGCTTGACGAACCGGTTCGCTTTCAGCTGCTCGGTACGGTCCTGGAGGTCTTTCCACATGAGGTACTTGGTGAACGAGAAGATTCCCAAGTGCGCCTCTTCGAGCACCTCCCACTTTGGGATTTCCCGCACCGCCAGCCTGAACGACTGCAGAATCTTTTCGACATCAACACCCTTGTCATCGGTAGGCACGACGTCAAGGCCGGTGATGCGCAGTTCAAAACTGTTTTTGAGCAGTTGCATCAGCGTGGGGTTGATGATCGACTCGTCGTCGTGACGCGTCAGTCGAAAGCCGCTGCGAACTGACTGACGCTGAAGTGAGATTGGCACCAACAGGATGGGCGCCAGGTGAGTCGACTCTGCCTTGTCTGCCTCTGTCCAGCGAAGCAAACCGATCGCCAGGTAGAGGGTGTTTGCTCCCCCCTCTTCAAGCCCGGTGCGCGCCGCACTGTGTATGGCCAGCAAATTGCCATCAAGGGATTCTTGCTGCGCCTGGGCCAGCAACTCCTTGTTGGCGAGTGCTTCGAGTGCCATGTCGTCGACAGGCTTTCGGCCGGCACGATTGGTGTGCACCTGAGCCATCCGAGGGTCATTGCCCTCCATGATTGCCGGCAGCGCACGGATCTTGAATTCGATGCCGTCAGCCAAGGCATCTTCCAGTTTTCCGAGATCCGGAGCAACGAACTGCAGGGTGGTTTTGGTCGGCTTGAAATTCAGAAGGCGGTTGCGCAGCGTCAGGTCAAGAAGCTTTGACTTCCATTTCGAAAGCCGGCCCTCAGGCGTGTCATCGGCAGGCAGGTCTACCGTTTTGAGTACTTCAGGGTCGAGCGCCGGCATATGGGGCGTGGGCTCAATCGCTGCGGGTTCCTCGGCCAGACTTGACGCGGCCGGCTTCGAAGGTGCAAACCGGGAAGGCAGCGGCTTGATCTGCAGTTCTCGGGCGCGGTGAATGTCTACCGCGTAACGGAATGTGCCCTCCTCGCGGAGGTGCGCATCGCCTTGCTCCAATGCGATGCGCAGCGACGGCCTGTGGCTGTGGTGCTGCGCGACCCCCGTAGTTTCAAAGACCAGAAATTCGCCGCTCGCCACACGTTTACGAATGGACTGCGCGTCGTCGGTCAGCGGGTCTGGAAAGCACGCCGAGTGAAGCCACACGCCTATCCAGGCGTGTCCTTCCTTGATCAGAACCACGGCGCGCAGGCCGGCTTGCTCCAGACAAGATGCAAAGAGCATCGCGAGGTCAAGACAGGTGGCCACGCGCCCATCGAGGATGCGGTCTGGCGTACGAATCTTTTGTCCTTCGGACCCAAACGATGCAGGCGGCTCGGCGTACTGCAGGCTCTCGGCTGAGATGGTGCTGTACAGCGCAGAAATTTGTCGCCAGACAACCTCACGGCTTTTTGACTGGTAGCCCTTCATCGACAGCTCGGGGAACTGCGTGCGCAGCAGCTTCGATGCTTTGCCGATGAGCGTGTCCACGGCCGGGTTGTTGGGCATGCAGAAAGCCGCCAACAACTCGGGTAGAGCCCTGGTGCCAGCCCACTGGTCGTAGGCCAACACCTCGATAGAGCGTGAAGTACGCGCGATTTCCTCGGAGCCAGCGAGGACGGTGACGTTGACCGCAGCGTTTACCGACTCCTGCAAATCAGCGAGGTAAGCGTGATCGGGCTGCAAGTCCACGGGCGAGATCCGCCGGCTCTCGTTCGGGGCCAAACGATCGAATCTCAGCTTGACACCCAGAGCGAAGGAGGGATTGCAGGTGACGAGTACCTGCAGGTGCTCCAGCGGTTGTTCCGTCTGATTTGTCAGGCGCAGAGACCGAATGACGGGCACCGCGTTTTGAATTGAGGCGTAGCCCAGAGTCGCGTCGGACTCGATTTCAATTGCGACACCCGAAAGGCGTTCCGTGTGGCCTGTGTCGGCCTTCTCATCCTGGCTCTCCATAAGAAATGTCCCCTGCGCCAGTTCGTTGTTGTTTGAAGTCAATTCGTGTTCTTCTTTAGCGGTGTAACCGACGCACCCCTGGCTGGCAAGCACCTGCCGGGAGGGATTGACGTCCCAGCCTTTATTACGGAGGAGCTTCGAGGTCATCTTTGGCTGCGGCCTGATCGTCGAATCCATCTGCGTTCGCAGTGCCATCACGGGTCTCGGAACCGTCCTGCCTGTTAGCGCCGACTTAAAACTGAGCCACTGTGCCGACTCAAAAATGAGCCAGGGGTGGAAGCCAACCCTGAAGGGTGTGGCTGTGGATAAGTGTAGCGATTTGTTTGCTGTGGTGTCCTCCTTGGCCGCATCTGCGGCGGGCAATGGTGGGCTCAGACCTCATCTTGATCCGCCTCAGACTTGAGGCCTTTGCGCGCCTGCTCGCGCGCTTTGATGCGTCTCTTCGCCTCGGCTGTACTGCGGCTGAAGCGGAATGACTCGTTGCCGGTCTCGACGATGTGACAGTGGTGCGTCAGACGGTCCAATAGCGCGGTGGTCATCTTCGCGTCTCCAAACACGCTCGACCACTCTCCGAAGTCCAGGTTCGTCGTGACCATCACGCTGGTATGCTCGTAAAGCCGGCTGAGTAGATGGAACAGCAGCGCGCCGCCGGCCTGACTGAATGGCAGGTAACCGCGTTCATCGCGGATCACCAAGTCGATGCGCAGCAGACTTTGCGCAATGCGCCCCGCCTTGCCCTGCGCCTTTTCCTGCTCCAACGCATTGACCAGATCGACCGTCGAGTAGAAGCGCACGCGCTTGCCATGGCGGGTGATGCCCGCCACCCCGATGGCGGTCGCCAGATGGGTTTTGCCGGTGCCGGGTCCGCCCACCAGCACGACGTTGTGGGCGTCGTCGGTAAAGCTCGTGGTGGCAAGTTGGCTCACCAGTTTGCGATCGACTGGCGAGACCTCAAAGTCGAAGCCTGCGATGTCGCGATGCACGGGGAAGCGGGCAGCATGCATCTGATGATTGACCGAACGCATCGCCCGGTCGGTCTCCTCGGCAGCCAGCAGATGTTCGAGCAGCCAGCGCGAGGAGTCGAGTCCGGCATTCGTGCCTTGCTCGACCAGTTCTGCCCAGGCGCCGGCCATCCCGTGCAGGCGCAACTGTTTCAGTTCGACTCCCACATCACGCCTCATGCGGGATCTCCTCGCTCGTGTCGGTCCGCAGACTGTCGTAGCGTGCCGTGTCGGCGAGTGGGGGCACCGACACCTGTAACGAGGTGGCCGCCGTAGGTGGGACCGGCGCGGCGTTCAGCCGTGCCAACACATGGATGACATGCTCGACGCTCACCTTGCCGGGAGGGCCAGTCTCGAGTGCCAACGCCACCGCGACCAGCACCGCTTCCAGCCCGGCCGTCAACACAATCGCCAGCACTTGCGCCATCACCCGGATGACGGAGCAATCCACGTCGCAGGCGCTGCAGAGGCTCCGGCATATCGATGAACGGCGCGCCGTTCCGCAGTGCGCCCGGTTTACGCTCCAGCAACGGGATGTAGTGCTGCCAGTCGTACCGCGTCTCGCCGTTGTTGCGCAGACGCTCGTGGTGCGCGATGAGGTGATCGTCCGCGACAATCACGACGCTGCCCGGATAGAGTCGCGCGCTGACCCTCTGACCGAACCACTCGCACGGCACCGAGTAGCGATTCCGCGCCACCGACACCAGACAGGTGCTGGACACCCGGGCCGGCTTCTCGACGTAGCCGTCGAATGGAGTCGTCATCGGCATCAGGTGCGCCTGTTCGTGCTCAAGCACCTCGGCCACGCTGAACTGCTCATACTCGGGATGACGCACTTCATCCCACAACGCACGGCACCGTTGGCCGAGCCATGCGTTCAGTTCGATGAAGCTGCCGAACCGCTGGTTGCCCGCGTCCATCCACACGCGCCGCCGGCTGTCCTGAACGTTCTTCTCAACAACCCCTTTTTCCCAGCCGCTCGCCACATTGCAGAAGTCGGGGTCGAACAGATAATGCGCGCACATCGCCGCGAAGCGCTCGTTGACGGTCCGACCCTTGCCCTTCAGGACCTTGTCGACTGCCGTTTTCATATTGTCGTAGATGCCGCGACGAGGGATCCCGCCCAGTGCCGCAAAGCTCCGGGTATGCGCATCAAACAATATCTCGTGACCCTGACTCGGATAGGCCACCAGCCAAAACGCCCGGCTCGCACATAACTTCAGATGCGACACCCGAAGTGAGCCAGTGAACCACACATAGATTTCTCTCCCCGCCAAAGCCTGTTCTTGCCAAAGCGATAGTTGCTTTGGTGTTTGTTTCTTCAATAGCTAACGGGAAGACAGAGAATGCGCAAGCGGGGATAGCGCGTTCTGCACAGAAACTGCAACCTGCATTTGCAGCCTATTTACAGATCCGGCAGGATCAAGCCTGCGAACGCTGGCTGTCAGACAAGAGCCGCCGCATGTTGGCGCGACGGGGCGACGGAAGCCGTCTCCTGCCCGACGGGCCCCGCCAGCCGTAACGCCCAGGCGAAGAGCGCCCTAGCCTGCTGGGAGTTGTCCGAAGTTTGCATACAAATTTCGGACACCAAGGCTGCTTGAGGCCACTGTCATCCTTCTTGACACTGTACGGCAGATTGCCGTATTTTTGTTATAGGAGATTGACCATGGCAACAGATACGCAAATTTCTAGGCTTGAAGCGCGCCTCCCGACAAGCATCTACGCGACCCTGAAGCGCGCCGCAGAGTTGCAGGGGCGAACCGTCTCGGATTTCGTGGTGAGCGCAGCGCATGAAGCCGCGCAACGCGCGATTGAAGCGCAAGAGATCATTCGTCTTTCAGCCGAGGATCAGCGCCGCTTTGCCGAGGCTCTGATCAACCCGCCTGAACCGGGCGCCGCGCTGCGCCGGGCCAAGAAGGCGCACCTTGCCAATGTTGAGATTCGGTGACCCGCTTCGTTTCTGAGCTGCTCGGCAAGCACGACCGCTCGACGTTTGCGAGCAGCAATGAGCGGATCGACACCTACTTCAAGCAGACGGTCTCGCAGGACATCAAGCGCAACTACGCGGTTTGCTATGTCCTGGTCGAACGCGAGAGCGCCCGGCTGGCAGGCTTCTACACGCTGTCTTCGCACAGCATCGCGCTCTCCGACCTCGCGCCCGACTTGGCGAAGAAGCTTCCCCGTTACCCGAGCGTTCCAGCAGCCCTGATCGGATGGCTGGGACGCGACCTCGCGTTTCGCGGGAAGTCGGTTGGCTCGATGCTGCTCTACGATGCCATCGCCCGGCTCGCAGCATCACCGGCTGGCGTTCATGCGATCTGTGCAGACGCCATCGATACAGACGCAGCGGCCTTCTACAAGGCGCATCAGTTCGAAGCGTTCCTGAGCCGACCGCAGAGCTTTTATCTGCCGATGAAAACGGCGCTGGCTCTCGTGAACGAACCAGCGAACGGATGAGCCTGACCGCGCTTCGCAGCCTGACGCGGCAACAAAGCGAGGGGGGTGCAAAGGGGGGTAGACAGAAAAAACGGGCCGCGAGGGCCCGTTTTCCTTGAACATTGGCGGAGCGGACGGGAC
>CAIKBL010000007.1 GCA_903825645.1 uncultured Pseudomonadota bacterium | reverse complement strand
CGTGTAAAATTTATAAGAAAAACCCCCTACAAATCGCCCCTCATTTGTAAAGTTGTCTTTACACAATTTCTACAGGGTATTTCTGACGAAGCCGCTGAAGCTGTTCTCGACCAGAGCTCCCGCGCTAAAAACCCCCGTTAAATAACGCTAAGTGATTGACTTTGAATGGCTAAGAAAAGTCCGTCACCGGTCATTCTTGCCCGCTGAAAAACTGTCGCTCAATCGCTCGGCATCCATGGCCGTCGCTATCTGTTTTTTTTATTGGAGTTTAGGCATAAAAAAACCCGCCGGAATGCGGGTCTAGTGTGGTGCCGACGCGCGGAGTCGAACCGCGGACCTACTGATTACGAATCAGTTGCTCTACCAACTGAGCTACGTCGGCTAAAGGACGGGCGGCATGATAACCGAATCCGCGCGTCAACCCTAACGCTTCGCCCTGTACCGTCAGGGACGGTTGCGGATGCGGATTACGATGTCTACCCCTGTGGTGACCGTTCCCGCCGGTGGTGTTGGAAGTTGTTCAATGGGGACATGAACTGTAGCGACGTCTCCTAACGTGCCGTCGTCTACATTGTAGAAATGGTAGTGCGGATCGGTATTAGAGTCATAAAAGACTCGGGCTGAATCGACGATGACTTCACGAACAATGCCCCGTTCCACAAACAAACCAAGCGTGTTGTAGACCGTTGCCTTGGAAACCACCAAGCCGGCAATTTTGGCTCGGGACATCACCTGCTCAGCCGAAAGATGCTGTTGGGTCGCCAGGAGGAGCGCCGCAAGCTCTACCCGTTGTGCCGTCGGCAAGATATCGCGCGCGCCTAACAGCTCGGCAATTTCCGCTTTAGTACGAGGAGGGGACGTGGATGAACTCATCATAGGCCGAGTATACGGCACAGGGAGAACGCGGGCCAACCGTCCCTGAGTTGTCGGTGCTTGCCGGAACAGAAGGCTCTAAACGCGTCTATCCCCAGTCCCCAACATGCGTTTCTTCATGCGGCATTGTCTGCTGCGCGAACCAATTCGCGGGGCAGGCTGAAAACAACTTGCTCTTTAATGCCCGGGACTTCGTTTACAGCGAGCCCACCCCATTGCTTGAGTCTTGCCACCACTTGCTCTACTAACACTTCCGGCGCCGAGGCACCAGCTGTCACGCCGACGCTACGCTTGTCAGTAAGCCAGTGCTGCTGAATTTCATCTGCATTATCGATGAGATACGCGGCAATTCCCTGTTTTTCGGCAATCTCCTTGAGGCGAGTCGAGTTCGAACTCGTCTGCGAGCCAACGACGAGTATGAGATCGCAACTACCGAGCAGCGTTTTGACCGCGTCCTGGCGGTTCTGCGTTGCATAGCAAATGTCTTCTTTTTTGGGCCCCACAATCTTAGGAAAACGCTTGCGCAGAGCGTCAATAATGACCGCCGTATCATCCATCGACAGCGTAGTCTGCGTCACGAACGCGAGAAAAGAAGGATCTTTCACCTCCAGCTTGAGCACATCATCCACGGATTCCACAAGATACATGCCCCCTCGCCCCTTACGGGCTCGATACTGGCCGAGCGTACCCTCTACTTCGGGATGTCCTGCGTGACCAATCAAAATGCACTCGCGCCCTTCTTGCTGATAGTGCCCTACCTCCATGTGGACTTTGGTTACCAACGGACAGATCGCGTCGAATACCCGTAACTTGCGACGTGCCGCCTCCTCCCGAACTGCCTTGGCGACACCATGCGCACTGAAGATCACGGTCGCGTCATCCGGAACTTCATCAAGCTCGTCCACGAAAACCGCCCCTTTGGTGCGCAAACCATCCACTACATATTTGTTATGCACAACCTCATGCCGGACATAAACCGGTGCCCCGAAGATGTCGAGTGCTCGTTCAACGATCCCGATGGCCCTATCGACGCCCGCGCAGAATCCGCGCGGATTAGCTAAATGGATTTCCATTGCAATACTTCCTGTTATTCAGCTGTCGGGCGGCAGACCCGGGATTGAAAGTGACCTATACCTGTCATTGTACGCCTCCCCGCGGCACCTTCGTAGCAACAGGCGAGTGTCTTCCGTCAAACGCGCTCAACATAAAAAGCGCGGCACCAAGCGTGATAGCAGAATCCGCGAGGTTGAAGGCGGGAAAATACCATGATCGGTAGTAAACTTGGATGAAATCGATTACCTGTCCGGGATGCACGCGATCTATCAGGTTACCGAGGGCACCGCCAAGAATAAAGCCAAGACCGGCCCGATAGGTCCACGAACCACCGTTCGGATCGCGCAGCAATCGACTCAAATAGCCACTCACAGCCAGCGCAAGAAGAGCAAAAAACCAGCGCTGCCATCCTGTAGCACCCGCCAGAAAGCTGAAGGCGGCGCCCGGGTTGTACAGCAACGTCAGATTGAGGCAAGGCAAAACCGGCAGCGGATTGTTGAATTCCAACCAGTGGGTTGCGGCGAGCTTGCTTAACTGATCAAGACAGACGACAACCGCCGACAACACAAACCAATTGCGCGAAGAATACGCGTCCTGATTCATCCGGGCGCGTGCGCCAAAATTTCACGAGCGTGGACGCAGTCCACTTCAATCTGCCTAGCGAGGGCGTCGAAACTCGTGAACGGTAAGTCACCACGCAGTCGATCCACAAAATCGACAGCAATATGACGACCGTAACAATTTTCGTCGTAATCCAGCAGATGTACCTCGAGGACCCATTTCTGACCGTCGATAATGGGGCGGGTTCCGACATAAGCGACCCCGGGCCAGCGGGTTGCGCGAACACCATGTACCCAAGCGGCGAAAATACCGTGCAGCGGCGAACGCCGTCGGGCGAGATTGAGGTTTGCCGTTGCGAACCCCATCGCGCGACCGTTCTTGTTACCGTGGACTACACGTCCGGAGATCACGAAAGGATGTCCGAGTAATTCCGTCGCCATGCGGAAATCCCCCTCCATGAGCGCGATCCGCACCCGAGTACTGCTAGCCCGCATATCATGTGCGAGAAAGGACCCCGTGTAGTCGACTTTAAAGTTATATTTTTTGGCAAAATGTTGCAGCGTGGAAAAATCTCCTCCGCGGTCACATCCAAATTTGAAGTCGTCACCGACGATCAGCCCCTTGATCCCGAGGCCGTTAACCAGAAAGCCCTCGATAAATTGAGCGGCAGTAAGGGCAGCAAGCTGCGCATCGAAGCGCAGCACGACCAAGCGGTCAACCCCGTACTGGGCGAGCAACAGGCATTTATCGCGGAGCGTATTGAGCCGGGTCGGACTCTCATCTTCCCTAAAGTACTCCGCGGGCTGAGGCTCAAACACAATAATCGTTGCCGGCAGTCCGCTTGCATGTGCGAGCTCGATCAGTTTCTTGATGACGGACTGATGCCCCAGATGAACACCATCGAAATTGCCGATACTGGCCACACATCCGCGATGATGTGGTCGAACATTATGGAGGCCTCGAATAATCTGCATACGCGCGCGAAGTTCGAAATTAGGAACGGTGAGATTATAGCCTCGGTCCCGGCTGCGCCACATGCTGAGGACGTAATCCAAAAATAAAGCACAAGCTTGCGTACGCGACGATGCCGAAGAGGATCAGGGGACCGAGATGTAGCGCCCGGGCCGCCATGTGCCAGTCGGTCCACTGCGACTGACTATAATCCAGCCTGTTCATGAGGAGCGCCATGCCGGCGGCAGCGAGCGATAACCGTGCAAGGAAAAGCCTCCACCCGGGCCTAGGCCGATAGATCTGCCGTTTGCGTAGGATATGGAGCAGACAGCCGGCATTGATAAACGCCGCAATAGAAGTGGCGAGGGCGAGCCCCGCATGCTGCATTGGCACCACCAGCGCGAGGTTGAGAACAAAATTACTCACCAAAGCGACTACCCCAATTTTGACCGGCGTACGGACGTCCTGCCGCGAAAAAAATCCGGGTGCCAAGACCTTGACGAGGATGAATCCACTCAACCCGAAGGCATAGGTTACCAAGCTCCTCGCGGACATAATGACATCTAGCTCACTCATACGCCCATATTGGAAAAGGGTACTCAGGATCGGTCCTGCCATCACCGCGAGACCGACTGCGGACGGGATGGTGATAAGCAGCACCAACCGCAAACTCCAGTCCAGCGTGTCAGAGAACAGCACATCATCGCCCACCGCGTGGTGCTCAGATAGGCTCGGAAGAATAACGGTACCCAATGCAACGCCAAAAATCCCCAGTGGGAACTCCATCAAGCGATCCGAGAAATACAACCACGAAATACTGCCCTCCCGGAGAAACGAGGCGATCAAGGTATCGACCAGAAAATTCAACTGAGCGACGGATACCCCGAACACAGCAGGTAACATCAGACGCAAGATTCGCTGTACGCCAGGGTGTGCAGGGTTCCAGCGGGGTCGCGGCAGAATACCCGCCCGGTGGGCGGCAACAATCTGCAAGCTAAGTTGGAGTATCCCACCCACCAGGACCCCGACGGCCAGCGCCATGATCGGTTGTGCAAGGTGGGGCGCCAGCCACACGGCACAACCGATGATCGCCACGTTCAACAACGTGGGCGTAAAGGCCGGAATAGCGAAGTGCCGATAGGTATTCAGGATGCCGGCAAGCAGCGCCGTCAGCGCGATAAACAGCAGATAAGGAAAGGTTAATCGCAGTAACGTGACGCTCAGCCGGAACCGATCGGGATCCTTGAGAAACCCTGGCGCCGCCGCCGCCACCACGACGGGCGCGGCAAGCACCCCTGCGACCGTCACCAGCAACAGGATGACGGCGAGCACTCCTGTGACTGCGTTAGTGAGCGCGCGAGTCTCCTCCGACGTTTTCTGCGCCTTATAGGCGCCCAGTACTGGGACGAATGCCTGGGAAAAAGCACCTTCTGCAAATAACCGTCGGAACAAATTCGGAATGCGGAAAGCAACGAAAAAAGCATCCGTTTCATGGGATGCACCGAATACGGCGGCGATCACCGAGTCGCGCACCAGACCGAGGATCCGCGAGACAAGGGTCATCTGCCCCACCAGCATGGTCGAGCGCAGCAGATTTTTGCTCAGGGGAAAACGCCTCCGGCGTGGCATAAGCGCCCCCAATCGGGGCCGGGCGATTATAGTCGAGCTTATCGTCGAACATGCGCTTCCGCTCGCCCCATGATGGCTGCGGCTACGCCTGTTGTCCGATCGCGTAGCCCCACGTCGCCACGCTCCGTTGGCTTGGACCGCTAGGATGGGATTGACACTCGTGCAGTAAGCACGCATATTCCACCCCCTTCCAACTACTGTCCCGACGGAGCCCAACTTGGCCAATACCGCCCAGGCACGTAAACGTGTCAGACAATCCGAGCGGCGGCGCCTGCACAACGCCAGCCGAAAGTCCCAGTTTCGTACACGCTTGAAGCAGGTCGTTAAAGCGATCGAATCAGGTGATAAAGATGCCGCCAAGGCCGCCTATGCGGCTGCAGTGCCCATTATCGACAAAATGTCGAAAACTGCACTGGTGCACAAAAATAAGGCCTCGCGCCACAAGTCACGCCTGAATACGCGCATTATGGCGATGGCCTGATCGCGCTTGAACGTTTCTGCCGAAGGGGTCTCTCACCCCCTCGGCTCACCGCGTAGTCACCAAACCCAACGGTTTGACAGGGCGTGGTTACAACAACACCAAGTTGTCTCGGTGGATGAGTTCAGGCTCATGTGAGTAGCCGAGAACTGATTCAACCCGAGCTGTTGCCAACCCCTTGATTCTAGAGACTTCGGCCGCGCTGTAATTGGACAGGCCCCGGGCAATTTCGCGACCGTCCGAATCGGTACAGGAGACCAGCTCTCCGCGCGCAAAGTCACCCTCCACCCCTAACACCCCCACCGGCAATAGACTCCGACCTTGCCCTCGCAGGACGCGGCATGCCCCCGCGTCGAGAATAAGGATGCCGCGGGCGTGCACCGTGCTCCCTAACCACTGTTTCCGCGCCGCCTGCTTTGTTGGCGGTGCTTCAAGCAAGGTGCCCACCGACTCCCCGTTAGCCAGATCGACCAGCACATTCGCCCGACGTCCATTAGCGATGACAGTCGAAGTCGCAGACCGCGCCGCGAGACGCGCCGCGCTCACCTTGGTGCGCATTCCTCCCCGTCCCCAAGTGCCGCCCTCCCCCGCGATCGCGATCAGATGGGGATCTTCCAGATCGGCGCGTTCGATCAATTGCGCATCGGGGTGGGTACGCGGGTCTGCGGTCATGAGCCCCTGCTGATCGGTCAGGATCACCATCAGATCGGCGTCAATGAGGTTGCTGACCAGTCCGGCCAAGGTATCGTTGTCGCCGAGTTTGATTTCTTCGGTGGCCACCGTATCGTTCTCGTTGATGACAGGGACCACGCCATATTGCAACAACGTCCAAAGCGTACTCCGGGCATTCAGGTAGCGCTCGCGATTGGCGACATCCTCGTGAGTCAGCAGAATTTGTGCGGCAATGCAGCCGTGGTCGCGAAACGCGAGTTCCCAGACCCGCACAAGCCCCATCTGACCGACCGCTGCGGCGGCCTGCAGCTGATGGAGCGCACGCGGTCTTTCCTGCCAGCCTAGCCTAACTGCACCTTCGGCTACCGCACCCGACGTGACGATAACGACGTCGTGTCCTGCCTTTTTGATCTCGGCCACCTGACTCGCCCAGTCGCCGATTGACGCCGCGTTCAGACCCGCCCCGTCACTCGTCGTCAGTGCGGAGCCAATCTTGACGACCCAGCGTCGGGCATTTACGGCTGCGCTGGAAGATCGCCGCAGCGGTGGTTCACTCATCCCGGCGGCCGCATAGGGGCAGCAGCAACCTCAGCTGCCTCATTGCGCTGCTCCTGAAGACGGCGCTCCAGTGCCTGCACGAGCTCTTTACAACCTTCACCGGTGGCACCTGAAATGGCAAAAATCGGCCCCTTCCAGCGTAACCGACGCGCCAGCTGCTGCCAGTCTTGACCGCGCTTCTCCGGACTGAGTGCATCAATCTTGTTTAGGACCAGCCAACGCTCGCGTGTACTCAGCTTTCGACTATGTTTTTTCAGCTCCCGGGTGACAGTCACAAAATCGGTTTTGGGATCGCGTTCGGGATCGAGCTCCGAGACATCCAGCATGTGCAACAGGATTCGGGTCCGTTCGACATGTCGCAGAAACTGCAGACCGAGCCCTGCGCCTTCGGCAGCGCCTTCGATGATGCCCGGGATATCGGCCACCACAAAACTGCGGTCCGGCCCACTGACCACCACGCCTAGCACGGGCTGGAGGGTGGTGAATGGATAATCGGCGACCTTCGGCCGGGCGGCCGAAATACGGCTAATCAACGTTGATTTTCCGGCGTTCGGCAGGCCGAGCAAGCCGACATCTGCCAGCAATTTTAATTCGAGCTTAAGCCGCCGACTCTCCGCCGGCATACCCTTGGTGATGCGGCGGGGAGCTCGGTTGGTGCTGCTTTTGAAATGTGCGTTGCCGAAGCCATGAAACCCGCCCTTAGCGACCAAGATTCGACTGCCGTCTGCGGTCAGATCGCCTAACAACTCGCCCGTTTCCAGATCCCGGACAACGGTTCCAACAGGCACCTCGATGTCGAGGTCATCGCCAGATCTCCCGATTCGGTCGCGGCCCGCACCTGGTTGCCCATTACCGGCTTTAAAACTGCGGCGATGACGAAAGTCGACCAATGTATTCAGATGACCTGTGGCCACGATATGGACGTTACCACCATCCCCACCGTAGCCCCCGTCCGGCCCGCCGAACTCAATGAATTTCTCGCGACGGAAACTCAGGCAACCATCACCTCCCTTACCGGAATGGACGGTAATGACAGCTTCGTCGGTGAACTTCATGTCACTCGTTTCTCTCTCAAGGCAGCGTCAATTCTCCCGCGAAAGGAAAATCGTCGCGTTAAACAAAAAACCCCGTCATGGACGGGGTTTCAATTCACACATCGGTGGGATGAGCGTTTCCAAAAATTTTTAGGCGGGTACGACGCTCACGTACTTACGGCCCTCGGCACCCCGGGTCTGAAAGACCACGCGTCCATCGGACACCGCAAACAACGTATGGTCACGACCGATATCCACCCCGGAACCCGCGTGATAGCGCGTCCCGCGCTGGCGGACAATGATATTGCCCGACTGAACCACCTCACCCCCGAAACGCTTCACGCCCAATCTTTTTGCTTGGGAGTCGCGACCGTTACGAGTACTACCCCCGGCTTTCTTATGTGCCATGGCGACTAACCTTTCACGATGCTCGTAATTTGAACCTGAGTGTAATTCTGGCGGTGTCCCATCTGTTTACGATGATGTTTACGACGCCGGAATTTGACGATACGAATCTTGGGTCCGCGACCGTTGGCCACGACGAGCGCCAATACCTTGGCGCCATTCAGCTGCGGATTGCCAACAAGGGTCTGCTCAGCATCCGTAATCATGAGCACATCACTGAGCTCAATGGAATCACCTGGGTTGACCGGTAGGGATTCAATCCGGAGGGTCTGGCCTTCGGTTACGCGGTATTGTTTACCGCCAGTCCTGATAATCGCGTGCATTGGCTGGAACTCTTAAAGTAATCTTGCGCGCCGGGCGCGACGGGGACCGGGATTCTAATGGTCCGGGCTAGTGCGGCGCAAGCCTCACCGAATGCGCGGCCACACGAGAATCCAGTAGCCCCCCCGATTTCATCGTATTTGGTGCCACGTCAGCAGTGGTACGGGATTATCCTGACGCTGCGAGAGGAATGATTTGAACACAGAAAACCCCAGTTCGGCGTTGGATACCCTGCGAATACTGCTGGGCGAGGATATGGCGGAAGTTGACCGTCGAATCCGCACACGCCTGGCATCAGAGGTGACGCTCATCAACCAGCTCGGCACCTACATCATTTCTGGGGGCGGAAAGCGCTTGCGGCCCGCGCTGGCGCTATTGGCCGCCAAAGCCATGGGGCATAACGGAACCAAGCACATCGACGTGGCGGTTATTATCGAGCTGGTCCATACCGCGACACTCCTACATGATGATGTTGTCGATGCGTCGCGAATGCGTCGCGGACGCGAGACCGCGAACTTTATCTGGGGTAACCCAGCGAGTGTGCTGGTCGGTGATTTCCTTTATTCACGGGCGTTCCAGATGATGGTGGAGCTGCAGAACCTGCGGATCTTGGAGATTTTGGCGGACGCGACGAACGTCATTGCGGAGGGCGAGGTGATGCAGCTCGTCAATTGTCATGATCCAGACATTTCCGAGCAGCGTTACCTCAACACTATCCGGTTTAAGACTGCCAAACTTTTTGAGGCTGCGGCTCAGCTCGGGGTGATCATCGCCGGCGGCGGTTCGATAGCCGAAAACGCGCTCGCCGCTTATGGTCGCCACCTCGGCACTGCCTTCCAGTTAGTCGATGACGCATTGGATTATTGCGCGGACAGTACGCAACTCGGGAAAAGCTTGGGCGATGACCTGGCAGAGGGCAAACCGACCCTGCCACTCCTCTACGCCATGTGGCAGGGGACCCCCACACAGGCCGTCCTCATCCGTGCGGCGATCGAACAAGGGGGACGGGATCGCATTTCGGAGATCACGGCGGCAATTGAATCAACAGGAGCCATCACATACACTCTCGCGCTCGCCGAACGGGAAGCGGCTCAGGCCCAAACCGCTTTGAACGTGATACCACCTTCCGAATACCGGGATGTGTTGCATGGACTAGCGATGTTTGCAGTCGAGAGGCGTTTCTGAAGAGTGGAAGCGAGCGTTCAGAAAAGAACGATCTGTCGGGGTGTAGCTCAGTCTGGTAGAGCACTGCCTTCGGGAGGCAGGGGTCGTAGGTTCGAATCCTGTCACCCCGACCAATTCAATTTCCCGCCTGTCATGGACGCACAAGGTGCGCCGTGGCCTTAGATCGAGACTGAGGGCGCATGTGCGTCCGAACGGAATTATTGAGAACCTCGAGGCGAGGAGTACGCGTTATTTCCAGCGACGACGCTTATCAGGCGAAGATTCTTCAGGGTGTGTCCCGAACCTTCGCGCTGACCATTCCGGTATTGCCGCCTGCCCTGTACCGCGCAGTCGCGAATGCCTACCTGCTGTGCCGTATCGCCGATACGATTGAAGACGATGCGGGGCTAACCTTCGACGAAAAGCGGGAATATTCCAGAATATTTCTCTCTGCTGTGCAGAGAGAAATCGCCGCGGATGATTTTGCGCAGACGCTGGCGCCTCGGCTCGCCGCGCACAATTCAGAGGCCGAGCGCGATTTGATCAGGAATACCCCGCGCGTCCTAAGAATTACGCACTCACTTAATCCGGTACAGCAGGCTGCGCTGGCGCGCTGCGTCCGCGTCATGATCGACGGCATGGTCTTCTATCAGGGACAGGAAACCCTCGACGGCGTGCGCGATCAAGTGGAGATGGACCGTTATTGCTACTACGTAGCCGGCGTGGTCGGAGAAATGTTGACGGAACTGTTCTGCGAGTTCTGTCCCGCGCTGAAACCTCGTCGGGCAGCACTATTCAAGCTGGCCGTATCATTCGGACAGGGCCTACAGATGACCAATATCCTCAAAGACATCTGGGATGATCGGGCGCGGGGGGCGTGTTGGTTACCCCGTGGTGGATTTGAAGCCCGTGGGCTGCGGCTCAGCGAAATACAGGCGGGTCAAGGAGGTCCGGCGTTCGCCGAAGGGATGCAGGCCCTCATCGGCATTGCCGAGGGACATTTGCAAAATGCACTACGCTACACCTTGCAGATCCCGTCACAAGAGGCGGGGATCCGAAAATTTTGCCTATGGGCGCTCGGTATGGCCGTACTGACCTTGCGCAAGCTGCATGATAATCCGCTCTATGTGAGTGGTCAGGATGTCAAAATTTCGCGCCGCTCGGTCAAATTAACCGTGGCGGTGACGACGCTTTGCGCCCGTCATAATCTGCTGTTGAAAGGTTTGTTCCAAGTAGCCTCCTGGGGCCTGCCGCGCATCGAAATCGATGCCAACGGACCGACCTACATTAAGGGGATGGAAGCGCAGCACGCCAAGTGACCGCGCGGCCCAAACCTGTAATGTGCGACGCCAGATCCTGCTTTAAAATATAGGGCGGTCTTATGCTGGGCATAATTGCCGCCATGCCAGCCGAGTTAGCCAGCTTTCGACAATCGTCCCTGCCTTGGCCGATGATTTGCGCCGGCATCGGCCCCACGGCGGCAGCGCGTGCCGCAGAAACTCTCGTCACCCAGGGCATTGGTGGATTGATCTCTTGGGGTACGGCCGGCGCGCTGGAACCCAAAATTGATGCAGGTCGTCTGCTGCTATACGCTCAATGTGTAGACCAAAAAACCGGGATGGTTTTCGAGACCGACAAGCCCCTCCTCGCACGCTTTCGACATGCGCTCGACGCGCTGGAACCGCTCGTTTGCAATGGGCTGACCAGTGACATGCCAGTCACGCAAGTCACTGAAAAAATAGCCTTTCATGAACGTTATGCTTGCGCGGCCGTAGACATGGAATCATCGGCCATTGGCGGTGTGGCGCACAAACACGGGCTCCCGTTTATCGTCGTCCGAGCAATCGTCGACCCCGCGATTTTTACGTTACCCAGCAGCGCGCTCGCCGGCTTGGGCGATCCCGAGGGCGCTCTCTGGCGGGTGCTAGGCACGTTGTATCATCATCCGTTGGAGCTTGGTGCGCTTATTCGTCTCGCCTTATGGTATCGCCGGGCGCTGAGAACCCTGCGCATCGCGTCAACCCTGCTCGACTTTGTAAGCTTCGATCTGGAGGAGAAGCGCTCGTGAGAATTTTGGTCACAGGTGCTACCGGTTTCGTCGGCAGTGTGGTGGCGAGACAACTCCTCATGAAGGGCCATGACGTTTGCGCGCTGGCGAGACCTGGCAGCGATAAACGCAACCTTAAGGATCTGTCTATCGAGTGGCTGGAAGGAGATTTGCGCGTACCGGCTTCCCTAGCGCGGGCGTGCCGAAACCTGGATGGTCTCTATCATGTAGCCGCAGACTATCGGCTATGGTCACGAAACCCGCAGGACTTGTACGACAGCAACGTCGCCGGGACACGTAACATCATGGAAGCAGCGATCGCCGGAGGCATTCCACGCGTCGTCTACACAAGCAGCGTGGCAACACTCGGGCTAACCGGCAATAGCCAACCGGCCGACGAAGACACGCCGTCATCCCTCGCGGACATGGTCGGACACTATAAACGATCAAAATATCTCGCCGAACAGGTGGTCCAGGAACTCATTAAACGCCGCGGACTACCGGCGATTATCGTCAATCCTTCCACCCCCATTGGCCCATTTGACATCAAACCAACGCCCACCGGTCGCCTGATAAAGGATGCGATCGCTCGAAAAATCCCCGCCTACGTTGATACGGGTCTGAACATCGCCCACGTGGTAGACGTCGCCGCCGGCCATGTGCTGGCCTTTGAGCAGGGTCAGATCGGGAGACGTTATATCCTCGGCGGGGAAGACATGAGTTTGAAAGAGATCCTCAGCCAGATCGCCCTACTTTGCGGACACGCCCCCCCTCGGATCCGCTTACCGAGGGGCCTCATTTATCCCGTCGCGTACTGCGCACAGGCATGGGCCTGGCTAACCGATGGTACCGAGCCTCAGGTCACGATCGATGGGTTGAGAATGTCGCGTAAACAGATGTTCTTCAGCAGCAAGCGCGCCATCCATGAGCTGGGCTATCAGACGCGTTCCGGTCGCGAAGCGATCACCGCCGCAGTCGCGTGGTTCCAACACGGTGACCACTGACAGTTGTTGCGACAGATTGCGCACATCACGCGGCCGGCGGGATGTGTGCGGCCTCGGTCTCGCCGCGCGGTCCGGTCTCAGACTGGCGAGGCAACCGTGCCGGCAGCCGGCAGCTGCGCCCGGATGATCTGTTCAATCTGAGGCGCTGTTAGCCCCGCATCTTCGAGCATTTCCTCGCGGGAACCATGCTGGATGGCGCGATCGGGCAGGCTGATATGAAAAACTTTCGGATGAAGTCCATGATGGGAGAGTAATTCCGTCACCGCGCCGCCTGCGCCGCCCGCCAATGCGTTTTCATCAAGCGTGACCAGCAGCTCATGGCTACCCGCCAATTCGAGTACGAGTGCATCGTCCAGTGGCTTAATGAACCGCATGTTGACGACCGTTGCATTAAGACGCTCGCCTACTTCCATGGCGGCCGGCACGAGACTGCCGAAGGCGAGCAAGGCCACCGCTTTCCCGTGGCGTTTGATTTCGGCCTTACCGAGCGGCAGGGCGACCATTTCTTGCTGGACCGGGACCCCTGGTCCACTCCCACGCGGATAACGCACCGCCGCAGGCTGGTCTAGGCAGTAGCCGGTATAGAGCATCTGCCGACATTCATTCTCGTCAGAGGGCGCCATCAAAACCATATCGGGAAGGCATCGCAGCATCGTGACATCGTAGCTGCCTGCATGAGTCGGACCATCAGCACCGACCAACCCCGCACGGTCGAGCGCGAAGAGAACCGGTAACTTCTGTAGGGCGACATCATGCACCACTTGATCGAATGCGCGTTGGAGGAACGTTGAATAAATAGCGACGACCGGTTTCAGACCATCACAGGCCATGCCGGCCGCGACGGTAACTGCATGCTGCTCGGCGATCGCGACATCAAGGTATTGATCGGGGAACTCCCGCGCATATTTGACTAACCCGGATCCCTCCCGCATCGCGGGTGTAATCGTGACCATTCGTCGGTCGAGTGCGGCCATGTCACATGCCCAGTCGCCGAAGATGTCGCTGTAGGTTGGTTTGCCCGCCTTACTCCCGGCCGCGATGCCCAGTTTCGGGTCGAAAGGGGAGACCCCGTGGTACTTGACCGGATCTGCCTCTGCCGGGGCATAACCTTTGCCCTTTTTCGTGATGATATGCAGGAATTGAGGGCCTTCGAGGCTCCGCAGATTACGCAGTGTTTGTAGCAACGTCGGCAGATCGTGTCCGTCGATGGGCCCGATATAGTTAAAACCGAATTCCTCAAACAACGTCCCCGGCACTACCAGCCCCTTGACGTGTTCCTCGGCGCGGCGCGCGAGCTCCCACACGCTCGGCATCTGGGAAAGCACTTTTTTGCTGCCTTCCCGCACAGTGGTGTAGAGCTTGCCCGAAAGGATCTGAGCGAACCGGTTAGACAGAGCGCCTACATTGGGGGAAATCGACATGTTGTTATCGTTCAGAACCACCAGCAGGTTCGCTCGAATATCCCCCGCGTGGTTCAGTGCCTCAAAGGCCATGCCCGCTGTCAGCCCGCCGTCCCCGATAACGGCCACCGCGCGCCGCCGACTGCCGGTGTGCTGGGCCGCGATAGCCATGCCCAGCGCTGCCCCAATCGAAGTACTTGAATGCCCAACACCAAACGTGTCGTAGGGACTCTCTTCCCGTTTCGGAAAGGGCGCCACCCCATGCCACCGCCGGACCGTCGGCATTTGCGTCCTGCGCCCCGTGAGTATTTTATGGGGATAGGCCTGATGTCCCACGTCCCAAACAAGCCGGTCATCGGGCGTGTTATAGATGTAGTGCAGTGCGATCGTTAATTCGACGGAGCCGAGTCCTGCTGCAAAATGCCCTCCGCTGCGGCTGACCGAATCCAGCAGATAAGCACGCAACTCATGTGCCACCTGCTCCAACGCGGATTCCGGCAGTTGACGCAAATCGTGCGGCGAGTCGATTTTTTCGAGGAGTGGGTAGTGGTTAGACTCAGTCATGGTCGATGATTTTTATAAAGGATCGCCGGGCTTAGCAGCGGGCCCGTGATTATGGATAGGTGGTCCGGACCTTGCAAGTCAGACCTTTTGCGGCGCTGCAAGACCACGCCGACGCGCCTTAAAGCCGGGTCCGACGTGAACCGAAGGGGCCGTTGGCAACAATCGACGCGGGTTTGAAATTATTACTTTCCGCGCGCCCCGCATTCGCGTAAGATGCTGCCGAGCATTTTTTGCAATCGCTTGAATGTAAAGTGGTTTTCATTCAAGTCCAATTCAGTCACTCCGGGGGACGAGCATGTCTGTTCCGCTGATTCAGCAGTATCGTGTGGGTCGTTACATCATTGAACAGAAACTCAAGCGGATTAAGCGCTATCCCTTGGTATTGATGCTGGAACCGTTGTTCCGCTGCAATCTGGCCTGCGCGGGCTGCGGGAAAATCGACTACCCAGAGGAAATCCTCGATAAACGCCTGAGCTATGAGGATTGCATGGCGGCGATCGACGAATGTGGCGCACCCATCGTCTCGATTGCGGGCGGCGAGCCCTTGATCCACAAAGATATGCGGGAAATAGTCGAAGGCTATATCGCCCGCAAGAAATTCGTTTACCTGTGCACCAACGCCTTGCTACTCGAGCGCAAGATGGACGAATACACGCCGTCACCCTATCTCACCTTCTCTATCCATCTGGATGGGAATCGAGATCGGCACGACGCCTCTGTTTGCCGCGAGGGTGTCTTTGAAAAATGCGTCGAAGTCATTAAGCAGGCTCTGGGACGGGGGTTCCGGGTAACGGTCAATTGCACCCTTTTTCAGGGCGAGGCACCGACAGAGGTTGCGCATTTCATGGATGAGATGATGAAACTCGGCGTCGAAGGGGTGACGATTTCCCCAGGATACAGTTATGAACGCGCTCCGCGCCAAGACGTGTTCTTGAAGCGGACTTCCAGCAAGCAGCTGTTCCGTGACATTTTCAAATTGGGTGAAGGCCGCAACTGGCGCTTCAATCAGTCGGGTCTTTATCTGGACTTTTTGGCGGGCAACCAGACCTATCTCTGCACGCCATGGGGCAACCCGACCCGTAATGTCTTTGGTTGGCAAAAGCCATGCTATCTGCTGGTCGGAGAAGGGTACGCCACCAGCTTCAAGTCATTGATAGAGGATACGGCGTGGGAGAAGTACGGCACTGGCGCAAACCCGAAATGCGCAGATTGCATGGTGCATTGTGGGTACGAAGCGACCGCGGTAAACGACACGTTCAAGAGCCCTTTCAAGGCGTTCAAAAACTTCCTGCGCGGCCCCCGGACCAGTGGACCAATGGCGCCCGAAGTGCCCTTCCGCTATGAAGACGAGCCTGCCGCCCGGCCACGACTCGTGACCAACGGCGAAGCGGGCGGTAGCGCCTGCAGTGACAATAAAAAACGCGTCGCCTAGCCTGAGGCAGGCCGCCGCGATTCGGTCAGGCGCCCTTCTTCGCGGGGGCGCAATCCCAGACGCCGGCAACGACGGTTTCTGAATGCTGGCCCTCTCGCTGACTGCCCTGTTGATGTGGCTTGGACTACTGGTTTTGCCATGGCGCCCTTGGTCGACCCGTGAGCGCATCGACAGTACGCTGAACGCGGCACACCCCGCACTGGGATCCGTCTCCGTACTTATCCCTGCCCGTGACGAAGCCGACTGCATCGCAACTACATTGCGATCCGTGGCGGCGCAAGGCGCCACGGATCGAATCATTCTGGTCGACGATCAGAGTTCGGATGGCACGTCTGAGCGGGCCCGCGAACTCAAAATCCCCAATCTAGAGATAGTCGCCGGCGTACCTCCGGCGCCTGAGTGGAGCGGGAAACTCTGGGCACTTCAACAGGGTTTTGCGCGGGTCAACACGGCCTACACGCTATTGCTCGACGCCGATATCGAGCTTGCTCCTGGTTTGCTCAGCGCTTTGCTCGACAAATTGGTGACAGAGCGACGTGTCATGGTATCGGTCATGGCTAGACTCCCTATGAGCAGCGTCTGGGAAGGTCTCCTCATTCCGCCGTTTATCTACTTCTTCAAGCTGATTTATCCCTTCGCGCTTGCCAACGGATCAAATCGTTGGGTTGCCGCAGCCGCCGGCGGCTGCATCCTCATCGAGACCCAAGCGCTCAAAAAAATCGGCGGCTTTGCCGCGTTGCGTGGCGCACTTATCGATGACTGCTCGCTGGCGCGCAAAATCAAGGATAGCGGTGGTGGTATCTGGCTCGGGCTCTCGCAGGGCGTCCGTGCGATTCGACCGTACGCGGGACTCACCGAGATTTGGAACATGGTCGCGCGCACCGCGTTCACCCAGCTTCATTACTCCACGGGGTTGCTTTTCGCCTGCACGGGGCTGATGGGGATCACGTTCATGGTCCCCTTGTTTGGCCTATGGAGCAGCGACAACACCGTACGTGTGATCGCGGTGGCCACGCTAGCCGCGATGTTGAGAACTTATTTGCCGATCCTCGCTTACTATGGTCGTCACCGCGGCTGGGTGCTAACGCTACCCGTCGCCGCTTTACTTTACCTGGCAATGACTTGGACCTCGGCCCTGCGGTATTGGCGAGGGGAGCGCTCACGATGGAAAAATCGAATCTATGAACGGATCTAAAACTCACTCGCTCGCGCACCCCTGGTACAGCCCCGCTAATTGCTTGTTCCGGTGGGTGCGCCTGCTGTTGATGGGGGTGGCACTCGTCACTAACGCGTGCATGGCGGAGTCAAGTGAGCCGGCGCCTGCCGCGAGCGTAGAAAAACTGCACGCCGGCCTGCTCGACATCATGCAGCACGGCGCCACACGCAATTTCCAGGCGCGCGCCGCGACGATTGCGCCGGTCATCCGTGAAGTCTTCGACTTCGATACGATTTCACGGGTCGTCACAGGGCGCTATTGGTCGACCCTCAGTGCGACCCAGAAAGATGCGTTTACGCGGGTCTTCACCCGCCTGAGCATCGCCACCTATACAGAAAACTTCAAAAGCTTTGGTGGAGAACGGTTTCAGACGCGTGACACAGTAAGCAAGGGCCCCAATCGCCTCGTGGCAACAGCGTTGACCAGCGCCGATGGTACAGACGTCACGCTGAATTATTTATTGAGCCTGCGCGATGGAAAATGGCGAATAGTCAACGTTATTGCAGAAGGCGTATCCGATTTGTCGCTCAAGCGCGCGGAGTACACTGCCGTTATCAGTAGCGATGGCATTGATGCACTTATTGCCAAACTTAGCGCGAAGGTAGCATCATACGAACGATAGACTCGCGTCGGGTCCCGGATCGCCCTATCGCCGGGACGCAACAGTCAACGACAAACTCTTCGGAAGCGGCAAAATGTATCAACCTATCAGAATAAAAACCCTCGCCTGCACCTTGGCGGCGACCCTGCTCGCCGGCTGCGCCTCGACGCCGCCAGTCAAGGGAAGCGATCCGAGCGATCCCTACGAAAATACCAACCGAAAGATCTACAATTTCAACGATACTATCGATCGTAAGGTGTTTACGCCGGTGGCGCGCGGCTACGTTCAGGTAACCCCTGATCCGGTGCGGGCGGGCGTTACGAAGTTCTTTGACAACGTAGGCTATCTGAACGTCATCACGAACGATTTTCTTCAGGGTAAAGTCACGCAAGGGGCATCCGATACGGGTCGGTTCCTCGTCAATAGTACCGTTGGCGTTGGTGGGCTATTTGACCCCGCGACGAAAATTGGCATGCCTGCGCACGATGAAGATCTGGGGCAAACTTTTGGGATATGGGGCATGGGCGAAGGCGCCTACCTGATGGTCCCGTTTCTGGGTCCCAGCTCTTATCGCGATCTGCCTGATGCGGCGACCAGCATCGCACTCAATCCGATGACCTGGCTCGGCGGAGTTGGCGGCATCATCACCTGGCCGCTCGGCGCACTGCATGCCGTTAACGCCCGCGCCAATATGCTTGCGGCGTCCAATATCCGAGACCAAGCGGCCGTCGATCCTTACACGTTCGTGCGTGAAGCCTATCGCCAGCAACGGCAATATAAAATTTACGATGGCAACCCGCCGATGGATGAAAATGAGGTCAATGGCGATAGCGGGGATCACCATCCGCCGGCCGCCGGCGCGGAAATCCTCAAAGTCTATTGAGTGCGATGGATCCCGGCATCTGCCGCGATCGCGTCTGCTACCAATTCAAGCCAATGTCTAACCGGCACGGAGGCGGTCTGCTGTAGGTAGAGCAGGCAGCCGATATTGGCGCTAGCAATCGCCTCTGGCGCGCCATTCGAGAGTGCGGCAAGTTTTCGTGAACGAAGCGCGGTGGCGATCGCAGGCTGCAACAACGAGTAACTCCCCGCAGAGCCACAGCAGAGGTGTGACTCTGCCACCGGCAAAAGCCGATAACCCGCTGCGCGCAATGCCTCGTTGACGGGCAGATGACCTTTCAGGCCATGCTGTAAGCTGCAGGGGGCTTGAAACGCGATCGCGCCGCGATCGGATTCGGGCAGACAAAGCCCACGAATGCTCTCTGCATCAATCACTTCCCCCGCGTCGCAAATCAGCGCGGACATGCGCGAGGCTCGGCTCGCGTAAGTCGGATCGTGGCGCAGCAGATGTCCATAATCCTTCATCACCTGGGTGCAACCGCTGGACGCGCAGAACACCCCGGTCGCGGCCATTTCGCCCTCTAGGAAAGGGGTCCACGCATCGATATTTCGGCGCGCACAGGCCTCGGCTTCATCCATGGCACCGAGGTGTAAGGGTAGCGCACCACAGCAGCCTGCCCCGCCTACCCGCTGCAGCGTTATCTGCATGTCACTCAGAATTTGGGCTGCCGCTCGATTGATCTGGGGCGCCGCGCGCTCCTGTACACAGCCTTCGAAAAGCACGTAGTTCGCGCGGGGACGTGCCACAGGCTGTGCCTGATAGCGAGCCGAAGAGGCCGCCGGAATGTAGCGCCTAAAGGCCGCAGGCAAGAAGCCCCTGACAATGCGCCCAACTGCCAGCAACGTGCCGAAACGCGTGGGGTAAGGAATGAGCTTGCGTAAGAGCCAGCGCTTAAGTCGCGTAGGGGCAGTTCGCGGGACCCTCGCATCCACCCGAGGTCGGACCAATTCCAACAGCCGATTATATTGAACGCCCGACGGACAGGTTGTCTCGCATGCACGACAACCGAGGCATCGATCCAGATGGGTCTGCGTCGTGGCGGATACTTCACCACCCTCCAGCAGGCTTTTCATCAGGTAGATACGGCCACGTGGGCCATCAAGCTCATCCCCAAGCACCTGATAGGTCGGACAGGTCGCGTTGCAGAAACCACAGTGGACACATGCCCGAAGGATCGACGCGGCCTTTGCCTGATCGGTGGCCGGGAGAACGCCCGGAGTCAGAATTGCACGCATTCAGGATTCATCACAAGAATAGGGCGGGTTGAAAATTTGCCGTGGATCGAAGCTCGCGCGCACGCGCTCAGCCAAGGCACGCGCCGCAGGCTCGGCGTGCGCGGTGACGCTAGGCCAAAGCGCAACATGCCCGCCCGCCGCACCCACTTTTTCGCGTAATTCGGCGGGATCACGAACCTCGACATACCAACGTAGCGCGCCGCCCCAATCCCAGGCGCAACGCGCGTCCGTCAGCTGTAGTGGAGGTGTCGCCGATGGGACGAGTGCGCGCCACAGGGTACCCCGGCTGTGGAAAAAAGGATGTGTAAAATCGCGCCAAGCCGCCCAGTCGTCATCCCCTTCCACCGACGCTTCCGGCGCCAGCTTGCGCAGAGCATCGGCAATTGCCGGCGCCGCACCGGATAATCGGACATGAAGCGTATCTGCCTCATAACGGCAGGCCGATAACGGAAAAGTCTCTCGACCCAGCGCTCGCATGCGCTGCCAAGCGCTCTGCTCGTTACAGCGCCAACGCAAGCTGAGCGTGCGCGCCGGCTGCGGTACGACCCGCAACGAAATCTCGGTCAACGGACCTAGCCGCCCCCAACTACCGGTCGCCAACCGGGAGAGATCATAGCCCGCTACATTTTTCATCACCTGTCCGCCGAAGCGAACGATTTCGCCCGTGTCGGTTACCATACGGACACCCAAGACGAAATCCCTGACCGCCCCCCGGTACGGTCGTGCCGGGCCACTCAGGGCCGCCGCGATGCTTCCGCCAAGCGTGGATTTCAGACCGGTCAGTGGCGGTTCGAAACCCAACATCTGGCCGGCCTCAGCCAGTACTGCCTGAATTTCTGTCAAACGCGTACCTGCCCGCGCAGTCAGCACGAGCTCACTGGGCGCGTACGCAACGATGCCGGTGTACGCATCAAACGATAAAGTCTCGGTTGCTGCGGTGCACCACCAACCCTGTTTGGTGTCGCCGCCGACAATCCGCAACGGGATCCCGGTACGGTGCGCCTCGGCGATCTGCGCCTGCAGCTCACGCAATAGCGGGGATGGAAATTCATGACCAACGCGCATCGTGCACTGCCTTAGCTTAAGGTCGGAGCCGCGATATTCGGCGTGGCGACGCGTACGTCCGCGTTCTGCGCCCGATGGCGAAGTAGATGATCCATGATCACCAAAGCCAACATCGCCTCGGCAATAGGGATCGACCGGATCCCGACACAGGGATCATGTCGCCCAAGGGTGACGACCTCCGTTTCTGTTCCCGTCTCGTCGATAGTGAGTCCGGGCAGACGAATGCTGGACGTCGGCTTAAGCGCTAGACTGACCAACAGCGCTTGGCCGGTCGATATCCCCCCGAGAACGCCGCCGGCATGGTTGGATTTAAACCCTTGACGCGTCAGCTCATCCCGGTGCTCAGTGCCGTGCTGATTGACGACATCGAACCCGTCTCCTATTTCGACCCCTTTGACTGCATTTATCCCCATGATCGCTTGGGCGATATCCGCATCGAGTCTGCCAAAAACCGGCTCACCAAGCCCTGGCGGAACATTTTCCGCCACTAGATTGACCCGTGCCCCGATTGAATCTCCGCTCCGTCGCATGTCGTCCATGTACCGCGCAAGTACCGGAACCTGCGCTGGATCTGCACAGAAAAACGGATTTTCCTCAACGGCTGACCAGTCCTTAAGCCCCAGCGATAACGGCCCGAGCTGCGCGAGATACCCCCTGATCTGGATCCCATAACGCGCGGCAAGGTATTTCTTTGCGATACCGGCCGCCGCTACCCGGATGCATGTCTCACGCGCTGAGGCACGTCCGCCTCCTCGGGGATCGCGCACACCATATTTATGGAAGTAGGTATAGTCCGCATGGCCCGGCCGAAATTTATGCGCGATGGCCCCGTAATCTTTGGACTTCTGATCCGTATTCTCGATCAGCAACCCGATCGGGGTGCCCGTGGTCTGTCCTTCATAAACACCCGAGAGGATACGAACGCGATCGTCCTCACGACGCTGCGTCGTATGACGAGATTGACCCGGCTTACGCCTGTCGAGATCAACCTGAAGGTCAGATTCGCTCAGCAGGAGTCCGGGCGGACAACCATCCACGATGCCGATATACGCCGGACCGTGACTTTCCCCTGCGCTCGTGACCGTAAACAAAGTACCAAAGGTGTTCCCTGACATGGCCTTATTGTAAAGCGAATTGGGCCAGCGCGCTTTGCGTAATGACGCCAATCCCGTCACCGCCGTTGACCAAATCGACCCAGATGACCTCCAGCGACGGAAACGCCGCCTCGACAGCGGGCCAAGTACCGCCAGCATCGAAGACAAGTATGCCCGCCGGCGCCATCCGCGCGGCCGCACCTTTGAAAATTCGGCGGATCAGGGCAAGACCTTCTTCCGCCGCGAATAGTGCCAGCGCTGGCTCATGCAGATATTCGGCGGGGAGAGCCGCACGCTCGGCATCGGGCACATAGGGGGGGTTGGCCAAAATGAGATCGTAGGCACCCGCCGAATCGACTATCGGAAATAAATCTGCGTGATGAAGGTGTAGCCTCGACTCGAGCGCGTAGGTGGCCACATTACGGGCTGCGACTGCCAGTGCAGCCACCGAAATGTCTGTCGCATCGACGTTTGCCTCGGGATAGGCCAGTGCCGCCGCGATACCGATACAACCACTGCCGGTCCCAATATCTAGAATCCGCTGAATCGCAGGCCCGTAATACCACGGCGCGAACCGCGCCTGTAGCAGCTCCGCCAGAGGCGAGCGCGGAATAAGGACGCGCTCGTCCACATAAAACTCATGGCCGGCAAACCACATCCGATGCGTGAGATAAGCGGCCGGACAGCGGCGGGCGAGACGTGCCTTGACGAGATCCTCCACGCCCGCGCACTGCGCGGGCGTGAGGGCCTGGTCGAGGCGGTCAGGACGACAGTCGAAGGGGATCTCCAGCGCGTGGAAAACCAGGAATACCGCTTCGTCACGCGCATTATCCGTACCGTGACCATAATGAAGACCGGCTCGCTTGAAGCGACGCTCGGCATCCAAAACGAGCGTCCTCGCGGTAAGGACTTTCGAACGCCGCTTCATCGCCATCCAACACGAGCCGTCACGCGGAGGTCTCCATGCCTCCTCCATCGCTGACCAGACGCACCGCACCGCACCGTCATACGCGAGCCGGCGAGGTTCAAGCCGCTGATTCGAGCAGTAACTCGTTGATGCGCTGGACGAAGCCTGCCGCATCTTCGAGCCGGCCACCTTCTGCAAGAATCGCCTGCTCATAGACGATCAGCGCGAGGCTGTTGAAACGGCCATCGTCCGCTTCTCCCGCCAGACGGCCAAGAAGCGGATGGTGCACATTGACTTCCAGTATGCGCTGCGTCGGCGGCACTTCCTGTCCAGCCGCCTTCAAGATCCGCTGGAGATTCAAACCCATCTCGTAATCGTCAGCGACTAAACACGCCGGCGAGTTCGTTAACCGCTGAGAAACCCGGACATCCTTGACCTTACCCTCCAGCAGTTTCTTAAGGCGGACGACTACTTCGAGAGGGGTCTCGTCTTCTGATTTTTCCGCGGCGGTCTCCTCGCCGGGCAAGTCAAGTTTGCCGTGCAAGACGGACTTGAGATTATGACCTTCAAACGTTGTCAGATGCTGGACCACCCACTCATCCACGGGATCGGTCAACAACAAGACCTCAATCCCGCGGGAGCGGAAAACTTCGAGATGCGGACTTGCCTTGGCCGTCGAAAAACTCTCACCTGTCAGGATATAGATAGTTTTCTGATCTTCCTTCATGCGGGAGATATAGTCGATAAGACTCACCGCCGGGGTCTCCACATCATCGTGGGTACTTGCGAAGCGTAAAAGTTTGGCTATGCGTTCTTGATTCGGGACATCTTCGATGATCCCCTCTTTAATGACGCGACCAAACAAGGACCAGAACTTGGCATAGTCTTCTGCGCTGAGACCTTCGATGAGCCCGAGCATTTTCTTGACAGAGGCTGCCTTAATCGTATCGATCGTCTTGTTTTTCTGCAGAATCTCGCGCGAAACATTCAGGGGCAAATCTTTGGTATCAACAATTCCGCGCACAAACCGAAGATAGCGCGGCAACAACTGTTCGGCCTCATCGGTGATGAACACGCGCTGCACGTACAGTTGCACTCCTCGTTTAACGTCTCGGTCAAACAGGTCAAAAGGTGCGCGGCTCGGAATATAAAAAAGCGTGGTGTACTCAAGCTTGCCCTCTACTTTACTGTGTACCCAGGCGAGCGGATCGTCGAAATCATGGGCAACGTGCTTGTAGAAAGCCTTATAATCATCATCGGTGACTTCTTGTTTACTACGCAGCCAAAGCGCGGTCGCCGTATTGACGGTTTCCCGCCCGGTTTTATCCTCGCCCGTCTCTGGCATCCGAATGGATGTCGAAATATGATCCGAATATTTCTTGATCAGTCCACGTAGCCGCCAAGCATCGGCGTATTCACTAGCATCCTCTTTGAGATGCAGCACAATTTCCGTGCCGCGAGCTGCACGTCCGTCTTCCTCGACCGTAAACTCGCCTTGTCCCTCGGACGACCAGCGTACGCCCTGCCCTTTCGGCGCCCCCGCCCGACGGGTGGAGACCACGACGCGATCTGCTACGATGAACGCCGCATAGAAGCCCACGCCGAACTGACCAATGAGCTGCGAATCGGAGCGCGCATCGCCGCTGAGGCTGCCGAAAAACTCCTTGGTTCCCGATTTCGCAATGGTGCCTAGGTTTGTGATGACCTCTTCGCGCGACATGCCGATCCCGTTGTCACGAATGGTGATGGTCCGCGCCTTTTCGTCGCAATCAATATCAATCGCCAAATCAGAATCTCCCTCGTAGAGATCTTCATTGGAAAGTGCGTTGAACCTCAGCTTTTCAATTGCATCAGAGGCATTCGAGATGAGCTCCCGGAGAAAAATCTCGCGGTTGCTGTAAAGCGAGTTAATGACGAGATCAAGCAGTTGCTTGACCTCGGATTGGAAGCCCAGAGTTTCCGTCGTTATGTTGGATTCGTTTACTGTCGTCATAGATCTTCTCACCAATAATCAGGACTGAATTTCGACCGGTAGGCAAGATGGGGCTTCGGCGGGCAGTTTTCAACCGTTGCGCGGCGCTTTGTGGTCATGGTCACGCATTGCCGCCCCCCAAGATAGGTTTCATAATCTAGCCCACACGCTTCAATGCGTCCGCGCGCTCACGGTTTGGGACCGTCCGGCTGGTCCAGTGCAACGCCTCACCCCCATAAATCGCCACCAATATGCAATCCAGCCCCAGCGCCGACGCGTCCCCCCCAGACCTCCGGCCTGCTTCTCGCTGTGCGTCGTGCTTGCCGACTTTGCGGGCTGGGATTCTTATGCTGGCCTGGGTATCGCTCCTCGCGGGTTGTTCAACGGCGTGGCGATGGGGCGCAGCGCCGCCCCCTGACTCACCGACCTCAACCAGCCGAACGCTCGACGCGATTCAAAAATCAGCCGCAGCCGCTTACGGAGTCCAAAACTGGCCGGGCAGTGAGCGTGACTATCTTGAGTGGACACGTCGGTCGCCGACAGATGCTGAGCCTTGGTTCAAACTCGGGAACATCTACGGCCGAACCGACCGACTTGACCTCGCAGCAAAAGCTTATCGCCTGGCCTTGCAGGCCGATCCTGCGCTCACAAAGGCGTGGCACAATCTCGGAATTATTCAGTTGCAAGAGGCCCTCCGGACATTCACGACCCTCCAGCTTCACGCAGATCCGAACGATCCGCTTGCGCGCCACGGTAACGAAATCAAACGCTTATTAGAAGCGCTTCTGACGCCGCCAGAAATCTCAGCTCCGAAGGCCACTTCACCGCGATCGGCGGCAGGGAAGTAAGTCTCGCTCACCGCAACAACGACCTTGCTGGGTACGGCGCGCCGAACCCGCGGATCTAGGTCATGGTTTGCGGTGCCCTTAGGTTTCCCGAGACTGACGTCGCCATGCGTCGACTCTGAGGCTAAACACGCTAAAGCATTGTTTGTATCAGCCGGTTGCCAGGAATGATCCCTTGGCTTACGGTAAATCGAGTCGTCTCGATCACGTACGGATGACGCGCGCGCAGGGTAATTGTCAAGAACGGGTACCTCAGAAGCTGCGTTTGAATAAGCCCCGCTTCTGGGATAATTCGAAACAGCGAGATTTTTCGGACGACGATACCGCAGGGAAACTGGACATCGCCATGGGGCGCAGACACTGCTGCTGCGCATTGTCAAGAAATCGATTGACGAGAGAAGGACTATCGGCCGACGCAGTTCAGCCCGACTGGCCCATCCCAGGGCTATCATGGACTGCCAGTCTTACTTGAGGGGCTCTGGTCCCCTTGGGGGGAACACGTGCAAGCCCACGATTCGTTACCGGAACCCAGAATCAAAAAATTCAACTAGCTGGTTTTAATGAGTAAAAAAGAAGTCGCCACGCACACGCCCGTGATGCAGCAGTATCTTCGGATAAAAGCACAATATCCGACCAATCTGCTTTTCTATCGAATGGGGGATTTTTACGAGTTGTTCTTCGAGGATGCGCGCCGCGCCGCGCAGCTTCTCGATATTGTCCTGACGAGCCGGGGAGAATCCGGCGGAGAGCGGATCTCGATGGCAGGGGTCCCCGCCCATGCGGTTGACAATTATCTGGCTCGGTTGCTGAAGCTCGGCGAATCCGTGGTGATTTGCGAACAAGTCGGCGATCCCGCGATGGCGCGGGGTCCCGTAGAACGCAAAGTGACCCGCATTCTGACCCCTGGCACCGTTGTTGAAGAGACGCTCCTCGGTGAGCGTCAGGAGAGTCTTCTCCTCGCGATGGTCTCCGCGGAGACACGTTTCGGTCTGGCCTGGCTAGATATCGCAAGTGGCCGATTCAAGCTCATGGAGGTCGAATCGGTCGCCGCCCGCGATGCGGAGCTTGCCCGGCTCCGGCCAGCCGAATTGCTGGTTGCCGAAGATGAGATTGCCCCGGTGTCGCCCGATCTCGTGGCCATTCAGTGTGCGAGGCCTCGGTGGGAATTCGATCCGACTCAAGCCCGCCACCGTCTGTGTCAGCGGTTCGGCGTGAACAGCTTAGACAGTTTTGGGATCAGCGAGGAAACACTCGCGCTCGGGGCCGCCGGGAGCGTGCTGCTCTATGCCGAAAATATGCATTGCGGCGAACTTCCGCATTTACAGGCGCTGCAACTCGAACGTCGAGACGATAACATCCTGATGGACCCGGCTACTCGGCGTCATCTCGAACTGGTTGAGAGCAGTAGCGGAAATCAGCGACAGACACTCGCGACGTTGATGGATACGACCATCACCGCCATGGGTGGACGATTGTTGCGCCGATGGCTACATGCGCCCCTACGCAATCACGCAAGACTCGAGGCTCGTCTCGACGCCGTGAGCACGCTATTGTCTAGCCCGGAAGCCCTTGGTGTGCGCGAAACAATGCGTAGCATCGGTGACATTGAACGGATATCGACCCGTATCGCACTGAGAACTGTGCGTCCTCGAGAGTTAGGGCAGCTACGAAACTCGCTGTGCGCGATCCCCGCACTACACGCGCAACTCGTCCCTCTCGGCAGCTCGCATTTATCCAAGCTGACTGCGGAAATAGGAGACCATGCGACGATGACGGGCCTCCTCTCGGCGGCTTTAATCGACACCCCACCACTTCTGCTGCGGGATGGCGGAGTATTTGCCGCAGGTTATGACGCGGAGCTGGATACCCTGAGAGAGCTGTCTCGTAATGCCGACCAATTTTTGCTGGATCTGGAACTTCGCGAGAGGGCACGCACGGGGATCGCGACACTCAGGGTGGGCTTCAATCGCGTCCACGGCTATTACATCGAACTCAGCCGAAACCGCGGAGACGAAGTCCCTGCCGACTACCATCGACGCCAAACATTAAAAGGTGTTGAACGATATATCACGCCGGAATTGAAGCAATTTGAAACCACGATCCTGCATGCTCATGAGCAGGCGCTAACGCGCGAACGGACGCTTTACGAAGCTTTGCTCGCGACGCTGGGCGAGGGCGTCAAGAATCTACAGCAAGCATCCGCGGCGCTCGCTGAAATCGATGTATTGACCTGCTTTGCTGAGCGCGCGACCGCTCTCGATCTGACAGCACCTACCTTCACGCAGAAACCGCGGGTCTCGATCGATCAGGGTCGTCACCCGTTAGTCGAACATTTCGGCACGGCGAATTTCATCCCCAACGATTTGCGACTTGATGATACGAGGAGAATGCTGATTATCACCGGCCCCAACATGGGCGGAAAGTCCACTTACATGCGACAAGCAGCGCTCATCGCCATTTTGGCGCACTGTGGTAGTTATGTGCCCGCGAAAGCGGCGGAATTCGGGCCCCTCGAACGGATTTTTTCTCGCATCGGTGCAAGCGACAACCTGGCCCGTGGGCAAAGCACGTTTATGGTCGAAATGACCGAGGCCGCAAACATCCTGCACAATGCAAACGATCGGAGTCTCGTTTTGATTGACGAGATAGGACGAGGAACCAGCACCTTCGACGGCATGTCGCTGGCCTGGGCGGCCGCCGAGCATCTCGTGCAGCATAATCGCGCCTTTACCTTGTTCGCGACCCACTATTTCGAATTAACTGCCATCGCGTCAGATATCCCGGAAGTCGCGAATGTACGCATGGACGCAATCGAACACGGCGAACGTGTTGTCTTCATGCATACGTTGCGGGAGGGACCAGCAAACCAGAGTTTTGGACTCGCCGTCGCGCTGCTTGCGGGGGTGCCCCGAGTGGTCATCGAGCAGGCACGCCAGCGTCTGCAGGAATTGCAGGTCCGTTACGTCCGCGAAGTGGACGAGCAGGCGCCACCCTTGCTTTTGCAACCGCCGATCCTGCACCCGGTCATCCAGATCCTCACGGGACTCGACCTAGATAGGCTGACACCCCGAGCAGCGCTCGAAATGCTCTACGACCTGCGCGCGAAATTAGGTCCAAGAGGCTGAGAGAAATAAACAGAGGACCTCCCTACGCCGAGAAGATACCGAGGAACTTGTACTCAAAAATGGCCGCAGGAGATGTTAACTACCCGAAAATCGGTTTTTTTTGACGCGATCCCGTCCAGAAGGTTGGGCCCGCACGCTCCTGTGGCTATAATGCCCCCGTTTTCAACCAAACCGTGGGCCGCCATGACTTTTGTAGTGACCGATAACTGTATCAAGTGCAAATACACCGATTGCGTCGAAGTATGCCCGGTGGATTGTTTTCACGAAGGCCCGAATATGCTTGTCATCGACCCGGACGAGTGTATCGACTGCACCCTGTGCGAGCCGGAATGCCCCGCAGAAGCGATTAAATCCGAAGATGATTTAACGGATAGCGAGCAGCAGTTCCTTGCTTTGAATAGTGAACTGGCAAAGGAATGGCCGGTAATCAACGAAATGAAGGATCCGCCACCAGACGCCGAAGAATGGAAGGGCGTAGCAGACAAACTCCAACATCTCGAGCGCTAAATTTAGCGACGCTGCCTCTTCCCGTCCGCGCAGAGGCAGCCCTGCGTCGCTGCTATCAAACTCGGCCTATCCCGGTGGGGTACTGACGTCCCCCCAACGCCGGTCTTGGCCACCTTGTCCCCTCAACTTACTTGGACACGGGAAGCGTGACTCTGTTGCTATTCGTTGAGCATTTTTCGGGCTAGTATTCACCGCCGGTGCGTATTCGTAGAACGTGGACAGACATGCCTTGGTTGGGAACCTCGTAGAAAGTCCGGAAGCTCAATTGGCGTTACTCCTCTGGGACGGACGTATCTACCGATCGGCATACGCCTTCAATCGGCGGTTGTCCGTCGTCTCGGTCCGGCCAACCCGGCGCCCCGTAAACAGGCCCCACCCTCGCGCTGGCGCGCAAGCAGTAGCCAGGAATACCAAGGTATGATCGCAAGCCCTGAACTAGAATTCGCGAACGTCTCCGATGTGGGGCGGCGGCGACCACAGAACGAAGATAGCGCCGTGACAGATACCGAGAGCGGGTTCGCACTCGTCGCGGACGGCATGGGGGGCTACAAGGCTGGAGAAGTTGCCAGTGCGATCGCGGCCAAGGTGGTCTTCGATGGTGTCCGGGAGGGCTGCCGCAAACATCAATTCCTGCGCGAAAATGCCGCTATGGACGAGGCTCGCGAATCGCGTCTTCTGCGCACCATGATTGAGCAGGCCAATCAACTCATTTTTGAAACTGCACAGAAAATTCCTGAGTGCCAAGGGATGGGAACAACCATCGTGACGGCGCTATTTACCCCCGATCGCGTGATTATTGCCCATGTCGGAGACTCGCGCATTTACCGCTTGCGTGAGGGGGAACTCAAACAAATGACAAGTGACCATTCCTTGCTTCAGGAGCTCATCGACCGAGGGTTTTTCAGTCCGGCGGAAGCCGCCGCCAGCGCGCCCAAGAACATGGTCACTCGCGCGCTCGGTATCGACGAGTCCGTTGAAGTTGATGTTCAGGAGCTTAGGACCCGGCCGGACGACATTTATTTGCTCTGTTCGGATGGGCTGAATGATATGGTAAGCGATGAAGGTATTCACTTAACCCTAAGTAAATATAGTGCTAATCTACTCGAGGCCGCACATGCGTTGGTCGGACTTGCGAATGACGAAGGGGGCAAGGACAACATTTCGGTAGTGCTGGCTAGGCCAGGCACGTCGCGAACCCGCAGCGCTGGGCGCAGCTCAATATTCCAAAGTCTCCGATCGAGGGGCAGCTGATAGGACGCATTACATGGGCAGACTCGTACTCAGTTTGAACGGTGCAGTTCAAGGCGAATTCCAACTGAATAAGGAGCGGATGACAATTGGACGCAAGCCCGACAATGATGTTCAGATCGAAAATCTAGCCGTCAGCGGCAAGCATGCCCTGATCATCACCATCCTCGACGATTCATTCCTTGAAGATCTCGGCAGTACTAACGGGACCTACGTCAACGGCAAGCTCATCAAAAAACACGCACTGCGCGACGGAGACGTCGTCGGAATTGGCAAGCACGAACTCAAGTACGTGAACGAGCACGCCACCGCGGACGACGAAGAGTTCGAAAAGACGATGATTATTCGCCCCAACTCGGCCAGTGCAGCGGTGGCAGCGGCTAGAGCCGCCGAGACCGTCGCGGCGACGGCCGTGCGGGCCCCGTCACATCCCGCTGCGGCAATGCCAGCGGCCACCATGCCACTCGCTAAATTGCAGGTGTTAAACGGCCCAATCGCAGGCAAGGAGCTCGAACTCGGCAAGGCGCTCATCACGCTAGGAAAACCTAGTGTACAGGTAGCGGTTATTTCGCGGCGGCCGCAGGGATATTTTCTCACCCACATTGAGGGCGATGGCGGGAAGTATCATTTTCCAATCGTCAACGGCGAATCGATCGGCCCGCAAGCTTATGCCATCAAGAACGGCGATATCATCGAACTCGCGGGGATCAAGATGTCATTTACATTGGTGCGTTGACCTGCAATATCTGCACAGGGGAATTGCGGCTCGCTCAACTCGCCTTCGCAAGCCGCTCGGCGAGTGATTTATAAATCGGAAAAACTTTGTCGAGTCGCGCCAACTCCAACACACCAAGCGCTGCGGGGCTGACGCCGATCAGGCCAAATTCCACCCCCGTCTTACGCGCGTTCTGATAGCCCTCGACCAGACTGGCGACCCCTGAACTATCGATATAGGTAACTGCTGATAAATCCACCAGCGTGGGTGTTCTGGCAGCTAGTGTCTCCAGAATGGCTTTGCGGGCGTCAGGAGACCACGACAGATCCACCTCGCCAGTCAACGCGACGATGGAAAATCCGCTCTGTTTTTCAACCTTATACGGCATGTCAGTCTCCCTAATTGATGCGCTTGCGCATGCGCACGAAATTTCCGCTCTGGTCGTCCAGATGGCCGTAGCTGCATTCATCCACCGACGCCCGAATGAAATGCGTACCAAGACCGCCGGGTCGCAAATCATGCAGCGCCCGCGGTGCGATCTTGCGGTGTTCTACTGGCGCCGCAAAATCGGTCAACAACACTTCAAGTGTATCGGCGTCACGATGGACTTCCAGGACGATTCGACCCGAAGTATCGCCTTTGTAAGCATGCTGCATGATGTTCATACAGGCCTCATTGACGGCAATGATCAACTCGGCCACTCGCTTGTTGTTGCAGCCAAGCCGCGTACCTAATGCCTGTAACCGACTTCGCACGCCCCGCAGCCGCAACGGATCTGCCGCGAAACGCAACACCAAGAGACGGTTCCCCATAGCCATTCAGATTAGTCTGTCCGTTACACGAGCATCTTTAAGATACACCCACTTGGTGGGTCCTGCGCTTACATAACATATCGCGTAGTTGCCAGAAGCCTATCCGTGCGTCGCCAGTAAACAGACAAACCGCTGCTCCGACAAGCGATTTCCGCAAATTATCCTGTTATATCTGGCCCAAACCACCGCGCTTCCAGGGTAGATACTGCTGAAAAGCGGGTCAGTCAAGTCGCCGAATTCGCTCGAGATACTGCGCTTCGTCGGGAAAGGCGCCGCGCGACTGTGCCGTCCATAACGCATCGGCCAAAATTTCGATTATCCGGTGTTCGGTCTGATGAATGTCCGGGTGGTGAGCCTTGAGTCGAATGAACTCCGCTCTGATACCCGTTGGCCGGTCTGCCTGCAATTGTTCGAGAAGCGCGACGTGTAACCCGAGATGCAGAAATGGGTTCCCGACAGGGTCTGCCCCGTCACCCTCTATTGGTCGCTTATCGGTAACCTGCACATGATATTCCGGGTGAGCGGCCACCACGTCAGCCACCAGCGCTTCCAGCGGTTCAAGCGGTAGACCAGCACAACGTTTACGCCAACTTTCGTGAAAGAAACGCCTAGTTTCGGTGCGATTACGGGCAAACATGCCGAGAGCTCCCATTCATGTCCTACTTCACAAGCCCTTGTCGGGCCATTCGCACCAACGTCGGATGGCGCATTCGGCGCATCGCGGCTTGCGGGCCGCACACGTATAGCGGCCGTGCAGGATAAGCCAGTGATGGGCATGCCTGAGATAACGTTGGGGGATTACTTTAAGCAAACCCAGCTCGACCTCAAGCGGTGTCTTCCCGGGCGCGAGCCCCGTTCGGTTACTCACCCGGAAGATATGTGTATCGACAGCCAACGTGGGTTCCCCGAAGATGACGTTCAGCACTACGTTTGCCGTCTTACGTCCTACGCCCGGTAACGCCTCAAGTGCTGCCCGCGAGTTCGGAATTTCGCCATCATGGCGTGTAATAAGGAGGCGAGAGGTCTCCAGAATGTGACGCGCCTTGGCGTTGAAAAGCCCGATCGTGTTGATATAACGCTTCAAGCCCAGCTCCCCAAGCGCCACCATGGCAGCAGGCGTATTGGCAACCGCATACAACCCTTTCGTCGCCTTGTTGACACTCACGTCCGTCGCCTGGGCTGAGAGGATCACGGCGATCAGCAGTTCATACGGACTTTTGAACACCAGCTCCGTTGCCGGCTCAGGATCGGCCGCAGCTACTGTCTTGAAAATCGACCGAACCTTGCGGGCATCCACGGCTCAATCTCGCCCTAAAGCAGGCCGCACCGATAGCCTGGCACGCATAATCGACGCTTCGATTTCCGTCGACGCTGCGGCGCCCGAAATCGTTTCCAACGCGGGGAGCGACACCGGCGCGGTTGCCCGCTGACCTAACCGGCGCGCTCGCGCGGCCACCCGGTCGGCCGCCTGAACCGCGGCTTGTGTCATATGTTCGACCGCCGCGACGGTGATCTGGGCTTGTGCGAAATAAGCGCTGAGGGGAATGCGGCTCGGACACACTGCATCGCAGGCACCACAGACGGTGCATCGGGAAAGCCCATTCTCCAGCGCTGCCGCAAAATCAAGTTGTTGAAGATCGCCCAGCAACCTCCCGGGTGAGAGTTTAGTCGCACAAACAACCTCACAATCTCCGCACGCTGTGCAGGGCGCAGCCTCGGTCGTTCGGAGTGTCGATGCGGGAGGCGTCGCAAGCGCTGGCCAACCCGTCGCCGGCACATCAGCCGGCATCATCAAGATGCAGTCGACCGGACAAGGTGGTAAGCAAAGGCCACATCCGGTGCATAGATCATCCAGAATGCCATGGAGCTGATGAGCGGCTCCAACAATGGCGTCAACCGGGCAGGCTTCTATGCATTTTGTGCAACCGATACAGCGACCTTCATCGATGCGAGCGATTTGGGGCGCCGGCAGGGGATCACTCAGCACGGCCTGCGCCGACGAGCTGGGCAACCCCAATCGCTGGCTGAGTTGATAGGCGACATAAGCGCCACCCGGCGTGCACGCTGCCGGCTCCGCCTCCCCGCTGATGAGCGCCTCGGCATAAGGCGCGCACCCGGCATACCCGCACTGCCCGCATTCCAGCCGCGGCAGCAACATTAGCAGCGCTGCACTGTCGAGTATCATTCTCGCGCGGTCTCGATTATTTAACCCGCATGCCCGGTGTCGCGCCATCGTCGGCGCCGATAAGGAACACCCCAGGCGAGTCGCCACTCGCCGCCAGCACCATCCCTTCGGATATCCCGAAACGCATCTTACGCGGCGCCAAGTTGGCAACGATGACGACCTGCCGCCCCACTAACTGAGCCGGCTCATAGGCGGACTTGATCCCGGCGAAGACCTGCCGGGTTTCCTGACCGATATCAAGCGTCAACTGCACCAGTTTATCTGCGCCTTCGACATGCGCCGCGGCTATTACCCGCGCAACGCGTAAATCTATCTTCGCGAAATCTTCAATCGAGATCTGCGGCGCGATGGGATCGCAGACGACGGTCGTCGGTATAACGGCCGTGGCGCCCTGTTTGGAATCTTCAATCATGGCAGTCACCTTTGCGGGATCGATGCGGTTCATAAGGGGCTTGAATGTGTTGATGCGATGGTGGCCGAGGCCTCGCGTGTGGTCATTCCAGACCAACGGGGCACAACCAAGGAAAGCCTCCGCTTCTGCCGACATTAAAGGGAGAACGGGCTTTAGATATAAAACCAGCAACCGGAAAATTTCGATCCCGGTAGTACACACAGCATGCAACGTGGCGTGCTGCGTCGGATCCTTCGCCATCACCCAAGGTTTGCGATGATCAATGTATTGGTTCGCCCGATCGGCGAGTCCCATGATTTCGCGCATGGCGCGCGCGTATTCACGCGCCGCATAAGCGCCCGCGATTGAGTCGCCAGCCGCTTGGAGCGCGACGAGAAGTGCCGGATCATCCACTTGTGCTGCCAATTCACCGTCGAAGAGCTTGGTGATAAAACCGGCGCATCGACTCGCAATATTGACCACCTTCCCGACTAAATCGGCATTGACGCGGTTTTGGAAATCTTCGAGATTCAGATCGAGATCATCGATACCTGCGCTCAGTTTCGCCGCGAAATAGTACCGCAGGTACTCCGGGTGAAGGTGTTGTAGATAAGTACGTGCCGTGATGAATGTACCACGTGATTTCGACATTTTCTGCCCATCAACAGTCAAAAAACCATGGACATAGACGCTCGTCGGCAGTCGAAATCCTGCGCCTTTCAACATCGCCGGCCAAAATAGCGTGTGAAAGTACATGATGTCCTTGCCGATAAAATGATAGAGCTCCGTATCACTTCCGGGTCGGCAGTATTCGTCGAAATCAAGGCCTTTACGGTCGCAGAGATTCCGAAAGCTAGCGAGATAGCCAATAGGGGCGTCCAGCCAGACATAAAAATATTTGCCAGGGGCATCCGGGATCTCGAACCCAAAATAGGGCGAGTCCCGAGAGATATCCCAGTCCTGAAGTCCTGCGTCAAACCACTCCTGCAGTTTGTTCACCACGCCAGCATGCAACGCACTTTCCGCAATCCAGGTGCGAAGAAGGGGCTCGAAATGTCCCAAGCGGAAAAAGAGATGTTCGGACTCTCTTTGCTCCGGAACGGCCCCGGTCAAGGCCGAACGCGGATCCAGCAAATCGGTCGGCGCATACGTGGCGCCGCACACTTCACAATTGTCCCCGTACTGATCTTTGGCACCACAACGCGGGCAGGTGCCCTTGATGAAACGATCCGGGAGAAACATTTCCTTGACCGGATCGTAAGCCTGCCGGATGGCCCGCCGAGTGATGTGACCCGCATCACGCAAGCGCGTGTAAATAAGGGACGAAATGGCCCTGTTCTCGGGAGAATGCGTCGAATAATAGTTGTCGAATTCGATGGAAAAATCTGCAAAATCAGCTCTATGCTCGGCACCGATCCGCGCAATTAGCTGTTCGGGCGTGAGCCCTTCTTGCTCAGCACGGAGCATGATGGGGGTCCCGTGCGCATCGTCGGCGCAAACATAATGACATTCATGACCGCTCATTTTCTGAAAACGAACCCAAACGTCGGTCTGGATATATTCCACCAAGTGGCCGAGATGAATGGGCCCATTCGCGTACGGCAACGCGCTGGTAACGAGGATTCGACGCGCGGTATTCATGCTGATTTCGTAGTCCTCATGAGGAGAGACAAACCCTTGGTTTCGTCGATGGTCGGTCCCCTACCGGGGATGCGGATCAGGCGCCCACGCCCGGCGGGGCGTCGCGGGCCCGATCCCCGATACGTTAACACCCCATCCTTGGCCCTGTCATGAACCGTGGGGACGGTACCTTGTGTACAATGCGCGGGCCATCACAGTGAGCCAAAACATGACCCTTGAAAAAAGCCAGATTGAAACCGCGTTACGCGGCTACCGTGATCCTTACCTTGGGGTTAGTCTGTTCGATGCAGGAATGGTTAAATCTATCGCGACGGGGGTAGGAACCGTCGAGATCGAAATCGAAGCCGGCTTTCCACTCCTCCGTTACGAAGCCACCCTGCGTCAGGCCATCGGCGAACAGTTAGCCCCGGTGCTTGAGGGCAACACGTTGAACCTCGTCATGAGTAGTAAAATCGTTGCTCACGCAGTGCAAAAAGGGGTCAAAACGCTCCCTGGGGTTAAAAACACGATTGCAGTCGCCTCCGGGAAAGGGGGCGTTGGCAAGTCGACGACAGCAGTCAATCTGGCGCTGGCGCTGCGTGACGAAGGCGCAACGGTGGGATTGCTCGATGCGGATATCTATGGCCCGAGTTTGCCGCGCATGTTGGGCGCCTTCGGCCGACCCGATTCCCGTGATGGCAAATCCATGGAGCCCAAAGAAACCTTTGGGATTCAGTCGATCTCTATCGGTCACTTGATCGAAGAGGATACGCCCATGATCTGGCGAGGACCGATGGCGACCAGTGCGCTGGAGCAACTCTTGCGAGAAACTAACTGGCGGGAGGTAGATTACCTCATCATCGATCTGCCGCCCGGCACCGGAGACATCCAACTTACTCTTTGCCAGAAAGTGCCCTTGAGTGGCGCGCTGATCGTGACCACGCCTCAGGACATCGCGCTGCTCGATGCCCGCAAGGGTCTAAAGATGTTCGAAAAGGTGGACGTACCAGTACTCGGTATCATCGAAAACATGAGTGTCCACGTGTGCACACAGTGCGGACATGCCGAGCATATTTTTGGCGCGGGTGGCGGAGCCAGCATGGCGTCTCAGTACGACGTCGATTTACTCGGCTCTCTACCCCTCGACATCCGGATCCGTGAAGGCGCGGACGTCGGCCAACCCACGGTAGCGATGGATCCGGAAGCCCTGTCAACGACGGCTTATCGGGACATCGCTAGGCGCGTGACAACCAAGCTTGCACTCCGCGCACGCGACTACAGTGGCCGCTTCCCCAATATCGTCATCCAGAAAAATACCTGAATCGACTCAGGTTCCGGAACTTAATCGATGCCTGTCAAAGCCGACACCTGGATCCGACATATGGCCGCGCACGCACGTATGATCGAGCCATTCGAACCCGAACAGGTGCGTGCCATCGACGGCCGGCGCGTCATCTCCTACGGCACATCGAGTTACGGCTACGACATCCGTTGCGCGCCGGAATTTAAGGTTTTTACCAATATCAATTCGGCGATCGTCGATCCCAAAAATTTTGACCCGGCGAGTTTCGTAGACGTCAATGCGGAGGTCTGCATCATTCCACCCAACTCATTCGCACTGGCACGTACGGTTGAATACTTCCGTATCCCACGCAACGTACTCACCATTTGTCTAGGGAAATCGACTTATGCGCGCTGCGGTATCATCGTTAACGTGACACCGCTGGAACCCGAATGGGAAGGTCACGTGACGCTAGAATTCTCGAACACCACCACGCTACCGGCGAAAATCTATGCCAATGAAGGGGTCGCGCAGGTCATTTTTCTCGAATCGGACGAGCCCTGCGCGGTGTCGTACAAGGACCGCGGCGGTAAATATCAGGCCCAAACGGGCGTCACCCTCCCGCGGGCGTGAGCCTAAGCCATCTCACTGAGGGAGCTGCGCGCCGTGTTTGATAAACACGAAATGAAAGGCTTCTGCCTGCTCCGCCGCAAAGGCTATCGCGTGGCCGGCCTCAACGGCGTAGGCGGTCAAATCCCGCATCGAACCCGGATCGGTCGCGCACAGGTAGACACGCTCACCAGCCTGCACGCGCGCCAGCGCTTTCTTGGTCTTTAACAGCGGCAGCGGGCACTTCAACCCAGCAGCAAGCACCTGTTCAGCGCACTCGCCGATCAGTGTTTCCAACGGCGACAAGCCTAGCGCTCCTTCAAATTAAGTGAGACTGAATTAATGCAGTAGCGGGTCCCAGTCGGCTGCGGACCATCCGGAAAGACGTGCCCCAGATGAGCCCCGCAATTGGCACACAGCGCTTCGACCCGTGTCATGCCATGGCTGCGATCCTCGCGGGTCACGACATGTGCCGCAGATCCCGCCTCCCAAAAACTGGGCCACCCACTGCCTGAATCATATTTCTGAGCCGAATCAAACAATGCCGCTCCGCAGCATTTGCACAGATATTCGCCATTTTTTTTGCACGCGTTGTACTCCCCGGTAAAGGGACGTTCAGTGCCGTGTTCGCGGCAAACCACGTACTCCAAGGAACTGAGTTGCTCACGCCATTCAGCATCCGTTTTCTCGACTTTACTCACACCACACCTCCGGGTTCTGCCGGCTAACATTAAATTTAGTGCCCCCCGTGCCGCTACTCAACGACGGAGGGGTTCGGACGAGGCTCCCAGATTGGCTCAGCCGCGCCCAATCGCTGCACATTATAGCCGGCTGCCGACATCCGCCGCACGACGTATTGCTGAAAATGAACGCCTACTGGCGACAGGGAGACGACCGTGAGAGTAGCGCTACTGGAAGATGATCAGGATCAGGCTAATCTGTTCATCGCTTGGCTAAAAGCATCGGGCCATAGCTGCGAACATTTTCGCTCGGGCAAGCAGTTCGTGCGCAACATCAGACACGACAGCTTTGACATTCTGATTCTAGATTGGCTGGTGCCCGATCTTGACGGCTATGAAGTCCTGCGCTGGGTGCGACAGAATTTCGAGTGGCGGATCCCGGTGCTGTTCGTCACCGCTCGGGATAACGAGGAAGACATCGTGCGTGCGCTAGAACAAGGGGCGGACGACTATATCGTCAAGCCCGCCAAACAAAGGGAGCTACTGGCACGCCTACACGCGGTCGTCCGTCGGCTTTCAGCCCTCGAAGAAGGCCAAGTCGTCATCACTTTCGACCCCTTTCTCATCGACCTCAGCAACCATGAAGTCAAAAAATGTGGCACACGGGTTGATGTCACGCAAAAAGAATACGAGCTAGTGGTTTTCCTGTTCCGCAACATCGGTCGGGTCCTCTCTCGGGCGCACATTTTGGAGAGCGTTTGGGGGCGAAACCCGGACATCAATACTCGAACAGTGGACACGCATGTCAGCAGAATACGTGCCAAGCTACTGCTGGCAACGGAGACCGGCTGGAAATTATCCTCCATCTACCAGCACGGTTATCGCTTGGAACGACTGACCGCCGCCTAATCCCCTGCCTATCGATCAAGTGGAGCGATGTCGGCTACGGGATAAAATTGATACGGTGTTTGCCGCCACACAAGTAGTGCCTGCGACGGGCCTGCGCTAGAATTGTGCCATCGCTCCGCAGGTTGCGGGCGCACCCCCACGTCACGGACAAAAACTCTCATGAGCATGCAGCCGAATTGCCAGCGTCGCCCCAGTGTTGCGGTAAAAATAGGAGGGATCACCTTGGGTGGAGACGCGCCTATTGTGGTCCAATCCATGACCAATACCGATACCGCTGATGCGGCGGCCACCGCCAAACAAATACAGCAACTGGCCGTTGCAGGTTCAGAACTCGTGCGCATTACTGTCGACACGGAGAAGGCCGCAGAGCAGGTCGGACGTATCCGGGATCGCCTAGATGCCGTTGGCTGCCGCGTCCCGCTGATCGGGGACTTCCACTACAATGGTCACGTCCTGCTCACAAAATATCCGTCTTGCGCAGAGGCGCTCGCCAAATACCGAATTAACCCCGGAAATGTCGGGTTTGGCCGCAAGCGAGATAGCCAATTCTCCACGATGATTGAAGTCGCCATCGCGCGAAAAAAACCGGTGCGCATTGGCGTGAACTGGGGAAGTCTTGATCCGGCACTCGTCGTGCGCATGATGGACGAGAATGCCAAACTGCCCAACCCGCGTAGTGCCGCGGAAATCACCCGCGAGGCATTGATTGAATCGGCATTGCTGAGCGCTGGCAAGGCAGAAGAACTGGGGCTTTCGCGAGATCAGATCGTGCTCTCCTGTAAGGTCAGCGGCGTTCAGGATCTGATCGCCGTTTATGGCGAGCTGGCTCGGCGATGTAATTATGCGCTGCATCTCGGGCTGACCGAGGCGGGCATGGGATCAAAAGGTATCGTGGCCTCTACCGCCGCCATGGCCATTTTGCTGCAACAAGGTATCGGAGATACCATTCGGGTCTCACTGACACCGGAGCCTGGCGGAGACCGGTCGCGCGAAGTGATTGTGGCCCAGGAGCTCCTGCAAACTATGGGGCTCCGCTCCTTCACTCCGCTCGTCACCGCGTGCCCGGGGTGCGGACGTACGACCAGTACGGTGTTTCAGGAACTGGCCGAAGAAATTCAGACCTATGTTCGGACCGAAATGCCGATTTGGCGCGAACAATACCCCGGCGTGGAGACGATGACGCTGGCAGTAATGGGGTGCATCGTGAACGGACCGGGGGAGAGTAAACACGCCAATATCGGGATCAGTCTCCCCGGCACGGGCGAAACCCCCGCCGCACCGGTGTTCATTGATGGGGAAAAAGTCATGACGCTCCGCGGAGAAAATATCGCGGTGGAATTCAAATCCATTCTGAACGATTACGTAAAATCACATTACGGCACTGGACACCCTACGCAAGCAGTCTCCGCGTGAGTCGGCCGATACCACGCACCTGATCCCGACACCCACAGCACGAGACCGGCGTCCCATGCATTTGCACATCCTTGGGATCTGCGGCACATTCATGGCGGGACTCGCTGCGCTGGCCCGTGAGCAAGGGCACACCGTGTCCGGCTCCGATGCACACATTTATCCGCCCATGAGCGATTTTCTGGCCGCCGCTGAAATAGACATTCGTCTCGGATGGGATGTTGCTCATCTATTGCCGCGTCCCGACCTTGTGGTTATTGGTAACGCGCTCAGTCGAGGCAACCCGCTCGTAGAGGCCGTGCTGAACGACCGAATCCCTTACGTGTCGGGGCCGGCCTGGTTGGCTGACCAGGTATTGCGCGATCGCCACGTCCTGGCCATTGCCGGTACGCACGGCAAAACGACGACATCGAGCCTGCTGGCCTGGATATTAGACGCTTGCGGACGAGCGCCTGGGTTCCTGATTGGCGGGATCCCCGAGAATTTCGGTTGCCCAGCGCGCCTTGGCCAAAGCGAATACTTCGTCATCGAAGCCGACGAGTACGACACCGCTTTCTTCGATAAGCGCTCCAAGTTTGTGCATTACCACCCGGATACACTCATCCTCAACAACCTTGAATTTGACCACGCGGACATTTTCCGCGATCTCGACGCCATCCAGACGCAATTCCACCACCTCGTGCGTACCGTGCCCGGACGTGGCGTCATCGTCTGGAACCGCGACGAGCCCGCCATTGCCGCCACCTTGACCCGGGGATTATGGAGCCGACAGATCACCTTCGGCACGGAAGGGGACACTGATTGGCGTCTACAGGAGATCCCAGGCGTTAAGCCGGGACCGTATGCGATTTCCCTGCCCAGCGGAGCCGAGAGTAGGCCCCTCGTGACCCCACTTGCCGGACGTCATAATGCGATGAACGCGCTCGCTGCAATCGCCGGCGCGGTCGAAATCGGCATCCCGGCTGCACAGGCAATGGCGGCAGTGGAAGCTTTCCGCAGCGTCAAACGGCGGCTGCAAACATTGGGTGTCGTTCGTGGTGTGACCGTGTATGACGATTTTGCCCACCACCCGACCGCTATTCGGGCCACGTTGCAAGCGCTGCGCGAACGGATCGGCAAGGCGCGAATCATCGCGGTTTTGGAACCGCGGTCGAACACGCTGCGCATGGGTGTTCTGCATGAGGCCCTTGCGCCGGCCCTGAATGCCGCGGATATGAGCGTGCTCTTCGCCCCGCCCAACCTAGGCTGGGATGTCACCGCAGTTTGCGACGCTCTGCCGGGCCGTGCGCTTGCCTGTCATACGCCCGACGCGTTACTACAGGCGCTCCTAAGTCTCGCAACGCCCGGATCACACGTACTGATCATGAGCAATGGCGATTTCGGCGGGATCCATCAACAGCTACTCACGGCATTGGCCAACTGAATCAACATGAGTCCCAGCAGACCAACGCGGATTGCGCTTTTCCCTTTGCAGACTGTGCTCTTCCCGGACGGCCTGTTGCCCCTTCAGATATTCGAAACACGTTACGTGGATTTGGTTCGGGACTGCCTTCGCACGGAGAGTGGTTTCGGCGTTGTCCCGATTCGGCAGGGACAAGAAGCCGGCCATGCGGCTATTCCTTTCGAAATCGGCACCTATGGGACAATCGTCGACTGGAGTCGGGGGGAAAACGGACTCCTCAATATTTTAGTCCAGGGGCGCGATCGCTTCAGGATCACATCACAGCACGCCGCACCTCACCAACTCATCACAGCCGAAGTCGAATGGTTGACCCCACCGGCCAGCATCGTCGCGCCCGAAAAATATAAAGAGTTGAAAGCGTTTCTTCAGCGTATACACGAAGAAACAACTGCAACCGGCGAAACTTTGTCGACTGACACGTTAATGACAGTCCAAATCGCCTACCGAATAGCCGCCCTGCTACCGCTGCCGATCGCAGAGAAAGTGGCTCTTTTGGGGCTCAACGACGACGCGCAGTTACTTTCCGCGATCGAATCCATCTTGGGTGCACTGCTGGCAGTCCGCGCGACACGACACTAATCGAAGCCACATGCGGTGCCATGCGCCTGCGCGTTGATAACGTCGTCAAGCGGAAGACGATCGGTCTAACCGGTTACCCGGGTCTAACGCCACCCATCGGAATAAAACAGGCTCGATGCGACCCGCGTCCGCTCAACTTCAGTAAGTTATCGGTGTTAATTCATTGCATCTATAAGCATGCTCTCGTATCCGATGCCCACAGCGGAATTACCGATTAAATACTCAAGATTTTTTCGTGATCTCCTATTGTGCAGATGGTTACCGATTCCTTCTCATGTATCACGCGAAGTTACGTCCATCCCGTCCGCCACAAGAACACATCGACTTGGGACACATCTTGTTGGCGTCACCAAAAAACGCGTGACAGAAACCGACGCTAATCTTGCCGAAGTCAGTTGAACCCTCCGTCGACATGTGCGACTTTACGAGCCCGCTGTCGATGCGCAGCGTAAAACTCCATGCACAAAGAAATCACGCTCACCCTTCTGCTCGCGCTCCTTTCGCAAGCCGCACCCGCTTCGCGAGTGGATCGACCACCCGAAGAATATTGGTGGCTATGCCCTGTCGACCATGTCGTGCCGTTACGGCCTGAGTATTCGAATAATCGGATCGCGACAGGCAGCACCGAGATCCGCGCCGAAAGCGCACGGGCCATTGATAAGGAAACAACCGATTTCATCGGCAATGCTGAATTCATCCAGGAAGATAAGGCGCTCATCGCCGATACGGTGCACTACGATCAGTCAACACACGTAGGATCCGCAGAGGGCAACGCCACGTTTTGGGGTCGGGAATTTGTCTGGCAGGGCGAGCACATGCTGGTGGACGATGATGCACACTATTCACGCCTCGAGCGTGGCCGATTCTGGCTCGCGAATCGCGCGGGGCGCGGCAAAGCCACGCGCATACGCCACGACGATAAAGCGAACATGACCTATCTCGAGAATGTCGAGTACACGACTTGTCCGGCGACCAAGAAACCGCATGGGGAGGTCTGGCTTCTGACCGCTCCTAAAATGACGTTCGACCAGGGTGACAGCACGGGGTATGCCACGCATGTCCGCATCAAAGTCCTCGGCACGACGGTGTTCTATCTACCGACCTTCAGTTTCCCCTTAAGCAACGATCGGAAAACCGGGTTCTTGATACCTTCATTGCAGACCGATCGGACCGGCGGCTCCGATATTCGTGTGCCTTATTATTTCAACCTGGCCGCCAATCAGGATTTGCTCCTCATTCCGCGTATTATTTCCGATCGGGGAGAAGGACTCGGCGCGGATTACCGCTATCTCAGCCGCTCATCAACAAGCGAACTGGAAATTGAAGCCCTGCCTGACGATCGCCAGCTAAACGGAGCCAATCGCTACGCAATCAACCTGACGCACCAACAGTACTTCGCGGAGAAGACTGGCACCGTGAACGTTTTATTCCAGAACGTTTCCGACTCGAGATACTTTGAAGATCTCGGTGGGAGTCTCGGCGCGAGTAGCCAGTCATATCTCGATCGGCATATTAATACGATGTACACCCTGCCTGGGAAAGTCCTAGTTCAGGGCTGGATCCAGTCGTATCAAAACGTGGACAGTGCCATTCCCGCGTCGCTGGGCCCTTATAGACGGCTCCCTGAAATAACCGCCACCAGCCTCTTCCCCTTGGTGAACCTACAGCCCTATTTTTTGGGGCTCGCGGACGTCGCTTATTTTCAGAAACCGAATGCCGTCTCGGGCGCACGCGTCGAGCTCGACCCCAGTATCGCACTGCCGTTCGTCCAATCCTGGGCTATCGTAAAGCCGACCATCGGCGTGCGCATGACCGATTATTATCTCGGCAATACCGACACCACTTCTCAGCCGAACATCACCAATATTGCTACCGGCACGAGCAATAGCGGGGGAGTCCCGACGGTACTGGATGTGTTGAACATTACTAATAGAGCGAATGCCCAAGCGTTCAAATCCGAGTTGTTCCGTGCCGTACCAACGCTGAGTTTCGAGAGTCAGCTGTTTTTTGAGCGCCGGACGGATTTCTTTGGCGAGGGCATACTGCAAACGCTGGAGCCTCATCTTTTTTATCTTTTGGTACCTAAGCAAAATCAGAACCAATACCCCATCTTTGACACGGGACTCATCGATTTTCAGTTCCTGAACCTGTTTCAACCCAACCGATTTTCCGGTCACGATCGACAGGGCGATGCTAATCAACTCGTCATCGCCCTCCAATCGAGCGATTTCAGTCTGACCTCTGGGCGCGAGATCTTGAGAACGAGCATTGGGCAAATCTACTATTTCAGGCCACTCGACGTGACCATTCCCGGTGTTGCCGTTACCCAAAATCCCTCCTCGGATTTTGTCGCTGAGGTTGCGAGCAACTTTGTCGACAACTGGACAGCACGACAGACCGTGCAATTTAGTCCGGCTGATAATCGCTTCAACAAAACCGCCGTCTCACTGCGTTATGAGCCGCGTGATAACGCGACCATCATTAACCTCGGCTATCACTTTACGCGGGCCGCACAGCAGACCGTCGCGACGATTGAACAAGCCGATATTTCGTTCAGACTGCCCATGACGGAAAACTTGAGCGTGGTCGGGATCTGGTCGCACTCCCTACGCGCTGGCAATTCTCCTGAAACCCTCGCCGGCTTGGAGTACGAGGATTGCTGCTGGGGCTTCCGGGTCTTCTCACGTCGTTATATCGCCACCGCACAAGGCGTAGCGGCAAGCACGTTCGGGGTGGAAGTGGAGCTGAAGGGGTTAGCAGGAATCGGCCATAGTGCATCGTCTTTCCTGACCCACAATCTTCCGGGCTTTGACCCGTTCTTCTAATCTAAGCACGCCACATGCACCCGCCAACGGTGTGCTATCGGTGCGCCGCAGCGCCCCCTGCCCATCGAGTGCCCGGCTACCGGTGAAACCGAACTAAAAGATCGGGTTTCGGTTTAGAATCCGTCGTGCACCGGGGAATAACGAATCCACTGAGTGGCGTTCGCGAGACTCCCTCTGTCACCTTTATAGGTAGAGTGGCGTGGACTCATCGAGCGATGACGCTCGATTTGGCGGAATCGTTCCCCGGGGCAAAAATAGCTTGATGGGGTGTACCCCCTGGAGACGATAGTGAAGCTGATGGTGACAAGAATCCTTTTCTCAATGTGTTTGCTGCTCGGTAGCGCCGGCGGCATAGGCGCGGAGCTCGATCGCATCACCGCGGTGGTGGACGATGATGTCATCATGCGCAGCGAACTCGACCAGATGATGGTGCGCGTCCGTGCCGAGCTGCGCGAGAAAGGCGCTGAGCTGCCGCCGATCGCGGTGCTGGAACGTCAGGTCATGGACCGACTCATCCGCCAGAAACTGCAGCTCGACCTTGCCGCACAGATGGGCATTGATGTCACCGAAGAAAAGCTCGATCTCGCGATTAACGACATTGCCAAGAACAACAAAGTCTCCATGGAGCAGTTCAAGGAAATCCTGAGTTCCCAAGGTTACGATTTCAACCAATTCCGGGAAGATATCCGTCGAGAAATCATGGTCGCGAAATTAAGACATGAAGAGGTCGACCGAAAAATTCAAATTTCTGATCGAGAAATTGATAACGAGATCCGAAATGGGACTGATGCCGGGGAAAGTCGTGACGAATACCATATTGCGCATATCTTGATCTCAATCCCGACGTCCGCGACTGATGCGGAGCGCACGGCAGCGGCGGATAAGGCAAAAACGGTAGCTACTCGTCTAGCGGATGGCGCAGATTTTGGTGACATCGCAGTTTCCATGTCTGACGCCACCGACGCACTGGACAAGGGCGATCTCGGTTGGCGAAAAATCGATGAAATCCCTAGCCTCTTCACGGAAGTCGTGCGCGGCCTTGCTGTCAACGCGCGCAGCGACGTCATCAAGGGACCAACGGGCTATCACTTTGTCAAACTGCTTGGTAAGCGCGGAGGCAAACAGACCATGGTCCAACAGGTCAAGGTCCGTCACATCCTTATCATGCCAAGCCAGCTCATCGATGAAAAGACGGCGATCTCTCGCCTTCGTCAGCTCTTACTCAGGGTCGAGCATGGCGAGGACTTCGCCGCCCTTGCACGCACCCACTCCGATGATCGGGGTTCCGCTTTACAGGGGGGGGATTTGGGCTGGGTCAGTCCCGGACAGATGGTGCCGGAATTTGAGGAGGTCATGCAGGCCACAGAGCCCGGTACGCTGAGTGCCCCTTTCCACAGTGAATTCGGCTGGCACATCCTGCAGGTCATCGCGCGGCGCTCCTACGACGGCACGCGGGAAATGCTGAGAAACAAGGCCAGGGAGGCTATTATGGCGCGCAAACGAGAGGAAGCTTTCCAGAACTGGCAGCGCCAACTCCGAGATGACGCCTACGTTGAGTATCGGGATGCACCATGAACGGCGATTGCCAAGGATCGCGCTAACGCCGGGAGAACCTGCCGGCATTGGTCCGGATCTGGTGGCGGGCCTCGCGGATTTTGATGGCATCGCAGAAATTGTCGTCATCGGCGATCGCACGGTGCTGGACGAGCGGGCAAAACAACTCGGGCGGCCGATGGCCCTGTCACCCTACGATCCAGGGTGGCGCACGTCACTCGGCGCGGGTCGTTTGTGGATCGAGCATATCGAGGCACCTCGCCCCGTGGTGCCTGGCATACTGGACGCAGGGAACGCGCGTTATGTTCTGCAGACACTCGAACGTGCCGCAGACGGCTGCCTGCGGGGGGAATTCGACGCCTTGGTGACCGGACCGGTCCAAAAAAGCGTGATCAATGCTGCCGGGTTTCCGTTCACCGGACATACCGAGTTTCTGGCGGAGCGCGCTGGTGGCCGCGTCCCGGTCATGATGTTGGTAGCAGGCGTATTGCGTATCGCGCTCGCCACCACCCACCTCCCGTTACGGCGGGTCCCGGATGCCCTAACGACGGCGGGGCTGTGTTACACGATTCAGACGGTCGCTCACGCCCTAGAAAGTTCGTTTGGGATCCGTTCACCCAGACTTGCCGTGTGCGGACTAAATCCGCATGCCGGAGAAGGCGGATATCTCGGTCGCGAAGAAATCGAAATCATTGTGCCAGCCATCGAGGCGTGTCGCGCAAACGGACTGCAAATTGACGGTCCTCTACCAGGGGACACCGCTTTTACGCCGCGAACACGCACGCAATATGCGGGTTATGTGAGCATGTTCCACGATCAGGGATTGCCTGTGCTGAAGGCCCTGGGCTTCGGCCATGCCGTCAATGTCACCCTCGGCTTACCCTTCATTCGGACCTCCGTAGACCACGGTACTGCACTCGAGCTTGCAGGTACCGGTCGTGGGGAGCTCGGGAGCTTACGCGCGGCCCTTGCCCTTGCCTTGAGTCTTCATCATGGCCGGACTTGACCTGCGCCCACCCGAGATAGGCACGCGCAAGCGCTTCGGGCAGCATTTTCTGGCAGATGAAGGCATTCTCGCGGAGCTCGTTGCCTGCATTGCGCCGCAACCCGGGGAAATCATCGTCGAAATCGGGCCGGGCCGCGGCGCGCTAACCTTCCGTCTGCTGGCGCAGGGTGCAACGGTTCACGCCATTGAAATTGATCGGGATTTGGTCGCTGCATTCAGGCGTTCGTCTGCTCATGGTGAACGTTTGATTATCCATGAAGCCGATGCGCTGAAATTTGACTACGACAGCCTCTCGCACACTGGGAAACCACTCCGGATCGTAGGTAACCTGCCGTATAACATCTCAACCCCGTTGATGTTGGGACTACTCCAGCGTGGCAGCCAGATCGGTACTATGTGTTTTATGCTACAAAAGGAAGTGGCAGAACGCTTGGTCGCCGCCCCCGGTTGTGCGGCCTATGGCCGGCTGTCTGTCATGACTCAAGCGTACTGTCAGGCATCCATTGTGCTCGACGTGCCGCCCACCGCTTTCATCCCCCCACCCAGGGTGGATTCGAGCGTGATCGTGCTACATCCACGCGGCGACATTCCCTGTCGCTTTAAGGACTTGGAATCCGTGGTAGCCAACACCTTTGCACATCGACGAAAGATGCTCCGACACACCCTCGGCAAGCATTTCTCGGCAGAAACATTAGCAACACTGCAGATTGCCCTAACCGACCGTCCTGAAAACGTTTCAGTGGCACAGTATGTCGCGCTGGCGAACCTCGCACGTTGACGCGCTGCGTCAAGGCTGATCACCTAAAAGTTTTCCACAAAATCTGTGGATAAGTCTGTGGAGCAATGCTGGCCAACCCGCGATGAGGCTTATGCCGCCGCAGGCTCCATCAAATCGGCGATTTTTTGAGCGTTTTTAATATATTAATTAATAACAATTAGTTACAACTCTTTTAGGAAGTAACACGTCTGACTTAATCTGTAACCGGCCTATTTTATCTACAGCGCTTTGTTGCTGTGCATAAATTAACCGTGACGGTCAAGTCCCAAATTCACGCCATCACACCGATCGTGATCGATTGCGGGGTCGCAGGCACTGAATAACCGGTGCAGTTTTCGGCGCCACCCCGTGCCAGCGTTCAAACGCGGCGGCAGCCTGCTCGACGAGCATGCCGAAGCCATCCCAAATCCGCTCCGCCCCCATGGCGCGACAATGACGCATGAACGCCGTCTCGCCTTCGGCATAGAACATGTCGTAACACAGAGTCTGTGGACCAACCGCCTCACGTGGGAAGTCGGGAACCTCGCCGGAGAGACCCGCAGACGTGGCATTGATGATGAGATCGAAGGGAGCTGACAACCGCGTCGGCAGCGTCAATACCGTCAGCGCAGACGCCGTCCGAAATCTTGTCACCAGCGCTTCAGCGCGTTCTACGCGACGATTAACAACACAAATCAGCGCCGGTCCCGAGGCAAGTAGGGGTCCGATCACCCCTGCCGCGGCACCGCCCGCCCCAAGGATCAGAATACGTGCGCCCCCAAGCCTCATCCCGAGATTCTGACTTAAGTCCTGAATGAGACCGATCCCGTCAGTGTTGTCGGCCACAAGTTTCGCCGTGTCTGACCACCAAAGCGTATTGGCCGCACCGGCGAGTTCGACCGCGTCGGTCCGAATGTCTGCCAACGAGGCTGCTTCCGCCTTCAGTGGGACCGTGACATTGACACCCCGACAGGCCAGACGTCTAAGTGCGCCCACGGCCGCGCTCAGAAAGCCCGGTTCAACGAGCAAACGCTCGTACTGCAGCGGCAATTGAAATTGCTCTGCGAAAAGTCGATGAATGACGGGCGATCGACTATGCGCGATCGGTTTACCGACCACCACACAGAGAATCGCACCGGGGAGATGTACAGGAATGTCCAAAAATCCTCCGTTAGACCATTTCGAAAAATGATTTAAATTAGTTGGCCGCACCAACGACATTGCGGGCGCAACACGCAAGTGCTGTAGGCCACGGATACCTCCGCTTTAAGCATGCTTTAAAAGAAAAATGGATAGTCGTGTCTCCTCGTCTCCGAAATTTATTGGAATAATTGGGTGTTGCGCAATGATAACCTTGGACGATCGTCGGTGAACGCCTCTTAAACGTTCTACGCGCACGGGGCTATTTTTTGGCCCAGCGATGCAGCGATTAGGGGGCCCCTTCCCTACCGCTTTATCCCAGCCCCAGCCGACCTGAGGGGAGATTCGGTCAAACCACGCTAGATATTTTTGTGCTTCGCAGCACGGAAATTTTGTTGATGACAGGCCATAGACGACTTGCGCATACCCCCCCTTGTTCCGGCAAAATCCTTTCGCTAAAAAAGTCTTTTTTTAAATGTGGCTGGATACCGCCGGCAAGGGAAAGTCGCATGATTCGGGTTAACGTAGATGATTTTAAAAAACCGATAAATCCACATCTCGCTTTAACGGTGAGCGGCAAAAAAAAACGCAATGCGACTGACGGACGTATCAAAAGGGGAGAAGGAGTTAGATATGAACGGGAGTAAGGGTTTCATTTTGACGACAGCCAAACGGGTGCTCAGCCTCGGAGCTTTTCTATGGGCTACCTTCCTATCGCTACCGGCTTATTGCGCCGACGACGCCTACCCCGCGGTCACCGCGAAGCGGTTGGTCGACGCCCAACAGGATAAGGGTTGGCTCATGTATCGGCGAAATTATGAAAGCACCGGATACGCGCCATTTGAGCAAATCAACAGCCACAACGTCGACAAACTACAACCGGTCTTTGATTACCGCAGCGGGCTAACCCAGGGTCACGAGGGCGCACCGGTGGTCAACGGCAACTATATGTTTGTGACAACGCCGTTGGATCACTTGATCGCGCTCGATGCCACAACCGGCAAAGTACGCTGGGAATATGATTACCCGATCGATAAAAAAGCGTTAAAGACGGTTTGCTGTGACGTCGTAAACCGCGGAGTGGCGCTGTATAACGACCTGGTCTACATGGGGACATTGGGCAATCACATCGTGGCACTCGACGCGAAGACCGGCAAGGTAAAGTGGGACACTGCGCTCGCCCCTCCGGGTGTCGGATACTTTATCTCGGGTGCGCCGCTCATCGTGAACGACAAGGTGATTATCGGAGACGGCGGCGGCGAATATGGCGCGCGTGGTTTCATCGTCGCCATGGATGCCAGAAGCGGCAAAATCGTATGGAAAACCTATACGACAGCGGCACCCGGTGCGCCAGGTGGCGATACCTGGCCCACGGGTGCCTATAAGACGGGCGGCGGCAATCCCTGGATCACCGGCACTTACGACTATGCGACTAACACCTTGTTCTGGGGCGTGGGAAATCCAGGCCCGTGGCTTGCCACGTTGCGACCTGGCGCCAATCTATATACCGATTCGGTGATGGCGCTGGATCCGGACTCGGGCAAGTTGAAGTGGCATTACCAGTGGACGCCTAACGATACCTGGGACTACGACGGCGCAAACGAGATCGTGATGACAGAACTCACCTACAGCGGTCATCCTTACAAAGCACTCGTCCACGCAGACCGGAACGGTTGGTTCTATGCGATTGATCGCAGCAATGGCAAGCTTATCTACGCGGAACCTTTCGTGCATACGACTTCTATCGTCGGCATGAAAGGTGGGGTGCCGCAGGATGATCCAGCCATGCGTCCGGCCATTGATAAAAAAGTATTCACTTGCCCGAGCTTCTTGGGCGGCAAGAGTTGGTGGCCGATATCCATTGATCCAAACAATCACATGGCGTACATCCCGACGCTGCACGCGTGCATGGACATCAAGGGCATCCAACCGATCGCCTATAAGGGGGGACTTGCGTTTCTAGACGAAACTTTTGAGGTCAAACGCGACCCAACCACGGACAATTGGGGCTCGGTGCAGGGGGTCGACCTCAATACAGGTAAACAGGTCTGGCAGTACGCAACGCACCTACCTTGGTCCAGCGGCACACTGACCAGCGCCAGTGGCCTGATGTTCAGCGGAAGCACGGATGGGCATTTCATGGCCTTTGATGCAAAGACGGGGAAAGTCCTCTGGCGCAGTACCCAACTCGGTTCCGGAATCATTGGGGTGCCGACGACTTACCTGGTGGGGGATAAGCAGTATGTCGCCGTCTGGGCCGGCTGGGGCGGTGCCGGACCGATTTGGGGCGGAGAGATGGCCAAGGATCCCGCGGTCGCGGCAATTCCGAAAGGCGGACGACTTTATGTCTTCGCCTTACCGTAAGGCGTTGCGTGGCGCTTATTTGGTAGTGGCCATGCTGGGTGCGGTGCTAATGCGCTGCGCTACGGCTGCGCCTTTATTGAAAGTGTGCGTCGACCAAGCCAACCCCACGTGGACCATGGATGCGCGGGTAGTCCGCGCATCGGCCAAAACCCAGCATTACGGGGTACAGCTCGTCAAATTCGTCGGCCTTGGCAAAGGTGGCGATGGCTTTCCGGTCAATCGTTTTGCGAAATTGGCTAGTTCCGAATGTCAGCTAGTGATGGGATTCCCGGTAGATGTGACCAACCCCAGTCTGCCACCTGATGTTGTCGCTACGTTGCCTTACGCGAGTACCGGTTTTGTGATGGTCCAGCGCATTCAAGCTCCAAGCTCATCCCTGAGTGAGCTGCCTAAGGGCAGCGAAGTCGGGATCGCGCAGCTCGATACCTATGCTGGCCTGCTCTACAGCGCCCATCCCAACATCGTCATGCATGTGTACCCCAAAGACTCGCTGATGCTTGCGGACTTGGCGACCGAACACATTACCGCTGGCCTCGCCTGGCAGCCCACTATTGAGCGCTATATCCACGATCGCGCCAAGCCTCCCTTGTTCGACATTCGTATCGTGCCTGAGAAACACATGCGCTGGAACCTTGTTGCCCTGTACATGCCGTCCTCCCAGCGCGCTGCCGAATTATTCGCAGAGGGGCTTGCTGAATTAAAAAACAAGGGGCAACTCGAACGTTTGCTTGAACCATATCAAGTAGTCGCCACTACTGCCGGCGGGCGTATTGCACCGACTGTCGCCGATTTCAAGCCAACCTCTGGGGTGATTCATAACTCGGCCACACAGGACCTAATCAAGGTCTCTAATACAACGACGCCATCAGCGCCAAAACACAAGCGCCCACCGGCGCTATACGCAGGCGCTCAAGCTGAAAAAGGGGCCATCGCCTACTTTCAGAACTGTGCGATGTGCCATGGTCCGCTGATGGAAGGGCAAGCCGGGGGTTACGCTGGACCCGCCCTAAAAGGAGAGGATTTCGCTGACGCGAGCTACGATTTCCACGTCAGCGACATATTCAATTTCGTCGCGAAACTCATGCCGCCGAGCGCCCCGGGTAGTCTGACGCGCGAGCAAGATGTCCTCATCATGGCCTACATCCTTCAACAGAATGGCTATCCAGCCGGCACCCACGCATTAATTTATGAAGAAGCGGAGAAATCCAAAGTGCCGCTGCGCTACCACGGGAAATAGTCATTTAAGGCGTTGCTCGATTTTGCAGCCGAGACAGCGAAGAACGTTGGTCGGCAGCGTCGAGATACCATGCCAGAAACTTGCGCGAAGAAGCTATTTTATCCCGCGCGCTGTCGAAGGACCGATGACGGATCGTGGCATCAAGCGGCAGCACTCCGCAAATTAATCGAATTGACGCGCCGCGGTTACCTGCGGATCGCTTGCCAAAAGATGATGTTCAGGGTATTCAGCCCTACTGATGCGTGTCGGAAAAAATAGCCGACGCCCGATGACCTATCAAGGAGAAAAACAGAATGTCGGATGCGCTCTCTAACACGAAAACAGCCACCAAGATCGATGCGCTCGTGGTCGGCGCCGGCGTGGCCGGGCTCTACCAGCTCTATCAGCTGCGCAACATGGGGCTGACGGTCAAGGCCTTGGATACCGCATCCAATGTGGGCGGGACCTGGTACTGGAATCGGTATCCCGGTGCAAAGTTTGATTCCGAGGCCTATATCTACCAGTACCTTTTCGATGAAGCGCTGTACAAGAACTGGAGCTGGAGTTCACGATTTCCCGGACAGCCGGAAATCGAACGATGGATGAATTACGTCGCCGATTCACTCGATCTCCGCAAAGATATCCTCTTCAAGACGACGGTGATTTCCGCACATTTCGATGAGACGACACAACGCTGGCTCGTCGAAACCCTGGCTGGACAGCGGTTTGATGTACAGTATTTTGTCGCCTGCGGGGGGATGCTATCGGCACCGCTCGAAAACCTCTTCCCGGGACAAGATAGTTTTAAAGGTCGCCTCTTCCATACTGCACGGTGGCCGAATGAGGTCATTGATTTCAAAGGGAAGCGGGTCGGCGTGATCGGGATTGGTGCCACCGGGATCCAAGTGATCCAAACCATCGCGTCAGAAGTTGATCAGCTGAAGGTTTTTATTAGGACGCCACAGTACGTGAACCCCATGGCCAATCCTTCCTATGGTCCCGCCGAGGTCGATGCTTACAAGGCTCGGTTCGAAGAATTGAAGGCGACACTCCCGCATACGTTCTCCGGCTTCGAATATGACTTTGTCCATGGGCCGTGGAAAAAGATGTCGGTTGAACGCCGCCAAGAAATCCTAGAGGAAAACTGGCAACATGGGGCGCTAAAAATGTGGCTGGCAACCTGTCCCGAAATGTTTATGGATGAGGAAGTTAGCGAGGAAATCTCGGAATTTGTCCGCCAGAAAATGCGCGATCGTTTAAAAGATCCGCACCTTTGCGAACTGCTGATTCCGACCGATTATGGTTTTGGAACGCATAGGGTCCCGCTCGAACACCACTACCTCGAGGTCTATCACCGACCGAACGTTGAGGCTATCAGTGTGAGAGGTAATCCGATTACCGAAATCGTGCCGGAAGGCATCAAAACAGCAGACGGGACCGTCTATGCGCTCGATTACGTTATTCTCGCGACTGGCTTTGATGCAGGCTCGGGTGCGCTTACCCGCATTGATATCCGGGGTCGAGAAGGACGTTCGCTGAAAGAAGAATGGCGCAAAGACATCCGAACCTCGTTGGGGTTGATGATCCATGGTTACCCGAACTTGTTTACAACCGGTGCGCCACTGGCGCCGTCTGCTGCGCTCTGCAATATGACAACCTGTCTGCAACAGCAAACTGAGTGGATCGCTGAATGCATCTCCAATACGCGTGCGAAAGGAGTGAAGGTTATCGAGCCAGGAGAAACTTTCCAGAACGATTGGGTGGAACATCACGATGGCCTTGCGAACGCCACACTCGTCGTTAAAACGCACTCTTGGTACATGGGATCGAATGTTGAGGGTAAGCCGCGACGACTACTTTCCTACATCGGTGGCGTCGGGCAGTATCGACAGAAATGTAGCGAAGTCACTGCCAGCAACTACGCGGGCTTTGTATTACGCTAGATGAGTCTTGGGGCTGTAACGAATGCCTTTCGGCAACCATTATGGAGGCCATTCAGCATTCCCTCGGCCTCCGTCCACAGAAGAACGCGCCCACACCTTCCTTAATCAGAACAAGGGGGGTGAGGGCGCCGTCGCACGCCCAGATAGCAGCCATGACGCAGAGTAGTCTAGGAGTAGCGCGCGCTATCGGCGCCGGCAATCCCGCGGCGTCGATGTGGTGTGGTGGCGCCATCGCGTATGGTTGAGTTCGATGGAGCCTTTACCTTAATCGGCCGCTCGCCCCCACCGTCCGCAACCTTGTTGGTTGACAAGGTGAGGGGTAGTGCTTGATTGTAGGCAGCACTACCTTAGTGCACAGCGAAGAAAAGTACCCCTAAGGTTCGTAATCCGCCCCGCAATATAATCAGGAGAATTCATCATGAGTGAGCCCGTGTGTGCGCAAAAATCGCCGATCAAATTGGATCTTGAGCCTGGTCAGTACTGGTGGTGCTCCTGTGGGCGTTCGCAGAAGCAACCTTTTTGTGACGGAGCACACAAGGGCACGGAATTCACACCGCAGGCGTTCAAGCTAGAAGAAAAGAAGACCATGTGGCTGTGTGCGTGCAAACAAACGAAGAACTCGCCGAGTTGTGACGGCGCCCACAAGGCGCTGACCTAGTCGCGGGCGCGGATCAACGGGGCGATCTACCCGACGGGAGCTCGCCCTCACGCCTCTTCCGGCCAGATCGTTCCCCTTCAGGGGGCCTAGGCTCCGGACAAGAGGTTCCTGATTGATCGGTTAGAGCGAGTACGCTCGCTCACCGTGATCGCTAAGATCCAGCCCTTCGTTTTCGTCCTCCGGATTTACTCGTAAGCCAACCCACCGATCGACGATTTTCAGAATCATGTAGGTTAATACCGCACACCAAGTCGCCGTTGCGATAACCCCCTCGAACTGGACGGTCACTTGCTCAAGCATGGACACGCCAGCGTTAAAGCCCACCCCGCCCAGGGCGGACGAAGCGAATACACCGGCAAACAAGGTACCGATGACCCCGCCAACACCGTGCACAGGAAACACATCCAGGGAATCGTCTATTTTCAAGATCCTCTTGATGAACTGCGTGGCGCCGTAGCAAATTATGCCGGCGGCAAGACCGATGACGAGGGCGGCACCGGGAGATACGAAACCGGCGGCAGGCGTGATCGTCCCCAAGCCGGCGACCATTCCGGTCACCAGACCGAGCACACTCGGCTTGCCATAGCGGAACCATTCAATTCCCATCCAAGCGAGCGAACCCGCCGCGGCAGCGAGATGAGTCACGAGCATGGCCATTCCGGCACTCCCATTGGCCGCTAGGGCGCTGCCCGCGTTAAAGCCGAACCAACCGACCCACAACATAGCGGCGCCGGCAACGACGAGAGTCATGTTGTGCGGCGCCATGGCGCTCTCCGGAAACCCTTTGCGTGGTCCAATCACCAACGCGGACACAATGGCCGCGACCCCCGCGTTGACATGCACCACCGTACCGCCCGCAAAATCCAAAATCCCCCGCTGCATTAGCCAACCACCGCCCCAGACCCAATGACAGACGGGTGCATAGACAAGTAACAGCCATAGCGCACCAAAAATGAGCACCGCGGAGAATCGCATGCGCTCAGCAACACCACCGATTACCAGCGCCGGGGTGATGATCGCGAAGGTCATCTGGTACATCGAATAGACCGTTTCCGGAATCGTGCCCGCGATCGAATCACGTGCCACATCACCGAGGAACCAATGCCCCAGACCAATCCAGGCCTGAAAATCGCCGCCATTTCCAAAACACAAACCGTAGACCCCGATGCACCAGGCAATCGACACCAGACAGGCCAAGGCAAAACATTGCATCAGGATGGAGAGGACGTTTTTGTTACGTACCAGCCCGCCGTAGAAAAAGGCGAGTCCGGGAAGCGTCATAAACAGAACCAGGGCTGTCGCTACCAGCATCCAAGCGGTATCCCCAGCGTTAATCGGACCACCCGCTGACGCGCGGCAAACCGTGCTGAGCATGCACCAAAGTACCACCGCCCCGAACTTCGAAATCGACATTGCCACGCCCTCCCCCTAGGATTAGTCTGAAATCATGGGTCGCGCGCAACGAGTCTGGATCCGGAAACGGATCGCGACACATGCCTGCGCCCTGTTTTCAGGCAGCACGAAACATGCCATGCGCCAATTTGCCGCAAAACAGCGCCGATTACTTCAAAACAGTGGGGCGTTATCGTTCAAAATGGATTTTTCTGGTGCATTTTTAATTAAAATGCACCAGAAAAGGGCATGGCAAGTGATCTCACACGCTGGAAGGGGGGAAAACCATGCCGTTAGAGCGCATCAATACCCGTTTCACCCGTCCGGATACGCATGACGTTGACGAGTTCGGTGACAAAAATCTTACCATCACCGATTTTGCCAGTATTCGTCGCCTTTGCGATGGCTTCGATTACCTCATCCACTTTGTCGTCGGACACGGCAATTTCCAATTTCGACTTGGGCAGGAAATCGACCACGTATTCCGCGCCTCGATACAACTCTGTGTGGCCTTTCTGACGGCCGAACCCCTTTACCTCGGTTACCGTCAGACCTTGGACCCCCATCTCCGACAATGCTTCCCGGGCGTCGTCGAGCTTGAATGGCTTAATAATCGCTGTCACTAGTTTCATCGTTCCACTCCCAGTTCAAAATCGCTGTTCATTTACCGCCGTGAGCTCTTTTGTCAGGGCGTTTCAGTTGCCCCGATTACCCTCTGGAGGGCTTTACCTAGAGCATCTTCGAGTTCATTCACACCCGTGCCAGGAAACCCCCGTGAGGCAGTGATACCTGAGCACTGCGTTCACTTCGTGCGGCCTCTCGTTCAGGGCTAAACGACTCACATGATTACCATGCAGATTACGTGCCACCAATATGTTGACTAGCGAAAACATCCAACAACGGCAGCGCTTGCTCCCTTTATAGCGCTTATCCCCTAGCGGTGCTAGGCAATAAAACGCGCTATCTCAGCCCTTCCTCTAGCCCAGACGGCACTATTTTTGTGCGAAGGTGATCTCGTTAGGTCATCCACAGTCACTCATTCTTTCGTTGGCGCGCTACTGGACTGAGGCGCGCGAAGTGCTTTTAATGTGGGACATGAATATCAAAAATCTGAACGAACTCGCCGAACAGCTGCGCACCCTGCTGCCAACCTCCGCCGGACGCGCCCAAGAAGAAATCAGGGCCAGCCTCAAGGTATTTCTGGAAGCCACGCTGGCAAAAATGCAATTAGTGACCCGGGAAGAATTTGACGCGCAAACCGCCCTGTTGGCTCGCACGCGCGAGAAACTCGAGCAACTCGAAGCCGCAGTTGCGGAGCTCGAAAAAAGTCCCCGTGCCTAATCTCCACCTGTGGCCGCCGGCTTCACCCTCCCCACCACCTTTGCTCCAAGGCGGCGCATCCCGTAGATTGGGCTCACGCCCTCTCCAGAGTACGAGTTCAGCCCCGTGAAAAAAAACGACGCCTTCGCCCCTAGCAGCCCTATCCGGATAGCCGTGGAAACCGACTTCATTTCCGCTCAGTCAAACCCTGAGCGTAATCGCTACGTTTTCGCCTATACCATTACCATCGAGAACATCGGCACGGTCTCGGCGCAGCTACTCACCCGGCACTGGATTATTACCGACGCTTCCGGCGCAGTTCAGGAAGTCAAGGGTGAAGGGGTCGTCGGTGAGCAGCCACACCTACGTCCCGGGGACTCCTTTCGCTATACGAGCGGTGCTGTGCTCGAGACACCCGTAGGCACCATGCAAGGAACCTACCACATGGTCACGGATGACGGCTCGCCCTTTGAAGCACCAATCGCAGTCTTTCGTCTTTCTGTGCCGAATGTCCTTCATTAGTGACCCTTATGCCCCCATAGCGCGCCGGGCTTGAGATGGCTACATATGCAATCGGTGATGTACAGGGTTGTCTCCAATCCCTCCTGAGCCTTCTCGATAGAATCGATTTCGATCGCGCCCGTGATCGGCTCTGGTTCGTGGGCGATCTGGTTAATCGGGGGCCAGATAGTCTCGGCGTCCTGCGGCTGATCAGAGATCTGGCTGATTGCGCGGTGACCGTACTCGGCAATCATGATCTCCACCTGCTTGCTGTAGCTCACGATCCGACCCGGCGACAAAAAAGAGGCGATACCCTTCGGGAGGTTCTCGCAGCACCTGACCGCTCGGCGTTGCTCGAATGGCTACGGCATCGCCCGCTGTACCATCGCGATCCTGCCCTCGGGTTTTGCATGGTGCATGCGGGACTCCCTCGGCAATGGTCGACCGTGGAAGTGTCCGCTCTTGCGCACGAACTCGAGTCGGTACTCCGAGGCGAATCCTTCGTCTCATTTCTGCGCATGATGTATGGAGATGGGCCAGACGACTGGGACGCCGGCCTTCCACCGGACGATCGATTGCGCTATCTCACTAATTGCTTTACCCGGATGCGTTACTGCCGCACGGACGGTCGACTCGAACTAAAAACAAAAGTGGGACTCACCACGCCAACACCCGGTCTGCTCCCGTGGTTCATGCTGGCGGACCGCACTCGAGGCCCCGACACGATCCTATTCGGCCACTGGTCGACACTGCGACTGACACGCGAGCAGGAGCACAAATACAACGTGATCCCGCTCGATACGGGTGCCGTCTGGGGAGGCGCGTTGACGGCTTTACGGTTAGAGGACGGCATGCGAATCAGCGTCCCGGGAAGTCGGAAGTCGCCTCGGCCATTAGACTAAAGTCGCCGCCTTAACTCCACGAAGCTGTAGGGGTGCTCGTTCCCCACGTCTGCCGGATAATTCTCGCGTGCAGTTTCTATCCAGTCAGCACACGAATACACCGGGAAACTGACATCGCCGCTAGGTTCGGCATGGACCTCCGTCACCAACATTCTTGCAGCACGTGGCAAAGCCATCTGATAGAGCGCGTGGCCACCGATAACCATGCTTTCTTCGGCATCTCGGGCCAGCGCAAGGGCCTCTTCGAAGGAGCCCACCAGCTGCGCCCCGTCGGCCACCAGAGGCTGCCCTCTGGACACCACAATATTGAGGCGCCCAGGCAACAGGCGACCAATGGATTGGTGCGTCACTCGTCCCATAATAATCGGGTGGCCCAGGGTGAGCTGCTTGAAATGCCGGAGATCTGCGGAAAGGCGCCAGGGCAGCGCGCCCTCACGCCCAATGACACGATTAGTCGCCATGGCCACCACGATAGTAATCTCCACGTCTCAGCGCCCCGCCTAAACCGCAATCGGCGCGGCGATGCTCGCATGCGCCTGATAACCCTGCAATTCAAAATCCTCGTAGCGAAAATCAAAGATTGACCGAACCGACGGGTTAAGCCGCATCAAGGGTGGCGCGTAAGGAGTCCGGCTCAGTTGTAGATCCGCCTGGCTGAGATGATTCACGTAAAGATGCGCATCACCTAAGGTATGCACGAACTCTCCGACTTTGAGATCACAAACCTGCGCCACCATCAGCGTTAGCAATGCATAGGACGCGAGATTGAACGGGACGCCTAAAAAAACGTCCGCGCTGCGTTGATAGAGTTGGCAGGACAATTCGCCATTGGCGACATAAAACTGGAACAACACATGACAGGGAGCAAGCGCCATCTGCGGTAATTCACCCACATTCCAGGCGCTGACAACATGACGCCTAGAATCGGGGTTTTGGCGCAAGCCATTTATGAGCTCGCTGATCTGATCAACAACCCGGCCATCCGCCGTTTTCCAGGTACGCCATTGCGCACCATAAACGGGACCGAGATCGCCCTGCTCATCCGCCCACTCATTCCAAATCGAAACGCCATTTGCATTGAGATAGCCGGTATTCGTTCCCCCCTGAAGAAACCAGAGGAGTTCGTGAATAATGGACTTTAGATGAATTTTTTTTGTCGTCAATAACGGAAAAGATCTGCGCAGATCAAATCGCATCTGATAGCCGAAAACACTGCGCGTCCCGGTCCCCGTGCGGTCCCCTTTGGGCACACCATGGATCTTTACGTGTCGCAAAAGTTCAAGATAGGTTTGCACGATACTACTCTCCGCTTAGCGCAAACGACGCGCCTGGCCCACGAGAATGAGGATGAGGCCCGTAAGAATCATGGGGATGGACAAGACTTGCCCCATCGTCAGCCAAGTCCCATTGAGATAGCCTAATTGGCGATCGGGCTCACGCACGAATTCAACGGCGCAACGAAAGACACCGTAAGCAAGCAGGAAGGTCCCTGCACCGACCCCGCGAGGTGGTTGGCGCGACCAGATTCGGTTCAATAGTAAAAACAGAACTATCCCCTCTAGCCCCGCTTCGTACAACTGCGTCGGGTGGCGTGCAACGCCGCCGGCTAAGGGATCGGTAAACAGCACCGCCCAAGGCAAATTTGAGGGTGCGCCCCAAAGTTCTTGATTCACGAAATTTGCGATACGGCCAAAAAACAATCCGATCGGCACTACCGGCACGACAAAATCGACCACTTCGAAAAACCCACGCCCGAAGCGCCGCGCGTACAGCGCCATCGCACTGATGAATCCAATCACCCCGCCATGGAAGGACATCCCGCCGCGCCAGACCTGGAATAACGCGAGCGGATCATGCATATATTCGGAAAAATTGTAGAAAAGCACGTATCCAACACGCCCACCTAGTACCGCGCCGAGCGCGGCGTAGAACACGATATCGGATACATTCTCGCGCGACCATAATTCTGGAGCCCCCCCTGCCCGCCGATTCAGTATCCACCAACCGAGACTAATACCCGTCAGGTACGCGAGACCGTACCAATGGATTTGGAGGGAGCCGAGCGTAACGGCGACCGGATCAATAGCAGGAAAGAGCAGCATGCTGAAATTCTAGAGCCTATCGCACAGCGACGCGAGAGTGGCGCCGATTTTCGCCTCACCGAGGCGAGACCACATGCCCTATCAGCTCGCACGGGAATAGACCAGCACACGGCGTTCAAGCCACGGGATCTCGGTGGCGACTGTCAAGGGCTCTGAGTCTGGATAACGGCTCCCTCGCTTGTTCTGACGGGGTTGCAACGGCACTATAGAAGCCTCGATCGCGGCCTCTCCCTGCACTTGAGCGAAATATTTTCAGCATGACCATGAATATTGGATCGCGCGCGACCTTGCCACGCCCGCCGGGCCCGAGCTTCTGGCAGGCGCTTCGTGCCTACGGTGGTGACCCAGCCGTTACCATGCATCAGCTTTTTTTGCGCTATGGCGAAGTCTCGAGGTGGCGCGGGTTATTCACTATTTACCTTTTGAACAACCCCGATCATGTCCGACAGATTCTTTCGCAGGCCCACCCTGAGTTTACCAAGCACCTTTATGACTACCGCGTCCTCGCGCAAGCCATGGGGAAAGGCTTGGTCACCAATGACGGAGACGCCTGGGCTCGCCAGCGGCGTTTGATGCAACCGATGTTTCATCACAAAGTAGTCAGTACTTTTGATCAAGCAATCAACGCTTATACCCGACTGCTCGCCACACGCTGGCACGCCCTGAAAGCGCATCAACCGGTAGCGCTAGAGAGAGAAATGGGGCGGGTAACCTTTCAGATTGTGGCGGCGACCCTGTTCGGATCAGAAATCGATGAGCACGCCAGCGAGATGGTGGATATTCTCGACGTACTCAATATTAATACGAAAACTCCGGCGGCGTTCTTCACTCTTTATCCCTGGGTGCCGACGGCCCACAATCGCCACGTCAAACGCGTGATGGGCCGCCTCAATTATATTGTTTACAAGATCATAAACGGCCGCCGGGGATCCGGTACGGCAACCCCGGATCTCATGAATCGGCTGTTATCGGCCCGCGACGAGACAACCGGCGCGGGCATGGAAGAAGCGCAGATCCGGGATGAAGTCGTGACGCTTCTGCTCGCAGGACATGAAACATCGGCCACTGCACTGCAGTGGATCTTCTACATGCTGTCGCAATATCCTGACGTTGAAGCACAGCTGCTGCACGAGTTGGAGCAGGTGCTCTGTGGCAACCCCGCCTGCGCGGGGGATTTGGTCAGACTGCCTTACCTTAAACAGGTCGTGCAGGAAACGATGCGTCTATATCCGCCCATCTGGGGCATCGCTCGACGCGCCACTCACGCACAGGTCTTTGGTGGATTCGAAATCCCAGCGGGTGCCTACATCTCCATACTGCCCTACTGTCTGCATCGACATCCCGATTACTGGCCAGAGCCGGCGCAGTTTGATCCGGAGCGATTCTCTCCACAGCAAAGTCAGGGTCGCCACGCCTACGCTTATCTCCCTTTTGCTGCAGGTCCTCGGACCTGCATAGGGGCAGGTATGGCGATGATGGAAATCCAGCTGGTACTCGCCCAGTTGTTACCGCAGTTTCGCGTGCGCCCGGTTCCGGGCCATCCGATCGAGCCCCTGGCCACCGTCACTTACCGACCCCGCCACGGGATGCAAGTCTTCATTGAAAAACGTAAAGAGGCTCACTGATGAACGCAGGTCTGAAGTTCGGCTTATGGTATTCGCTGCGCAACCCGGCACAGTGGCATCGTCCATACCCCGAGATCTACGCTGAAACGCTCCGCCAGATTGCTTGGGCGGAGACCATTGGGTATGACGATGTTTGGTTGACCGAGCATCATTTCTGTGAGGACGGGCATGCCCCCTCCATCTTGCCGTTGGCGGCCGCGGTGGCGGCGCGCACCACGCGTATTAGGATTGGCACGAGCGTGTTGCTGCTTCCGTTGCACCATGCCGTCCGGGTTGCAGAGGACGCTGCCGCCATCGATATTTTGTCGAATGGTCGCTTTGATCTCGGCGTCGGCATCGGTTACCGCCCTCAAGAATTTTCGGGCTTCGGCTTGACCCCAAAATCCCGGGCCGGCCGCATGGACGAAGGTCTCGAAATCATTCGCGCCTTGTGGCAAGGCGAAACCGTGCGTTATCACGGCAAACACTACCACGTGGAAGACGCCAAATTGTCTCCACTTCCAGTCCAGCAGCCGATGCCATTGTGGGTAGGTGGATTCGCACCCGCCTCGGCGCGCCGCGCCGCGCGATTTGGCGATGGCTATATTGGGACAGGCGACATGAGTGCGCTCGTCAAAATCTATCGCGACGAACTCGCTCGGCTAGGAAAACCCGACAGAGGTCGCGTCGCTGGGGGGCATTTCTGGCTCATCACTTCGCACGAACCCGAGCGTACTTTCGCCCAGGTAGCGCCTGGGGTCCTATATCAGATTCAGATGTACAATCACTGGTTGCGAGAGGCGGGACAAGCTCTTTTCCCCGAAATCACTCACCCAGATGATCTCGCAAAGCGAGGTATTTTGTCGGTTGTCACACCCGTGCAGGCAGTCGACATGATCGGTCAGTATGTCGAGGCGACTGGTATCGAACGCTACTACACGTGGACCGTCCCCCCCGGCATGCCAGAAGCGCAGATGAATGAATATCTGCAACTGTTTGCAGAAGAAGTCATGCCTAAATTCCGTTAAAGGACTGATGATGAAGTTTTACGACTGCCGCATGGCACCCAATCCGCGTAGGGCCCGTATTTTCATGGCGGAAAAAAGCATTGTGCTACCCACGATAGAAGTGGACATTGTGAATGGAGAGAATCTTCGAGAACCCTTCCTGACCGTCAACCCGCGCGGCTTATTGCCCACACTAGAACTGGATGATGGAACCCACTTCGATGAAGTGATGGCCATTTGTCGGTACCTCGAAGAGCTCTACCCCACGCCAGCGTTACTGGGGCGAACACCCGTCGAACGCGCACGGGTGACTTCTTATCAACGCAAGGCGGAATTTGAAGGCATGATTGCGGGCTCCGAGGTGTTCCGGAACGGCCATGAAAAATTTTCGGTACGCAGCATCCCCGGCGCACCGCACCAATCGGTTCCGGCTATCCCGGGTCTAATCGCTCGGGGTCACCAGACCATCGGCCGCTTTCATGACTGGCTCGAAAACACTCTGAGCAGAAGTGAATACTTAGTGGGTGATACCTACACAATGGCCGATATCACGGCACAGTGCGCGATCGGATTCCATGCTTGGATAAAAGTTGAGATCCCCGAGAATCACGCCCATACGCAACGCTGGTTTCGGGCCGTGTCAGCACGTCCAAGCGCAGGTGCCTAAGTTAACGTCGACAAAGGCCCGAGATCCGTGAGTGATCGCCCACGGATCTCGGCGGATGCAAAAAAACTGCTACCGCGACTAGAGCGTTTCGAGGAAGAAATCTCTCGCCGCGGCGCTCGTTTCGTCGAACTTCTCGATATAGGCAGCGTAGTGATCCGCGTTGATTACGACGAGCTGCTTGGGCCCCGGAACCTTCGCATAACACGCCAGCGCGATATCGCTCGGCGTGGTCGTGTCGTAATCAGACAGAATCATCAATAACGGCGTTGGACTAATGCGCTCCATGAAAGACGAGACATCGTATTCCATCATGTATTCGAGAGAACGAATCGTAACCTGATTTTTCCAGGTACATTTTGGATCGCGATCCAGATAATGCTGGATGTAGTTGTAGGTCTTCTCGCCGGGGAAAACGTGCGGCTCGGTCGGATCCAGTGAACACATCTTCATGAGTTTAGATTTCCCGCCTTGCATGCGGTGTAATCGGTCATCATCCAGCATTTTCTGGAAGGGTGCCCAACCATCGATCGGCAGGAATTGCTGCAAATTTTTGTGTCCCACCATGAAGGGGACTTGGCTGACTACCGCTTTGACGCGACGGTCGAGCGCCGCCACCGCGCAGACCGTACCGCCGGTATAACTGGTCCCCCAGATGCCAATGCGATCGCCGTCAACGCCGGGAAGCGTTTGTGCGAAGCTAATCGCGGTGCGATAGTCCCGGCGTTGCCAGGTCGGGTCGATTTCCCCTCGTGGCCGCCCGTCGCTGCTACCCAAACAGCGGTTGTCATAGACCAGAACCGCCATGCCAGCCTTCTCAAAAACTTCGGCAAACTTGTCCAGGGACATTTCTTTCACCCCGGAAAATCCGTGCGCCATAATGATGCACGGGAACGGTCCCTTCCCCTTGGAGGGCTTGTAGAACCAGCCCCTGAGGGTCACACCATCGGCGTTGAATTCGATATCGCGTCGCATTCCCATCCTCCTCGTTCAAGGTTCGTTGTCAGTTCAATATCCGGACCATCTCATTCCGCTCCGACTAAGCGCTGCAGCGCTAGCTCTCGCAACAGCGTGCGCTGGATTTTCGTCCCATTCGCACTTGGCGTGGTCGGAAATTCCACCAAGCTGAATATCCGCTGGGGCACCTTATAACCTGCCAGAAGCGTCGCACACCAGTCGCGCAGCACTTTTTCGTCAAATTTCATGGCGCTGCCCGCGATCACGAACGCAATTGCGGCTGGCCGCCCGGCATAAGTCACCCCAACGACCTGACTCGCGGACACCCCTGGGTGCTGGTCTAAGATAAGTTCAATTTCAAGGGGACTGACGAGATAGCCACCCAGCCGAAGGACGTCCCCGAGGCGGGTCAGAAAACAAAAATCCCCTGCTGACCGAAGGTAGCCTAAATCGCCGGTCCTAAAGTAACCATCCGCTGTGAAGGCGCGCGCAGTAGCTTCCGGATCCCCGTAATACTCTTTGAACAGGCTAGGCCCTCTGAGTTGAATTTCTCCGGCCACATCGTGTGGGAGTACATCCCCGGATTCTGGATCGACAATCCTTATCCGAGCAGACGGCGAGACTGGCAAGCCGCCGCCCTGGCGTCTAATAGCCAGCGGGGCGTCTAGTCGCTGTAGCGCAAACAAGGCCTGACATTCGCTCATACCATAGAGTCCACGCATCACCACGCCACGTGCAAAAGCCCTCTCCGCGATATCCTCCAGTGCCGGGTTGAAACTCGCGTAAGCGAAATATCGAAGACTTTGAAATGGTCGGGAAACCGTCGTCGTCTCCAATATTCGGTCCATCATTTCGTCGGAACCACACATATGGGTGACACTAGATTCATCGAGTAAGCGCGCACTCGCTTGCGCATCGAACACCGGCAACATAAACAGGGAAGCGCCACCAGCCAACGCACCCAGCGCTTGGGTAAAACCAAAGACCCCACAGAGTGGAAGCGCCTGAAGGACGCGTGCATTCGGCCCGTCAAACCCAAAATGCGCTGCTACTTCGCGTGCATGAAGCGCAACCGCTGCTTGCGTATGACACACGAATTTAGGCGCACTCGTGGTCCCCGAGGTTGTAAAAATCACGCAGCGCGTCTCGGCCGGAACAACCGGCAGCGGCTCCAACACCGCGGTGCGTAAATCGACATAGGCGATTGGCACCCCCGGCAAGGGCACTGACAATGAGGGGGCAGGACCAACCAACACCGTATAGGCGACGTCGTAGGATTGGGCTGACGTTATCTGGGCCAGGATGGCCCCGAAATCGAGTGCTCGAAAGCCCGGTGATAGCGCAAGAATTTTGCAGCCTGATCGCTGCAGAATGTCACCCACTTCGTGCGCACGAAATCGAGTGTTGATGGACACCGCTATCGCGGCGAGTTGAGCACAGGCAAAAAAAAGCTCGAGCCATTCTGGTGTATTCGGTAACCAGAGCCCAATGCGATCGCCCGCCTGGACACCTAGACGGCGCAGCCCCGCCGCCACTCGCTGGCTATTCTCGCGGAGCGCCGCCCCAGTCAGGAAAGCATCGTCGGTACCGCTCAGAACCCGCGCGGGATCGAGCGTAGAGAGGAAGGCTGATAAATTTTCGTTCATCCAGTCTCTCCCTTTTTCAGGAGCAACAGCCGACGCGAGTTGGCTATTTCCCCTGGGGCCCGGACAGATCACGGCGCTGATCGGCAGCACTGCCTGCGAGACACCTCGCTCATCGCCTTTCACCCCTTCGCGCGCGTGACTTACGCGGTTGGGTCAATGATCGTGATCGTCGTGACACACGCCCCATCCCGCCCGAGAGCGCCCCACCGACAGAGGGGGCTAATCCGAGGCCGAGGGCCTCAGGAAGGTTTTTTCTTTCGCGGTTTGGGCGATCCGCGCAACTGGCGAGCGCCCTCCGCACTCAGTTCCGCTAGGCCTTTTATCTGTGGTTCAGTCAACGGGGAGAGGTTGAATCGATACTGGCCAAGTCTCACCTTGCGCAAGTGCTGGAGCACTTCGCGCGGCATGCCTTCAGGCAAATCGACCGTGCTGAAATCATCATAAATATCGATCCGACCAATGTAGCGACTCTCCATGCCGGCTTCATTGGCGATTGCACCGACGATGTGTTTCGGCGTTGCGCCTTGTGCGTGGCCAACATCAAGCCGGTACCGCACCATCTCGAGTTCCGGATATTCCTTCAGGGGAAGCGGTTGCGAATCGACCGTGGGTAAGATCTTGGGCGGCGCCTGCTCCTGAGCGTACGCCGGACCCGGCGCGAGCAGTCGTTCGGGTCGGTCCTGCTGCGGCTGCCGTTCGGCTCGATCCTGTTGCGGCGGAGTCGTCGCTCGCGTCTGGGCGGACGCTCTAGGCATGCTAGGCGGCGCGCTGCCTCGAGGGGATGAGGATGGAAATTGTGTGTTCTCGTGCATGGTGGTCGCCGGTCGCTGCGGGCGGGCAGTTGGCCGCTCTCGATTAGCTGGACTCGTGTCGCTACGCGATGGCGGCGCGTCGTGAGTAAGCCCCTCCACGCGCAGCGGGCGATCCCGCTGCACAAGGTAGGCTAGCCCCGCGGCAAGCTCACGCGCGTCGACACCACGTTCATGCGCCATCTCATCGATCAAGCCACCGAAAAATTCCAAATCTTCAGTTGCCAGCGTGTCAAATACGGTTTGTTTGAACTGGACCGCACGACGATCGGCAATCGCTTCTCGAGACGGCGCACGCATCGGTTCAATAGGTTGCCTGGTTGCACGTTCAATTGCCCGCAACATCCGGATTTCCCGCGGTGCGACAAACAGGATGGCTTCACCCGGACGACCCGCTCGTCCAGTTCGCCCGATGCGGTGGATATAGCCTTCGATGTCATACGGAATGTCGTAATTGATGACATGGCTGATGCGGGGCACGTCAAGTCCGCGGGCGGCCACGTCTGTCGCGATCATGATGTCGAGCTGTTTATTTTTGAGCTGCTCGACAGTTTTTTCGCGCTGCGACTGATTCAAATCCCCATTGAGGGCGGCACAGGCATACCCGCGCGCCTCAAGTTTTTCCGCCAATTCAACCGTCGCAATTTTTGTGCGAACGAAAATAAGCGCCGCATCAATATCTTCGACCTCAAGAATACGCGTTAAGGCATCGAGTTTGTGCAGTCCCCCTACCTGCCAGTACCGCTGCCGAATAGCTTCGACCGTGCTGGTTTTATTCTTTATCCGTAATTCGACCGGGTGCTTTAGGTGCTGCTGCGCAACCGTGCGTATCTGCTCCGGCATCGTTGCGGAGAAAAGCGCGGTCTGACGTGTCGCGGGCGTGTGTTCCAGAATCCAGTTGACCTCCTCTAAGAAGCCCATCCGGAGCATTTCATCCGCCTCATCCAGCACCAACGCCCGCAATTTACCGAGCGCAAGACTCTCACGACGCAAGTGATCCATCACGCGGCCAGGGGTTCCTACAATCACATGCACAGCACGCTGAAGGCTCCGCAATTGCTGGCCCATGCTCTGGCCGCCGTAAATGGGGAGCACATGAAAGCCTGGCATATGCCGGGCGTAGCTCTGGAACGCCTCGGCTACCTGGATTGCCAGTTCTCGCGTGGGCGTGAGAACGAGAACTTGTGGCTCATGTTGGCGAAAATCCAGTCGCGCCAGCAAGGGCAAGGCAAAGGCCGCGGTCTTGCCCGTTCCGGTTTGTGCTTGGCCAATCAGGTCCTTGCCTGCCATCAGTACTGGGATCGCCGCAGCCTGAATCGGGCTTGGGCTTTCATAGCCAACTGCCGTGAGGGCTGTCAGCAACGCCGGGGGAAGATCGAAATCGTCAAAGGTCGGGGATATATCGGGCATAGTGCGGTCTGGTGCTCTGTGGCCGCGCAGTGTACCCATATTAGGGGGTCAGCGTCTTTGATTATTTTTTGCTCACCGGGGATAGCCCCTCCCATTGCCACCCGAAAATAGGGTTTTGAGAAGACTTGGCGCACAATATGCAACACTATGTCCGATATAACGTTCTGGAAACTGGACAGCGATCTGAGGGACAAAAGTCACCGTGACGTCCCAAAATGGGAGGCGGCACTGCTTTTGTCACGTCAAATAGACCCATAGACCGCGGAAAATCGCCGAAAAAGTCGAAATAAGACCGGCAGCACGTGGCATGCAACCTGCGCCCTCTTAGCACAGACGGGCAACACCCCTCCAACAACCGCTTTCCACCAAAGCGCTCGGATGATCGGTGCTGCGATAGACCTCGACCTATCCGTAATCCGCTTCGGCGGTGTCACGATTTGTCCGCTGGAACAGTCGCGACGTTGCCCCGACACGAACCCGTTGCCGGAATAGCAAGCGATGCGGTCAGGCGAGATCGGGGCTGGTCGCGGTTTAAACCAAACTGCGATTAGCGTTGATGCCACGGCGGCGGCTCGCCCCGTTAGGGCGGCTTTCGACCGGCGGGCGCTAGCCGGCGTGAGGGTTCCTAACGACGTCGCGTACGATGATGCAGCTCGAGATTATCCACGTTCGAAAAAGTCGCGGGCGCGCTCGACGCCATCACGCCCCTCATATTCGGTGCGGCGCTCCACTATACTGGGGCGCAATGTCAGCGTCACCGTCAAAACCTTGTGTCAGGGGGGGCACGCCATGCGTCACACGGACAAACAACACCTCGTATATGCGCGATTCACAAGCACTATCCGAGCCCAGATCAAGACCCTCATAACGCCCGCGCTCATTGAAGAGCATCGTCTCAAACCATTGGGACAAAATTCCGACTCGCTGGAGCGCGTGAAAAACTTCTTCAGTCGTCCGCCCAGTTACGGACTCTACGCACGGATCCCGTGCCGCGAATGGCAGGTCATCCGCTTGCCGATTCGGTCAGGAGAGCCCCCTCGTGCCGTGGATAGTGCCGTTTATGATGACGAGCGAACCGCTTGTCATGCGGTGTTCCTGCACCACGTTACCGATCTCATGACTCCCGGGGAGCCCGCATGATCAAGCCATATGTCACGGGTTATTGTGAACGCCTCAGTCTCACCGCAGGCGATACGCAGCGGTTCATGACGAGTGGCGAAGGCGTCGATGAAGTCGGCGTGCAGATTGTCAGACTTATCCACGGAGACGAGAACCCTGCGGGTCCCGGCTTTATCGAGCAAGAAATCGAGGCCAGTTGCAACGGTTCTGTCGAGATCAATTCCCGCTTCACGCAAGTGGGCAGCTATTTCTCAGTCGCCGATCCGGCTGGTCGACTCGGAATCTCGCGTGCCTTTACGGTCTATGCGTATATATGGCCCACCAGCCCGGGCAAGGGACGCCAAGGTCTTCTAACCCGGTGGTCTGACTCGACAGGCGAAGGCTTTGGTCTGGGAATTAACAACCAGGGACGTCTTGCCTTGTGGTTGGGAAATGGTCGGGAACGGGCGGAAGTCGCGGTGAAGACCCCGCTGGTCGCGAAGATTTGGTACTTCGTTGCCGCCAGCTTCGACCCAGCAACACAGGCGGTAACACTCTACCAAGAGGCTGTCATCAACCCCTATAACAGCTTGCTTTCAGGCATCGTACCAATCACCTATGCCGATCATCTTGCCACGCATGTTTCCATCGCCCCTACCCCGTCTGCCGGAACGCTACTTTTTGCCGCGTATCATGGCCATGGAACGCATGGCGCGTGCGTACAGGGTCTGTATAACGGAAAAATCGACCGCGCGGGTTTCCAGGGACGGGCCTTGAGCCGGGCTGAACTTGACGCCTTGTGCGGTGGAGGTGAGCCGCCAACCGAGGGGCTAGTCGCCCGCTGGGATCCTACGGTGGGTTACACCGACAAAGGTATCGGCGAGCAACTTTTCGATAAAGGCCCCTATGGTCTCCACGGCGTAGGGTACAACCGACCCATACGGGCAATGACCGGTTACAACTGGCAGGGCCGGGACGACTGTTTCCGGCTCGCGCCCACCCAGTACGGCGGCGTGTATTTCAATGACGACGCGATTATAGATTGTCGTTGGCCATCCACGTTCGAGTGGCAGCTCCCGCGCGACCTCCCGAGTGGAGTATACGCAGCGCGACTCCGCGGCCCGGTGGTTGAAGACCACCTGACTTTTTTTGTCCGGCCTATCACGCCCACGGCCAAGGTCGCGATGCTGATGCCAACCGCCAGCTATCTCGCCTACGCGAACGAGCGTTTCGTACTCGACGCACCCGGCGTGGAAGCGGTGACTGGGCATACGCTAATCTTACAGGATCCTGATTATCTCCTGGCCGAACACCCCGAATGGGGTCGCTCCAGTTATGACCACCATAGCGACGGCGCCGGGGTGTGTTACACCTCTTATCACCGTCCGATTATGGGACTGCGACCGAAACACCGCATGGCCTCGACCGGCGTGCCCTGGCAGTTTCCGGCCGACCTCTCCATTATTTACTGGTTGGAAAAGAGCGGCATCGCTTACGATGTGATCACCGACGAGCACCTGCATAGCGAAGGCCTAGCAGCTCTCAAACCTTACAACGTCGTCCTGAATGGCACGCATTCGGAGTACTACTCCGAAGCCATGCTGGATGCGACAGAAGCCTACCTCGCCCGAGGTGGCCGCGTGATGTATCTGGGTGCCAACGGTTATTACTGGGTCGTTGCATTTCGGGCGGACGAGCCCTGGTGCATGGAAATCCGCAAGCTCGATTCGGGTTCCCGAGCATGGCAGGCGGCGCCGGGTGAATACTATATGGCAACGACCGGGGAGCGAGGCGGCATTTGGCGCAACCGTGGCCGCCCGCCACAGAAATTGATGGGCGTTGGTTTTACTTCAGAAGGGATGGACGAAAGCCGACCCTACCGGACATTACCGGATAGCCGCGATCCCGCCGTTGCTTGGGTGATGGACGGCGTCGCCGGAGAAGTCTTCGGCGAAACCGGCCTCGGACTGGGCGGCGGAGCGGGTCTCGAAATCGATCGCTACGATCTGCAATGGGGGACCCCACCCAACACCTGGCTACTGGCGGCGTCAGAAGGGCACTCCGACCACTATCCTCATGTCGGGGAGGAGATCATGTTTAATTACCCAGGCCTTGGCGGTACTCAGGATTTTCAAGTCCGGGCCGATGTCACCCTTTTCGGCACGACCAATGGGGGTGCCGTATTCGCGACCGGGTCAATCGCTTGGGGGCAAGCACTGCCCATCAACACCGAGATCGCCCAGATTACGCTGAACGTCTTGCGCCGATTCATGGAAGACGGCCCCATTGACGGGATCTGAGAGGACGTAGGGGAGGAGCCGACCATCGCTAGGGATGACCCGTCTAGGTTACCTAGCGTAGACTTTGGCCGTTAGAAATAAACACAGGATGCGCAGGCGCGGATCCCTTCTGGAGGTTTCGAAATGCACGTAGGAATGGCGTCAATTTTTCAAAATCCGGACCGCGAAGGCGGTATCAGCGATTATTCCGTTTATCAAAAAGATCTGAAAATCGCCCTCATGGCCGAGGGACTCGGCTTCGATTCCGTTTGGGGCATTGAACACCACTTCACCGATTATACGATGATGCCGGACGTAGTGGATTTCCTCTCCTTTATCGGGGGCGCCTGTCGCAAAATCAAGCTGGGCACGATGGTCGTGGTTCTGCCGTGGAATGATCCGATGCGGGTCGCCGAAAAAATGTCGATGTTGGATTGCATGAGCGACGGACGAGCCATCTTCGGCATTGGACGAGGACTCGCCAGAGTAGAATTCGAGGGCTTCCGGATAGACATGAATACGTCACGGGAACGTTTCGTCGAAAGCGCCGAAATGGTCCTGCAGGGCTTGGAGCAGGGCTATTGCGAATATGACGGTAAGCACATCAAGCAACCACGCGCCCGCATCCGTCCCGAACCGTTCAAGTCTTTCAAGAATCGAACCTACGCCGCCGCCGTCTCTGCAGAGTCCGCGGAGATCATGGCCAAGCTCGGCATCGGTATCCTGGTGATCCCGCAAAAGCCCTGGGAGCAACACGCCCAGGAATTGCGCGACTACAACGAACTATTCCAGACCATGCACGGTCGCGCAGCCCCCCGCCCGTACGTCGCGGGATGGGTCATGTGCGACAAAGATGCCGGCAAGGCGGAAGAACAAGCCCGGAAATATATTGCAGGATACTGGCGCAGCGTCGTTCAGCACTACGAGATGCAAAGTAACCATTTCTCCAGCACCAAGGGCTACGAATATTATTCCGGCCTCAATAAGACCCTCGAGAACATGGGCGTTGATGGCATGGCGGATTTTTTCATGAATCTGCAAGTCTGGGGGACGCCGGAGCAATGCTTCGAAAAACTGCAGGATATCCATCGCCGCACCGACGCTTGTGGCTTCAACGGGGTGTTCGGGTACGCCGGCATGTCGTTTGAGCATACGCGAGCCAACATCGCGCTGTTCGCGAAGGAAGTGATGCCGGAGCTGAAAAAACTGGGTTCGCGTCCGGCGTTCGATATTGAAGATGATCACGCCCCGGCGTTCATGCGCGCCGTGGGTTGACCTCCACTGACCCACGGCCGGGTGACAGAAAGCCGGCTGTGGGGCTCATCCAGATGACGACACATCAGTAGTTACTAACCCAACCCTGAAGGGAGAGCCAATGGCTATGCCGCAAAATATCTCACCTATCAATCCCGAATTGATGGATACGCTGGTCCAGGCCAGTGAAGATGACTGGATCCCACAACCGATGGACCCCAAGCGGGCGTTCATCCGCGTGCTCTATACCGGCGCCGAGTCAGGACGCTGGGCCGTCCAGTTTCGTTGGCTGAAAGGCTTTGTCGCACCCCAGCACAAACACCTCAGCGCCTCACATACCTTCATTCTCAAGGGCAAACTCCAGGTGCGTGATGGAACCCTGAACACGGGTGACTATGTCTATGAGCCGAACGGCATGATCCATGGCGCAACCACCGCACTCGAAGACACGGAATACCTCTTCATCTGTGATGGCCCAGTACTCTTTTTCGACGAGAATGGTTTTACAAGCTATCTCGGCTGGGAGGAGTTGCGGCGTCTAAAAGAAGCGCATGCAGCGCGCAAGGTTCAGGCCGCGGCCTGAGGCTTAGCACTATCGCCGGTCCACGGCCCGAGGCGCGCCACGCGCGCGCCTCGGACACTCAATGCCTATCTTCCCGATGAACTCACATCCCTACCAACTCCTCGGCGCCGACGTTTCCTATTACACGGCCAAAATTCGCGCCTACTTGATCCATAAGCGCCTGCCCTTCACAGACGTACTTGCGACCCGTACCGTGTTTCGGGACGAAATTCTACCTCGGGTAGGCTGGCCGGTGATCCCCGTCCTGATTACCCCCGAAAACACCACGCTTCAAGACACCTCGGAGATGATCGATGCTCTTGAGGCACGTCATTTGTCTCCCACGCTTCTACCGCAGACCCCGGTGGCGCGTTTTGCGGCGCTGCTCTTTGAGTTATACGCAGATGAATGGATCAAGGTCCCGGCGCTGCATTATCGATGGCACTACGACCGTGAATTCGCCATAACCGAATTTGGTCGTAACAATGATCCCGAACGTTCGCTAGAGGCCCAGTACCATATCGGTGAAAAAATTGCTGCTCCTTTCGCTACGTGGCCGTCGTTGCTCGGTGTTTCGCCCACCACACAGCCAGCGATCGAAGCAAGCTATCTGGCATTGCTAGCTGCACTGGAGGCGCATTTTTTGGTTCATCCCTTCCTGTTCGGCGCTATGCCGACACTCGCTGATTGCGCGCTCTATGGCCCCTTCCACGCCCATCTTTACCGAGATCCCAATTCCGGGCGCATCATGCGTGCCGTAGCGCCCGGCGTAGTTGCCTGGGTCCAGCGTATGCAAATTCCCGTCCCGCACTCCGACCACGCGTTCATTGAGCAAATTCCTGATAGCCTGCTACCTGCTTGGCGATTAATGAGTCGGGATTACATTCCCATCCTGTGCGCCCAGACCGACGCGTTCCAAGACTGGCTTGCTGAACATCCAAAAGCGGCGATTCCCCGTACCTTCGGGACCCATGCGGTGATTTTCGGTCGCGACCTCCCTCAGCCCGCAGCCGGTACGAGGGCACTATTCAGCTATGACCAATGGATGCTACAGCGCGCCCTAGCCGTTTGCGCCGCCGCGACGCCCACCGAGCGCCGCCTGATCGCCGATTTTGCGACGACCATTGGTGCAGACGCCCTGCTCGATCTAAAGATCCCACAGCCAATCCGTCGAGAGAATTTCAAACTCGTCCGCGCCTAAAAATCAGCACGCTCGGAATTTTGCCGCATTGGCGCGTATTTCACTTGACCGCTCAAGCCGGCAGTCCGATGGCCGACAACTGACGGGATGCATGACAGCGATCAATTTATTGCCGACAACGTGCCAGCGGGTACAGATTCCTCACGCCAGACTCCCAGTGAAATCATTGCCCAAAGTCTAGTCGGGGATATTTCGGCGTTGGTGTCACCACCTGACGTTTATGTCAAACTTAACGCGCTGATCGCTGACCAATCGGCCACAATCGACGAGGTCGCCGCGGTCATGCTGCGCGACACCAGTCTGACCTTCAAGGTCCTGCAACTCGCCAATAGCAGCGTTTACGGACAAGGCAGCAAGGTCGATACGGTGTCGCGCGCGGTGACCATCGTCGGGCTGATGGAAGTCCAGAAAATGGTCTGCACGATTTCAGCCGTGCGAACCTTCTCGAAACTCTCGAGTCAACTCACCAACATGAACGCCTTTTGGCGCCATGGCGTTTATGTGGGGTTGATGGCACAGACCATCGCCCGTCGAGCGAATATCCTCCACCCGGAACGTCTGTTCGTCGCGGGCGTGTTGCACGACGTGGGTGCGCTGATCATCAACCACCGATTTCCCGAGCTCGCCGGAACTATCATTGCCGAGGTTAAGGGCAGCGAGGACAGGTTGAGTCAGCTCGAAACCGAGCGCCTTGGCTTTGATCATGCCTATTTAGGTGGACTGATGTTACAGAGCTGGCATCTACCCACGACGCTCTGCGAGGCGGTACGCTTGCACCACTTGCCACACTGCGCCCAATTAGCCGGTCTGGACGCGACCATCCTGAAAGTCGCCGATACGATTGCTAACTTCTCTGGCACCGGAAGCTTCAGTGAGATCGTGGCACTGGAAGATCCCGAAAACGTCTCGCGCCTGGCGCAATTTGGCGTTCATCTGAATTGCACTAATGATGAATTGATGGACGAAATTGATCAGCAGTTTGTGGAAACCATCTATCTTCTGGTCGGCTAACGATGATTCCCGACGCGCCCGCCGACAATTTGTCTGACTTCCCTTCGCTTCAGGTGCCTCCACATTTCGAAGCCTCGATATATGATCAGAATTATCCTATGGTTAAGGGGCAGGGGTTAGATTAAGGTAAGGATGGATATTCGGCGGTGTTACTGGATGGTACTTCGCTTGATTAAGTATCCCCGCGCCATTCCATACCAACCACTCGTAAAGCAATGGTGGCCCCAATGCTCGACGTGTCCATTTCCAAGACCGATGAGATGCTGGCGGCCCCTGTTCTGAAGGCGCTCCGAGACAGTTACCTTTTTTTTGTCGCCTTATTGCAAGAGCGGGAGAGTCGCGTATTCGTCAAGGACGTGGAAGGTCGATACCGGATGATTAATCCGGCCGTGGCGCGTTATTTTGGTCGCCCCGAAAGTGACATCATTGGCAAGACCGATTGGGAATTGTTAGATCCGGCGCGCGCCCGACTTTTCACGACATCCGATCAGTGGGTAATCCAAACCGGAGAAAGCACAACCGCCGAAGTTGACTTCCCGATCACTGGCGAACCGTCGATTCTCTCCATACACACATCGAAAGCACCTGTCCGCGATCGGACAGGCCAAATTGTCGGCATCGTGGGGATCGGTCCGGATACCGCACGCAAGCACGCCGAGGAAGCGCTCAGAGCCAGCGAGATCCGCTTTGCCGCGGCGCAAGCTATCGCCCATCTGGGTAACTGGGAATGGAACCTTAAAACCAATCAGGTGATCTGGTCCGAGGAATGTTTCCGAATCTTCGGGCTCGACCACACCGTCTTTCAACCGACTTATGACACCATCTCCTGTTTTTTCCACCCCAATGATGTCGACCGCGCTCGTCAAGTACTTGCGGGCGCATTGGGTCATGGCACGCAATTCAAGGATGACTTTCGAATTCTTCGGCCTAACGGCGAATCACGCTATCTTTGCCTAGAGGGTGTCGTCACCCAGTGGGCGTGGGATGCTAGTCCCTTGATCATGAGTGGAACGATGTTTGATATTACGGAGCGCAAGCGCACGGAGCTTGCCTTGCGACGGAGCGAATCTAATTTCGCGCATGCACAACGGGTCGCTCAGGTCGGAAGTTGGGAGTGGGCGCCCAGTACTGGTCAGCTCATTTGCTCGCCTGAAGCCCTGCGCATCATTGGTCTTTCTGCGACCTCCACCAACGCATGGCTGCGCGATGATTTCATCGCCATCATTCATCCGAAAGACCGCGATGCGGTATCGGCAGCCATCGATGCTACGCTTCAGCTTGGCTTATCTTACGACATCATTTTTCGAATAACGCTGCCCAACCAGAGCGAGCGCATCATCCATTCCTTAGGGGAAATGCACCACGATTCCGAAAACACACCGATAATGACAGGGGTTTGCCGCGATATCACAGAGCAACGATATCTTCATGAGCAGTTACGTAGCAGCGAAGCTAATTTAGCTCAAGCTCAGCTCATCGCGCGTATTGCAAGTTGGCGATGGAACTTACACACCGGCAAGGAATTTTGGTCTGCTGTTATTTATGAAATCCTAGGCGTTGACGCTAAACGCGCCATGGACCATCAGTACTTTATGGATTTTGTGCATCCGGATGATCGCGTACGAGTCTCCTTGTTTTTCTCTCCCACGGGAGCGTGGATATCACCCTCCTCACTTGATTTTAAAATCGTCACACGTGATGGCCATGAGCTATCAATCCACTGTCAGGGCCAAGTAATTCCGGCAGCGGAAGATGGTGTGATTGAAATAATCGGCGTATTGCAGGACATCACAGAGCGAAAGCGGATAGAACAAGAATTGGCCGCTTCGCGAGATGAGCAGCGCGATCTGATGCATCACCTGCAACACCTTCAGGAGGACGAACGTCGCCACATCGCACGCGAAATTCATGACGAGTTCGGAGCAGTTTTTACAGCCGCAAACCTCAGCCTTTACCGACTCGCCAATCAGCTTCAGAGTGCCTCGCCGGCGATCCGGGAATTGCTCGCAAACACCAAAGAAATGATCGCAAAAGCAGGTGATTCCCTAGATGACATCGTCAATGGCTTGCACCCACAGATGCTCAATCACCTCGGTCTCGCGGCAACACTCGAGTGGTATGTGGGCGAGTTCCAGAAACGGACGGGCATAAAGTGCGCGTCTACGCTTCCACAATCTTGCGGTCCCCTCGATGCGCAACAATCCATTACGCTTTTCCGCTGTTTACAGGAGAGCCTGACTAATGTGGCCAAACACGCGGCCGCGAGTCAAATATTCGTACAGCTCTCCGTAGACACGGAAACGCTGACGCTCAATATTATTGACGATGGAAAAGGACTTGTTGCGGAGGCCATGACCCGAACTGACGCGTTCGGATTGCGCGGATTGAGTGCTCGTGTCACCCCCTTAGGGGGAACTTTCAAAGTCCAGAATCATTCACCCGGTGGCACTCGCGTACTGGTGACCTTACCGATAAAACCATCCCTCAAGGAGAAAATAGAGTGATCAAAGTCATTGTGATTGACGACCATCCGCTGGTTCAGGCCGGTCTCAAGCATGTGTTTGCCGACACCACGGATATTGTCATCGCGGATTCTGCAAAAAATGGCGACGAAGCACTTGCTGCGTTGGCAAACGATACTTTCGATGTCGCAATTCTAGATATATCAATGCCCGGCAAACATGGAATAGAGGTTTTGCGCGACATCAACGCCAGTCACGGAAAGTTACCGGTCTTGTTCTATACCCGATTTCCAGAGGAACATTACGCGGTTCGCACACTCCGCGCCGGAGCCTCTGGCTATCTCCACAAGGGCGCCGATCCTGACGAAATCATTTCGGCGGTTCGAACGCTCGCGGGTGGTGGCACTTACATTACCCCCAGCGTCGGTGCGCTATTGAAGGAGGCGGTCAACCGTAAACGAGAAGAAGCAAGCTTGGAGGATCTTTCCGATCGCGAATATCAGATATTCCAGATGATCGTGACCGGGAAGGGCTCAACCCAAATCGCAAATGAGCTCAATCTGAGTGTAAAAACGGTCAGCACGCACCGTACCCGATTGTTGCAAAAACTATCGCTGGCGACGACTGCCGATTTGGTCCGTTTTGCCTTACGCCAGGGCATAGACGAGACCTTCGTCGGCTGACCTATGGCAGGCCTGTTAGTGTCTGCCCACCTAGAATGCGTGTCGTGGCTATGGATGTGTGCCGCAAATCAGCGGCAACTCACTATCGGCTACCCATTCCATCATGGAGCCGTCGTACACCGCGACATCCGGGTGACCGAGCAATGTCAAAGCGAGCGCGTCCATTGTGGCCGAAATGCCACCTCCACAGTACGCAATGACGCGGGGTCGATCCAAAGCGCCGACTGCTGCAAAACAGTCCCGGAGCGCGTCGGGCGCAAGAAAAGTACAGTCGAGGGGGTCCAGTAAGGTGTTATAGAACACGTTCTGACTGCCGGGAATATGCCCCGCACGTCCGTACATGTTTTTATCGCCTCGGTAAACTTCAGGGGAAAGTGCGTTAATCGTGCACACCGCAGGATCCTGAATGGCCTTACGGACATCTTCCTTATCGGCCCACAACTGCGGGCGCGGGCGTGGCGTCAAGATAGCCGGCGGGTACGTGGTGATCTTATGCGTGAGCGGTCGTGCTTCACGGTTCCATTTATCCAATCCCCCATCGACGATCCCGACGCTATCGAACCCAATCGAGCGCAGCATCCACCAAGCCCGCGTCGACCACATCACGCTGCCGGCGCTATATAAGACAACCTGCGATTCATCGCCTATTCCCAGTTCGCCAGCGAGTGCCGCGACCGTCGTCGCCGCCGGCATCATAAAGCGGACATCAGCGCTAGAATCGGCGAAAGTACCGAGCAGGTCTAGAAAGCCCGCGCCGGGTATATGCTGATCTCGCCATTTTTGAAACCCACTTTCGGGGACATAGCCCGGCCCGTGCACGTTCAGATGCAGGAACACTGTCGCGTCATAAATGCGCAATAACGGCGACTCGAGATTTTCTGCAAGCCATTCAGTGCTAATCAAAGGTCCCTGGATTTTCATATGAGCTCCTGTGCCGATCCCGCATCAGCGGATCCCGGCCCGTTAGGTTTCCGAAAACGCCCCCGCATCGCCCGCGCTATAGGTGCTCAGTCTACTCGCCTCGCATGCCCGGTCGCGCTTTATCCAGCGTGTCGCAAGGATAACGTGTCCGTAGAATTTCGCGGATCTGCGGCTTCGCGGCTTCGGTAAGCACGCTTGCCCTGCGCAGCTGACGAACCATTTCGCGCGCGAGAGCGGCGGGTGACATATCCGGTGGGATACAAAACGCATGAGCTGGAGTTTTCCCGCAGACTGCGCAAGGTCTCACGTGCCAGTCACACATGGCGGCATCACGACCCGAATAACCGCCCGCAAGAGCACGCGAGCAAGTCGCCACCACCATTCCGGCCGTGGCCTCGCGCGCATTAACGGGCGCGTTGATCAACATCGCCAGCACGCCAAACAGACAGGCTCGCAAGTTCAGTGCCCACCGTCCCTGCCCCGCCGAGCACGACTGACTAAAACAAAACATCTGACTCCCCTTTCGTCATCCCGTGCAAGTTTTGAACGTCAGGTCTCTCGAATCTCAATCGTCGCCATGAGCACACTGTCGGCATCTGTGATATCGCCCTCCCCGGAAGCGAGTCGGATATGATACGGAGATTATAACCGTAATACGGAGCGAGCCTGTGATGAAACTGGACGGTAAGGTAGCGGTAGTGACCGGCGCAAGTCGGGGGCTCGGTCGGGGCATCGCAGAGGCGCTGGCATCGACAGGCGCCGATGTAGCTTGCCTCGCCACCCGTGCCGAGAACGCAGAAGAGACCGCAGCGGCGGTCCGTGCATATGGTCGACGCGCCATGGCTATCGGTTGCCGAGTTGAAAAATCGGATGAAGTCACCGCCGCGTTTGACGCGGTACTCGCCGAACTCGGCTCGGTTGATCTGTTGGTCAACAATGCCGGGATTTCTCAACCGACGCCGCTCCTTGCCATGACGGAAGAAAATTGGGATTTACATATGGATGTGAATGTCAAATCCGTCTTTTTGTGCACTCAAGCGGCCGTTCGACAAATGAAATCGGCCGGCCGCGGTGGCAATATCGTCAATATCGGCTCTATTCTCGGCCAGAATGCTGCCCCGCAGACCTTGGGCTACTGCACATCGAAGGCCGCTGTTGAACACATGACCCGCGTTCTGGCCATTGAACTTGCGAAGTATCGGATCAGGGTGAATTGCGTCGCGCCCGGATATGTCAAAACAGATCTGATCGAAACCCTCGTTCATGACGGAAAAATGACCTACGAAGCCATGGAGAAACGCACTCCGCTGCGTCGACTCGGCACCAGTGCAGAAATCGGGAAAGCCGTGGTCTACGTGGCGAGCGAGGATGCCGCTTTCATGACCGGACATATCATGGTCCTAGATGGTGGTTGGACTGCTTATGGTTATCTGTAACATTCGGATAACCATCAGCGAGACGCCGGCAATGAGAAATTCAGTATGAACAGACTGCTCCTGGGGCTCCTCGGGATCCTCACTCTGCCCTGCCCAGGACGTGCCGAGGATCTCCGCGTATTTTCGTCGCCACAGATCGAGGCTATCGGCCGAGAGCTCTACGAAACTGAGCGCCGTATCGATATCGCGCTCGACCTGATGCATGAAAACTACGACGTGGAACAGATGAAGATAGGCGCATGGGTCACCGAGGGAAAGCCTAATCATCTATTGGTCCGTTTCGTGCGTTTTAGCAAAGGCATGGCCGAAGCGGTGCTCGAGGCGAAGTTTGATGACTTGCTCATCCCGGCGTTCAGCCAGCCGACCCAAAAAGAACTTTCCAGAGGTCAAGAAAACCAGCTCGCCGCGCGTCAGGTCGTGGAGCCGAATATTCAGTCACCTTGCTCAAGTCGCTTTGAAAGCCTCGTCACTCAGGACCCTAGTGGTGACGGTCTTCTACTCTATGCAATTGCGATGGCCGCTGATCCCCATACCGTATTGCTCGGAGGTCACTATCGTTTTTCGCTCAGTGCGAATGGGGCAGCGCTGCATCAGACGGACGCCCTGTCGACCTCGTGTGCCAAGGCAACGCTGTCAGATCTCCAATCGACAGATGGCTCAAAAGGGATTGCGGTTCGCGCAAACTTAAGCGACACCCCATTAGAGACCCACGTATACCTTAGCCTGCACTACCATGTTCCTCTGTTTGTGGTAACGCGCGATCTCAAAATGTGGGAGATCAGGAATGGACACATGCGCATCATTCGCAAAAAACCCGGTGAAGACTCGCCCAAATCCTGACAGTCCCTGCATGCCAAGCGGCTCGCATGCAGGGAGTATTCTAAGTGTGGGTGCGACAGACCGAGGATAACTGGTAGTCTTGATCTGTTTAATATAGATGAGCGACTACCCATGAATTTCGACATCCCATCCGAGTTGGTGGCCTACCTACGAGAGCTCGACGAGTTCATCGCTCGCGAGATCCAACCGCTCGAGGCACAAGACGATAACATCCGTTTTTTCGATCATCGGCGCGAACACGCGCGCACGGATTGGGACCGCGGGGGGCTACCACGGGAAGAATGGGAAGCACTTCTTGCCGAAGCTAAACGTCGGGCCGACGCCGCAGGCCACTACCGCTATCCATTCCCAGCCCAATACGGAGGGCGCGATGGATCGAATCTCGGCATGGCGGTGATCCGTGAACATCTGGCGGGTCGAGGACTAGGTCTTCATTGTGACCTTCAAAACGAGCACGCTATCGTGGGAAATAACATCAGTTTCCTGCTCATGCTGGAATATGGCTCTAGTGCGCAGAAAGTAGCGTGGATTGAGCCACTCGCTGCCGGCAAGAAAATTTTCGGCTTTGGCATCACGGAACCCAACCATGGCTCCGATGCGACCCACATGGAAACTACCGCAACCCGGTGCGACGCCGGCTGGCGAATCAATGGAGAAAAAACTTGGAACACCGGGATCCATACCGCAGAGGCGGATCTGATTTTCGCCCGCACCAGCGGAAAGCCAGGTGACGGAGAGGGTATCACGGCCTTTCTGGTGCCCACGGACGTGCCCGGCTTCAAGATCGAGGAGATGCTCTGGACGTTCAATATGCCGACCGATCATGGGCGGGTGTCACTGACCGACGTAGAGGTTTCGAACGCGGCCATCTTCGGCCAGGAAGGGCGTGGACTGCAGGTCGTCCAGCATTTTTTCAATGAAAATCGGATCCGTCAGGCTGCTTCCAGTCTGGGCGCCGCGCAGTACTGCATCAATGAGGCCGTCACTTATGCCTGTTCCCGCAAGACCTTTGGTAAAACCCTCGCCAGTAATCAGGGGATCCAGTTTCCATTGGTCGAATTACATACCCAATGTGAAATGCTGCGCGCGCTGATTCATAAGACGGCGTGGATGATGGATACCTACGGCGCATTCTCAGTCTCGGATAAAGTGTCAATGTGCAATTTTTGGGCAAATCGACTTTGCTGCGAAGCCGCTGATCGCGCGATGCAAGTCCACGGGGGGCTCGGTTACTCGCGACACAAACCTTTTGAACATATTTACCGCCATCACCGTCGTTACCGGATTACCGAAGGAGCCGAAGAAATCCAGATGCGTCGAATTGGCGGATATCTGTTTGGATACATGCAGCAACAGGCACCGAAAGGCGTATCGGTGCGCTGAAAGCCCATCCCTCATCGACCTCCTGCAGGGAGTATTTCATGACAGACGCGGCAGCCGCTCTGGTACGTAATTTCCGATAAAGGCCACGACAGTCAGGCGCTAAGAGCCGCCATCGCGGCGCGTGGCGGACAGCCGGTCATCCCCCGTCGCAAGCACAATACCCGGGGCAACGACGGGATGGACTGGTGTCTGCACAAGTATCGGCATTTGATCGAGAACAGGTTTGCCAGAATCAAAGATTTCCACGCCATCACAACAAGATAGGACAAGCTTGCACGGAACTTCGCCAGCATGCTTGCGCTGGCATTCGTGATGGTTTGGTTGCCAATGTAATGCGAAAGATCAACAGGCCCTAGCGCGCATGCTACCTGATTATCGGGAATTACGTGCCTATGCGCGGCTTACGGGCGGCGCCAGCCAGGAAACCTACCAGCTGGATATTTCCGGCGCCGATTATGTGTACCGTCTCGCCTTCCGTCGGGAGGCCGGTGGACAACCCATTAAGCGATCGGGTGGTCAAGCAGCGGGTTTATTAAACGAAGCGCGCTTGCTGTACGCCGCCCGACGCGCGGGTGTGCCGGTCCCAGAAGTCCTCGCGGAGTTTGTGCCCAGCGACGGGCTCGGCGAGGGTTTCCTCATGCCCTGGTGAGGGAAAAACGCCTGACTTTAAAATCGTCCGTGGCTCCACCCTTTCCGCGCTAGCACCCTCGCTCGCCTTCCAGTGTGGGAAAATTCTGGCGCGTATCCACGGCATGGACGTCACTGCCAGTTGTTTTAATCCACCACTGGCGGCAACCCCACCGCAAGTGCTTATTGAGTACACCTGGGGTCTTTATCGGGCGCTGGAATGTCCTTGTCCGATGATTGGCTATAACGCGCGCTGGCTGCTTGAACATGTGCCTAAAAATTCCAGAAAAACCCTGGTCCACGGCGATTTTCGCAATGGAAATTTGATGACAGCCTCGCACGGAATAATGGCCGTGCTCGACTGAGAAATCGCGCACCTCGGGGATCCGCTACGCGATCTGGGTTGGTTGTGCACACGTTCGTGGCGGTTCGGTCAGACCGACAAACCCGTCGGCGGGTTTGGTGAGTATGCGGATCTATTTGCCGGTTATTACGCTGAATCCAGGACAAACATAGATCCAAATGAGGTCGGTTATTGGGAGGTGTTTGGATCTTTTTGGTGGGCGATTGGCTGCCTTCTCATGTCCGATCATTATCGGCATGGCGCTGATCGGACTGTTGAACGTCCTGCCGTCGGACGGCGATCTTCGGAATGCCAAATCGACTGTGTGAATTACCTGATTCCCGGCCCGATCATCGCAGACACCACCAGCGCGGCGTCGAACGACACGGCACTACCCTCCACGGGGGATCTGGTCGATAGTGTCCGCAATTTTTTGCGACGCGAACTAGGCCCCACATTATCAGAACACCAGCAATCCTTGGTTCGTGTCGCGGCTAATTCCCTTGAAATCGTCGGCCGGGACCTTGTGTCGGGAGGAACAATCCGGGAATCCGAACATGCCCGATTGCATGCCTTACTCGAGTATGAAGGATCCTTAACCGAACCACGATGGGCCTTGGTCCACAAGCTACGGGCAGGCACGCTGGCGCTGATAATACCGCACTCACCACCCCTCTGCGCCTGACCGAGCTACATGAAGCCTTGATTAATCAACCGCGTTACGCCGGCACACAAACCGCCTTACTGGGATCGGCTACCTCGGCACGCGCCTAGCAAACGTGTCGGCGGCTTGATCGGCAAGTTCAGCGGGCAACACCCGACCGGCAAAATAAAAATGCACCGCGGCCCACAAGTTCGCAGTAGAACAAAGCATCAAGGCATAGCGCAAAGATTGCACGCCCAAAGTGGGTCGAAGGAAATCACTCATCATCCCGACGAATTGTGGTCCGCCGCCTAACCCTATAATGTTCACGATAAAAAGGAAGATGGCCGCTGCCACGGTCCGCATCCGAAGAGAGACAAGCCCCTGCGTATGCGCAAGACAAGTACCTTGCCAACAATTGCTCAGAATGAAAGGCGGCACCATCAGCGCAAGCGAGACCCTCGCGTTATCCGCAAAAAATACCGCATAACAACAAGGAATGTTCACGAGCAGCGCGATTGAAACCACCCACATCGACCATCGCCTATCGCGTCGACCAAAGTAGTCGGCGCAATACCCGCCAAGAACGATGCCTGCGCCTCCGCCTAGGCCAATGATCAGGCCGAGTGCAGTACCGACTTCTCCCGTCGTCATTCCGAAGGAACGGACAAGAAACGAAGGCATCCAGACCACCCAGGAATAGCCCACAAAAGCCGTCATCGACGCCCCAAGTGACAGGTGAACGAAGGCGCGTCGTCGCCATAAATGAGCAATCACTTCACGGACCTCCGGGGGGACACCGCTATCTCCCCGCCGTTCGATCTGGCCTCGTATCGGCTCGCGAACCGTTAGACGAACGACGCAGGCGAGAAGAAGACCCGGTGCCCCGACCAAAAAGAAAGCCCAACGCCAGCCGAAGATTTGGTTGACCCACCCGCCGGCAAGAAAACCAAACAAGATCCCCATGGGGATCCCGAGCCCGTAGATACCGAAAGCGGTTGATCGCGATTCCGGTGGATAATAATCGGACAAAATAGAGTTAGCTGGAGGCGTACATCCCGCTTCACCGATCCCGACGCCGATCCGCGCCGCCAATAACTGCCAGAAATTGGTCACCAATCCGGAGCACGCCGTCATGCCACTCCACAGGGCGAGCGCTAGGGCGATAACGTTACGACGATTACCGCGATCGGCATAACGAGCGATGGGGATCCCGAGCGTGGCGTAGAACATCGCGAAACCAAATCCCGACAAAAGTCCCAGCGCGGTATCCGACAGATGGAGTTCTCGTTTGAGCGGTTCGAACAAGATGGACAGAATTTGCCGGTCGATGAAATTGAAGGTGTAGACCACCACAAGAATGCCGAGTACATAGCGGCGAGCCGAGTTTGGCTGTAGGTGAATGTTGTCCATGGCACCTATCCTGAAGGGCGATTGCAGCGCAGGCAAGCCCTGAACCGACTGCAATCTATCAAGTCCTCAGAGCGCTACAATGAACGTCGGAAAGTGTGCTTCCGTCCACGGGTGGCGGCGCCGCCTCCTGCCCTAAACATCTACAGGGTGCCGCGGCGCACCCATGACGAGGCGCCCAGATGGCAAACATTTTCGACGACCCCGCTTCCCTGTTAGCGCACTTTTCCCCGGCATCGACCCTCTCTGCGCGTACGCTGGCCCATTATGAGTCGCACGCGGCCTCTTACCGAGCGGGGACGATGGATCATGACGTACAGGAGAACATCACGGCGCTATTAGACGCTATCCTGCTGCCGAAGCCCTGGAGCATTCTGGATTTTGGCTGCGGCCCGGGTCGGGATCTCGCAACCTTCTCGCGTCTTGGGCATCGCGCCATCGGACTGGATGGGGCCGAAAAATTTGTGGCGATGGCCCGTGCCCACAGTGGGTGCGACGTTTGGCAACAGGATTTTCTCGCCCTCGATCTGCCTGCGCGTCATTTCGATGGCATTTTTGCGAATGCGTCGTTGTTCCATCTCCCAAGCTCCGCGTTGCCCACCGTACTCAGCTGCTTAGCACGAACACTCAAGCCGTCTGGGGTGCTTTTTTGCTCGATCCCCCGCGGGAACGATGAAGAAGGTTGGCGTGGAGAGCGCTATGGCACCTATTACAGTTGGGTGCGCTGGCAAACTTTGCTTGCGGCGGCGGGATTCACGGAAATCCGACACTTTTACCGCCCCCCTGATTTACCTCGGGCGCAGCAGCCGTGGTTAGCAAGTGTCTGGCGTAGTAACCGAGGGCCCCTCTAACGACCACGACCGACACAGAACGAGGCCGCGCAGTACACCCATGGCAAGGAAGTGGGATGAACCGCTCGGACAGCACCGAGACATCCGTGAATACCCGGGACCACGAGAGACCCTGCCATCGGGCTGGGGGAGACGCTGTTGCCGGCGACAAGAGTGACCGCACCTGTGCCGGTCGCCTTCCAATGAAACACTCTCGGGCGCGACACGATGGCGCGCGATGGCGTTTTCGGATAGGTTCAAGGAAACACGTTGAGGGAGCGTATCCATGATTTTAGAAGGCATTCGGGTTTTAGACTTCACCCAATATCTGTCTGGGCCGACCGTGACCCGATTGATGGCCGAAATGGGCGCAGAGATCATCAAAGTCGAACACGCGCCTACTGGGGACCCCTCGCGTGGATTGCCTTTCCTGAAGAATGGTCGCAGCGGTTACTTCGTGCAGCAAAACCGAGGGAAGCAGAGTTTGTGCTTGGATCTTTCGAAGCCTGAATCGAAAGAAATCCTGTTCGATCTCGTCAAAGAATCGGACGTCTTGGTCGAAAATTATGGCCCGGGCGTCATGGAACGGCGAGGCCTCGACTATCCGAGTGCCTCCAAAATAAATCCGAGACTTGTCATGGCTTCTATTTCTGCGTTCGGCCGCACCGGCCCGCTAGCCCACCGCACGGGGTACGATTGGATAGCACAAGCCTACGCAGGTTTCATGCACGTCACCGGGCCTCGCGACGGCAAGCCTCACCCTGTCGGCGTCGGCATGGCAGACGTCGGTTCAGGCGTCCATGCATTCTCGGCCATTGGTTTTGCATTATTTCATCGCGAACGGACTGGGCGAGGCCAATATCTCGATATTTCCATGGTCGATTCACTGTTTCATATGCATGAACTGAATGTGCAATCGATCTCGCTAGGCGACGGTTGGAAACCCGGGCGTGTGGGTTCCAATCATGAACTAGTCGCACCGATCGGCGTATTCAAGGGACCGGAAGGCTATCTGGTCATCATGGCGCTGCAGTTGCAGTGGCCGAATCTGTGCAAGGCTATGAATCGACCCGATCTCGAGCATGATCCGCGCTTCTCTGAATCGGGTCCCCGCGCGAAGAATCAGGACGAACTGAACCCTCTGATCGAAGCCTGGCTGACAACATTTTCAAGCGACGCCGAGGCCCTTGCGTGTCTGGAGGAGTACCGTGTACCCAGCGCGCCCGTCATCAGCCCGTACGACGCCACCAAATACGAATACTTCGAAAAAAGGGGCACCCTGAGAACCGTCCAAGATCCGATCCTCGGCGATTTCATGATGCCCGGTTTCCCCTTGCGTTTCTCGGAGCAGCCGGAGATCCCCGAATTAACGGCGCCGTTACTGGGCGAGCATAACCAACGCGTCTTGGGCGAAGTTCTCGGTTACTCCTCGGCGCGTATCGAAGCGCTGGCGGGAAGCGGCGTGTTAATAAAAGGCGACCGTTAGTACGCGGGCTAGTCAAAGGGGCATCTATGAAACTCGGACTGTTCGGCATCAACATGAATGCCTGTAGTAAGCCTGACACCGCGAAACGGGTAGCCCAGGCTGCAGAAGCGGCCGGTTTCGAATCTGTGTGGACGGGCGAGCACGTGGTGCTTCCCGACCCGCAAGTGGCTCCTTCTCCATTGCCGCCTTGGTACCCGCTTCTCGACCCCGCCGTCGCGCTCAGCTTTGTGGCGGCACATACGACAACCCTAAAACTCGGCACCGGGATCATCATTCTGCCCCAGCGGAATCCGCTGGTCCTCGCAAAGGAACTCGCCAGCTTGGATGTGTTGTCCTCAGGTCGACTCATCTTCGGACTTGGGGTTGGTTACTTGCAGGCCGAGTTCGATGCCCTCGGGATCCCCTTTGACCACAAGGGGCGTCGCGCCATCGATTATCTCCACGCCATGCAGGCCCTTTGGAGCCAAGCCGCACCCAGTCATGCAGGGCAATTCATTTCTTTCAGCGGCGTACAGGCCCATCCACAGCCCGTACAAAGCCCGATACCGATCGTTATCGGAGGACATGCGCCCGAGGCCTTTCGACGAGCCGTCGCCTACGCGCATGGCTGGTACGGTTTCGCACTAGATGAAGCCGCCACCCAACGTTGTATCGCGGGTCTCGCCAAAGCAGCAACCGAGGTGGCGCGGCCGGTGGCGCTGGGACCACTGGAAATCAGCATTACGCCAGCGGCAGCGCTTGATCGCCCACTGTTGGACCGTTACGCCACACTCGGTGTCCATCGTCTGATACCGTTTCCACGCCTCAAAACGGCCGATGAGTTGCTAGCTTACGTGGACCAAATAGCACAGACCTGTCTCTGCGCTTGAGCGCAACACTTAGGAGAACATAAGGTGTCTGCAGCAACATACCCACCCGGTCTGCGCAAGAATTTTGAGGCCGCCGGGGTTGTCTGCGTCCCCGGGGTATTGTCCACGCACGCGCTCAAGCTGGCACAAGCCGCCTTCGAATGGACACTGCACCACCCTGGACCGGGGGCTGGCGCCGTACTCGCCGGGACGCCGGGGGTTTTTTATCAGGATCAGGCAAATCCCGAGGCATTTCCCGCGTATCGGACATTGCTCATCTATACCGTGCTCCCTGATCTGGCAGCGGCACTTTTCGGTTGCGACAACGTATGGCTGATGTACGAGCAAATCTGGCTGAAGGAAGGTGCCGCGACGCGGCGCACACCCTGGCACCAAGACTTGCCCTATTTACCGGCTATGGGGAAGGACCTCGCCGTGATGTGGATTAATCTTGACCCGGTCGACAAGGCGCAATCGCTTGAGTTCGTGACCGGTTCCCATCGCGGTCCCCTTTATAACCCCACAGCGTTCAATCCTGACGACGTCGGCGCCAGCCTTTTCGATCCGGATAGCTGGCCCGCACTCCCCGATGTGGATGCACGCCCACAAGATTTCTCGATCGTGTCATGGGCTGTGGTGCCTGGAGATATCATTGTTTTCCATCCCGCCACCCTGCATGGCGGCGCCTCGACGCAGACAGGCAAACGTCGCCGTACACTTTCCTTGCGATTCTTCGGTGACGATGTCTGGGTGGCATCGAGGCCGCACGATGGGATGGCCAACATCGACGGCCTTAAACACGACGACGGAGGTCGCCACCCATTGAAAAAGATGGCGCTCGCGCCGCATGGCGTGCCCTTCAGACACCCAGAATTCCCGCAATTACGCCCACATCCTGGCCGTTCTGCCTCAATACTTTAAATCCCGCGATTACCGCCCATGGTAAATCGGGGCGCGTTTTTCCATGAAAGCGCGTGGGCCTTCCCGTGCGTCTTCGGTCTGAAAAACCGGCATCGCTATTTGATGTTCAAGATCAAGCGCAGCGCGTTCCGGCAGACCGAGACACGCTCGCGCAGAGCGCCGTATCGCTTTGACAGCCAAGGGTCCGTTAGCCGCAATCTTGTTAGCGATTTCAAGCGCTTTTGCAAGTGGATTATCGGTGACATGGTTAAGGAAACCATACTGCAACGCTTCCTGCGCGGTGATGAGATCGCCGGTCAACAACAGCTCCATTGCTTTGGCGAAGGGGAGTTGTACCGGTAGTCGCACACTGGATCCCCCTGCTGGAAAAATTGCCCACTTGACCTCCTGAACACCAAACTTGGCTGCCGGTACGCTCACGCGGATATCGGTGCCCTGCAGAATTTCCATCCCCCCTGCGATCGCATGACCGTTGATGGCCGCGATAACGGGTTTCTCGGTATCGAAATCCCGCAACAGGGCGTGCCGGGTGATCATAGGATCGCGCATGTATTGCTCATCCCATTCATCCGCCGGTTGCCTAGCGCCAGAAATAAGCGGAATCAGTTGTCCGAGATCAGCGCCCGCGCAAAAAGCACTGCCTGTTCCCGTCAGCACCGCCACCCGGACATTATCGTCATCACGCACGGCAGCCCAGGCTCGGGCCAACCGTACCGCCACTTCTGGATTCAAGGCGTTGCGCGCCTCCGGCCGATTCAGCGTGATAAGGGCGATATGCCCGGTAACTTCGTAATTCAGCAGTGCCATATTCGGATCTCCTCCCGGCCAGGGTTATTGAAAAAAACCAACCAATCATGCGGCTACTTCGTGTGAGATTAACAGCTTCACCCGTGGGGGTTTAGTCAATGACGGCGATATTGCAATGCAAGAATATGCTTCCTGCTTCCGACGCTGGCACACATGCCCTCTATCGAGTTCCCTCGCTTCCCCTTATTCTTCGCACTCTCTATCTCAACCGCCCCGCAGGAGCCCCTCATGGATGTCCTAGAAGCAATGCAGACGTTGAACGCCTGCCGTCACTACACGACCGCGGCCGTCTCGGATGAACTGGTCGCCAAAATTCTGAATAGCGCGCGCTGGGCAGCAACTGGGAGTAACAATCAACCGGTCAGCTATGTGGTTGTTCGTGACGTGAGCAAGCGGCGAACGATTCATGATTTGTACCAGCCGATCTGGGATATGGTCATGAAACGCTATTCCAGTGGCGAGATAAAAAGTGGCTTTGATTCAAAATTTCTGGACAATGTCGATCACTTCGCGCGCCACCTGTGCGATGTCCCCGTACTGATCGTGGTCTGCGCGCGATGGCAGGAGCTCACCGCACTTGATGCCAATCTGGGCCGCACGGTGCTTACACCCGGCTCATCGATTTATCCTGCCGTGCAGAACATGATGCTTGCCGCCCGTAATGAAGGATTGGGCACAGTACTGACGACGCTGCTCGTGTTAGCCGAAAATGAGATCAAGAAACTGCTGGATATTCCTGATGATGTCGCCACGGCGGCCGTAATTACGCTCGGCTGGCCGGCAAAACCGTTCCCTAAAAAACTAAAACGGAAACCCCTAGCAACAACAGCTTTTTTGGACAGCTATGGTGCCGCTTTGCCGGGTGTGGATCAGTACGCTTGATTATTTAAATAAAGAAAGCCTTAGTTATGACACGACAAGCTCGTATCGACGCGCTGCTGAACGATGCCGTAGGCAACAGCGGATTACCCAACCTCGTGGCGGTGATCGGCGACCGTGACAGCACTCTCTATGAAGGTGCTGCCGGCCCACGATCGCTGGGTTCTGCCGGCGCATTTACACCGGACACCGTGTTATGGCTCGCATCGATGAGCAAAACGCTCACCGCCACCGCCGCGATGCAACAGGTCGAACAAGGTAAGCTTTCGCTTGACGCGCCGGCACAAGAAATCGTTCCTGAGATCGGTCAGCTTCAGGTGCTCGAGGGTTTTGATGCAGCAGGCCAACCGCAGCTGCGCGCACCCAGAAGGGCCATTACGCTGCGGCATTTGCTGACCCACACCGCGGGCCAAAGCTATGATTTTTCGAGTGCGGATATTCAGCGTTACCTAGAGGCGACCGGGACCCCGTCTATTTTCAGCTGCGAGAACCGAGCCCTGACCACTCCGCTCCTGTTTGATCCGGGTGAAGCGTGGGCTTATGGCATTGGGATTGATTGGGCAGGCAAGATGGTGGAGCGGCAGAGCGGGAAGTCGCTGGGACAATATTTGCGGGAAGATCTATTCGATCCGCTGGGGATGACCAGCACCTCGTTCAAGCTCAGTGCGACACAACGCGCACATCTGGCCGGGATGCACGCTCGAGACCCGGATGGGGCGCTCGCTCCGATGACCTTTGAGGTCAAGCAGGATCCTGAGTTCGAAATGGGCGGAGGCGGGCTTTACTCCACCGCTCGGGATTACCTGCGTTTTATGCGCATGATCCTGAATCGCGGCACGTTGGACGGCGTTCGGATATTACGTGAAGACACCGTGGCGTTGATGTCGCGCGATCATTGTCCGGGGTTGGATTGCGGGCGCATTGTCGCGCAGGCTCCCACCTTGTCCCATCATGTGGATTTCTTTCCGGGTCAGCGTAGCGGTTGGGGACTGAGTTTCATGATCAACGACGAGCCGATTCCGGGCGGGCGAGCGGCCGGAAGTCTGAGTTGGGCCGGGATCTGCAATACCTACTTCTGGATCGATCCGACCCGGAACATGAGCGCGATGATCGCCACTCAAATGCTTCCTTTTTTCGATCCCAAGATGATTTCCACCCTGCAGGCGTTCGAATCCGCCGTGTACGAAGACTAACCGCCAAGAGGGAGAGAGGCGTCAGTCCCCGTAGGCCGCCTGAGAGGCTTTATATGCCTCGAGCGTCCTCGGTTTGACCATCGCATGCTCGACGATTGGCCGAGGATACGCCTGCCCGAGCTCGACGCCACACAGCGCTTGTTCGAGCGGTGGCATCGTCCACGGCTGTTGGAGATAGCGAAGCGGTACCTCCACCAGTTCCGGCACGTATTGTCGAATAAATGTCCCGTGCGGATCGAATTTCCCACCCTGCAAGACCGGATTGAAGATCCTGAAATAGGGGGCGGCGTCCGTCCCCACGCCCGCCGCCCACTGCCAACCACCGTTGTTGGCCGCTGGATCGCCATCGAGTAGGTGATCCATGAACCATTGTTCCCCATGACGCCAGTCCAACAGCAGATCTTTTGACAGAAAAGACGCCACGATCATGCGGCCGCGATTATGCATCCAACCAGTTGCCAAGAGTTGCCGCATAAAAGCATCCACGATGGGATATCCGGTACGACCCTGCTGCCAGGCGGCAAGATCTGCCGGCGCGTCACGCCAACGGACCGCACGCAACCGTGGGTTGAAAGCGCCCTGCATCACGCGCGGAAAGTGGTAGATCACGGAGAGATAAAACTCGCGCCAGACGAGTTCTTTTAGCCACGTTTCTGCACCGCTGCCCTCGCCCAGAGCGGTTACCTGATGTGCGGCGGTCCGGGGCGAAACCATGCCAAACCGTAGGTAGGGTGACAATGTCGAAGTTCCGGCTACCGCCGGCACATCGCGTTGCAATGCATAGGCACTTACCGGCCCCGCCAGAAAGCTGTCCATTCGTCGCAGTGCCTCAGCCTCACCGGCCGGAAAGTCAGGATTCCCAAGCGCGACCGGCAACGGCTCTGCGCGCAGACAAATCGCGGGCAGTGGTAGCCATTTAGGTGCGGGGCACGGTATTCCCGGGGAACCCAATGCACGCCACGCGCGATAGAACGGCGTGAAAATCGTATAGGGCGCGTTTTGTTTGGAAAGTACTTGGCCGGGATGATGGACGGTCAAGCCCGGGTGGAGCTGCAACGGTAATTCACGGGCGATGGCCGCGTCTCGTTGTCGCGCATAAGGACTGAAATCCTCAGCCGCATGAATCGCCCTCGCGCCGCTGACCGCAAGGACTTCTCGTAGCACCTCTAGTGGGCGACCGGCAAGTACGAACAAGCGGGATCCTAACGCTTGCAAATCGGTGTCAAGCACACGCAAGCCGTCAAAAAGGAACGCCCGCCGGCGCGTGGCATGGCGGTGCAATCGCCCGTCGAGAATGCCACGGTCAAGGACGAACACCGGAAGTACGCAGCCGCCCGCACAGGCGGCCAGTAGGGCTGGGTTGTCCCTTAAACGCAAATCACGGCGAATCCACCATACCGTCGTCGTCATAGTCTTAGCTCAGGGGCGTCATGACACGCTGCACAGCGCCGCACGGGTCCCGCATGATGTCCTCGAGACTCCAGCCGGACGTGGCAATCTCGACAAAACGCATGGAAATCTTGCTCAATACGGAGCGCAAGATCGGGACGGTTTTTATGGCAGAAATAACAGGCATCGCGTCCGGTATCGTCCAGGAAATTATGATGACAAGTAGCGCATCGAACGGCGCCGTGGTCATGGTGATCGAATGTTATCGGCAATAACGGTCGCCGGACAATGCAGTCTCGACGCCACTGCAACAGCGCACCGCCGGCGACCATCAATCCAATCGATATTATAAACAGGGTTCGACGGGACAAAGTGTTTGCTCGGTGGAAAGTGACCAATGCCCTGTCTCTGCGAAGCCTAGGGCGGCGGCTAGCCAGATCAACATAATCGCCCAGACGACCCGCGCCGCACGTCCGCGGGCAGGCAATCTTTCGGGGGCCTCCCGGGGGGAAATGGCCCGGAGGGGCCAGCGACGCAGCCTAAGGGTGACGAGGGAGGGTGCCGCCAATAGCCACAAAAAAGCGACGAGGGCACCCGACGAGCGGTAGTAATAGCCTGCGCCCAACACATGCCATCCCGCGAGCACCACCGTCGCCAACGAAAGGAGCGCATGCCAGTGCCGCCAACTCGGATAAGGCCAACGAAGGCGCGTGCGGTAGCGCGAAGAAAGGATCAAGAACACGACAATCAGCAACCCCAACAGGCCAGCAAACATCGCCGGCACAGCGTCTGGTTTCAGGTAGCCAACGGTCCGAGGTTCCAGCACACACAACAAGCCGACATGAACCGATATCCACACGACGAGCCCATAGGCCAAGTATCGATGAACGTCCTGCACAAGTCGGAGAAAACCGGCTGAGCGCAGATGGGGAGCCCACCAACGCGCGCTCAAAAGCGGTAGTAGGGCAAGTCCGCCCGCTGCAAAAATACCGACGGCCATCGCGAAATCCCAACCGATATCCACACCGCGCGGCCGCTGATACACCAACAGTGTGCCCACTGGCGCAAGCGTATAGACCAGCACTGCGGCCAACCAAACTTGCTCGTGCACGGTATAGCGCGCGTTTGGAAAAACGGGACTTGGAGGCATTTTGACTCAGCACGTGAAACACGCGTATTCTAGCGGAAGCCAACTGCCGAGGCGCGTGTCGGGGACTACTCGCCGCGGTCACGGTGCGTGGGGAGGCCACCTGCACGCACACGAGCGCACACCCTCGCCGAATACCTGTCAAAATCACGCTCCCTAAACCGGAGTCACGCCCATGAACTTTCCAGAACTCTGCGCCGCCCGCCGTAGCATTCGGCGTTATCAACCCGGATTGTCCATTACGGATGACGATCTCCGGCAAATTTTTCAGCAGGTCCAGTACTCCCCGAGCTCTTTCAACCTCCAGCATTGGCATTTCATCGTGATTCGCGATGCGGGACGAAAACAGGTCTTGCGCGGCATGGCCTATGGCCAACAGCAAATCGAAGACTGCGCGGCCGTTGTACTGGTCTGCGGCCGACTTGATGCATTCGAAGAGGCCGCCGTGTTGTATGCACAAGCTGCCGAGGAAATCCTCGACAAATTCGTGCCCATGATAGGGGGGGTCTATCGCGGACAACCCGCGCTTCAGCGTGAGGAAGCCATTCGCTCCGGGGCTCTTGCGGCCATGACGCTGATGTATGCGGCGCGACATTTTGGATGGGATAGTGGACCGATGATCGGCTTTGACGCGGCAAAGGTCAGCACATTAACCGAGCTTCCCGCGACGGTCGTGCCCGTCCTCATGATGACGCTCGGCAAAGCACTGGAAGGCGCGATCCCGGCGCGGCTCTATCGCCGTCCCGTGAGCGAAATCGTTCAATTCGAGACGTTCCAAGGCACCGCGCTTGCTGATTAACCCGTTATCGCAGCAAAGCAAGCTCGCGGTCCGTGCGCAACTGGGACGTCGTGCGCGTCCCTTCCTACTGGCCCTGGTGGGCGGCTGGATGGTGTTTGCCCTCTGTATTTTTGTGACGGCAATCCCGCTCCCACTCATGTTCGGTGCGTTCATCGCCGTCATTGTTGGCGTTCTAGGGCTACTGCTGACCGTCCGCTGTCCTCGCTGCCGGGCCCGGTTGCCGCAAGTCGGGTTTGCCGAATGCTGGGCACCCGCCCACGCATCAAAGCCCTCCCAATGCACGATCTGTAGGCTCGATTTGCGCGAACCATACACACCACCGGTGAGGCGCTAATCACAGCGCCGTCACCGATGGTGAATGGCCTCCGGGAGGGCGAAGAACGCTTCTGCTTCACGCTCAGCGCGCCTAGCCAAGCGTTCGGGCGCGAACCCGAGTGCCTGGAATCCGACCAGCGAATTCGCGACTTCCCGATAACTGGCGAATTTTCGGTCGCGAAGCTCACAAATGGCTACGCCTTCAAATCCTGCGCGTCGGCCCAGCGCCTGGGGCTGCCGGATTTCATAGCTAAAAACATACCGTGCATACCCAATCTGTCCATCCGAAACCGGTGCGTGAATGTCCCAAATGAAATTACAGGCATCGCGGTGAAAACGCTCTTCCACCATTTCGATAATCGACTCGCCACTGAACGCACCATAGAAGCAATCGTGGTAGACGCCATCAGGCGTGAAGCACGCGCGTACTGCACGCCCGTCACCGCGCACAGCCGCTTGTGTCATCTCAATGATAAGCCCTGGGAAATCCATCAACCCTCCGTTGCCTGCGCCGAGGCCGACAGGATAGGGGGCGCGGTCGCCTCCTCACCCGGCCTGCCTCGACATGCTGTCTTTATAAAAGAGACTTCAATGCGACATTCACGGGCGTCGCAGCCTCCATCTGCACCAAGTGACCGACACCCTCCAGAATTTGGACACGAACATTGGCCGGTAGCCCTTCTGCCTGGCTAACCGGAATGATTTTATCCTGGCGCCCCCAAAGGACCTGAATGGGCATCGCAAGCGTGGCCAACTTTTGCCGAAGATTGACCTTCTGAAGCCCCCCCGAGACGAATCCGTCCGCAATCGACGCGAGCGCGGCGGGAACACCGTCTGTACGCTTGAATTTGAGGATGTCGTCAATCAGCTGACGCGTGATGAGGTCGGGATCGGCCACCAATTGTTGCAGGAGCGGTTTCATATCACGCCGTGATTCGCCAGCGATGAATCCCTTCAGGTAGGCGCTGTTGATTTCTTCGCCAAGTCCGGCCGGTGCCAACAAGCTGACGGACAACACACGTGCTGGCTCGGAGATTGCTAACTGGAGCGCAATCGCCCCCCCCAAGGAATGCCCGGCCAAATGCGCCTGGGGGATCCCCACTGCTTGCATAAAGCCGGCAACCACCTGGGCAAGGCCCGCGACCGAGCCGTCCGAAAGCTGCTTGGAAGATTGCCCGTGACCGGGAAGATCGAGCGCATAAACCTCGGCGTTGGCGGCTACCGGCTCCTGCGTAAAAAGCCAATTGCCCAGATCCCCACCAAAACCATGGATCAGGATAACGGCCGGACCGCCAGTACCCACCTTCGTATAACGTAAACGCAGATCGCCGACGTCTGCCCATTGATATGCCGGTCCGGAATCTCCCTCTTCCGGCGCAGGCGGGACATAGTTCGATTGAAACTCGACGATGAACGCCTCGACGTCGGCGTCACTCACACTTTCCGGTGCCAACACACCGAGCAGCGCACCGACCGGGAGAACATCTTCAGCTTGTGCGACCCGGCGCCGAAGCAAACCGGCATCCAAGGCTTCGAAGGTGTTCGCGATTTTCTCTGTCTCTATGTCAAGCATCTGATCGCCCAGCTGCACCTCCGCACCCTCAGAGACAAGCCATTCGACAACCTTGCCCTCTTGCATCGAGAGGCCCCATTTAGGCATCGTAATCGGTGTAATTAAAGGATGAGTCATCACGCATACTCCATGCACTTACGGACTGCCGCTTCGATTTTGGCAGGATTAGGAATGTAGAGATCTTCGAGTGTTCCCGAAAACGGCACCGGCGTGTGCGGCGGCGTGACCATTTGAATCGGTGCCCGCAGCAGACCAAAGCCTTTTTGCGCCACCATGGCGGAAATATCCGCGGCCATACCACAACGCGGACTGGACTCGTCCACGATCACCAGATGTCCCGTATTTTCGACGCTTTCAAGGATCGTGTCTTCGTCGAACGGCGAGGTCGTGCGCGGATCAATGATTTCGCAACTGATCCCCTCCTTCGCAAGAACATCGGCGGCTTTCTTTGCCATCGAAACCATCCGCGCAAGCGCCACGATAGTGACATCTTTTCCTTCCCGCACGATGTTCGCTTCGCCAAAGGGAATCGTATAAGACTCTTCCGGGACATCGCCTTCCTGCGCATAGAGTCCTTTGTGTTCGCAGAAAATAACGGGGTCATCATCCCGGATCGCTTGAATCAGCAAGCCTTTGGCATCATAGGGGGATGAGGGGATCACCACCTTGAGTCCTGGGATGTGGGTAAAAATCGGATACAGACATTGCGAATGTTGCGCGGCGGCACGAAAACCTGCACCGATCATCGTACGAATGACGACCGGGGTGCGAGCTTTACCCCCGAACATGTAGCGAAATTTTGCGGCCTGGTTGTAGATCTGATCAAAACAGACGCCGAGAAAATCGATAAACATCAGCTCACAGACAGGACGCATGCCACAGGTCGCGGCGCCTATTGCGGCCCCGACAAAGGCAGATTCCGAGATCGGGGTGTCCATGATGCGATTACCATATTTACCATAAAGACCTTTGGTGACGCCGAGCACTCCGCCCCAAGCATCCATTTCGCCGTCACCGCCGGTCCCGCCGACGACATCTTCACCCATGATGATAACCGACGGATCGCGCGCCATTTCTTGGTCGAGCGCTTCGTTAATGGCCTGCTGATAAGAAATTTTTCTTGCCATGACTTAAGTCCTCAGTGCTCGCCGTTTAGTATTTGATATAGACATCGGTCAACAGATCTTCGGGCGTCGGATTAGGCGCCGCGACCGCTTCTGCCACCGATTCTTCAATCAGACGGGCAATTTCATCATCGATCGCCGTAAGTTCCGTTTCTGAAATATTGTGATCACGCATCACTCTTGCCTTGAATCGATTAAGGCAATCTTTGGTCGCGCGCACGTTCTTGACCTCATCCGGGGCTCGATAGCTCTGATTGTCGCCTTCAAAGTGGCCATAGAAACGATCTAATTTCACTTCCACTAGCGAGGGACCCTCACCCCGACGCGCACGTTCAACCGCCACGCGCATCGCCTCATAAACGGCAAAAAAATCATGGCCGTCGACCATCACGCCGGGCATGCCGAAACCCGCCGCACGAACCGACACATCACCACAGGCGACCGAAAACTTGGAAGAAGTCGCTTCGGCGTACCCATTGTTTTCGGCCACAAAAATTGCCGGAATTTTCCAAGCCGCCGCGAGATTCATGCTCTCGAAGGTGGTGCCTTGGTTGGACGCTCCGTCACCGAAAAAGGCCACCGCAACCCCTCCGGTCCCCTTCATCTTGGCCGCGAGTGCGGCGCCACAAACTAAGGGTGGTCCTCCACCCACAATGCCATTGGCACCGAGCATCCCGGTATCGAGATCGGCAATATGCATCGAGCCCCCTTTACCGTGACAGGTGCCGGTCCGTTTGCCGTAGATTTCGGCCATCATCCCTTTCACGTCAACCCCTTTGGCAATACAGTGACCATGCCCTCGATGCGTGCTCGCGATCTTGTCGTCATCCGTTAGGTTCATGCAGACGCCGGCGGCTGATGCTTCTTCTCCCGCATACAGATGCACGAAGCCCGGGATGCCTCCTTTAGCAAATTCAACGTGCACACGTTCTTCGAATTCGCGGATCGTTTTCATCCTTCGATACGCTTCGAGCAAATCTTCTCTAGACAGTGCTGTTCCCATGTCCTCCCCTCCTATGCTCATGTGGTTCGAAATCGCCGTTGCCGGACACGCAACGCCTCGGGGATCTGCAACGCCGAACGTTGCCTGTCCCGGGAGTGTTGTATGCTGGACATAAGCTCGAAGCGTAGCACCTTCCGGCCTAAATTCGATCTCCCAGACACCTTGGCGTTTGTTTATTGCGATCGCACAATTTCAGGTAATCTTGTAAGGTCCGTGGCATCGCCCCATCTGCTTTTAGTCCGTTCGGGAATGTGGTCTGTTTTTTATTTATTCAGGAGTCCCCAATGCCCTTGTCCGCTGAATCTATGGCCGTTATCGAATCCCTCGTCGCCCAGAACATGCCGCGTCTCGATGAACTGCCGGTGACTGAAGGTCGTGCCCTGTTCAACACCGCGTTCAAGACGCCCGCCGCCGATCAGGCGCCGGTCGCGCGCGTAGAAGAAAAAATCATTCCCGTCGCGGGTGGAACCATTGCGGCGCGACTCTACGCACCGGCAAGCACACAGCCGTTACCCGTATTGATTCATTATCACGGCGGTGGCTGGGTGATCATGAATTTGGACACACACGACGGCAATTGCCGCAATCTGTGTAATGCAGCCGGGGTGGCTGTTCTCAGCGTCGAATATCGTAAGGCGCCTGAATTTAAAGCCCCAATCCCGGCCGAAGATTGCTATGCGGCACTTGAGTGGGTGATTGCGCAGGCGGCCAATCTTGGCATCGATGCGAAAAGAATCGGGGTGGTCGGCGACAGTGCCGGTGGCAACCTCGCCGCCGTCGTGGCGCAGATGGCACGAGACCGGAAGGGACCGACTATTAAATGCCAGATTTTGACCTACCCCGCAGTGGATGCCACCATGAGCGCTGCTTCGATCAAAGAAAACGCCAACGCCCCACTGCTGGGTGAGCGCGAAATGAAGTGGTTTTGGGGCCACTATGTGGACGGCTCTTCATTGCCGCCCCGCGATCCCGGCGTCTCGCCGTTGTTTGCCGCGAGTCTTGCCGGACTCCCGCCCGCATTCGTGTCCACAGCCGAGTTCGACCCGCTCCGAGATGAGGGTGAGGATTATGCGCGGAAGCTAGAAATGGCCGGGGTGCCGGTCGAGTTAACACGTTATAACGGCGTCTTTCACGGCTTTGCACTCATGGGAAAGTTCATTCCTGAAGGACGGCAGGTCCTCGCCGACCAGGCCGTGTTCATTAAGAAATACCTCTGAGTCTAGTCGGTCTGTCGCCTGCGGGCGGCAGACCGCCGACTAACCGAGATCGCAGCGTACGGGTCTCGCCGAACCGCTGCGGGAGCAATCAACATGACCGATCTGGACGCTCTGCTAACCGGTACAATTACCGCGGTAGCGCCCTACCTTGAGCGCCAAGCCATATCGCCGGTTGATTTGCTCGAGGCGCAGCTGGCGCGCATCGAAAAATTAGACGGAAGACTGCAAAGCTATCTGCATGTCTCGGTTGATCTAGCCCGTACCCAGGCCCGACGTGCAGCGGAGGAGATCGCGACAGGTCACTATCGCGGCAAACTCCATGGTATTCCGATCGGCGTGAAAGATCTCATCTCGGTCAAGGGATTACCCACGACCTGCGCCTCGCCGATGTTGCAAGGGTCAATTTCGGCGGAAAACGCCACGATCATCGAAAGACTGACCGAGGCCGGGGCTATCTGCATGGGCAAGCTCAATCTGGCCGAGTTCGCCCTCACCGGCTATCACCCCACTATGCCCGTGCCCCGTAATCCATGGAATACGGACTATTCTGCTGGGGTATCTTCGAGCGGCTCCGGCGCTGCGACAGCCGCCTCTTTATGCTATGGCGCGATAGGGACCGATACGGGGGGGTCGATACGCTTTCCGGCGTCCTGGTGTGGTGTCGTCGGCATCAAACCGACTTTCGGCAAAGTCTCCCGGCATGGCATTTTCCCACTCGCCAACACGCTCGACCACGTCGGCCCGATGGCCCGATCGGTGGCGGATGCAGCCTTGATGCTGCAGGTCATGGAAGGCATCGATCCACGGGATCCCACAACGCGATGCGATCCGCGTGTGGATTACCTGAGCGCCATCCGTCAGGGCGCGCAGGGCCTGAAGGTTGGAATCGACCGCGCTTACTGTGTAGCAGACACCGACCCCGCCCAGGCCGCCGCGACTTTCCGAGCATGCTACATGCTGAAAGCTCGGGGTCTCGAAATCCACGACCTTGATTTGACCGGGATAATGGACGGGCTGCCGCATTGGTACACGCTCTGCAGTGTCGACGCGCTCTCATGGCATGGGCAGTTCTTCCCGGCCCGTGCGAGTGAATACGGTCCGACATTTCGTGCCATGCTTGAGTATGGTCTGGCGGCAAGTGCGGAAGAATATGCGCGCGGACAGCGCTTTAGACTGTCGACCAAGACACTGATCGACCGATCACTGGAAAAAGTGGACTGCATTCTCTGTCCCGCGACGCCGTCTCCCGCGATATCCCAGGCGGCGTTTCATCCGCAAGGCGTCATTACCCCCGAGGCAATGCCGGCGCTAATTCGCTATAGCGGCCCAACCAATCTGAGCGGACATCCCTCCATCACGATTCCCAACGGCTTCAGTGCCGAGGGAATGCCCCTAGCGATGCAATTCATCGGACGGCGCGGGGACGAAGCAACTATCGTACGTATCGCTGCGGCCTATGAGCAGGCGACCGAATGGCACAAACGCCGACCTCACCTTTAAATCGGACAGTTCCTGCACCGGCGGAGGACAGATCTCGTTGCATCTGTTACAGTACGTCGGCGTTTAACTGATCAGTCCTCCGTTCTCCGCCGACCACGGTCGTCCTTTTTACTCCATCTGCCTTTGACTGACGCCACACACGATGGGCGGCAGGCCGATTCCTAAATACTAGGAGCTTTATGTCCACTTTTTCCACGCTGGGTCTCCCGGAGGCCTTAGTGCGTGCCGCCCATGAATGCGGTTATGACACGCCAACGCCCATCCAGGCACAAGCCATCCCGGTCGTACTTGCTGGCGGTGACGTGTTGGCCGCCGCGCAGACCGGAACCGGTAAAACGGCCGCGTTCCTGATGCCTATCCTCGCCCGATTGATGGCCTCACCGAAACCTTCTGGGGGTCCGATACGCGTCCTCATCCTGACCCCTACCCGGGAACTCGCCGCACAGATCGAAGCCTCTTTTCGGGACTATGCCCGTTATACCAAGCAGACAGCTCTCGTCATTTTTGGTGGCGTGAGCATCAACCCACAAATCTCGCAGCTGCGGCGTGGGGTTGATGTCCTCATCGCCACACCAGGTCGCCTGCTTGATCTGGCTGGCCAACGCGCGGTCAATCTCTCCAACATCGAAACCTTCGTGCTGGATGAGGCCGATCGCATGCTGGATATGGGGTTCATCAGGGATATCCGCCGAGTTCTGGCGCTACTCCCGGCGAAGCGCCAAAATCTGCTTTTCTCGGCGACTTTCCCAACGGAAATTACCTCCCTCGCCGACCAACTCCTCAATCAACCTGTTCGAGTGGAAGTTGCGCGCAGTGGCGCGAGCCCCGTCCTGATTAGCCAACGCGTTTGCGTCCTCGACAAGACCCGCAAACGCGAAGCTCTAGTGCAGCTCATCAAAGAAGGTGGCTGGTTTCAGGTGCTGGTTTTCGTGCGCACCAAACACGGCGCAAATCGGCTCGCAGAGCAACTCGAAAAATCAGCGATCTCGGCACTGGCGATCCATGGAAACAAAAGCCAAAACGCCCGCACGCGAGCCTTGGCCGAGTTCAAAGACGGGAAGCTACAGGTGCTTGTAGCAACCGATATCGCCGCTCGCGGCATCGACATCAGCGAACTGCCACATGTGGTGAACTTCGAGTTACCCCACGTGCCGGAGGACTATGTGCACCGGATCGGTCGCACTGGCCGCGCCGGTTCCGAAGGCGAGGCCCATGCGCTGGTCAGCCCAGAAGAACTCTCCCAACTGGCGGCTATCGAACGTTTGTTAGGCAAACGAATCGAACGATTCACGATGCCTGGTTTCGACAAACCGAGTCCGCACGAGGCGGATCACGTCCCTGAACGCCGGCAAATGGCGCCCAGAGAGCAGCAGGGTCAGCGACGGCCTAGGAGTCCGGGCAGCCGTACGCAGGCGAACGGGAATACCCAACGGGCGGGTGCGAGTCCGCGCGGAGCGCCTACTCGGTCGCGGTAATAACCGCGACTTTGGACACCCCAGCGCGCTCAATGCTCGCCATGACCTTAGCCACGAGGCCGTACTGTGCGGCCTCGTCGGCTTGAAGGTAAAGGGTCAAATCGGGCTGGGTTAGCCGAAGCTTGCGCAGTACTTGTTCGAGCATGGCGGGATCGACGGCACGCTTACCCACATGGAGGTGACCTGCGGGGCTGACCGTGATGGTGACGGCCTCGCGAGCGTCGGGACCAGTGGTATGTGCGGTCTTCGGCAACGCAACCTGAATGGCATTGGTCAACAGGGGAGCGGTGACGATAAAAACCACCAGCAACACGAGCATCACGTCCACTAAGGGCGTGACATTGATCTCGCTTAGCACCTCGTCTTGATCCGGAGAGGAAATCAGCGGCATCGGGTACTCCTCATTCGTCTTCGCGCCCAAGGTGGAAGCCCTGGCGGCCCGCAAGGTTGAGGAAATCCGTCGCGAAATCGTCAAGTTCGGCCACGACTATCTTCATCCTGCGCAGGAAAAAGTTATAGGCCAGTACGGCCGGAACAGCGACGCCGATCCCGATGGCGGTCGCGATTAATGCATCCCCTATTGGGCCCGCCACCACGTCAAGCGAGGCGTTGCCCACCCGGGTTATTTCATGCAAAGCATTCATGATCCCCCAAACCGTTCCGAATAAACCGACGAAGGGCGCCGTGCTGCCGATGCTCGCAAGCAAGGCAAGCCCGCCCTCGAGTGCACGCCGTTCCCTTTGCAGCTGCTGACGCAGGCAACGTTCGAGCAAATCTCGTCGTTCACCCGAATGGGCCAAATCTTGTGCCGTCGGGTGCGAGGCCAAGACCTCGAAGCCGGCCGCGGCAATGCGGGCTGCCGATCCGTCTATCGGCCTGAATGCATACGCCGCGGAGAGGCTGCTAGCCCCCCAAAACGCGTGCATATAGCGTCGATTACTAAAAACCGCCCGGAGATGTTGGAAAATCTTAAAAAAGACCACGGTCCATGTCGTGACCGAAAATATCCCGAGGGCGTTTAGCGTGAAACCGACAATGGTATCGCTAGACAAATGAGGCAACACGACCGACATACTCCTAATTAATGATCGAATTTAAACACGATGGGTAGCATGCGAATCACCGCAACGGGGCTGTCCCCACGCTTGGCCGGGACATAATGCCATTGCTGAACTGCACTCAGCGCCGCCTCATCCAAGACAAGGTGTCCGCTCGTCTGCGCAATTTTGAGATGACCAATCGAGCCGTCCGGCAACACTTCAACTTCTAGGATGACTTTACCCATCCAGCCATGCTGCCGTGCGCGCGGCGGAAATATCGGCGGTGGACACGCCACGCACACGGCTTCGAGCAAAGCCGGGACCGTCGACTGAGCCGACATGGCGGCCCGGACCGAAGAATCGGGGGGCGCCGGAGGTAACAACGTAGGCGATAACGACTGGGGTGAGGAGATAGCGGGCGTCAACGGCTTTCTGGCCACGTTGGGGCGCGCGCGCGCGGGCATTGTCGGCTTTACGCTCGGTAAAAGCGGCCTTAGTTTCGTCGACGGCGCTGGGGTTGGAAGCGTCGGTTCGACAGACGATGCTCGAAATAACTGAAGTTCGATTTGGTGCGGGATCGGGGGTGGACGTCCCGGCTGATCGGTCGCGTGGAACAACAGCCACGCCCACCCATGCAGCAAAATCGAAATACCGCCGAGTAACGCACAGTCCCATTCCGGTCTCTTAGCCAGCCGAGCGCCCGAGCGCCCGAGCGCCGCGGTACCGACGCTTGGCATCAACACGGCGAGAGCCCCCAGGACTGCCGCACCCACATAACCACCCTATTGCAACCCTCGATTAATTGCCGCCGCTATTCGATAACAGGTGCCGAGAACCGGCATCGAAAGCCCACACGCACTCCCCGCACGCCAGGCATAACCCACCGTTTCCTCGATTTCGAGTGGTCGGCCGCGCAGGACGTCCTGCAAGCTTGACAGGCGATGCGTAGGCGCCTGGGTGGCCATGCTCACACCCACCGCCTGGATAAGGACAGTCGCCTCGTCTTCACTCGCGGTACGGAGGCGTGACGCCGGCATGGGTGAAATATCGAGTAGCGGAATCTGCCGGGAATCGGCGAGCTGTGCCGTTTCGCGCGTAATCTGCGCAACGACTCGGGCGACATCGGGATCCTGGAGAAATTCGCCCGTATAACGGCGGGTCAAAACGGCGAGCAGCATGAGTCCAAGCCATCCCACGTATTTAGACCAGATAATACTTTCGATGTTGTCCACTGCTCGCGCATTGATGCCAGCCGAATGGACCGCGGCCGCGAGTGCGTCAGTCCTCGTGGTCTGTTGTCCTGCGCGCTCCCCCAGATGCAGATTGATGTTGCGCGTGAAGCGCACGGCACCCTGTTCGGTCAACTCGCCGCTGAAATCGGCCATCGTACCGATAACAGCCGCGCGACCGAAACGCGCTTCTAATTCGTCTTCCTTCACGACACCGTTCTGAACAGACAACGCCATGACCGGTCGCAGTGCGGATAGCGACGCGAGTCCGGCAACGCTGTCATAGGTTTTAACTGTGTTTATAAAAACGTCCGCGTGCGCGAGCGTCGCCGGTTCACGCACTATCTCAACCGCGATGTGAAAATTGCTCAGCCCGCAGATCACGAGGCCCTCCTCGGCAAGTCGGTCGGCACGCGCGCCGCGCGCCACGAGTTGTACGCGGTGACCGGCCCGCGCCAGATGACCGGCAAGGAGGGTGCCCAGCGCGCCGGCACCTAAAATGACAAAATGCATAATGTTCTCTCCAAACTTCCCATTGACAGCGAGGCAAACGACACACGACGCTCCCATCCATCGCCCGATCCTCAGCGCACGCCCTTTTGCTCGCAGAAGGATCGATGCCTCGGCGTAAGCGCAGACCGTCGGTGTTCCACCGGGACACTTCTGTAGCCATCGTATGCCATGATACGCAAACGCCGAGCGTTGCCCTAGGTCGGCGGTGGTTGCACACTAGCGTGCACCTCTGTCAGAAGCGACTGGAGTCCATGTGAAACCCGCACCCGAAATCCATTACAGCGCATGCCCGCATGATTGCCCGTCGACTTGCGCGCTCGAAATCGAAAAACTAGACACTCACCATATTGGGAAAGTTCGCGGCGCTGGTGCTAATTCCTATACTGCGGGCGTGATTTGCAGCAAAGTCGCTCGGTATGCAGAGCGCATCCACCACCCGGACCGACTCACTGTACCGCTACGCCGGACGGGCCCCAAGGGTTCGGGTCAGTACGAACCGTTATCCTGGACAGCTGCACTGGACGAGGTCGCCGAAGCTTTTCTGAGAGCAGAGCAAGTCCACGGCACTGAGTCGATCTGGCCCTATTTCTACGCCGGAACCATGGGTCTCGTGATGCGCGACGGCATCAATCGACTGCGACATGCCAAACGTTACTCCGGGCAGTACTCCACCATTTGCGTAACGCTAGCGTGGACAGGGTTTATCGCGGGCACTGGTCGACTCGCCGGTAGCGATCCACGAGAAATGGCCCATGCAGACGTGATCGTTATCTGGGGCACGAACGCGGCAAGTACACAAATCAATGTCATGGCCCATGCCCTTCGAGCCCGTCGCGAACGGGGGGCAAAAATTGTCGTCGTCGACACTTACCGCAACGCCACTGCCGAGCAAGCGGATCTCTTTGTCTGTGTCCGACCCGGAACCGACGGCGCGCTAGCCTGTGCCGTCATGCATTGTCTGTTCCGTGACAACTGGGCGAACTGGTCATATCTCGAGCGCTATACAGACTGTCCTCATGAACTAGCCGCACATCTGAAGAGCCGAGACCCCCGATGGGCGAGCCAGATCAGTGGCGTTTCAGAATCGACTATCGAGTCCTTCGCCCGCTTGATCGGCGAACACCCCAAAACATTTTTTCGGCTGGGATACGGGTTTTCACGGCAGCGCAATGGCGCCGTGAACATGCATGCCGCGGCCTGTATCCCTGCGATCACCGGCGCATGGCTGCACGAGGGCGGTGGGGCTTTTCACAACAATGGCGCCATTTTTCATTGGGACCGGTCCCTAATTGAGGGATCCGACGTGCGTGACCCGTCCATACGCTTGCTGGACCAATCTCGCATTGGTGCCGTGCTCACGAACGAATTCGCCGCACTGCAGGGCGGAGCAGCAGTCACTGCCATGCTGATCCAAAACACCAATCCGATGTCTGTTGCGCCGGATTTGAATACGGTCCATCGTGGGTTTATGCGTGCGGATTTGTTTACGTGTGTCCACGAACAGTTCATGACCGAAACGGCGGCGATTGCCGACATTATTCTGCCGGCAACGATGTTTATGGAGCATGACGATCTCTATCAGGCGGGCGGACAACAGCACATCCTGCTAGGTCCCAAAATCATCGAGGCTCCGGGCGAATGTCAGAGTAATCACTTCGTGATCTGCGAACTGGCCAAACGCTTGGGCGCGCAGCATGACGGGTTCAAGATGACACCCCGCGAGATCATCGACTCGACGTTACAACGTTCCGGTTGGGGCAACCTCAAAGATCTCGAAAATGCCCGATGGATTGACTGCCAACCGGATTTTGAGACCGCGCACTATCTTGATGGGTTCGCGCACGCCGACAGGAAATTTCATTTCGCACCTGACTGGGCAGGACTCTCTCCTCAGGGATTTGGCGCGGAGGCAACTCCCCCGGCGTTACCCGATCATTTCGCGGTGATTGAGGAGGGGGATCCTCATCATCCCTTCCGTCTGGTCACCGCACCTGCTCGGCATTACCTGAATTCCACGTTCACGGAGACGCCGACATCGCGACGCCGCGAACAACGACCCACCCTGCTAATGAACGCGACCGATGCGACGGCACTGGGTCTAAAAGACGGGGATCGTATCCGCATCGGAAATCGAAGAGGTGAAATTGAACTCTCCCTTGAATTCTTCGAAGGGGTTCAGACCGGCGTCGTCATTAGTGAGAGCATCTGGCCGAATCACGCATTCCCAGGCGGCATCGGGATCAACGCTCTGACCGGCGCGGATCCCGCAGGTCCAGCTGGCGGCGCGGCATTTCATGACAACGGAATCTGGATAAAAGCCGCCTGATCCGGGCGGGCTAACTTCAAAAGCGAAAGATATTATGCAACACGCGGAACAAATCAATGTGGCCAAGCGCCTGCTTCAGTTAGTGGAGACGACGTCCACTGAACTAGCCGATGCGGCTTACTCACAGTCCGTTGATGAGTACACCAGCTCAGAAGTCGCAGCGCGAGAACAGCAGGTGTTTTTCAGGGAACAGCCACTATGCGTCGGTCTCAGTCACGATCTTCCTGCACCCGGAACCTACCAGACACATGATTTGTCGGGTGTGCCGATCCTCCTTGTCCGTGATTTGACGGGAGCATTCAAGGCTTTTCTAAATGTCTGTCGGCATCGCGGCGCCCAAGTTGCGACAGGCTGCGGAGAAGCGCGCGGGTTCACGTGCCCCTACCATGCTTGGGTTTATGGTCTGAACGGTGCGCTGCTGAGCCGCCCAGATGAAGCATCCTTTGCAGCGCTGGCGCGTGAGGATTTCGGCTTGACGGCCCTGCCCGCAAGTGAGCGTCATGGCATGCTGTGGGTTTGTCCGACACCCGGTCCCGTGTTCGACCTGGAACAGTGGCTGGGTCCGCTGGACAGCGAACTAAGCGGCTACAAACTCGAGGGGTTCCACCATTACACCTCGCGTGATCTCACACGGCGAATGAACTGGAAACTCGTCGTCGACACGTTTCTTGAGTCTTATCACTTCGCGGTATTACACCGGGATTCGATCGCTTCCATCTTCTACCAGAATCTCGCGACGTTTGATGCCTATAGCCAACATTTTCGACTCGTCTCGCCGCGCAAGTCGGTGACTCAGCTATCGCAGAAAATAGAGACAGAATGGCAATTGTTACCGCATGTCGTTGCGATTTACGTTTTGTTCCCGGGCACGGTGATTGTTTGGCAAGGCGAACAAATCGAGCTTTGGCAAATCTACCCCGGATCGACTCCGGACGAAGCCCGGTTCCGGGTTTCGCTCTACACGCCCACGCCGGCAGACTCCGAAAAAGCGCGACGCCACTGGGATCGGAACCTCGAACTGGTCCTTCATGTCGTCGAAAATGAAGATTTCCCGGTGGGCGAAAGGATTCAGCAGGGTTTTCATTGTGCAGCACAAACGCACACCGTTTTCGGTCGCAATGAGCCGGCCTTGACACACTATCATCGTGAAATTACGGCCACGCTGGCGCGCGCCGGCTGATCGACGCTGATACAAAAAAACAGCAAGATTGGGCCAGGTGGGAGGCCCGGATAGACTGTAGCGCTTGCTTACGGCGTATGCACATCCGCAATTTGCGTTTGAACGAAGCAGTACGTCCGTCTAGCCTTCACGGCGCCACCCTGATCGTGGATTGTTCGCGATACCGGGAAACAACGAGTGGCGGCAGTCGGCCGCTCACGAGAATAAACGATCCCGCGCGCCAGACGTTTTTTCTGCCCTCGCAGTGGAGTCAGCGCCGGCGCCACCTTAGGATTTCG
>CAIKBL010000006.1 GCA_903825645.1 uncultured Pseudomonadota bacterium | reverse complement strand
CCAGGCCAATCTGCGCGAAGCGACCACGCGTGTGCTGTCATCGCTGACGCCGCGTGAGGAACGCGTGCTGCGCATGCGTTTCGGCATCGGCATGAACACCGACCATACGCTGGAAGAGGTCGGACAGCAGTTCAACGTGACCCGTGAGCGTATCCGCCAGATCGAAGCGAAGGCGCTGCGCAAGCTGAAACACCCGAGCCGGAGCCGGAAGCTGCGCAGCTTCCTGGATGACTGATGCTGACGCGGCTGCGGGTTCGGAATTTCAAGAATCTGGAGTCGCTCGACATCGAGCTGGGGCAGACCGTCGTCTTCATTGGGCCGAATAATTCGGGCAAGACGACGGCTTTGCAGGCTTTGGCGCTGTGGCGGTCTGGGATCGAGGCAATAGTAGGACAGACCGGGACGCCATGGCCCGGTGTGTTGCTCAATCGTTTAGCATTGACCCACACACCCGTCAGCGACACCCGGCAGATTTGGCGCAACCTGGACATCGGCGATGCAGGCTCGATGGCTGTTTGGGTCGAAGGCGAAGGACCCGCCGGCTCATGGCGTCTTGGCCTGGACTTTACCTTTGGCAATCGAGAGTCGATCCACTGCTGGCCGACCATTCTTCCCCACGATGCTCTTCTGCCAGACTCGCCGTTGGATGAGGATACTCGATTCTCGCAACGGATTGCCTTTCTGCCACCGATGTCCGGTCTGGCGACCGAAGAAACAGAAGTTCCTCCAGGCCGCATAGATGTGCTCATCGGCGAGGGTCAGACGGCGCAAATCCTTCGCAATCTTTGTTTGCGTGTCCTGGAGCAAAACCCAGGGACCTGGAGTTCGATCCGCAATCGGATGGCAAGCATGTTCGGCGTGACGTTGAACGTACCGGTTCGTTCGCCCGCACGCGGTTCCATCATCTTGACCTATCGGGAACATGACCACACATTCGATATCGCCAGCGCCGGACGCGGCCTACAGCAAACTCTGCTGCTGCTCGCGCATCTATACGCTAATCCCGGTTCCACATTGCTGCTGGACGAACCCGACGCTCACCTGGAAATCCTCCGCCAACGGCAAATCTACAACGTCCTAACCGAATGCGCCGCCGAGACCGGCTCGCAAATCATCGCCGCCAGCCATTCGGAAATCATCCTCAACGAGGCCGCCGACCGCGATGTCGTCATCGCCTTTGTCGGCAAACCGCACCGCATCAACGACCGGCGCGGCTCGCAGGTCCTGAAAGCCCTGCGGGAAATCGGTTACGACCAATATCATCAAGCCGATCTCAAAGGTTCCGTCCTTTATCTCGAAGGCGCCACCGACCTCGCGATCCTGCGCGCACTCGCCATCAAACTCGGCCATCCCGCGGCAGCATTTCTGGAACAACCTTTCGTGCACTACGTCGCCGACCAGCCCACCGCCGCCCTCCACCATTTCCACGGCCTGCGCGAGGCTCGGCCGGACCTGGTCGGTTTCGCTCTGTTCGACCGACTGGACCGGGGCCTCCCGCGTTCCTTCGCGATACCCGCGCATAGCTGGCGGAAATGCGAAATCGAGAACTACATCGCCAACAGCGACACCCTGTTCCGTTTCGCCGATGCGACCCAGCAGCGCGACGCCATGGAAAAAGCCGTCGACGAGGTCGAACGGGCATTGCAGGTCCTGGGCGAGAACGCCTGGGGCGACGGCATCAAAATGTCCGAACGCGTCCTGCCGGCCATTTTCAGCAATTTCTATGGGAACCTGGGCCTGCGGAACGTCATGGCCAAGGCCGACTTCCACGTCTTGGTGAACCACTGCGATCCTGCGGATATCGACCCCGAGGTGACCGAGGTTCTCGATCTCCTGCACGCGACGCTGCAGAAGGCCAAGCCGGCGTAACGTGACCTAAACTTCGGCATAAAATCCCCACCTTGCCCCCACCCCCCCAACCACGCTAAGCAATCCCCGGGAGGTCGGCGGCGGACGAGCGCCTCGTCTACCCCGGTCAGATCCGGAAGGAAGCAGCCACGGTGAGTCTCCGTTTGGGTCGCATGCCGGCCT
>CAIKBL010000005.1 GCA_903825645.1 uncultured Pseudomonadota bacterium | reverse complement strand
TGGAGCGCGGATAGGGAGTCCGTTGATGGCCGTAGTTTGCGGCACGAATCACCCACTCATAAGCTGTCGAATGCCGAGCGCGCCGAGGTGCTGTCGGTCGCCAATTCGCCTGGGTTTGGTCACCTACCGCCGAGTCAGATTGTGCCGCGGCTGGCCGACCAGGGCCGGTATTTGGCTTCTGAATCGACTTTCTACCGGGTACTGCGCAGCGAAGACCAGTTGGCTCACCGACGCTCTGAGCGAGAACCGCAAAAGCGCACCAAGCCCCGCGAGTCGCCGGCATCGGGATCGCCGAGTTCAAGGATCATCTCAAGCAACACTGGCCGACGATCGAGGCCAAACTGTTGGGGGACTACCTGCTGGCGCACTTTTAAACCGGCGCCAACAAAGCAGGCTTTACATACATCTCGCCAAACTCCCCCAGAGCTTGCACGCGGCTATCATCAGCAACCACCAAGCGCCGGATTCGATCGGCGCTTCGCTTGCCGGTACTGCGGCACCCATCTTCCTCGACGCGCGATAGGACAGGCCCGTACCGGGCAGGCTTGGCGTGGCAGCCAAACGAGCGTCAGATCGCTTTTCAGCGATCGCTGATCGATGAAATCGCGCCTTAGACTGCCGCGTGGTGGTCGTGAAACGGGATGGTCCGCGAGCAGCAGACCTGAACCCTCAGCCAGTCGGGGGCTTAGGCGTATGGACTCACCTGTGAAAAGCGTAGTCAGTCGGGGTGTTGGACGGAGACTCGCCAAAACAACGGGCGACCGCTCAGGAAGTCATCCCCGCGGCAAGGATCTCCGCGGTAAAACGAGCCCGAAGATAGAAACCTCGCGGTGAGACCGCACCGGGTGCTCCGGTCTCGTCAGCGCCAACATCGCGATAGCTGGCATCCCGCGCCTTCGGGCGAAGCTGCATGAGAAGTCCCAGGCGAGCATTGATTTCCTCGTGGCGTCCCGTCGCCAACAATTCGACCAATTCTTCCCAGTCGGCCTGTAGTAGAGCCTCCTGCGTTGCATTAGGTCGCCAGAGGAAGCCCCATCCAATACGCCGACGACCAATATCGGTTTCAGTCGCGGCTTCGACTGGTAGCCATAAGACGTGTGCGAGCTTATGACGTGCTAACGAATTGTGCCAACGCATTTCGGGCGAGACTCGCGACGGGGCGCGGCAGACGTAAGTAGATTCTTGAGGGGCACCCCGTACATTGATGGGCACGGTTTTCAGCTCGATACCCAAATTCGTAAAATCGGGGATAGGTCGGTTTCCAGCATCCGCTCCCAGCGCTCTTTCGAGCAACTCCCCGGCCCAACCCTTCGCGCTCGTGGCTCTTCCGGGCGGCGGGAAATTTAGCGCTTGCGCGAGTTCACTCAGCCGCAGGCCGGCGATCCCGCGCACGCGTTCGAGTAACTCCGTTTCCGTTTGAGGTGGCGCCGGACCCCGCTCAGGCATTCAATTCGCTGACGATACTGGCCCGCAGACGCTCACGTATAGATTCATCCGTTACGGGATTATCGAGAAAATCGGTGATGTAAAAATAGTCCTCAGCGCGCTCTCCGATGGTGGCAATCCGGGCATCATGCACGCGCACACCACAATTTTGCATCGCACGACCAACGACTGATAGAAAGCCAGGGCGATCGGTTGCAATGACTTCCATCACCGTTCGGTTACGGGAGCTGTCCGGTAAAAACTCGACAGATGCCGCAAACTTAAAATGTTGCAATCGCCGTTGGGTCGCTTGGGGGCTGCGGGCGAGGGGGATTTCTCGTGCGAGAATGGCTGAGCGTAGGCGCGTCTGGATTTCCTGTCGGCGCATCGGTTCTTCTACAGGACTGCGTGTTTCTGCATCGAGAACGCTGTAGGTGTCTAACGTGTAGTTCGCCTCCGAAGTGATGATCCGGGCGTCCTGAACATCGAGACGCAGTCGATCCAGTATCGCGGTGGAGATCGCAAACAAAAAATCCATGTCGGCGGCATAGACGAATATCGAAGTGCTGCCGCGGTGCTCGAAGTTACGGATGGCAACTACCGGCAGCTCATCCTCGTCAGCACTTAGGATCGCTTCGGTATGCCAGGCAATCTCGAGGGGACGATGCCGTAAAAAATAATCATCACTCAAGGTACTCCACAGCAGTGACACGGCATGCTCCGAAAACAGATCTGCATTAAGCTGTTTGCGCGCCTCGCTCTGCGTTTCCCGGATACGTTCGGCTTTGTCATTGGGGGTCTCGGCCCCAGAGCGCATCCGGCGCAGTGTGAGCAGGTAGAGCTCTCCTAATAATGACTGCTTCCAGCTGGTCCATAAATTAGGATTGGTGCCGCGAATATCCGCGATGGTGAGCAAGAAGAGGTAATCCAGTCTAATTTGATCGCCTACCTTTCCGGCGAAATCAGCCACCACCTCTGCATCATAAATATCCTGGCGCTGCGCCACGTTGGACATCAGCAGATGATTCCGGACGAGCCACGTGACTAAATTGGTATCGTAGAGACTTAGCCCATGACCATGACAGAATTCAATAGCCTCGATGGCGCCGGTTTCCGAATGATCCTGTCCTTGACCCTTGCCGACGTCGTGAAACAATCCTGCCAGGTACAGCAATTCCAACTTAGGGATCCGCTCGATGACCTGCCGGACTAATTGGGGCTGATCTTCGCTGGTGATCGGGTACGAGAAGCGTCGCATCTGGAGCACGACAAACAGGAGATGTTCGTCCACGGTGTAAACGTGGAACAGGTCAAACTGCATGAGGCCTTCGACCCGGGCGAACGGCGGCAGATAGGCAGGTAGCACACCGTAGCGGTGCATGCGCCGGAGTTCGTGCCCGATCCGACGGGGTTCCCGTATGATCTCCATGAACAGGCTGCGGGCTCGGATATCTCGTCGGAACTTGTCATCGATCAAATGCAGGTTTGCCCGAATGAGCCGGATGGTACTAGCCCGGACGCCTTTGATGGTCGGATTTTTCTGCATGAGTAGAAAAATCTCTAAGAGCGCGGGAGGGGTTCGAACAAATACTGTGTCACTCACCGCTTCAATGTAATTGCCGCGCACCTGAAAACGGCGCGATAGCGGCGCACAGCGTATTTCACGGTCATGATGCAGGATGGCTTCCTGCAATAACCCGAGCAGAATTTCATTTAGTCGGCTCAGCTCTCGGACCGTTCGGTAAAAATCCTTCATGAAATGTTCGACTGCCCGATTATGGGCGACGTCGGTATAGCCGAACAATTCGGCTACGCGTTTCTGATGGTCGAATAACAGGCGATCTTCGCGCCGGCCTGAGAGGAAATGTAAAGCGCAACGAATACGCCAGAGATGACTCTGTCCTTTCTGGAGCGCTTCGAATTCCGCTTCGCTGAGGAATCCGTGTCCCACCAAGCTACTTAGGCCACGGGAGTCGAAATGTCGATTGGCGACCCAGGCGATGACCTGAATGTCGCGCAGGCCACCGGGACTTTCCTTAATATTGGGTTCGAGTTGCTGGAAAGCGTCGTCGTACCGGGCATGCCGGCGATCTTGCTCCTGGGCCTTCGCGATTAAAAATTCTTCGCTATTCCAGACGTGGATCGGTGCCAATGCGACTCGGACCGCCTCGAAGATGTCCGCAGTCCCCACTAACAGCCGGGCTTCCAAGAGATTGGTCATGATGGTGACGTCACCGCGTGCGGCGTCCGCAGTTTCAGCGATAGTGCGTACGCTGTTACCAACCTCGAGACCGAGATCCCAGAGGTATCGCACAAAGCCTTCGATTTCCTGACGCTCGACGTCGGTCGCCGCGTCACCGGTCAGGATCGTGATGTCAACATCCGAGAACGGATGGAGCTCGCGACGGCCATAGCCCCCCACGGCGAGCACGGTGTGGTGCGATTGGTCGAGTTCGAAAAGACGCCAGATCCCGCGAACGATGGTGTCCATCGCCTTGCTTCGAGCCTGTACGACCTGCTCAGCAGGCAGGCCTGAGAAAAAAGCGCCCTTGAGTGCCTCATTGAAACGTTGCAGGAGCGGCTTGACGGTCGCGATGGGTGGTAGCTCACCGGGAGCGTGCGCAAGTGCCCGATCCAACTCGTTAGGATCAATGATCGGCGCCAGACCGGGTCGAGCGGGGGCGTGCTCAGCTGCCATGGAAGTGCTCATCCGAACGCGCGGTGAGTACTTCAAAGCCGGTTTCGGTCACCAAAATGGTGTGCTCCCATTGGGCCGAAAGGCTGCGATCCTTGGTGACTACGGTCCAATTATCGGAGAGCAACTGCACGTGGCGTTTGCCGGCATTGATCTTGGGCTCGATGGTAAAGGTCATGCCCGGCTCGAGAAGATAGCCGGTGCCGGTGACCCCGTAATGCAGCACTTGGGGCTCCTCGTGGAAGAGGCGGCCGATGCCGTGACCGCAATATTCCCGCACGACAGAATAATTCCGAGCCTCGGCGTGGCCTTGAATTGCGGCGCCGATGTCCCCCAGCCGAATCCCGGGCTTGACCATTTCGATACCCAGTTTCAGGCAGGTGTAAGCCGTCTCCACGAGGCGTTGGGCTTTGTTCGTCACGGTCTTCCCCACACAATACATCGCGCTTGTGTCGCCGTGAAAGCCGTTCTTGATCACCGTGATATCAATATTGACGACGTCGCCGTCCTTGAGACGCTTCTCGTTAGGGATCCCATGACAAACGACGTGGTTGACTGACGTGCAAATCGATTTCGGAAATCCGTGGTAATTGAGTGGTGCCGGGATGGCGTCTTGGACCTCCACCATATAGACGTGGCACAGTCGGTCCAGCTCATCGGTGGTCACACCGGGCACGATATGGGGTTGAATCATCTCCAATACGTCCGCGGCCAATTTGCCAGCCAGTCGCATCTGTTCGATTTCAGGGGGGGATTTGATGCTGACAGGCATTGGGAATGCGAGATCCAACTCGTTGTTGCTACAAAGGTTATATGGTATAAAGCGCGCGCTCTTAGAGCAATGAAGAAAAGTTCAAATACCCCACACACGTGTCATTAACTGTACACCTGGGTGTCCGGGACGGGTTTTCAGCCCTGCCAGGATAGATGTACAGGACCCGTGGAGGCATAACCCACACAGGAGATTGTTAAATGACTGACGTAAGTATGCGCCAGATGCTTGAGGCTGGCGTTCATTTCGGCCACCAAACCCGATTCTGGCATCCTAAGATGGCCCCGTATATCTTTGGTGATCGCAACAAAATTCACATCATCAACCTCGAAAAGACGGTCCCGCTGTTCAAGGACGCGATGAGCTTTATCGGCCGCATGGCCAGCCGTCGGGGCAAGATACTCTTCATTGGGACCAAACGCTCGGCTCAGGAAGCGATCGCGCGTGAAGCGGCGCGCTGCGGCATGCCTTTTGTCAATAAACGCTGGTTGGGTGGGATGTTGACCAATTTCAAAACCGTGAAATTGTCCATCAAACGCTTGAAGGAGCTGGAAGAGCGGATCCAGAACGGCTCGTTGGAGCGTGTGACGAAGCGCGAAGCACTGCAACTGCGGCGGGAGTACGACAAGCTCTGTATTGGCCTGTCCGGTATCAAGGACATGGATAAGCTGCCTGATGCCTTGTTTGTGATCGACGTTGGTTTTGAAAAAATCGCTGTCGCTGAAGCAAACAAACTCAAAATTCCGGTGATTGCGGTGGTCGATACTAACTGCAAACCTGATCCCATTGATTATGTGATCCCTGGGAATGATGACGCGATCAGCGCTATCAATCTGTACGCGAAGGCTGCGGCCGATGCGGTGATGGACGCCCGGATTACGATGTCTGCAGCAGCAAGCGGCGCACAGGATGAGTTCGTCGAATTGGACGAACAGGGTAATCCGATGGTCGTTCGTCGCGATGCGGCGGGTGAGCGTAGCGCGGAAGACGAGGCGAATCGCCGGGCTAAAAAGAAGGTTTTGCCTTCCCCTGCCAATAAGCGACCGGCCCGTCGGCCAGGGGCTACCGAGGATACGGGCAGCGACGAATAAGACGTAGCGCCTGCGTGGGCTTAAAGGCCCGCGCAGGCGCTCTGCTAGTGGGACGCGCTCTACTTACGACATGTTCCCCTAGGGGGACGCCAATAATGTGAGCGGCACCAGAGAATTTTATCTAATTTTAGAGGGAAGACCCATGCAGATCAGTGCAGCCGCTGTTAAGGAACTCCGGGAACGTTCCGGGGCGGGCATGATGGAGTGCAAGAATGCGCTGGTGGCGACCGAAGGCGATCTTGAAGCGGCGCTCGAACATCTCCGTAAATCGGGGGCGGCAAAAGCTGCCAAGAAGGCTGGCCGCATCGCGGCGGAAGGCGCTGTCATCGTCGTTGAGCGAGAGGGTCAAGCGGTGCTCGTGGAGATCAACAGCGAGACTGATTTCGTCGCTAACGATGATAATTTTACCCAATTCGCCCAAGCCGTGGTCGCGGCGATTTTAGCGGGACACCCGGCGGATATCGCCGCGTTAGGTGGCATGTTGTTACCGGGTGGCACGGAAACCGTCGAGGCTGCGCGTCAGCAACTGGTGCTTAAGATAGGCGAGAACATTTCTATTCGTCGCTTTGAAGTGCGCAAGGCGGGAGCGGGACAGGTGTTGGCGGGCTATCGACACGGAAAGCGCATTGGTGTGCTTGTGGTCCTTCAGGGCGGAACCGCTGAGCTTGGCAAAGATATTGCGATGCACATTGCGGCGACTAATCCTACGTGTATCTCGGAGCAGGAAGTCCCGCCCGAACTGCTCTCAAAGGAGCGCGAAATTCGGATGGCGCTGGCGGAGACCAGTGGCAAGCCGGCTGACATCGTCGAAAAGATGGTGACGGGACAGATCAGGAAGTTCGTGGCCGAAATCACGCTGTTGGGTCAGCCATTTGTGAAAGATCCAGAAAAGACGGTCGCGAAACTGCTCGGGGCAGGGACTCAGGTCCTCGAGTTTATTCGTTTCGAAGTGGGTGAGGGCATCGAAAAGAAGACTGTGGATTTCGCCGAAGAAGTCAAAGCTCAAGCCCGCGCTGCAGATTAAGCTGTCGTGAGTCCTTCTAATCACCGCTCGCCACGTTACCGTCGGGTGCTCATTAAGCTGAGCGGCGAAGCCTTGATGGGACAGGAAGAGTACGGCATTGATCCGACTCTGCTGGGGCGAATCGCGGACGAGATTCATGAGCTCGTCCGCGCTGAAGTGGAAGTGGCCATTGTGATCGGCGGCGGAAACATTTTCCGCGGAGTAGGACTCGCTGCGACAGGCATGGACCGGGTGACGGCGGATCAGATGGGTATGCTCGCGACCGTGATCAACGCCCTGGCCATACAGGATGCGTTGGAGCGGGCGAACCTTTATGCACGTGTGATGTCCGCGATCAAGATCAACGAGGTCTGTGAGGATTACATTCGACGCCGTGCCATCCGACATTTGGAAAAGGGCCGGGTGGTCATCCTCGCGGCGGGTACCGGAAATCCCTTTTTCACAACCGATTCTGCCGCCAGTTTGCGCGCAATAGAAATCAACGCTGAGTTAATGATCAAGGCAACCAAGGTGGATGGGGTGTACTCCGCAGATCCGGCTAAGGTGCCTGATGCGACGCGTTATGATGTCCTGAGCTACGACGAAGTCTTGGACCGCAAGCTTGGGGTGATGGACGCGACGGCGGTGGTGTTGTGTCGTGACAATCAGATGCCCCTGCGGGTGGTCGATATGACCCGACCGGGAGCTTTTGTCCGCGCGGCACTGGGTGAAAATGTTGGGACTCTCGTAACGGCGGGCTAGCACAAATGCTGCAAGATATTTTAAAAGACACGCAGGAGCGGATGGCCAAATCAGTCGAGAGCTTTCGCCTCGAATTGGCAAAAATCCGAACGGGTCGCGCGCACCCCAGTCTGTTGGACCATATTCATGTCGACTTTTACGGCACGAGCACGCCGATTGGTCGGGCAGCCAATGTCACGGTCGAGGATGCGCGAACGCTCGCGGTCACAGCTTGGGACAAGGCGATGGTCACCGCCATAGAGCGGGCGATTCTGGAGTCGAACCTGGGTCTAAACCCGATGACGGCAGGTACGGTGATTCGGATCCCGTTGCCACCGCTGACTCAGGAGCGTCGACGCGATCTGATGAAGGTGGTCAAGACGGAGGCAGAGCAGGCAAAGGTCGCCGTCCGGAATATCCGGCGTGATTCCATGGCCGATCTCAAGGAGCTGCTTAAGGAAAAAGAGATCGCTGAAGATCAGGAGCGCAAGGGGCAGGAAGACGTGCAGAAACTGACCGATGCGCAGGTGAAGAAGATCGACGAACTCGTGGTCGGGAAAGAACAAGAAATAATGGCTGTCTGATTCGGTGGTAACGCCGCAAGCCGATGGCGAAAAAATGCCTCGTCATGTGGCGATTATCATGGACGGGAATGGGCGCTGGGCCAGCAAGCGCCATTTGCCTCGTGTAGCCGGTCACCGTGCCGGTGTCGAAAACATCCGTACGCTGGTCAGTTGCGCGGCGAAGCGGGGGATAGCAGCGCTGACGCTGTTTGCCTTCAGCAGTGAGAATTGGCGTCGTCCACCGCTTGAGGTCCGTTTGCTGATGGATCTCTTTGTCATGGCGCTCGATCAAGAGGTTCAAAAGCTCCACGAAAACAGTGTCCGACTGCGTGTGATTGGAGATCGCTCGCTCTTTCCGGATAAATTGCAAGCGAGCATCGAGACCGCTGAGGGCCTGACCCACAATAATACAGGGCTGACTCTGGTCATCGCGGCCAATTATGGCGGTCAGTGGGATATCGCTAACGCGGCGCGTTATCTTGCCGGCGAAGTCGCGGCAGGGCGTTTGACCGAAACAGACATCACCCCAGATCGCCTCGCCACCTGTCTATCGGCCAGTGATCTTCCCTTTCCCGACTTGTTCATTCGTTCCGGCGGTGAGCATCGGATCAGCAATTTTATGCTCTGGCAGCTCGCGTACGCAGAATTGTATTTTACCGAGTGTCTCTGGCCTGATTTCGGGCAAGCGGAGTTCGAACAGGCATTGTCCAGCTATGGCTCTCGACAACGTCGTTTTGGGATGACGGGCGATCAGGTCGATGGCGCCCACAGTTCCGATCTGGCGGCGTCTGACACGTCTGGCACGTGAGAGTTGTCTTGTGATTTCGTCCCCCGCGAAACCCACCGCGTCCGGGTTGATGCCCCGCGTGTTGACAGCTGCAGTCCTAATACCCCTTTTGATTGGAACCTTATGGTTGGGCTCTCTCCGCCTGACGGCGCTCGTGTTCGGGGGCTTTATGGCCATTGGCGCATTTGAGTGGACGACGCTGATGCGCTGGCAGGGTGTGGCGCGGGTGGCGTTTATGACCGCCGTTTTCGCGCTTTGTGCGGCCGGGGCGGTGGTGTTTCGGTTGCCGCAATGCGCGCTGCCCATTTTTGGGGGAGCGCTGCTCGGTTGGGTCGGGATCGCCCTGGTGCTCGTGGGGGCGCAACGTGGACGCAATTTTCTGCCGTCCGGAGATCTCGTTTGGGCCATGTTAGGATTGGTAGCGTTGGTGCCTGCGTATCTAGCGTTGCTGTGGCTTCAAGCGACAGATCGCAGCCTTTTGGTAGGGGTTTTCGTGCTCATCTGGACTGCGGATACGGCGGCGTATTTTGCGGGTAGAGCCTGGGGGGTGCGGCGCCTCGCGGACCGGATAAGTCCCGGCAAGACCTGGGCTGGGGCGCTTGCCGCGCTGCTGTTGGCGCCTTGGGCGGGGCTCGCGGTCAACTTGATTGCCGGCACAAGCCCCCTCTCGCCCTTGGCGATGATTGGGGTAGGCAGTCTAGTGGTGGTAGCCTCGATAATCGGAGACTTGTTTGAAAGTCTGGTGAAGCGGCGTGGCGGATTCAAGGACAGCGGATCGCTACTCCCGGGACACGGCGGGGTACTTGATCGGATCGACAGTCTGTTGGCCGCGGCACCGGTCTATGTAGCGACCTTAATTTTTATGGCGAATACACGATGAAAGGGATCACAATTCTCGGCTCTACGGGCACTATCGGCGTCAATACGCTCGACGTGATTGCTCGCGAACCGGGGCGTTTCAAGGTGTTTGCGCTCACCGCGAACAAGAATGTCTCGGATTTGCTCGCGCAGTGTCGCCTTTGGCGTCCGCCGTTCGCGGTCATGGTGGACGAGCACGCGGCGCGTGAACTTCGTGCCGGTTTGAAAGCCGAAAGTATTGCGACGGAAGTGCTGAGTGGCGAGGCGGGATTGACGGAGGTCGCCGCACATCCGGATACGGATTACGTCATGGCCGGGATCGTCGGCGCGGCGGGTCTGTTGCCCAATTTGGCGGCGGCGCGTGCCGGCAAACGGGTGATGCTGGCCAACAAGGAATCCCTTGTCATGTCGGGCCAGCTGTTTATGGATGCCGTGCATGCCAGTGGCGCAGAATTGTTACCGATCGACAGCGAGCACAACGCCATTTTCCAATGTATGCCGCCCGCTTTTGGCGATGGTTTGCCGCGGGTCGGCGTCAACCGCATCCTATTGACAGCCTCTGGCGGACCTTTTCGCACACGGGCCTTGGCTGACCTGCACGCAGTCACGCCGGATCAAGCCTGCGCCCATCCGAAATGGGTCATGGGGCGCAAGATCTCGGTAGACTCGGCCACCATGATGAACAAAGGGTTGGAGATCATCGAAGCGTGTTGGCTGTTTGGGACAACCCAAGCGCACGTCGAGGTCGTGGTGCACCCTCAAAGTGTGATTCATTCGATGGTAGAGTACGTCGATGGCTCAGTGCTTGCGCAACTTGGCAACCCGGATATGCGTACCCCCATCGCGTACGCCTTGGCATGGCCTGATCGGATGGCCTCCGGGGTGACGCGGCTGAATCTTTTCGATATTCGCAAACTTGAATTTGAAGAGCCGGATCCGATCCGTTTCCCGAGCCTTCGGCTGGCGCGCGAGGCGCTCTCTGCAGGCGGTACCGCCGCCGCCATTTTGAATGCAGCCAATGAGATTGCGGTCGCCGCTTTTCTGGATGAGAAGCTGCGGTTCCCGTTTATCGCGGAAGTCGTAGAGGAGACCCTCGCCGGCGTCGCTCATCAACCGGCGAAAGATCTGGCGGTCGTGCTGGAGGATGATCGGCGCGCCCGTGAGTTTGCGACCAAGGCGGTTGCCCGCCGGGCGATGTGATGGAAATCCTCCAGACGATCGCGGCTTTTCTGCTCGCCCTCGGCGTTCTTGTGGCCTTTCACGAGTACGGACACTATTGGGTAGCCCGCCGCCTTGGCGTCAAAATTCTGCGCTTTTCGCTGGGATTCGGGCGTCCGCTCTGGATCCGACGCTTTGGCCCGGACGAGACCGAATTCGCGCTTTCCGTCGTGCCGCTGGGTGGTTACGTCAAGATGCTTGACGAGCGGGAAGGCGAAGTTCTACCTCATGAGTGTCATCGTGCATTCAATCGCCAATCGGTCTTAGTGCGCGCGGCGATCGTGAGCGCCGGGCCGCTTGCCAATTTTCTCCTGGCCTTGCTGGTTTATTGGGGCAGTTTCATGGTCGGCGTTGCCGGCCCTCGGCCGTTCGTCGGCGTCGTCGCGCCACAAGGCATGGCCGCGCTGGCTGGTTTGCGCGGGGGGGATGAGATCCTTGCCGTCAATGGTGAGCCGACAGCCATCTGGGATAACGTGCTGAATCACGCGATCGACGCCATTCTCGATAGTCGAACGCTCAGTCTTGAAGTGCGGGGCAAGGATGCGATTGCGCGGCAGATCACGCTGAACTTTGCCGGGTTGTCTATCGATGATGTTTCCCATGGGGATTTTTTCGGAAAAGCCGGATTTCAGCCCCTGCGCGTGGAGATCCCCGCGATCATTGGCAAGCTGAAGCCGGACGAGCCAGCCGCCAAGGCGGGCTTTCTGGTCGGCGATACCATTATCGAGGCAGACGGTCAGCCGGTCAGTGGCTGGATGATTTGGGTTGAATACGTGCGGGCGCGGCCCGGCAAACTCGTGCATGCCACGGTCCGACGTGCCGGGCAGCGCGTGGTACTCGAAGTGACGCCGCGGAATACGAGTGAAGAGGGTCGCCTCGTCGGCCGGATCGGCGCGGAAGTGGCCCCGCCGCCGGCGTCGTCAGCACCGCTTATGGCCATCGAACGCTACACGCCGATCGCCGCCGCGGTACGCGCGGGCGCCCGTACTTACGAGGTGACGACGACGACGCTGAAATTTCTCCGGCAAATGGTGATCGGGCAAGCCTCTGTTCAGAATTTGAGTGGGCCGCTTAGCATTGCGCAGTTTGCGGGGGAATCTGCCAAGCTTGGGGTGTCCCGTTTCCTCGAGTTTCTCGGGTTGGTGAGCGTCAGTCTTGGGGTACTGAATCTTTTGCCGGTCCCCATGCTGGATGGCGGACACCTGATTTATTACCTGATAGAATCCGTCCTGCGCAGGCCGATTCCGGAGTCTATCCAAGTTGCTGGGCAGCAGCTGGGCATGGGGTTATTGCTGGGCTTGATGGGGCTCGCGATGTACAACGATTTAATGCATTTCATGCGCTATTTTTAAACGCTGACTTTCTAATTTAAAAAGCTCACTCATGGCGAAACCCCGAGCCTTACGATGGATGGCGTGCCTTTCGATGGCCCTGTCCCTACAAGTAGCGCGCGCAGACGAGTTTATCGTCGACGACATCCAAGTCGAAGGTCTAAAACGTATCACGCCAGGGACGGTGTTTAATTACCTGCCGATTACCATTGGCGACAAAATCGACGAGAAGCGCAGCCAAGAAGCGCTGCGGACACTGTTCAAGACCGGCCTGTTCAAAGACGTCCGGCTTAGCCGCAAGGGGGATGTGCTCGTCGTCTCGTTGGTCGAACGTGAGTCGATTGCCGACATCACGTTTGAGGGCAACAAGGCTATTAAAAAAGATGATCTGCTGAAGGGGCTAAAAGGAGCCGGCTTCGCAAAGGGAGATGTCTTCGACGAAGCCAAGCTTGACCGGGTTGTGCAGGAACTGAGTCGCCAGTACTACTCCAATGGGCATTACGGCAGCAAGATCGAACCAACGGTCACGCCGCTCGATTCGAGCAGTGTCACCGTCAATTTCAAAATCGTTGAGGGGCTTGCAGCCCGCATTCAAGCGATCAATATCGTCGGCAATAAATCGTTTCCGACCTCAACACTGCTGAGAGAGTTCAAGCTGACCACTCCCACGTGGACCAGTTGGTTCAGCAAGAACGACCAATATTCCAAGCAGAAACTCGCGGCGGACTTAGAGACGCTTCGCTCCAGATACCAGGATGACGGTTTTGTTGATTTCAAAATTGACTCGACCCAGGTTTCCATCACGCCGGACAAATCCGGCGTTTATATCACCATCAATATCAACGAAGGTAATCGCTATAACATCGGCACCGTGAAGCTCTCGGGCCGCCTCATCATCGACGAAAAATTACTGCTCGAGAAAATACAGACACGCCAGGGCATGCTGTTTTCACGTAAAAGCGTGACGCAGACGCAAAAGGATTTGGGCGACCGACTGGGCGAGGAGGGCTACGCGTTTGCGAACGTGAACGCTATTCCCAAGATCAATCCCGCCACGAAAACGGTTAACCTCACCTACTACGTTGATCCGGGACAGCGCGTGTACGTGCGGCGGGTCAGTTTCAACGGGAACTCCAAAACGCGCGATGAAGTATTGCGGCGCGAGATGCGGCAACTGGAAGGCGGTTGGATTTCCACGAAGGCCGTTGAGCGCTCAAAAGTTCGTCTCCAGCGCCTCGGGTATTTCGAAGACGTCAATGTCGAGACGCCGGCGGTCGCGGGCTCGATTGACCGCGTTGATGTCAATTATACCGTGAAGGAAAGGCCCTCGGGCACGTTAAGTTTGGGTGTCGGTTATGCCCAGACGGCTGGGATTATTTTCAATGCGAATGTGTCGCAGAATAACTTCCTCGGTAGTGGGAAAAACGTCACTTTTGCGTTCAGTAATAGTGACATCCAAACACTCTATCGCCTTGGTTTCACCGATCCGTACTGGACTATCGATGGTGTCAGCGTTGGCGCCTTTGCGCAGTATTCTGCCATCAACGGCACGAACCAGCAGATTACAGCCTATGATTCGAAGACGCTGTCGACGGGATTGAATTTCGGCGTGCCCATCAGCGAATACAATGCGCTGTCATTTGGTGTCGCCTTCGAGGACACGTCGATCAATGCGAATCCGCTCTATCTTGATCCTCAGGTGCTCCAGTTCATTCTCGTTGAAGGCAACCACTACAACGATGTGCGTCTAAGCGCGGGGTATGCTTACGACACCCGGAACGCGACCATTTTTCCGACGGACGGCGTGCTGCAGTCGATCAAGCTAGAAGGAACGGTGCCGTTAGGCGATCTGCTCTTCTACAAAGTCAATTATGACTCCCGCTATTTCTTCGACCTGGGTCGGGATTACGTGTTTGTACTGAAGGGGCAGGCCGGGTACGGCGCGGTGTATGGTAATACCTTCGAATTTCCGTTCTGGGAAAACTTCTATGCGGGTGGGCCACGCACGGTCCGAGGCTATGAAGAAAGTACACTGGGTAGACAAGACCAGTATGGCCGGGCCACCGGTGGTAACGTGATGGTCATCGGTAATGCCGAATTGGTGCTGCCGGTGCCCGGACTGCGCGAGATGAAATCGGTGCGAGTGTCGGCCTTCTACGACGTCGGAGACGTCTGGAATACGCTGTACGATCCCATCAAGTTCAGAGAAACTCGGATGTCCGCTGGCGTGTCCGGGATATGGCTCTCGCCGTTTGGTGCGATTTCAGTTAGCATCGCCAAGCCGTTTAACAAGCAGCCGACAGACCATGTCCAAGTGTTCCAGTTTACCTTTGGAACCACGTTCTGATCGGTGCATCTGTAGGATCGTCCCAAGAAATATCTGATGTTGGAGATTTACTTTGAACATGATGAAGCTTAGACAAGGTTCGCTGGTTCTGGTCGGTGCACTGCTGATCTCGTGCTCTGCCTTGGCCGGAGAGTATAAAATCGGGGTGGTGAACGCCGTTAGGGTGCTTGATGCGGCACCGCAGGCAGCCATTGCCAAAAAGAAACTTGAAAGTGAGTTTTCAGGGCGCGATAAAAAACTGCTCGAAACGCAGAAAGACCTGAAGTCACTGCAGGACCGGATCAATAAAGATGGCGCGATCATGAGTGACACCGAACGCACTCGACTTGATCGAGAAATCGTCTCGAAACAGCGCGACCTGAAGCGTGATTCGGATGAGTTCCGTGAAGACGTCAATTTCCGCAAGAATGAAGAATTCGGTAAAATTCAGCGCATGATTATCGAATCAATCAAGCAAATTGCCGACGAGCAAAAATACGACCTCGTGCTTGGTGAGAGCGTGATTTATGCGAGCAAGGCGGTCGATATTACCGAGAGCGTCATCGAGCGCCTGAAGAAAAATAACCCCTAACTCTTCTCTGGCCGACGGCGGGCGTCCTGAAATTTAGGGCGCCCCACGCCGGGCGCTGGTGGGAGAGGCCCTCCGGTCACTCTCGTGCGCTCTTGGTCTGGTCGGATTTCTAGTTGTAATTCGGCCAAGCGTGCTTGGCGATCCGGGTAGCCACCCAGCGCGAGGGTAGACGATACGTCTGCACGGGCGGTGTTGCGCTGATCCGATGTTGAAATCTTATCGGGACCCCTCGCATGGCGAGTGTGTCCCGTAAAACAAAGATCCGGTTGAGCAGTGCTTATAAAGAATGGCCCGCGCACGGGATCTCCTCAGCGTGTTGCCGAGCGTTAGGAATAACTGTAACGGCGAAGTCGGTCGCGAAAATCAAGGAAATTGACATGGGCGAAATCGCGATTCGGGAAATCTTTGATATCCTGCCGCATCGTTACCCCTTCCTGCTCGTGGACAGGGTGCTCGAGTGCACCGCCTTCAAGAGTATTAAGGCGATTAAGAACGTGACAGCCACAGAGCCCTTTTTTCAGGGGCACTTCCCCGGCAAACCGATTATGCCCGGCGTGTTGATTCTCGAAGCAATGGCGCAAGCAACCGGTTTGCTGGCTTTCCATTCCCATCAGGCGCGCTCGCAGAGCAAAAATATCTACTATCTGGTCGGTGTCGACAAAGCGCGTTTCAAGCGGCCGGTCGAACCGGGCGATCAGTTGATCCTGGTGGCACATCTGCAGCGCAAGATCCGCGGAATTTATAAGTTCACCGCCACCGCCCATGTCGGGGAACATCTCGTTTCCAGTGCTGAATTCATGACGACCGAAATGGAGGATCGGGCTTGATTGATCCTAGTGCACGTATTCATCCCACGGCGCGCCTCGCGTCAGACGTAAAGGTCGGCCCCTGGACCATTATCGGTGAAGACGTCGAGATAGGTGCTGGTTCTCGCGTGGACGCGCACTGCATCATTAAAGGCCCTACGCGCATCGGCGCCAATAATCACATCTACGGATTCTGCTCGCTGGGCGAAGATCCGCAGGACAAAAAGTTCGAAGCAGGTACGCCAACCCGTCTAGAAATCGGGGACGGGAACACGATTCGGGAATACTGCAGTATCAATCGGGGCACACCAGGCGGTGGTGGGGTGACGACGATTGGAAACGACAACTGGATTATGGCGTATTGCCATGTCGCGCATGATTGCCATGTGGGTGATCACACGGTTTTTGCCAACAATGCCACGCTCGCCGGGCATGTAGAGATTGGGGACTATGCGATTCTGGCGGGATTTGCGGCTGTGCATCAATTTTGCCGAATCGGCGAGTCGAGTTTTACGGCGATTTCGGCGGTGATTGTCAAAGACGTGCCGCCGTTCGTGATGGTCGAAGGTAACACGGCCAGGGCACGTGCGATCAATCGCGAAGGCATGCGTCGACGCGGCATGAGCGTGGAAGTCATCGAGGCCATTCGACGCGCGTACAAAGTCCTTTATCGTCAGGGCTTGACCGTAGAGAAAGCCTTGGACGAACTCACGCCGCTCGCTAATCAGTTCGCTGAAGTCGAACGCTACATCAGTTTTGTCCGAAAGAGTACGCGTGGGGTTGTCCGCTGTCGGGCGACCTGATGGAATGTTGCGGGTTGGCATCGTTGCAGGCGAGCCTTCGGGCGATCAACTCGGCGCGTCGCTGATACAAGGGCTTCGCGAGCGCGTTCCCGATGTCCAAATTACGGCAATGGCTGGGCCGCAGATGAGGCGAGCGGGTTGTCTTGAAGTGGCGGGAATCGAGTCGCTTTCGGTGATGGGGCTCGTCGAAGTGATGCGGCACTACCCGCGTTTGAGACGTCTTCGCAATACGCTCCTGCAGCAGTTCCTCGAATTAAAGCCGGATGTGTTCGTGGGTATCGATGTGCCCGACTTTGTGTTGCATATGGAGCGCAAACTCAAAGCCGCTGGGATCCCGACCGTTCATGTCGTGTGTCCTCAGGTTTGGGCTTGGCGTGCTGGCCGAATTCCGGCGATGCGTCGCGCCATTACCCGTTTGCTGACATTATTCCCGTTCGAAACGACTTTTCTGGCCGCCCACGGGATCGAAGCCCGTTTCGTGGGACATCCGCTCGCCGATCGCATTCCTATGGAGGTCGATCGGGCGGCCGCACAAGCCAGCCTGGGTCTGACGCCGGGCAATGCGCCTGTGGTGGTGCTGTTACCGGGCAGCCGACGGCAGGAAACTCAACTGCACTTGCCCTTGTTCTTAGCTGCGGCAAAAGTACTGCTGTTGCGCCTACCCGATTGTCGCTTTCTGCTGGGGGTTGTGAATGAAAGTGCGGCGCAGCAGGCGACCGTGCTGGCGGCCCGCGCCGGGATTGCGCTCCAGATCGTGATCGGCCAGTCCATCGCGGCGCTGTCCGCGGCAGATGCCGCGCTGTGCGTTTCCGGCACCATTACACTGGAAGCGGCGTTGACGAAGACCCCAACGGTCGTTGCCTATAAGATGTCACCCGTGACCTACGCGCTGTTACGGCGCCTAGTCCGCGTTAATTACATCGCATTGCCCAATCTGTTGCTCGGGACGCCCGTGATTCCGGAGTATATTCAGGCAGAGGCGACGCCTGAGAATTTGGCCACGGCACTGTTCGACTGGTTGCGGGACAAGGCGCGCGTGCTGGCGTTCCGTAGTGAGTGCCTGAGATTGCACCAAATGCTCCGCAACAATGCCGGCGCGGCAGCCGCGGAAGCCATTCTCGCACTGCTGCGTGAGCAGGCCGTGCGTGTGCGCCTGCCGGGGGAAAAGGCATGAAAGAGTGGGTTGCAGGCATTGACGAAGCAGGACGCGGTCCATTGGCGGGACCGGTCGTGGCCGCTGCGGTCATCCTCGATCCTCACCGTCCGATCGCGGGACTCGCTGATTCCAAAAAACTGTCGGCACGCCGCCGCGAAGCGTTATCCGTCCTCATCGAGCGCGATGCGTTAAGTTATGGGATTGGCATGGCGAGCGTGGCGGAGATTGATGAATTGAACATTTACCACGCCACCTTACTGGCGATGCAACGGGCCGTCGCCGCACTGTCAGTGGCGCCACACCACGCATTAGTGGACGGCAATGTCTGCCCTGTGCTTGCCTGCACCGCGACGGCTGTGGTGCGCGGTGACGCGACCGTACCAGCCATCAGCGCCGCCTCCATTATTGCCAAAGTGACGCGTGATGCGCTGATGGATAGGTTGGCGGAGGCATATCCGGTCTACGGTTTTGAGCGTCATCGAGGCTATCCGACCGCCGATCATCTCCGTGCCTTGGCCGACCACGGAATCATCACGACCGTCCATCGCCTGTCGTTCCGGCCCGTCATGCGCCATGCACGAGTGATCGCTTCGAAGGATTTGAATACATGACCGCCGCACCCTTCGTCCATCTGCATCTCCATACTGAATTTTCGCTGATTGATGGCCTTATTCGCATCCCTGAACTGATCGAGCAGGCTAGGACTTCCGGGATCCCTGCGCTTGCGTTGACCGACCAATGCAATGCCTTTGCCGCGGTTAAGTTTTATCAGGAGGCCGAACGCGCCGGCATCAAACCGATCATCGGGGCTGAGTTGTGGGTGCAACAGACCGGGGAAGCGGTCGCGCGGAGCCGGATCGTTCTGTTGTGCATGGACCGAGAAGGTTTTCGCCAGCTTTCCACCTTGTTGACCCGCAGTTATCGCGAAGGACAGGTTCAGGGGATCCCCCATATTGAGTTTAATTGGCTCAAGGGAGTGGGTAGTTCCCGGTTGATCGCGCTGTCCTGTGGCGTCCACGGCGATATCGGACAGTTACTCCTGGAAGGACAAGCTGAACGTGCCCGCGAACGGGCGCATGCGTGGGGTGCGCTGTTTCCGCAGCGGTTCTATCTCGAGATTGCCCGGACCGGACGCGCGCAAGAAGAGCGTTATCTGGCGGAAGTGGTGGCGTTAGCCGATCAGGTTGAGTTACCGCTGGTCGCCACCAACGACGCACGTTTTCTCACGACAGATGATTTTCACGCGCATGAGGCGCGGGTGTGTATTCAGGAAGGGCGTACGCTATCCGATCCGCGGCGACCCCATGCCTATACTCCACAGCAATATCTGCGCTCTGCGGCGGAAATGAATGCGTTGTTCGAAGATCTCCCGGACGCGCTGGAAAACGCCGTCCAAATTGCACGTCGCTGCAATTTGGAATTGAGTTTCGGGCGCTACTTTCTCCCGAATTTTCCCGTCCCAGAAGGTCTAACGGTCGATCAATTACTGGAAGCAGATAGTCGAGCGGGACTAGATCGGCGGCTGACAGAGACACGTGCGGCGAGTGCACCGCTGCGTGACGCGGCGGTCTATGAGGCGCGATTGGTATTTGAACTCGATGTGATCACCAAGATGGGTTTCGCAGGCTATTTTTTGATCGTGGCGGACTTCATCCAGTGGGCCAAACGGGCGTCGATACCGGTGGGGCCGGGCCGCGGCTCGGGCGCGGGATCGCTGGTTGCGTATTCGCTGGGGATCACAGAATTGGATCCGCTCGACTACGATTTACTGTTCGAGCGATTCCTGAACCCTGAGCGGGTTTCGATGCCCGACTTCGACGTTGATTTTTGTATGGATCGCCGAGACGAAGTCATCGACTACGTGAATCAACGTTACGGGCGGGACAAGGTCGCGCAGATCATTACCTACGGCACCATGGCGGCGAAAGCGGTCTTGCGTGACGTGGGACGTGTGCTGGCCTTTCCGTACGGCTTCGTCGATCAGCTCGCGAAGCTCGTGCCGTTCGACCCGAATATGACGCTCGATAGGGCGCTCAATGAAGAGCCCCTGCTCAAATCTCGTTATCGTGATGAAGAAGACGTCAGGGCGATTATTGATTTGGCACTCGCTTTAGAAGGCCTGTCGCGGAATGCTGGCAAGCATGCCGGTGGCATCGTGATCGCCCCGCAGCCGTTGACGGAATTCATGCCGCTGTACTGTGAACAGGGCAGTGACACGGCGGTGACCCAGTTCGATATGAGTGACGTCGAGGCGGTGGGGCTGCTCAAGTTTGATTTTCTGGGGTTGCGCACACTCACCATCATCGATTGGACGGTGCGCGAAATAAATCGGAATCGCGCCCTGGTGGGCGACTCGCCGCTCGATATTGCACAGCTACCCTTGGACGACGCGCTGACCTACAAGCTTGTCCAACAGGCGCAGACCACGGCGGTTTTTCAGCTCGAATCGCGGGGCATGAAAGAGCTCATCAAACGTCTTCGCCCGGATGTTTTCGAAGAGTTGATCGCACTTGTCGCGTTGTTTCGACCAGGTCCCCTACAGTCCGGCATGGTTGACGACTTTATCGACTGCAAACACGGGCGTGCACCCGTCAAATACCTGCATCCGGAACTTGAAGAGATCTTGAAACCGACCTATGGCGTGATTCTGTATCAAGAGCAGGTCATGCAGATAGCCCAGGTGCTCGCGGGTTATACCTTGGGTGGAGCCGATCTCTTGCGTCGCGCCATGGGGAAAAAGAAGGCGGAAGAGATGGCGAAGCAACGCCAGACTTTCGTCGACGGTGCGAAGGCGAGGGGTGTAGAGCAGGAGGCGGCAGCCCAAATTTTTGATTTAATGGAAAAATTTGCAGGCTACGGCTTCAATAAATCGCATTCGGCGGCTTATGCGCTCGTGGCCTATCAGACGGCTTGGCTGAAAGCGCATCACCCCGCCGCTTTTATGGCCGCGGTACTGTCTGCCGACATGGATACCACCGACAAAGTGGTGCGTTTGATCGACGAGTGCCGGCAGCTTGAAATCAAGGTTGAACCGCCGAATATCAATACCTGCGAGTACCGCTTCACTGTGGCCGACTCAGCGACGATTCGTTACGGGCTAGGGGCCATCAAAGGGGTTGGCGAAGCGGCACTGATGTCGATCGTAGAGGAGCGACAGGCGCGCGGACTCTATCGCGATCTCTTCGATTTGTGTCGGCGCAACGATGCGCGAAAACTAAGTCGACGCGTGTTGGAGGCCATTATCAAAGCCGGCGCTTTGGATATTTTCGGGGTTCGCCGGCGGGGCTTGATGATGATTCTCGAGCAGGCCATGCAGGCCGCTGAGCAACAGGCAAAAGCAGAAGCGTTAGGCCAGACGGATTTGTTTGGGGGGAGTGTGGGCAACAACGCACACGACGCGTTGGATGAACGTGCCTGGGCGACGGCCCTAGCCTGCGAGGAATGGTCGCAGCCGCAGTTGCTTACATGGGAAAAGGAAACGCTGGGACTATATCTGAGTGGACATCCGATTGATCGCTACCGGGAAGAGTTGCGTGGACTGACAGCAGCCCGATTAGTTGACCTTAAACCAGGCCGTCGCCGCGCTGCAGGGTTGATTTTGGCGCTGCGTTTCACGAAAAGCAGACGGGGTCGCATGGCGATTCTGACGCTGGACGATAATACCGCCCGAATCGAAGTCACTGTGTACAATGACGTGCTTGAAGCCTCGGTAGATAAACTTGCCGTAGAGCGTCTTGTCATCATCGACGGGGAATGCGCGGTTGACGAATTCAGCGGCGAACATGCCTTGAATGCGCAATCAATCCAAAGTCTTGACGAGGTCCGGCAGCGCCATGCCCGTGCATTGGTGATCTCGCTAGAAGGTCAGACGTTCAATGGATTTGCCGATACCTTGCAGAGCACGTTCAAAACGTTCGGCCATGGTTCCTGTCCGGTATCCATCGAATATACGTCCCTCGGCACCAAGGCGCGACTACGCCTCGGGGATGAATGGCGCGTCCAGGCGACCGAGGCCTTAATTGAACAATTGCGGGGCTATCTTGGCGAGGCCGCCATCCGCATCGAATATTGAAAACGGGGCATGCACGTGTCTAAGACGCTTGGGGGCGATTTCTCGAGAGATGGTGAAGACATTAGAACGCACCGTTATAATGAAAAGCTGGGAGAATCATGGCTGAGATAACGTCTGAAAATATTGGTACTAATTACCAGTTTCTTGATTTCGAGCAGCCGATTGCGGAGCTCGAGGCGAAGATAGAAGCGCTCAGGAAGGTCGGTAATGATTCTGAGATTAATATCTCGGACGAAATAAATCGTTTGCAGGAGCGTTCAAAGGAATTAACGCGCCAAATTTTTGGTGGGCTGACCTCCTGGCAAATTTCGAAGCTGGCGCGCCATCCGCTCCGGCCCTTTACGCAGGATTACGTCTCGCGCCTTTTTGAAGAAGTCGAAGAGTTACATGGCGACCGTGCCTTCGCCGATGATCCGGCTATCATTACCGGCATTGGGCGGTTTCGGGGCCGAGGCGTCGCGTTCATGGGACATCAGAAGGGTCGCAACACCAAGGAAAATCTCTACCGGAATTTCGGTATGCCGAAACCGGAGGGCTACCGTAAAGCCCTGCGTATCTTGCAGATGGCCGAGCGCTTTCGTCTGCCTGTTCTCACGTTCATTGATACACCGGGTGCCTATCCAGGGATTGATGCGGAGGAGCGGGGGCAAAGTGAGGCGATTGCACGCAATCTATTGGTGATGGCCAATCTGCGTACGCCCATCGTGGCCACGGTCATCGGCGAGGGCGGCTCGGGCGGCGCGCTCGCCATCGGGGTCGCCGATCGCGTCTTCATGTTGCAATACGCGACCTATGCCGTCATTTCACCCGAAGGCTGTGCGTCCATTCTCTGGAAAAGCGCGGATCGCGCGCCTGACGCGGCAGAAGCGATGGGGATTACGTCCGAACGGCTAAAACAACTCAAACTCGTCGATAAGGTTCTGGATGAGCCGCTCGGTGGCGCCCATCGCGATTACAAAGCGATGATAGAGCGGGTGGGGACGGCGCTTGAAGAGGTGCTCGATAAGCTGGTTTCGCTCGATCTGGATACGCTCGTGCAGCAACGCCACGCGCGCTTGAATCAGTTCGGCGAATTCATCGAAAAGTAACCAAGGAAACCGCGATGGAGGAGGAGTGCACCGCCTTCGAAACGGCGGTTCTTGCCGCCTGCACTCAGTTGTTGGCCCCGCTCGGCCCGATTGGACGCTTGGTGGTGGCGCTGAGTGGCGGGCGCGATTCGGTGGTTCTTCTCCAAGCGCTCGCGGCCTGTCGTGCGCGGCTCGCGGGACCGTTGGTGGCGTTGCATGTCGATCACGCGCTGCAAGCCGAGAGTGGGCAGTGGGTTGAGGCGTGTCGGGTACGCTGCGAGACCCTCGAGGTGTCGCTGTCAGTCGTCACACTGTCCGGGGAACCAGCACCCGGGGAGAGCGTCGAAGCGTGGGCGCGCACGGCACGCTACGAAGCCTTTGCGCGCCATCTCGGTCCCCACGACGTGGTCCTGACCGCGCATCATGAGGATGACAATGCCGAAACGTTTCTGCTTAATGCCCTGCGAGGCAGCGGAGCGGCAGGCTTGCGCGGTATTGCCCCTTCCCGCGCGCTGGGGCGAGGTTGGTTGTGCCGACCGTTGCTCGGTATCGCAACTAAGCGACTCGCGCAATATGCCGCTCGGCGGCAACTGACGTGGGACGAAGATCCGATGAATGCCGCGCTCAATTTCGATCGGAGTTATCTGCGCCATCAAGTCGTGCCGACGCTGCGTAGCCATTGGCCGGCGTGGGCGCAGACCTTGAGCCGCAGTGCACGCCTGCAGCGCGAAGGCGTACTGGCCATCGATCGTCTGGCGGACGAGATCCTGGACGCGGCAGGGCTGTCGCGAACAACCCAGCTGAGCTGCGAAGTGCTGGCCGCGCAAGCGCCCGAGGTTCGAGGTGCGGTGCTGCGGCGCTGGATTGCGCGGGCGGGATTTCCAACGCCTATGGCGACCCACGTTGAGCGGATGTTGACGTGTGTGCTCGGCGCACGGACTGACCGAGTGCCTGTGGTCATTTGGAAAGGGGTCTGTGTCAGGCGTTACGCGGGAATCCTGTATCTGCTGCCCGCTCCTGTGCGTCCCGCAAGCCCGTTTGCGATCGGATGGGATCCGACCCGCGCACTCCAATTACCCGAGGGGATGTTGTCTGCGCGCTGGACAGTCGGGGAGGGGATCCGAGCAGACTTGACCGGACCGGGTCTCTCCGTCCGAAGTCGATTGGGAGGCGAGCGCTGCCAGCTTCCCGGGCGCGCACAGCACCACACGCTGAAGCACGTACTGCAAGATTTGCAAATCCCGCCTTGGGAACGCCCGGGGCTTCCGCTGGTCTATATAGGGGAGCAGTTGGCCGCGGTGGCGAACTTGTTCGTTTGCGCAGACTTTCTGGCGCAACCGGGGCAAGCGGCCTGGCAGCCTGAATGGATCCCCGTCTCCGGGGCGCTGGCGCCCTGATTGGCGCCATAATGCCCTTACGGGGCTGAACGGAGTGACATGACTTTTTCTCGCGCTGAGGGTTGTGAGTATGCCGCCAGCATCCTGCTGGGGGTGAGCTTGATCTGGCTGATACAAGTCAACCTCCTACCGGCCCTACTCGCGGGTTTGCTCATCTTCTCGCTCATTAACGCCCTCATTCCGGTGCTACGCATCTCCGCGCTCGGTCGGGGTGGTCCGCGCTTACTGGCGCTGGTGCTGGTGGCCGGCATCCTGACTGCGCTCGTGAGTCTGGCGGTACTCAGTCTCTTGTCTGTGCTCCGGAGCAGTCATGAAACCCTGCCTGCGCTGTTCCAGCGGATGGCGGAAATCATCGAACACTCGAGGGCACGTTTACCGTCCTGGGTCTCGGAAAATCTACCCGCGGATACGGACGATTTGCGCAGCGTAGTGGTCGACATGTTACGGCGACATGCCGACATGTTTCAGACGGCGGGAGCGGGCCTGGGACGCGCGCTCGCCCAAGTACTGATCGGTTTTGTGATTGGGGCGTTGCTTTCGCTTGAGTCGGCAGATATGAGCGACTCGCGTGGGCCCTTGACGAGCGCCTTCGCGCGTCGAGCGGTACGTCTCGGACTCGCGTTTCGGCGCGTGTTCTTCGCGCAGTTCTGGATTTCCGGGATTAATACGATTTTCAGTAGTGTTTATCTACTCATCATTCTGCCAGCTGCCGGGATCCACCTACCGTTTACCAATACCCTGATTCTGATCACTTTTTTGGCCGGGATGATCCCTATTCTGGGCAATCTCATCTCTAACGCGATCATCGTTACCGTCAGCCTCAGCCAATCCTTGGGGGTCGCGTTTAGCGCACTCGGGTTTCTTGTCCTGATTCACAAGTTGGAATATTTTCTGAATGCACGGATCATCGGCAGTCACATCCGGGCGCGTGCCTGGGAGCTATTGATGGCGATGTTGATCCTGGAATCTGCATGCGGGGTTCCGGGACTAGTCGCGGCGCCACTGTACTATGCCTATTTGAAAGACGAGTTGGGCGATAACGGCCTGATCTAATTGAGGGTCCGCTTTTGTCCGCTTCTGCTGGCACCGCGCGCGGCCATATGGCACTCTCTCACCAATGTTACGCACGCTTCTGATCTTGACCATGCTCGCCGGGCTGGGGCTATTCGGGCGCCAGACTTTGCTCTATTCGGGTTGGCAACCAATTCATCCGCGTGAGTTTGCAAGCGACGACTGCGCGGTTTATCACATCATGCGCGGGATGGAGCAAGATCCGACGCGTGATGCCGCGAATGCGCCGTTGGTCAAAAAATGCGGTCCGGGTTTTGTGCAGTGGTCGCTGTCGCAGACAGGTGATTTGCTCCGCTTCGATCGACCCGGACGGGTTCGGTTGCGCTTCGACCCGATTGACATGCAGCGTTATTCGAACTACCCGCCGATGATTGTTGAATTTCCGTATCCGCCGGTGTCTTTTCCGGCGTCATTTCATGTCCGGCCGTGGGACGGGTGGTTTGCGGCGAGCGCGGAGGATTCGGAGAAACTGCTCAAGCCCCACTGGGCGCCGCCGTGGGCCGCACTATTCGGCGAATGGTCATTGGGTCGGGGTAATCATGAGGTTTGGCTGGGCGGTGCTACCATCAAAGATCCGAAATTTTGTGAGCGGGTAGGGCATGATGACGCCCGCAACGAAGATTTTTGCTGGATGACCTTCATCAATGCGCGGACCCTGAAGCCGATCGAAATTAAGCTTCCGTTGACCCGACGGATGGAGATCCGGCTCGAGATGTTGGAGATCTGCCGATTCGGCGGGCAGGTTCGCCATTGGGACAATCCCCTGTTGGCAAAGTTGCTGGGTACGACGGAGTATACGGATCGAGGCTGTTCGAGCTTCTGAGCGCGCCGATCTGGCAATCGGACGAAACGTTGAGATGTGCGCGTCTGGTCCCTCACGAACGCGCTGTCTTCGGCTGCTTGGTGTGGCGCCCTCATGCGGTGCTAGGGGGCAATTAACCGAGCAAAACCAGGCGGCTGCACAGAAAATCCCCCCATTTAGGCGTCGGATCGGTCGAGATCTGGAGGCCGCGGCGTGCCGTATCGTTCAGGAATTCTCGAATTTCCTCGAACCTCGCGCGTTGCGATGTGTGTATGTCGAGGATTCTTTCCGCCTCATCGGTCGAGCGCAGCCACTTCTGGTCTCTTGCGCCACGGGAAGATGCGGCGCCTGTACCTGAAAGCGAGGCATCGGTAGCAGCGCCGAAAACCACGTCCAGCTCTGGGCAAATTTGGACGAAAGGAAGTCATTATGTGGATTGTGAAGCTCGCGTTAAGTCGCCCGTACACCTTTGTAGTGATGGCGCTGCTTGTACTGATGGGGGGCGCTATCGCCCTCAAGGAAATGCCCTCTGATGTTTTCCCTAACATCGAGATCCCGGTCGTTGCGGTGGCGTGGACCTACGCTGGTCTCAACCCGGAAGATCTCGAAACACGCCTGACCACACCCTATGAAAAAATCCTGACGCTCTTGGTCGACAATGTCCAGCATACAGAATCGACGACCTATAACGGCTCAGCCGTCATCAAACTTTTCCTGCATCCGGGTGCGAGTCGCGATACCGCGAATGCCCAAGTAGTTTCCGCCTCCCAGTACATTCTGCGTTATCTGCCGCCGGGTACTCAGCCCCCGATGATTCTCAACTACAGTGCCTCAAGCGTGCCGGTGCTGCAGCTTGGGCTGTCCGGGAAAAATATGTCCGAACAGGAGGTCAACGATCTGTCGTTGAACTTCCTGCGCCCCCAGCTTGGCACGGTTCCCGGGACCGTCATCCCGCCGCCGTTCGGGGGAAAAATGCGGCAGATCATGATCAATCTCGACAATCGGTTAATGCAGGCAAAAGGCGTCTCACCGGCCGAGGTATTGAGTGCCGTTAATGATCAGAATCTTATTTTCCCGTCCGGCACGTCCAAGATAGGCGGCAGCGAGCTGGATGTTCGCCTGAACGTAAGCCCACGAACTGTCCCCGAAATCAATGAGCTCCCCATCAAGCGAATAGGCAAGACCACGATTTATCTGCGCGAGGTCGCACGTGTGAGCGAAGGTTTCGCGATTCAAAAAAACGTCGTGCGGAACAACGGAATACGTTGTGTCTTGATGGCCATCCTCAAGTCTGGAGAGGCATCGACGCTCGATGTCGTGGCGGGCATACAGGAAACGCTCATCCGGGCAAAATCGATGCTGCCAGAGGAGTTCAAGGTATCGTTACTTGCGGACCAGTCAATTTTCGTGCGATCGGCGATTGACGGCGTCATCCGGGAAGCGCTGATTGCCGGTAGTTTGACGGCGTTGATGATCTTGCTCTTCCTCGGAAACTGGCGGAGTACGATCATCATCGCGGTCTCTATTCCGTTGTCCATCCTGACCTCCGTGTTCATCCTCAACCTACTACATGAGACGATTAATCTGATGACCTTGGGTGGGCTTGCGCTCGCCGTCGGTATTCTTGTCGATGACGCGACGGTCATGATTGAGAGCGTCAGTCAGATTATCGAAAGCGGTGACGCCAAGGACATCAAAGAGGCGATCTTGCGCGGTTCTCAATTGATTGCCGCACCTGCGCTGCTCTCCACGCTCTGCATCTGCATTGTGTTCATGCCCTTGTTTTTTTTGAGCGGTGTGTCGCGTTATCTGTTCGTGCCGCTCGGTGAAGCGGTCGTGCTCGCGATGCTAGCGTCCTATGTTCTTTCCCGGACATTAGCGCCGACGATGGCCATGTACATGCTTAAGCTGCATAGCCATCAACCGGTACAGGGCGCTCAAAATATCTTTATACGCTTTCAGAAAAGTTTTGAACGGGGCTTCTCTGCGTTTCGCGTGGGCTACGAGGGGTTGCTGACGATTTGCGTGACGCGTCGGCTCGTTTTTATTGCGATTTTTCTCGCGGTTGTGGCGTCGGTGTTCCTGCTTATTCCTTGGCTAGGTCAGGATTTTTTCCCCTCATCGGATAATGGCCAAATTTCGCTCCATCTGCGGAGCAGAACCGGGATGCAGATAGAGGAAACCGCGCGAGTCACCGACGAAGTGGAAACGTTCATACGTTCTAGGTTCCCGCCGGATGAGATCGAAAATATCGTCGATAATATTGGCATGCCGTGGTCCCCCGTCCATGTTATCCATGCGACGACGGGACTCAGCGGTGTAAACGACGTGGATATTCTGATCTCACTAAGAGAAAGCCACCGGCCGACCGCTGATTACGTACGCGAATTGCGTCGACTGCTTCCGCGACAATTCCCGGGCGTGACATTTTATTTTGTGCCCGCTGATATGGTGACGCAGATCCTCAATTTCGGCTTGCCAGCACCGATCGATATCCAAGTGGAAGGCGCAAAGGTCGACATCAGTCATGACATTGCGCGAAAACTACTCGCGGAGTTTAAGCGGATCCCTGGGCTGGTGGATCTGCATATTCAACAGGACATGGATTATCCGACACTTGATGTCGACGTCAACCGGACTAAAGCGTTGGACGCCGGGCTGACCGAGCGCGACGTCGCTTCGAGCGTCTTGAATTCACTGAGTGGGAGTTTCCAGGTAACCCCGATGTTCTTCGTCAACTGGGGGAATGGGGTGAACTACAATCTCGTCATGCAAACACCTCAGTATCACATGCAGTCGCTCAGCGAGGTTCAGAATATTCCGCTGACGAGCAAGGATACGGTGAGCCCCGTTATTCTGAACGACGTAGCATCGACGCATCGAGCTCGCGAGATGGCGATTGTGTCCCACTATAATATCCGCCGCGTCGTTGATATTTTTGGGAGCGTTGACGGTCGCGATCTCGGGGCCGTGAGTCAGGATGTGGATGCGCTGGTGAGCGCAATCAAAAAGCATCTGCCTCGCGGTACTTTTGTCACCGTTCGAGGTCAAATAGATACCATGCGAGCCTCCTATTCAGGACTACTGATGGGCCTCGTTTTCGCCATCGTCCTCGTGTACATGATGATGGTCGTTTACTTCCACTCATGGCTTGACCCCCTGATCATCTTAACGGCGCTGCCCGGTGCCATGGCGGGCATTGTGCTCATGCTCTTTTTCACTAAGACGCCCTTGAGTGTGCCCGCCTTGATGGGGGCGTTGATGAGCGTTGGCGTGGCGACCTGCAACAGCATCCTGGTCGTGAGTCAGGCACGGGAACGATTCGCCCTGCACGGACACGCCACCTATGCGGCGATTGAGGCCGGCGTGCTCAGATTGAGGCCGGTGATAATGACCGCGCTGGCGATGATTATTGGCATGCTGCCGATGGCACTTGGATTAGGCGAAGGCGGCGAGCAGAACGCGCCGCTGGGGCGCGCGGTGACCGGGGGCCTGTTATTTGCCACGCTGGCGACGCTCATCTTCGTGCCGATGGTCTTCGCACTGCTGCATCACAACCCACGGACCGATCCACCTTGGTAATCGCCGTCGCCTGTTTTAACGCACTGAACGGTGCTTCCCGTTCGATCGGGCAGGCGGCATGCATAAGGTGGTGTAGCGCACAGGGTCGTAAATGTCGGAGGCCCAATCCAACACCAGGCGTTTATCGGCGAATGTTAATTGTCGGCATTGTTTGCCCCAGGGGCGGGTGGTTGGGGGCGCGCGGGCCAGTCGGGTCCCGTTCTCCCCTGAACGCGTGCCCACGGAAAGTCGAACCTGCCCACGTCAGCGGCCCCCCTCAAGCGTACACCAAAGGTGGCACACGGCGGAGTGTCGTTCGGCAACAGGTGTTGAACAGCACCAGGAGCGTCCCTTAAGTCTACGGTCGTTGCACACGCCGCATTAGAAGCCCATCAGATGGGCATAGCGATCGCGATGAAAGGTGGCGTCGCCAAGCGTCTGTTGGGCGACGCGTGCGCGCTTGAGGAAAAAGCCAATTTCCTCCGCATCCGTCATGCCGATGCCACCATGAAGCTGAACCGCCTCGCTGGTGACTAATTCAAGCATTTCGCAGGCTTTGGCTTTTGCCAGACTTGCAAGGTGCGGCACGTCATCGCGTTTCTCATCCAGCGCCGTGAGTGCTTCAAGGACGGCTGAAGTGGTCAGTTCAAGCTCGCAATACATTAACGCGGCGCGATGTTTAAGCGCCTGAAATGAACCGATGAGGACACCGAATTGAGTCCTCAATTTGAGATAGCGCAGCGTGCGTTCAAAGGCCTCGAGACCCGTCCCCAACATCTCCGCGGCCAAACCAACCCGCGCACCGTCCAGGGTCAATTCGAGTAATGCCGCCATATTCCCGAGCGGTCCGAGTCGTGAGGTCTCGTCGACCGACACCTCGACCAGTTCGAGCGTCGCCGCATTGCGACCATCCACCATCGGGGTGCGTTTGCGGACAACCCCTGGGGCATCGGCCGGCACCAAAAAACAACTTATACCGCCGAGTGCGCCGGCGCCGTCGACAGATCTCGCTACGACAATGAATTGATCTGCGATATGACCATCGAGTACGAAGATCTTGCGACCGTTGAGGACATAGCCTTGCGATGTGGCTGCCGCACGTGTCCGGATGTGCGAGGGCGCATGGCGGCCAGTTTCTTCGAGTGCCAGTGCGATGAGCAGTTCGCCCCCCGCGATGGCGGGTAGCAAAGTCTGTTTCTGGGACGTCGAGCCTGCCGCGAGGATCAGCGGTCCGGCCAGCAGTACATTAGAGAGAAAAGGGGAGGCCGCGAGTGTGCGTCCGGCTTCTTCGAGGATCTGGCCGAGGCCTTTATATCCAAAATCAACGCCACCATAGGTTTCGGGGATCAAGATTCCGGCCCAACCGAGCTCGGCCATTTCTCGCCAAAGCGCACGGTCGAAACCGACAGGATCCGGCCCGTCGCGCAACGTGCGCAGCGCTTGGACGGGTGACTTTGCGCTGAAAAATTCATGTGCAGAGCGCTTCAACAGCAGCTGCTCTTCGTTCGGTAACATGCTCATAAGGTTTCTCAATCCGGCAAGCCAAGCACGCGCTTGGCAATGACGTTTAGTTGGATCTCCGAGGTGCCGCCTTCGATGGAATTCCCTTTTGAGCGCAGCCAACTGCGACATATCTGTAACTCTTCAGGGGTAAACTCATCGCCCTCCCAACCCAGCCCTTGGCTGCCCGCGCACTTGAGAATGAGTTCGAATTTGCGTTTGTTCTGTTCGGTGCCATAGAACTTGAACATGGAGGAGGCGCCACCGGCACCGGCGCCGGCCGCACTGGCTTCATTCGCGCGTCGGATCGTAAGTGCGAAGGCGCGATCATTCATGACATGTTGCGCAATGGCGTCACGCAGCGCTGGATCACGAATGCGACCCTGCTCGTCACCGAGATAATGCTGCGCTACGCGTTCGACCGAAGGCACTGTCCCGCCGACCGCGCGGCCTATCTGCGAAATCATGCCTCTCTCGTGCTGCAGGAGTTCCTTGGCGATGGTCCATCCTTCGTTCAGTTTGCCGACAAGATTTTCCTTCGGGACACGGACCTGGTCAAAGAAAGTCTCACAGAACACGGAGGCACCGCTCAGCAGGGTAATGGGACGGGTCTCGACGCCGGGGCTCGTCATGTCAAAGAGCAGAAAACTGATCCCGCCCTGTTTGGTGGTCGTGTCGGTCCGCACCAGACAGAAAATCCAGTCAGCGTGGTTCGCGTAAGAAGTCCATATTTTCTGACCGGTGACCACAAAATGGTCGTCCCCATCATCGACCGCGCGCGTCTGCAGGTTCGCGAGATCAGAGCCCGCATTGGGCTCACTATAACCCTGGCACCAGCGCATTTCGCCGCGCGCAATGGGCGGCAGGAATCGTTGCTTCTGGGCCTCGGTCCCATATTTCAACATCACCGGGCCCAACATGCTGATCCCGAAACCGAACAGCGGGATACGGCACTGGAGGCGGGTCATTTCTTCGTCGAGGATGATCGCCTCTTCCTTGTTGAGCCCACCGCCCCCATACGCCACCGGCCAGGTAGGGACCGTCCAGCCCCGGGCAACCATCTGGGTTAGCCAGCGCTGGCTGTCGGGATGTTTGAACACCCCGTTTCGCCCACCCCAGACGCGCTCGTCCTCCGGCTGCGGCGTACGCATCGCGTCCGGACAATGATCGATAAGCCAGGCGCGGGTCTCGGCACGAAATGCTGCGAGTGTGTCCAAGGTGATTGCTCTGTTTGGGGAGGGTCGTATTCTACCTTACGCCCGAGCACGAAGGGGCGTGCGTCGACCTTGCCACGGTCAGCAGATTTTAGCTGCGTCGCAGCATCAAAAGGCCGTTGATTAAATTACCGCAGGATGAAAGCATCTCTCGATACGAATACCGGCGACTCGGTGTCTCGCGGTGTTACCTGAAGTACGGATGACAGCAGGAGCCTATGACAATGCAGCACGCGATGCAGATCCAAATCCTAAAAGACTTGATTCGAAGCGTTGACGAAAAGCAAACCTGCGATGCGGGTCGCGTGGTAGTCAATCCCGTAGCTTCTTATACCAGCGAAGCACTCGCCAAGCAGGAATGGGATACGTTCTTCGCCAATCATCCGCAGATGATTGGCCTGTCCGGGGAGTTACCCACGCCCGGCAGCTACATTACGATTAACGATTTCGGTATTCCGCTGCTGGCGACGCGAGACGCCGATGGCAAGTTCCACGTGTTTGTAAACGCCTGTCGACATCGTGGCGCGCATGTGGCCGCAGAAGCGAGAGGAGAGCAGGCGCGTTTTACCTGTCCTTTCCACGGCTGGACCTATCGCAATGACGGGAAGTTGATGGGCGTGCGTGCGCCAGAGCAGTTTGGGGCCGTCGATAAGGCTTGTCTCAATCTGGTGGAGTTACCTGCAGTCGAAAAATACGGTCTGCTGTTCGCTCACCCAAAAATAGATGGCACGCTCGATGTCGATGCGCTGCTCGGAGATTTGGCCCCGGAGTTGGAAACCTGGCAGTTCGATAAGGCGATCTATCACGGCGAGACCGTGCTCGATATGCCGGTCAACTGGAAGATCGCGAACGATACCTTTGGCGAGGTCTACCACTTCAGTACTCTGCATAAAGACACGTTGGCCAATTTGCTGCACGGGGACGTCGCCACCTACAAGGAATTCGGACGTAATCACCGGATCTGCCTGGCGAGCAAATATCTGGATACGATGCGTCATCAGCCGGAAGAAAACTGGAGTGTCACGGACGGTGCGGTTGTCGCGTACTACCTGTTTCCGAATGTGCAAGTTGTCGTGCTCAACCGCATGATCGCACTCGCGCGGATTTATCCGGATCCGAAGAAAGTGGGGCAGTCGATTACCCGGGTCTCGCACTACGCCATCCCGCATATCGCGGCCCACGTGGTGGACAGCGGCGAAATTCAAAAGCTTTCAGGTGAGAATCTTTACCAGATCGATACGACCAGTCGCATTGAGTTCAACTATGAGGCCAGTGCCGAGCTGTTTATCAGTACCGTAGAGCACGAAGACTACTATATGGGCACGCGCTCCCAGGCGGCGGCAAATAGTGGACTGGTGGAGCATTTTCTGTTCGGCCGTAACGAGCCCGCACTTCACCATTTCCATAACAATTACCGCGCAGCGCTGGGGCAACCCCCGTTGGCGGAATACCGACCCTAGGCACGGCCCCCCGTCGGTGGGGCAGCGCGACACTTATCACGCGGGGCTCGAGGCCCCGCGTCTTGTTTCAACATGCGCTGCCAGCCCGCGAGGTGGCATGCGGCTAGTTTCCGGAGAAGCGTATGAATCTAAATATTGAAAAGAATCTCGCCGTGGTGATGCGCGACGGGATAACGCTGAAAGCCGATCTGTATCGGCCCGCCGGACCGGCGCCGGTGCCCGCGGTAGTGCTGCGTCTGCCGTACAACAAGGAGCAGCCATTTCTGCTCTTTCTCAGCGGCGACATCCTACGCGTGGCCCAAGCCGGATATGTCGTGGTAGTGCAGGATTGCCGCGGCACTTTCGAATCCGAAGGCACTTTCAGTCCCTATTTCCAGGAAGGAGAAGACGGGGCCGACACGTTGGCCTGGGTGGCGGCGCAGCCCTGGTGTAACGGCGTCGTCGGGATGATGGGCGCGTCCTACTACGGCGCCACCCAATGGTTGGCTGCGGGGGAGTCGCCGCCGGCGCTGCGGGCAATGGCGCCGTTCATCACTACGGATCAATATCACGAGAAATGGACCTACCAGGGGGGGGCTTTCCAGCTTGGTTTCATGCTGCAGTGGGCGACGTCCACTTTTGCTATCGGAGAAGTGGTGCGTCGCCTCGGACGCGGCGAGTCGGGCCCGGCAGAGCTACAGGCTGCATTGGCGGCAGCGGATGGGGTAGCGCGCGGCTATCATCATTTGCCGCTGAATGATTGGCCGGCACTCGATCGGCTCGCGCCTTACTTTAGGGATTGGCTCGCCCATCCCGATTACGATGATTATTGGCGCGCGGCGGCCCCTTGTGATCACTATGAAAAAATTACGGCGCCTGCCCTCAATTTTGGTGGCTGGTACGATCTTTTCCTCGGCGGCACTTTGGCCAACTATGCGGGGATGAAAGCTCGAGGTGGCAGCGCAGAGGCGCGCCGACATCAGCGCTTGGTGATCGGCCCATGGGTACACGGATACAACGGGGGCGTTTATCCCGAGCGTAACTTCGGAATGATGGCGCACGATGGCGTCGTCGACGTGACGGCCCTGCAGATCCGCTGGTTCGATCATTGGCTGAAAGGGATAGATAACGGCGTTCCGGATGAGTTGCCGGTCAAATTGTTCATCATGGGACGTAACGTCTGGCGCGAAGAGCAGGACTGGCCGCTGCCGGATACCCGCTTCGAACGTTGGTATCTGCACAGCGGTGGAGGCGCGAACACCGCGGCCGGTGATGGCACCTTGTCGACAACACCGCCGCAGAAAGAGCCAGCGGATGCTTATGCCTACGATCCGAGCGATCCGGTGCCAACGACCGGGGGCTCGACCTTTCTACCGGGCCTGTTCGTCGCGGCCAATGCGGGACCCCGCGATCAACAAGGCGTGGAGTCGCGCGGTGACGTGCTGTGTTATACGAGTGAGCCGTTCGTTCAGGACACGGAAGTCACCGGCCCCGTTCAGCTTGTCCTGCACGTCATTTCCTCGGCGCTCGATACCGATTTCACCGGCAAACTGGTCGATGTTTATCCCGACGGGCGTGCCTTTATCCTGACCGACGGCATTCTTCGCGCGCGTTATCGCCATTCGCTTTCCGCGCAGAGCCTGCTGAAGCCCGGAGAAGCCTACGAGCTGACGATCGATCTGGTGGCGACCGCCAACCTGTTCAAAGCCGGGCACCGCATGCGCCTCGAAGTCTCCAGCAGTAATTTCCCGCGCTTCGATCGCAACCCGAACCATGGGGGCGTTATTGCCGATGCGGTGGCCGTAGATTTCGTGGTCGCCCGGAACCAGATCTTGCACGACGCCGCACATCCGTCTTACCTGATCCTCCCGCGGGTCGATCGTTAACGCGTCCTCATCGTCGTGGAGGATGAAAGCAAATCGCGAGATCACAACGCGGTGGATCGATAAAGGGGAACCAGCGCACCCTGTTCGAGCTCTCGGCGTTGGTGCCGCGGCAGCGAGCTCGCAAGGTCAAGATGCCAGAGCATACTTCCGAAGTCGCAGCGCCCAGCGCGGCGCAGCGACTGGTGGAACAGCTGAAAGAACATGGCCAGGAGTTGAGAGCATTCGAGCCCTCGCGTACCGCTACCCCCCGCGCAACTGGACATCAGTGCGCAAGAGAAGCGGGATCAATTGGTGGCGCAGCGCTGGGCGCAAGAGCTGGCACAACAGAAGGCACGGGAGTTGGAGCGACAACAGGAGCTCGAGCGGCAGCGCGACTTGGCCCGTTCCAAGAATCGGAGTCGGGGGCGCGGCTTGGGTCGAGGGCCCGGGCGCGCTCGCCGATGGCGGCAGTGCTTGGCCGATCTCCTCACCGGTAGAAAATCTGCGCGCGCAGATCACATTGAAGCATCTCTTTACGGAAAGTCTGCCAACGCTGATCGTCCGCTGGCGTGCAGACCGCCGAGGGATATTGCACGACGAGCCTCCGGGTTGCGGTGACCGTCTGGTCGCTTGCCTTGAATTCGATTTGATACTCGATCCCGTCCTGTGCGTAGTGCGTCCCCGGAGGGATCCCGTCAAGTCGAGCATTTGTCGGGAAAGTGACGTGGTACTGCTCCTCGATGGTATCGGAGCGCAAGGATAGGGGGGACGCGTGGGAACGGACTGTCGTTACCTATCGCGACAATCCGCAGTCAAATCCCCGTGGGAGTGCCGGGTTCATCGACGTTACTCGGCGCGCCTCAGTCGCGATGAATGACAGTCGGCAGGGGTTCGGCGTCTGGCATCCTGGCAGAATGGATGACAGGGCAGTTCGCCATCGGCGATAGGTGATCGTTGACGTTGGTCATCGAATTGCGTTTCTCGGTAGTTGTCGTCAGTACAGGGGGCTGCACTGACGACGCTGCTTGTGCGTCGGTACGCAGCCGCTCATGCGTTCACACCAGTTACGACTCGTCACATTTTAAATTCAAGCGCTTTTGGTCAAGATCTGCACATTCGGTGGACGCTGTATCGTCTGCAACACGACGCAATAACGCTCCGTGGTGGAGACGATTTTGGCGAGCGTCTCGCTTGCCGCGTCTGCCGCGATATCGAAGGTGATCCGCAGATCGCTGAAACCCACTGGGGCTTCTTTGGCGACGCCCAGGGTGCCGCGAAAGTCGAGATCGCCTTCAGCGCAGATCCGCGATTTAGTCAGGGTGACCCCGAAGGCCGTCGCGACTGCCTGCAGAGTGACGCCCGCGCAGGCGACGAGTGCTTCGAGGAGCATGTCACCGGAGCAGGCCTGCAAGCCGCTACCGCCGGTGGCGGGATGTAAACCGGCCTCGATCATACCGCGGTGCGTGGACAGACTGCAGGCAACGCCTTCACTGCCGGTGGATTCTGCCCGTAGCGTCACGACAGCACGGGCGGGCATATCCCGGTATTGGGCTTTGAGGGGCGCTTGCAGCGCTTTAAGGGATTCGGCGTCCATTAATTTCTCCGATGACTGGTTTCTTCGCGGTTGATGGGGCATCGTAGCGACCCCCGCCGGGGTCACGCAACTGCTGACGCCGTGTCTTCAATAATAACGCTCCGAGATAAGATCATGGCCAAGCAAATCCACATGAATGCGTTTACCCAGTGCTGCATCGGACATCATTCGATTGGCCAATGGAAACATCCATTAGACCGGCCGCTGGATGGGTATAAAAGCGTGCACTACTGGATAGAGCTCGCCCGCATCCTCGAAGCCGGTATGTTCGATGCCCTTTTTCTGGCGGACGTCCATGGTACCTACGATGTCTATAAGGGCTCTCGTGAGGTGGCCGTTCGCCATGGCACCCAGTTTCCCAGTAATGATCCGACCCTGATCATCCCGGCGATGGCGGCCGCCACGCGGCATCTCGGCTTTGCGACCACCTACAGCACTACTTACTATCCGCCGTATCACACGGCAAAGTTGTTCTCCACACTCGATCATCTCACGGAGGGTCGGATCGGTTGGAATATCGTGACCTCATATCTCGCCGACGCCAACGCTAATTTTGGGCTGAAGGGGATGATGCCGCACGATGAGCGCTACGATCGCGCGGAGGAATATCTCTCGGTGTGTTATCAGCTGTGGGAGCACAGCTGGGAAGAAGACGCGATGGTTCGGGATGTGGCGAACGATACGCTCATCAATCCGGACAAAGTGCACCAGATCGATTTCGCCGGGAAGTATTTCAATGTGCCGGGTCCGCATATGTGCGAGCCCTCGAGGCAGCGCACGCCCGTGTTATTTCAGGCCGGTCAATCCGAGCGAGGCGTCGCGTTTGCGGCGCGCCATGCCGAGGCCGTGTTTGCCATCCATCCGCATATCGCGGCATGTAAAGCGGCTGTCCGACAATTGAAAGCGGCCTTGAAGGCCGCGGGACGGCATCGGCGTGACGTCAAGTATTTCCCCGGGATCTCGGTTATCGTGGCGCCGACGGACGAAGAAGCGCAACTTAAACTGGAAACCTGTCGGCGCTATCGCAGTCCCGAAGGTGCCTTGGCGCTTTTCTGCGGCTGGATCGGGGTAGATATTTCCCGTTTGCCTTCCGGCAAGGGCCTGTTGAACATGAAGACGGACGCGATCCAGGGACTCGTCAGCTATTTTGCGGCGATTGATCCCGAGCGAGAATGGACGCTGCAGGAAATCGGTGAATACCTGTCTATCGGTAGTCTCATGCCGAAGATAGTGGGCAGTCCTCAGACGGTGGCTGACGTGTTGGAAAAATGGATGGACGAAGGTGAGTGTGATGGCTTCAATCTGGTGCCGGTGACCCAACCGGGAGGCTTTGCCGACTTCGTCGCCTTGGTCGTCCCTGAGCTGCAGCGACGGGGTCGCATGCCGACGCACTACGCCGGGGAAACCTTGCGCGAACACTATTTTGGGGCGGGACATTCGCGTTTGGAGCCGGGGCATGTTGCGCATCAGGCGTTGCCTGCGTGGAAGCAAAAGAAATCAGGGAAGCGCAAGCGGCGCTACGCGGCGCACGCGCGTTGAACGGTGCTCGTGGCAGGCCGGCGATCATTAAAAGTTAACTGAATTGAATGGAAGGATTGAGCATGACCGAGACCAATTCGATGGATTCCGAAATGGCCCACTACTGGAATGAAAACGGGGGGCGGCGATGGGTTGCCAATATCGAGCGTGTGGAGCGCATGCTCCAGCCGTTGGCGGCGAGTCTGTTGACTGAGGCGGCGGCAGGTGTGGGTGAGCGGGTGATGGACGTCGGTTGCGGCGGCGGGCTAACGAGCAAAGCGTTTGCGGATGCAGTCGGCGACACAGGCGCGGTGCTGGGACTGGATATCTCAGAAGTCATCTTGGAGGTCGCTAAACGACGGTTCGAGACAGTGCCCAATCTCCGTTTTGAACGAAACGATGCGGGCAGCATGTTCATCGAGCCCGCGAGCTTGGATCTCGTGACTTCCCGTTTCGGTGTGATGTTTTTCCCCGATCCGCTCGGTGCCTTCGCCAATCTGCACGGCGCGCTTCGGCCGACGGGGCGGCTCAGCTTTATTTGCTGGCAGGCACTCAAATTG
>CAIKBL010000004.1 GCA_903825645.1 uncultured Pseudomonadota bacterium | reverse complement strand
TGCGCCTTACCTTGCCCAACATGTCCATTGTGATCACCTCGACTCCCTGCTTAAAAAGTAAGCAGGTCGATTGAACCACCCTGGTCAATTTTCGTTCGGCACAACCTTCATAAACTGGTCAATTTTCATTCGGCCGCAACACTTCTGATCGGAGTTACGACAATCTTGGGGTGGTACATGATGTCCATCGAAAAAGAGTCGGGGAGCGACCTGTTCTTTAACGTCCATAAGTCGATAGGTCTCGTCATTGCCACGCTAGTAGTGATCCGGTTCAGCTGGCGTTTAAGTCATCCCCCCGTGCACTTGCCACCCGTCGTGCCTAGGTGGCAAGCGCGACTAGCGGGCGGCGTTCAAGCGTCGATGTATGTCCTGATGGTACTCCTTCCGGTTTCAGGTTACCTCGGAGCGTCGTACAGCAAAGCGGGTGTCTCGTTTTTCGGTTGGGCGATCCCGCGATGGACAGTCGAGGTCCATGATCGAGCGGATCAGCTTTTCGAACTTCATGAAACGTTACTTTGGACGCTTGTTGTGCTGGTCGCCATTCATGTTTTGGGCGCGGCCAAACATCTCATGTGGGATCGTGACGGGCTTTTTCATCGAATGTGGTTTAACTAACCGGATGGTACCCGACCGAGACAGCGATTATAGACGCAGAGACACTTGCGTGTTTTATCGCTTTGCGGGGAATCGAACAACCCTCGGCATCGAAACTTAAATTTTCGCAAGCTGCGAACACTAGTCCGTGTTCAAAAATGTGAGGGGAGTGTGTCGCAATTGATCACGCCCTTTGATGTGACATTCCTACGCAAAATAATCCCCATCTGTGCGCCACCTTCTTGAATCACCCGGTCATGGGTCGGCGTTAATTATCCTGACGTCAACCCGCGCGTGGTGCGCCTGCTGCGTTTATAACGCGGCCCGGCACGCTGACACCGCGAGTGTCAGCATGTGAATTTCGGTTAATCATTGACGAAGCGTCCATATCCCCAGTCCCGGGCTACGGGGTCGGCTTGGCCGGGACTCGTGCCCCACGGTCAACGTTACCGTGCCTTCAGTCCCGGATCCTTCCTTGGGCTGAGCGCGTGGATAAATGCCCTAGAAATTTTTCTAGGGCCAGCGAACCAACGCTGCTCATCGGCCACGCAACATGTCGTTGCGACCTTTTAGTCATCGATCGCCTGGTAAACGACTGCACGGAAGTCGTTCTCCGGCAAATCGAAACCGATCATGAATTGAGTCATCAATACGCCAACCAGATCTTCGCGTGGATCGACCCAGTAATAGGTTTTTGCAGCACCTGACCAGCCGAACTCGCCGGTTGTTCCCGACACGCCCATTTGGCCGAGGTCCATGGCCACCCGTGATCCAAGGCCGAAGCCCCAGCCGGGGATGGGCTTGCCCGCAAGATCGTAAGGTAGAAGTTGGGGCGCCAGATGATTGGTGTGCATTAGCTCAAGGGTCTTTCGACCGAGGAGCCGCGTACCGTCTGTTGCCTTCCCGTCGAGCAACATCCGCGCGAATGCGAGATAGTCATCGGCGGTGGAGAAAAGTCCGAGTCCACCCCGTTGGAAGACGTCTGGTTTGTCGGTCGGATAGGTATCGGCAACCTCTCGGCGAGCTCGATTACCCTCGGCAAAATGTCGGATGATCTGCTTAAACGACATGCCGTCAGCCAGTAGATCTGGGTGTCCGTACATGGCCGCGAGTCGGATCTGTTGATCTGCGCGGATCCCAAAACCCGTTTCGGTCATCCTAAGCGGTTCAAATAGACGATTCGACAGGAAATCGCCGAGCCGCTGTCCGGAAAGCACTTCGATCAGGCGCGCGGCAACATCGATGCCAAGACTGTAATGCCATTTCGCGCCTGGGTGAAAAGCGAGTGGGAATGTCGCGAGTTTGTCGATGAGATCTTCAAGCGTACGTGCCGAATCATGCATCAATTGGGCATCGCGATATTGTGCGGCGACGGGATAGTCATCCAGGAAGTCGTAGCTGAGGCCACTCGTGTGCGTCATGAGATCCCGCACCTGCATCGGCCGCAGCGGGTTCTGGTCGACGAGCTTGCCGTCTGGCGTACGGACCTTGGTCGCCCCGAATGCGGGTAGAAATTTCGAGACAGGGTCAACGAGTTGGAAATACCCCTCTTCATAGAGCATCATCAGCGCGCTACAAACAATCGGTTTCGTCATGGAGTAAATACGGAAGAGCGTGTTCTTTGCCATCGGCACGTCGGCCTCGCGATCTTGCCAGCCGATGTTCTCTGCGTGTACGAGTCGTCCATGCCGATAGACCCGCGTGACGAAGCCGCCATAATCTGCTTCATCAACATAGCGTTGAAGGACCGGGCGAATCCGCGCCAAACGGTTTGCGCTCATCCCTGCGTCGGCGGGGTTTTCGAGGCCTTGAGTCATGGGGTTTCTCTCTGTGACGAAAACAATAGGTCGACGAGCATCACACGAGCCATCGTTCGTTTCAAGCCAATCGACACAGAAGACCACCTCCGTCATTTCGGTGCTGACTCAGACGGTGCAACGCCCCCTGTGGGGGCTTCGCCCGTAGACGCTGCAGGGTCATCGGTAGCGCGATGAGATGTGCAGGCAGCACTAGGTTTTTCGCCCTATCGATGTTTAAAATCGCGAAGTCGGCTAGATGAATCGCTAGACGCTTTGGCCTAAATGGTGCTGGTGGAGAGCTGCACATTCGCGCAAGCATTCGATGTGGCGCGGTAGGCACCGTTGCTTTATAGCTGGGCCCTAAGTCACCAGCATTCCAAAGGCCGCCGCGCAGATCACCGCCGCGATCAGGAATATCGTTGGGAAATTGGTGGCGATAGCGATATGTCCCAATAAATAGCTTCCAGATGCGAAACCGACATTAAATGCGCCGTTGTAGGCCGCCATGGCCTTGCCACGCTCGCTTTCCAGCGCGAATTCGACCGCTACCGCGTTGAATGCAGGAAAAAACGTGCCGTGGGCAATGCCGAGTAATCCACCGGTCACCAGCAGGCCCAGAGTCGGCAACCAGATCAGCGATAAGGGCACGGCGATATAGAGAAAAAGCGCAGCTCGCGCGACGCGCATGCGGCCTAGGCGATCGGCGATGCTTCCAAGGCCTACACGCATCACCATCGCACATCCGGCGAACGCCACAAGAAACGTTGACACCTGCTCAAAACCGCTGGCAAGTGCCCAAGGCTGATAGAAGGTAAATACAGCACCGAAGGTCCAGCCGACCATCAGGGTGACTAAGAGGACGCGTTTGAGTCCCGGCCGCCGCACGAGCGCGAGCATGGTGGTCGTGTCCCCTTGGCTCGGGAGGCGGTGCTGCTCATGGATGAATCGCGTCAGTAACGCCGCGAGTAGACCGGCGACCACCGTCGCGCCGAACACCGCTTTCCAGCCGAACAGGCGAGCTCCCCATTCAGCAAGTGCGGGACCCAGCGCGTTCGTCGAAATCATGATCGCGCCAAATATGCCGATGGCCTGGCCTATCCGAGCGCTTGGGGCTATGTCGGTCGCGAGAGTAGATAACGCGAGGTAGAAGAGCGGGAAGGCGAGACCTTGCACCAGACGCAGGATCCACAGCAATGGGCCGACGTGATCGATTAAGAGGAATCCGGCGGAGGCTCCGCTAAAGATAAGCGCGCCAAGGAGGACGAATAGCCGGCGACCGAGTCGATCGATTTGTACGCCAGCGATCGGCATGCAGATGACTGAGGCAAGCAACGACATGGCGCTGAGACTCCCGATGGTGGCAGCATCGGCGCCGAGTTCAACAGAGAGAAACTTCGGCAGCAGGAAATAGGTCGAGAATGACAATCCTATGATCGCCGTCGTCAGCAACAGTAGCAAAAACTGCCGCGTCATTAAGGGCTCGGCGTTTTTGCTCACCGGAACTCGCTCTCAGGATTATGAGGGATGGATAAAAAATCCGTCCCCAGTTGCGCAACATGCTGTGATAAGACGCAGTTCCATTGCGCACGTCTTCGGACGCGGTCGCGAAGCATGCTCCGCGACCGCGATTCGTGACAGGGCGAGCCGGAAGCGGTCGCGTTATGCGACGAGTTCAGGGGAGCCTATGCAACGCGCATAGTTTTGTGCCGGCGGGATCGCGCAGGTAGGCGAGATAGAGCTTGCCGAAGCCACCCTCTCGTACGCCCGGCGGATCCTCGCAAGTGGTGCCGCCATTGGTTACGCCTGCAGCATGCCAGGCATCGACCTGCGCCTGAGAATCGCAGGCAAAACCTATCGTGCCACCGTTGGCACCTGTCGCCGGCTGACCGTTGATGGGGGCGGTAACAAGGAACAACGCGCCATTGTGCATGTAGATCAGGCGTCCCTTGTCGTCCGTAATCGCCGGCTTAGCTCCCAGCGTACCGAGTACCGCATCATAGAAAACCTTCGAGCGCGTGATGTCATTACTACCGACCATGATGTGCGAAAACATGTTTTTCTCCTCGTCTGTTGAAGTCAGCTGTCTATCTTGACGCGTATGCGGCGGAAAGCTAGCCCCCTCCGGGTAGGTATCGGGTAGCTATCGGCAATCGCCAGTATCGAACGAAGGCGATGACAACCGCCCATAAATTCACCGGTGTTGACGTCTCTCAAGGTCCGGACATTGCGAAGCCTGCCCTCTTAGGGGCTTGTAATATGCGGGATCTTCTCGGAATTGGCCTATATCTCGCAGCGGCGCCTAGGTTCAAACTCGATATCCGACGTTTATTATGCGTTATCGGCTCGTCTGCCACCGCGATCAGCGTAACTGGCTACCTTTACTGCCGCGACGGTTGGAAACACTCTTGATGCGCACCTCTGTGTCGCGGTTTTCCTGGCACGGGACGCAATGACGGACTCCGGGAACAGCCTGGCGTCTGGCCGTGGGGATCGCCTCTCCGCAAATCGCACAATCGGACCGCCCAACGCCGCCGGCGAGCGTCTGTCGCGCACGCCCCACCGCATCCGCGATGCTCTGATCGATTTGATCCTGCACAGCGCCATCTCGAGACCATCCACCCGCCATAACCTATCCCCCGAGCTGCCTCTGAATTAAAAAATTAGTTTGCCATGACGAAGAAGCCAGATATCCGTAATACACCACGGTTACGGGCGGTGCTTGTCGCAATTCTGGGATACCGTGCCTTGCCCGGACGCCGTAAGAAGCGAATTAAACCAAGATAGGCACAAACCTGTGTGAATGTCGCGGCCTTTCAATCCTCGGCGCGAACCTCGCCAAGCCGCTGTCGTCTTACGTTCGCCACCTGGAAGCGCGTGGGTGGCGTAACGGAACGCCACGAGAAATACCGGCATAGGCTCAAACTTAAGTGGTCACTGGCGCGCCGGGCGCAGTTTCCTTGCGGCATGCCGGACGCCCAACGGATCGTGCTGCGTAAAGCCTCCTCGTCTTTAGAGGGGCTTTGGCTCGTGTCGTCGTTGCTATCGATATCTTCGCGCCGCGCGGCTGCTGCACAGCAGTCTCTCCGGAACACTTGTCGCTAAGTGAGCCTCGACTACAATTCATGACCGTGCAGGACCGTTCTTACATCGTATCTACGCGTCCTATTCCTGAAACTCCTTGAACCCGACGACATGGACTGTCGTCATAAATTTTCCATCAGTCGGACCCGGGTCTGGGTGGCCATGCGCGAAAGTAAATGAGACAGTCGCACCAGGCAGGAGCGTATTAGGCAAGGTGAAGACCTCCGCCCACCCTGGACTGCTCGCACCGGGACGCCGTTCGTCGTGCCAATACCAACTGCCGGCGATGAGTAATTTAATTTCCTCGAGACGTGTATTCCCTCTATTCACAACCTTACCAGACACTTGCCCTATAGAGATGAGGACATCTTCGACTGCTGCGGAAGCCCGAATCTGGGAAGCAGGCACAATTTCTCCCGCGTATGCGGACACTGCCATCTGAAAGCAACAGGCCCAAAAACATGTAAAGACGACACTTGAATTTTTCACGAATATTTCCTCGCGTTGCAAAAAGTCGGCTCTAGACTTCAAAATCCGGCGGCGTAGACCATGTAACAGATTCCCTTCCGTAAATTTTTGACTATCGACGAGGAGACCGATGTCTCGCAGGATCATACGGATTCTCTATAGCGTAGCTCACCACGCCAATACTGTCTTGCCATTTTATGGATGCGTTATCTTTCCGTCTCAGGCGAAAACAGCACGTGGCTCCGGCAGAGATTCGGGCTAGGGAAAATAGTTAGGTATTTGCGTTGCCTGCTTGTTGTTGCGGGATTCCAAAAAAACTATCAGGTATGCCGTTGACGCCAAAAAGAACGAATCGGCCATCGGACATCTGGATATTTAGATCATGACTCCAGACGCATCCGGTCGCTGCAATAGGACTTGAGCAGTAGGCTTCGCCGTGAGGGTGACTACGCTGTTCTCGAGATGAGTCTGGCCGTCCCTCTAGTTACGTCAATGATGCATTTCAGCCTGCTCCCGAGAATTTATTCTTTTGCAGGGAAAATGACGGATTTTTTAATTCAACCGAGCACTTTACTCGGATGGTTTTCATGCCATTTGATGGGGTAAGCAGAATTTTTTCTTAATAAAATTTAAAATTTCGTAGTCTTCTAATCTCGTAAAAATATATTATCAAGACAAGATCGAAATCAAAAAAACGGAAATCTCAATGAATAAAGACGAGCGGATGCGAAAAATTCTCGGGCAAATTGCAGAGCTCGAGAATGATCTGCGTAAAATTTTGCACGAACACGAGGTCACTATTTTTTATAAAGTAGAAGGGGAGCGCGTTCGGTTCGAAGAAAATTTACGTGCCGCACATCTAAAACTAAAGCAAAACTGGTTTCGCTGGATTATCACCGATCGCCCGCAAAACCTTATTACCGGACCCATCATTTACGGGCTGGCATTGCCCTTTTTTTTATTCGATCTTTCTTTGACGCTATATCAAAGCTTGTGTTTCCCAATATACCGAATCGAAAAAGTTCGAAGGACTGACTACATGATTTTCGATCGACAGCACTTGGGCTATTTGAATTTTTTCGAACGCCTCCATTGTACTTACTGCGCTTATGCTAACGGTCTTCTTGGGTTCGCCACGGAAATTGCGGCGCGCACGGAGCAGTATTTTTGTCCGATAAAACATGCTCGTAAAATTATCGGACGTCACGCTCGATACGATACATTTATGGCGTATGGAGACGCTGAAGGGTATCACTCTAAGCTCGATAAATACCGAACTTCTATGGCGAAAATAAGCGAAAAATAACTCGAGTAAGGCAAAATCTATCGACCTCGCCAGACACCAAAGCACTCGCGCGAATGGAGTGCCAGAAAGCGAGGCGCTCAGAATTTTCCCAAAAGGAATGGCAGATCTATTTTCGGACCGAACACATTCCAACTGACGCGAGTCTATGGTGTGTAGTGTTTCCTGACTTTCGAAATTATTTGCTTATCCGTCATTTTTCCGACCGTCTCAACGTCGACTAGAGTCGCCCTGCAACCGCTGTGTGCCAGACGTTTTCTAAACTCCAGTTTAGCTTCGCCCGGCCCCATAATGAGCAATGAATCGACGTCACGGAGTTGAGAAATTACATTGTCGTAATAACGTTCAAGGTGCACAAGAAACTGTCTGTCTCGATGATTCGATGGCGCGGGATTGCTTTGTGCTTGGCCAGGAAATTCGATGTTAGAAGGTATTCGTTTGGTGTCAGGCGCATCGTCGGTATCAGCGCCGAGCAGGACGATAAGACATTCTTTATGGTCGACCCACAAACCTGCTTTTTTTTTTCATTTAGATATACTTCTTCAGTGACCCTGTTGATGAGCGAAAAAAAATGTATAGGCAGCGATAAAGCGTTTTTCCAAATTCAGCATTACCGAAAATACGGCGCGGATACCGAAGCCGATACGCCAGGCCCTTGTCTTTTAGCGAAGTGTTCCTTAACGGCTCGCCTCTCGCCGTCGACGCCATACAGCGCCCGAGTGGTACCTAGTGTGGCCTATTAAATTCGGGAGTTATTTGATCTGGGTGAATTTCCGACAAGATAGTTGATGTTTTTATTTTGCGGGGCGTTGGGTAATTGGCGGGAGTGACGCCAAGGATCGAACAGGTGATCCGCTCGCTAGCTTTTTCTGAGGCCAATGAAGAAAGTATTAAGCAGCGCTCGGCCAGGAAAGATGCCTCATTAGGTGTTGTGCATAGTTTGGGCGTGTCAAAATATTCATCGCATCCTGCGATGTGGCGTTGCTTGGATCTGTGCATAAGTGTGCTGCGGGGCAGCATCTGAACTGATTTGTGGCCCTCCGTGACGCTGATGACCCGTTTTTATTCGGTTTTTTTCGTTTTCGAAAAATACCCACAAATAAGGCGCAATGGCGACCTTGGCAAAATAAAAAACTAGTTGACCTCGTGTAGGTTTTTTGGAACCGCCACAAACCGGAGGACGTGAGTGCTCCCAACCATGAGCGTGAGGGTCATCTAGGTTAGTGATGTCGGTATAGACGTTCGCGGATTTGCACCCCGCTCGGGAGCAGGACGATCGCTCGAGATGGCGTACAACCAAGAGACTACGTTTGGTCGTTTGCGGATCACCAGAACGTATTCCTAGCCCGTCCTGGTCGGCCAAGCGGGGAACGGGCTCGCCATTGCCGCTATAACGCCCGAATATGCGCGTTGGCGAATGCCGCGTAGGTCGTATCCGGAAAAAATGGACGGCGCCTGCTAGCCGGATCTCGCGTCGCCTATGCGGAGGCACTAGCCCCGCACTCTCTGGGGGGATCCGGAGAGGGGACGGGGCGCTCCGCGCCCCCGTTGGGTGCCAGATCACCTTGCCGCGGCGGACGGTGGCGGGGGCGTTTTTTCGTCGAGGGGCAGCGCGGCGACAATGGATTCGTCGATGCCGAGGATTTCGATCAGAAATTTGATGCGCTGAATGGAATCGAGTGGCAAGTCGACGACATTTCCTAAGTCATCGATCTCGACTTGTCGGCCGAAGGCAATACCGGTGACCCGGTGGCCGCGATTTAGGCGTACCACTAATTCATGATTGAAAGGGCTCCAGACCCGAGTGTCTTCATGACGTCTTTGGAAGTCGTCAGCGTCCGTTTCGAGGGCGTCAATCCGACAGTCAACGCCCTCAGTCCGATGTAACGGACGCCAGTGGAGCAGCCACTGGCCCTGTTCGAAAGTCGAGCGGATCCCCCACGCCGGATGGCCTATCTCGGCGGGCTCGGTAGGGCGAAGCCGTAGCGGCTCGCCGTGCAGCATCGAGGCATCCAGCAGGTAGCGCTCCTCGTCCAAAACAACCGTCAGCGTCCCGTGGTTTGGGGGAATGTTCGGAGCGACGAGCATCGTGGCAACGCCACGCATCGAATTAAAACCCAGCGTGATGAGTAAGGCGTGAAGTGCGCCATGTGCGGCCCAGCAGGTTCCACCGGTACCGTAGCGTAACCAGGCCGAAAAGAAATCAGTGGGGTCATCCCCTGGCAAGGGACCGCTATGTTGCCCCCGCAGGGCAATTAATTTCCGGATGTTGTCGAAAGGAACACGCCGGCACCAAGCGTCGTACAATAATCTCAGGCTACTAAGATTCGGCGCGGGAAAACTCCTAAACCCGAGTCGCTCGACGACCTGTTCAGCGATGGTCGGTGATAGCTGGTTGACTGCACTAACCAAGGTTGTCCCCCCCTTGCGTCTCTTATGCCAAAAATATAAAGGCGTCCCGTTGCTGGCTAAATTTTGCAACGCAAAAACAGGAACGCCACGCTGGCGGGAACTTACACGAAGGTGTCTTTTCACGCCAGTCCGATGGTCGCACGCGTCCTCGGTTTTCGTGAAACAGATTCTTAAAGTTAACCGGCAGCGTAGCGGGATCGTCAATTGGTTGGGTGCCAAGGGTAGATGAGTCTGTTATCTCGGTCTGGAAAACCGAATGTTAATCAGAGTGATTTTTTTAAATTAGGACGTCAGCAGCGGGTCGCGCAGAGTCAGACAGCAAAATGGTCGTCTCTTCCGTCGACAGGGAAGAATCGTCAGGAAACACCGCCGCCGATGTTCCGTGAGCGAAGCATTCGTCGCTACCGCATGGCCAAGGAAGATTGGATGGAGCGGTTGGAGAGCCTTGTCAGTGATGAAGGGACTCCGAAGCATTTTAGGTTGGTCGTGGCAGATGAACCCGATGCCATCCAGACCAGACCGAGGATGACCAGCGCCGTTGACTAAGCTGAATCTTATGCCAAGAAAATGTAACGAGTCATCGCCCATGAAATAGATGAGCGTGCCAATGGCCCTCTCGGGATGTCGGCGGCTAGTTCAGCGGAAACGCAGACTTTCATCAGACCTAACGACGTTCTGACCCTAACGGTCATGCGGCGCAATCCTGCCTCAATAGGACGGTATCATCGAGATCTCTCATCTCTAGGTGGACAGGGAATCCCCACAAATAATGCACATGCCTGAGCACCTCTTCGGCCGCTTCGGACAACGGACGACCCCTTAGCTGTTTGTATTGGAGCGTCAGCGAGCGATCAGCATCGCGATTAAATCGCGTGATCTGGATGTCCGGCACGCGCTCGTCTACGCAATACTGGCGAGCTAATAGCGTACGGACCCGCCGATAACCCGCTTCATCGTGGATAGAATCTACACGGAGATCTTTTTCGGATGATTGGTCAGCAACAGCAAATAGCCGTAATTCTCGGATGAGTCGTGGTGAGAGAAATTGCGTTATAAAAGATTCGTCTTTGAAATTTCGCATCGCAAAATCCAAGGTTTTCTTCCAGTCACTACCAGCGATCGCGGGGAACCACGAACGATCCTCTGCCTCTGGACTTTCACAAATTCGCCGCAGATCGGAGAACATCGCGAAGCCGAGTGCGTAGGGATTTATGCCGGAATAGGCCGGCGATTCGAATTTTGGTTGAAAAATGACATTGGTGTGGCTCTTCAATACTTCCAGCATGAACCCATCGGTCACTAGACCGTCCTCATGGAGTCGGTTGAGTAAGGTGTAATGCCAGAAGGTGGCCCAACCCTCGTTCATGACCTTAGTCTGGCTCTGAGGGTAAAAATACTGCGCCAGTTTCCTGAAGATGCGCACCAATTCGCGTTGCCAAGGTTCGAGTCGAGGAGAATTTTTCTCTATAAAATAAAGTAAATTTTCCTGTGGCTCGGACGGGAAATTAGAGGTAGATCTTGATTCGGTTGGACGTTCCCGCGTAGGCAGCGTGCGCCAGAGATCATTTATCTGACGTTCGCGATGATGCTCACGTTCAGTGAGCCTAGCGGCTTCGACCTTAAGTGACAGTGGCGCGGGGCGGCGATAGCGATCCACCGCATGGGGCATGAGCGCATGGCAGGCATCAAGGACGGCTTCGACTTCCGCGGCGCCATGTCGCTCCTCGCATGCCATGACATATCGACGGGAGAATTGCAGGTAGTCTACGATCCCATCTGCAGTTGTCCACTGCCGGAATAAGTGATTTCCTTTAAAAAAAGAGTTGTGGCCGTAACACGCATGGGCGATTACCAAGGCCTGCATCGCCATCGTATTTTCTTCCATCAGATATGCGATACAAGGGTCCGAATTGATGACGATTTCATATGCCAGACCTTGCTGGCCACCTCGGTAGGCCTGCGCGTTCCGGATAAATTCCTTACCATGGGACCAGTGGGGGTACAGAACGGGTAAGCCGGTGCTCGCGTACGCATCGAGCATCTGTTCCGAGGTGATGATCTCTATCTGATTACGATAAGTGTCGAGGCCATATTCCCGTGCAGAGCGGGCGATCGCCGTATCGTAATTTTCCAGCAGCTCGAAAGTCCATTCCGAATCAGTGGATAAGGGCGCGTTCATCAGGTGCCCTCCCGACTAAAAAGTTCGCGAAATACCGGGTAGATATTCTCCCGGCGCGAGGCGCGACGCATCGCGAAATTTTCGCTTTCGGTTGCTAAAATTTTATATTCCATCCACAAGTTAGAAAAATGATAAGTCTGCTCAGGCGTCAGCTCGATATACGCGTAGTAGCTGGCGGCTGGAAGGAAGGTTTCTCTTAGAAAACGGGCGCAGCGGGCGGGATCGCTACCGAACGCGTCGCCGTCCGAGGCCTGAGCGGCATAGACATTCCAACCCTCGGCATAGCGGGTGCGCCGAATTTTTTCCGTGAGCTCAAGTGCGGGGAGCACCACGGTGCCGCCGGATTTTAGATCATGGAAGAAAACGGCTTCGTCAACTTCTTCAGCGTCTTCGGTATGGCGAATAAAAATCAGTTCCACTTGCTGATATTTTCTTTTCAGAAAGAGATGGAGCAAGGTGAAAAAACGCTTTGCAAGATCTTTCTTGGTTTCATCCATCGAGGCGGAGACGTCCATCATGCAGAACATCACGGCCCGTGCAATCGGCGCGGGGCGTAGCACTCGATTTCGGTAACGGAGATCGATTTCTTCTAGGAACGGTAAGCCGCCCACTCGAGCGAGGAGGACTTCGATGGCGGCTATGATTTCGGCGGCGGCGTCGGCCGGACGGTCTTCGCGAACGGCTGCGGCGAGACTGGTTTCCAGTGCTGCTGTTTTTTGCTTTAGGACGCCCTTTAATGCAATGCGACGGCTGAGTGAATGGGTCAGTATTCGAGTGACAGAGAGATTAGCAGGAGAGCCTTCTGTGGCATATCCAGCACGGGTGCTCTTAAGATGTTCGGCAGCACCCAATTGGCTGCGAGTCATTCGGGGCAGTTCGAGATCATCAAAGAATATCGTCAGGAATTCCTCTCGTGAAAGGGAGAAGACGAAGTCGTCCGTGCTCTCGCCGCTTCCCTTGCCAGCGCGGCCTTCCGAATCGTTTGCTCTGTCTGGGCGTGCAATCCTATCGCCACGCAGGTACTCTCGGTTACCCGGCAGCACGAATTCTCGGTCGCCGCCCCGGCCAAAGCCGAAGCTCGGCTCTGCAATGTTGCGCGTGGGCAGGTGAATGTCTCCGCCCTGATTCATGTCTTCAATTTTACGTTCACCGACCATTCGTCGTACCGCTTCGCGGACCTGCGATTTGTAGCGTCTCAGGAATCGCTCCCGATTTACGGTGCTCTTGCCGCGACTATTCTGTCGTCGGTCGATGAAATGGTTTATCGCAAAGTTCCTCGCTCGTTTCAGGATTGTTTGCCGACGCGGAGATACCACTCTGCGAGCAGGCGCACCTGCTTCTCTGTATAGCCCTTCGCGACCATTCGCGTGACAAAATTCCCATGCTTGTCTTTATCCTCTGCAGAGGCCTTCGCATTGAAGGAGATGACCGGAAGCAAGTCCTAGGTGTTCGAAAACATCTTCTTCTCGATCACCTCGCGTAGTTTTTCATAGCTGTTCCAAGCTGGATTCCGGCCCCGGTTTGACGCTCTTGCACGCGGTACGAAATTTACAATTTCGTTGCGGAAATCCTTCGGATTAGCTATCCCAGCCGGCTTTTCGATTTTTTCGAGCTCACCATTAAGTGCGCTGCGGTTAAAGCTTTCCCCGGTCTCCGGATCACGAAAATCCTCCTCTTGAATCCAGCAATCGGCGAAGGTTACGTAGCGATCGAAGATGTTTTGCCCATATTCTGAGTAGGATTCAAGATAGGCAGTCTGAATTTCTTTGCCGATGAACTCGGCGTAGCGGGGGGCGAGCCAGCCCTTGATGTGCTCCAGGTAATGGCGGTGCGTTTCTTCGGGGAGTCCCTCCCGTGCCAAACGCTGCTCAAGGGCGTACATCAGATGGACGGGGTTCGCCCCGAGTTCATTGGGATCATAGTTGAATACGGCAGACAAAATTTTGTAGGCGAACCGGGTTGACACCCCGTGCATCCCTTCGTCCGGGCCGGCGTAGTCGCGGTACTCCTGCAGCGTTTTTGCTTTAGGATCGATATCCTTCAGGCTCTCGCCGTCGTAAATCCTCATCTTGGAATAAACGCTCGAGTTCTCGGGCTCTTTCAGTCTCGTCAGTACGGAGAACTGAGCCATCATCTCCAGCGTACCGGGGGCGCAGGTGGCTTCTGCCAGGGATGAATGGGACAGTAACTTGCGGTAGATGTGGACTTCATCGGTGACGCGTAAGCAATAGGGGACCTTCACGATCGAGATGCGGTCGAGGAAGGCCTCGTTGTTCTTGTTATTTCGGAAAGTTGTCCATTCCGATTCGTTTGAGTGCGCAAGAATGATGCCGTTGAACGGAATGGCTGAGAAACCCTCCGTCCCTTTGTAGTTGCCTTCTTGAGTTGCCGTGAGAAGCGGATGTAGCATTTTGATCGGCGCCTTGAACATCTCGACGAATTCAAGTAGCCCTTGATTCGCAAGGCACAATCCACCGGAGTAGCTGTAGGCATCTGAGTCATTCTGCGAGAAATTCTCGAGCTTGCGGATATCAACCTTCCCGACCAGCGAGGAAATGTCCTGGTTGTTCTCGTCGCCCGGTTCGGTCTTCGCGATCGCGATCTGGCGAAGGACGGAAGGCTGAATGCGAACTACCCGAAAGTGGGACAGATCGCCTTCGTATTCGCGCAGACGCTTGATGGCCCAGGGTGACATGACGCCGTTCAGATACCGGGCAGGGATACTGTAATCGGTTTCAAGCATCGCGCCGAAACTCGCCGGCGGAAACAAGCCGAGGGGTGATTCATTGACCGGAGAGCCCGCTAAGGCGTAAATCGGCTGGGCTTCCATCAGAACTTTCAGACGCTCAGCGATGGAGGATTTTCCGCCCCCGACGGGTCCGAGCAGGTAGAGGATTTGCTTACGCTCCTCCAAACCCTGCGCCGCGTGCTTCAGGAAAGAAACAATTTGTTCGATTGCGTCTTCCATGCCGAAGAATTCGCGAAACGCCGGATAACGCCGGATGATTCGGTTGGAAAAAAAAATCCGGGCGAGGCGGGGCTCGTTACGTGTATCTACGAACTCAGGCTCCCCAATCGCCGCGAGCATTCGCTCGGCTGCGCTCGCGTAGGCGCGGGGTTCGCGTTTGCAGAGATCGAGATATTCTTGGATGCTCAGCTCTTCTTCCAGCGTGCTCGAGTAGCTTGAACGGTATGCTTCTAGCAAAGTCGTCATAGCAAGACTCCTGCGTCAGTAGAATGGTAAGTGCTGCTCTCCTCGTTTTTGCCTGGGCTCATCGCGTGTCAAAGAGACGGCGCTGTCTTTGCAGCAAGCAAATTTCATGCCGAAGCAAACAAAAAAGTCGTGATCGTGCCAACGTTAGTTTAGACCATCGTTTTAACAGATTGTTTCGCTTGCACATTGCTATACGGTTTGAGGGCAGATTGACGTGAATTAAAATAGGCATTGAGATGAGCACGGCGAAGCGCAAAATCGTGTCTTTGGGCAGGGTCTGACGGAAGCGAGGCGGTTTATTGCCGCGGCGCTCGCGGATGGGGCAGCGAACGAACGGTCTAGCGACGTATGCCACTGCCGTGAGCGCGGTATGATTGGCGGCCGCGTCGAAGTCTGGAGCCTATGGGGTCACCGAGCGCCAACTTTGCCCCGGCAGGCACGCACTCGACGCGGTTTATACGACGGGCGAACTTGGGTCGGAGGCGGTGCGGGGCGACCGGGGGAAGCCCGGGCATTGTCGTTTGTCACCGGTAGTGGGATGTTGAAATGGGCAACGTGTAAAACGTGAAAAACATGAAAATAAGAATCGGGCTTTTGATCGGATTCATCGTCGTTGCCATCCTCACAGTCGATGGGGTGCATTGGTACCGTTCACATTTGAAGTCCAATCTAGCGAATGCAGTGGCTGAATGCGTCAAGCCCTGGCAGGACGATCAAAAAAAGATTAACGCGGGGGAGAAGCCGACCACGCCCGCTGGACTCGAGGTGGAATGCTCCGGGGAAAAACTCTTTTTCTCGCGAAATTCGGCGGTTGAGTCGACGAAAGAGCAAAAAGCTATCATTGCAGCCTACAAGAAGCTGAAAGCCTGGAATGAGAAGCGGGCAAAGCTACCCGATGACTGGGAATACGTCATCACACTTTTCGTGGCAGGCTTGTTACCGCTGTGTATGCCGCCCATCTGGTATTTCTTCTTGGTGCGCATCCGAGAACTTTCCGATGCCATCAGGGGATGCTGAGAGGGGATGTCCCCTGGCTAGGGGAAGGTAGCGTCCTAAAACTGACCGTCGCACCCCACCGCCCTCGGTTAGGCGGCAGGGCTTGTGGGTGCTTACTGCCCGATTTGCTTGCTGACGGCGTTTTCCTGCCGGTTGAGCGTGCCTTGTTCCTGCTTCGTGATGTGGCCGTGGTGAGCTTTGGCCATGGCGCGCTCTTCTCTTCGGATTGACTGGTCCTGTCGATGGAGTTGCCGGGCCTTTGCCTTGCTCAGCTCACCTTCCTTGACCTCTTTTTTGATCCGATGAGTCTGGTTCGCGAGCCGATGATTGACCTGTGCTCGTCGTGGGTGGTTTTTGGCCCAGTCGGCATCGTAGCCAGCGTCTGCTGCCATCGCCATGCTCATCGCACCTGTGAGGGCAACGGCGAGAGTGGTCGCAATGGCACGCTTAGCCAGCCGGAAGTTCGTAAGCATATAAATAGTTTCCTTATTGATTGGTCAGTTGAGAACTCGGACTTCGGCACCCATCGCCGCTGATCAGTCTCGCTGCGTCCCAAAGGTCCGCTTCCTCTGAGAGTCTCGGCGCGCCATATAGTTCCCAGCGGATCCGCAAGGCGCTCAAAAAGGGCGAATCAATACCTTCAGGGCCAAGGAAAGGCGGGCTGTCATCGCCGCATAATGGCCAGCGCGCCGTCTCCCATATCGCCATAACCGGTGACCAATCCGATTTCAGCATTAATGACTTGTGCCACTCCGGCCGTGCCGCGCAACTGGCGGACTAGTTCAACCACGTGATTGAGACCCCAGACATGCGCCTGTGAAAGTAAGCCTCCATGCGTATTGGTCGGCAGGGCACCGCCAGGGCGGAGTCGACCATCGGCGATAAAAGGTCCCCCTTCCCCCTTGGCGCAGAAGCCCATGTCCTCGAGTTGACGGATGACCGCATAGGTAAAACAATCGTAGATCTCGGCGACATCGATATCCGCTTGTGTGACGCCCGCCATGTGGAAGGCGTGCGGCGACGCTTTCGCGAGTCCAAGGCTCGTCATGTCGACTCGCTGCGTGATGGAGTCGGGTGAATCGGGATGTCCGGTAGCTACCCCTGAAATGAACACGCGCGGTTGGCGCAAATCCGCAGCGAGGGATGCCGTACTGACGACGATTGCGGCTCCTCCATCGCTCTCAAGGCTACAATCGAGCAGCCTAAACGGATCGGCAATCATGCGTGAATTGAGATGATCATCTAGGGTTATCGGCTTTTTCATGATCGCATTGTCATTCCGCATCGCATGTTGACGGCAGGCGACTGCGACTTCGCCGAAATGGGCGACAGTGGTGCCGTAACAATCCATGTGGCGACGTGCCATCGGGGCATAGAGCTGGGCGGGTGCAATTGCCCCAAGGGGATATTCAAATTCCGTGACGTAGTGGAACTGAGGCATTTTGTGAATACGTGCCCCAGCTTTATGCGCCCCTGCGGTTACGTTGCGGCCGAAGGTGATGAGCACGTGGCGGCATACGCCGGCGGCGAGTACCATGGCCGCGGTCTGGAGCGCCATGACGGGACTCGCGCCTCCATGCGGGATCAACGCAGAGTACCGCAGATCGGGAATACCGAAATTCTCTACAAAGTCTTCTGCCGTCCCGCTCACGATGCCGATGGGGATTACCCCATCGATATCGCGGGGGCGCAGGCCCGCGTCAGCGATCGCAAGGCGGGAGGCTTCCAGCTGGAGTTCAAACGCCGTTTGAGTAGACCCACGCAGATAGGCGGTTTCCCCGATACCGGTGACACAAGTTTTATCGCGTAGCATCATGAGCGCTCAATATTCTTTGGCAATTCAGCGTTGCCGTGGTCGTTCAGGTTCGGGTGACGCCCACTTTGGAGCGTTTGGGAAGTAGCGCGTTGCCGATGATTTGTTTCATGACTTCGGCCGTTCCACCGCCGATACGACACATTCGCGCATCGACGAACGCACGTGCGATGGGGTACTCCCACATATATCCCCAGCCACCGAAGAACTGTAGACAGCGGTCCATCACCTTGCCCTGGAGCTCCGTCGTGACGAGTTTAGCGGCAGCAGCGTCCGTCGCATCGAGATCACGACGGGCATGTAGGGCGATGCAATGATCAACAAAGACGCGCTGGGTAAGGATTTCTGCGTGCAATTCGGCTAACTGAAATCGTGTGTTCTGGAAGTCGGCGAGGGTCTTCCCAAACATTTCTCGCTGCGCGACGTAATCGAGCGTCCAGCGTAAGGCCGCTTCCGCGCTTGAAACACCTCGAATCGCCTGAATTAGGCGTTCTTGAGCCAGTTGTGTCATAAGTTGGGCAAAACCGCTGCCTTCTTCGGCACCCAGCAGATTGCCGACCGGTACCCGCAGATCGGAGAAAAAAAGCTCGGCAGTATCCTGTGCTTTGCAGCCAATTTTTTCGAGCTTGCGTCCCCGGGTGAAACCCGGGCGATTGGTTTCAACGAGGACAAGACTGACACCTTTCCCGCGCGCTTTCGGGTCTGTCTTGCAGGCGAGCACCAGGAGATCTGCCGTGTGCCCGTTCGTGATGAAAACCTTCTGACCATTGATCACATACTCGTCGGCGTCTCGGATCGCCTGTGTCCGCATGGCTTGGACATCACTGCCGCCGGCGGGCTCACTCATGCCGAGCGCACCGATCACTTCACCTCGCGCCATCCGCGGCAACCAATGCTGCTTTTGTGTTTCGCTCCCAAATTCGAGGAGATAAGGTGCGACGATGTCGGAATGGAGATAAAAAGTGGGGCCCGTAGCGCCAGCAGCGGCGAATTCTTCAATCAGTACGGCGGTGTGCAAGAAGTCACCGCCCATACCTCCATAGATCTCGGGGATATTGCAACATAGCAGGCCAATCTCACCTGCTTTCTGCCACAGATCACGCGGCACTTGACCGGCTTTTTCCCAGTCCGCGTGAAACGGAGTGACGTGCTCGGCGATGAAGCGCCGCACAGTGCCCCGAAAAATTTCGTGGTCGGCACTAAATATAGTCCGTGCAATCATAGAGACCTCTAAAGCAATTAAAAGAGTCGACGGCCCGGCGTCTAACGGCCCTGCCAATGGGGTTCTCGTTTTTCCGCGAAAGCCGAGGCGCCTTCCCGTGCATCTTGCGAAGCAATCACAGGCCCCGTGATTGCCTGCTGCCGGGAGAACCGATCCGCCAGCGACCAGTCCTGTTGTTCAACCAGCACACGTTTGCTCGCCGCGACCGAGAGCGGCGCGTTGGCAATGATGCGGCCAGCGAGTCGGCGTGCTTCTGTGAGCGCGCCGCCGGGCTCGGTGATGGCGTTGAGAAGTCCGAGCGCGGCGGCCCGCTCAGCGCTGATCATGTCACCGGTCAGGGCGAGTTCCATAGCGATGCGGGGTGGAATGAGCCGCGGCAAACGCAAGAGACCGCCGCCACCCGCCGCGAGGCCGCGTTTCACTTCCGGAATGCCGAATTGGGCGTCACGTGCCGCGACGGCGAGATCGCAGGTCAACATGGCCTCGAATCCGCCCGCCAGCGCATAGCCTTCAACAGCTGCAATCAGCGGTTTGCGCGGGGGGGTCATCTGGATGCCAAGCAGACCGCGTCCCTCGAGTCGGATCACTTCGCCTTTCAGAAAAGCTTTCAAATCCATTCCCGCGCAGAAAATGCCGCCGGCCCCGGTCAGGATCCCCACGCGTAGATCATCACGCGCGTCGAGCTCGTCAATGGCGGCACAGACGCCGAGCGAGACTGCACGGTTGACGGCATTACGGGCTTCGGGTCGATTGATCGTGATGATCATGAGCCCCTCTTCATAATCCACCAGCACTTCAGACATAAAATCGGCTCCTGAATCAGCGCAGAATTATAAGATGAAGCCACACCGAGGTGCGATGAGAATGCCGCGAAAAGGCGCTTTCCACGATTTCGGGTCGGTCCCGGCGACTCGCCGAGCCTCACTGAGGAAGTGTTACCATAACCCGCTGTAGTAACCGGCAGGAGACCCTCGATGGAATTCTCAGATGTGGTGCGGTCGACTTTCGCGGTCCGTGACTTTGTCCCGAGCACGCTTCCTGATGAGGTCCTCTATCGCATTCTCGACCAAGCACGGTTCGCGCCGAGCGGCGGCAATCGACAAGGCTGGCGCGTGCTCGTCTTGCGCGATCCAGAGAAACGGCGACGGCTCGCAGATTTTGCGCGCACCCCGATGCAGGAATACATCGCACGGCGAAAAGCGGGTGAAGTGCCTTTCAATACGGTGGTCCCGACGCAGATAACGCCCGAGCAGATTGCGGCTGTGACACTACGTTTCCCTTTGCTCGACCATCTCGACGATGTTTCTCTGATCCCGGTCGTGCTCGTGGTGGCGGTCGATCTGAGTCGGGTCGCTTCGTTTGACAGCATGTTGTCGCGCATCGGGGTAATCAGCGGCGGATCGGTCTATCCCTTTGTCTGGAATATTTTGATGGGTGCTCGTAACGAGGGCTATGGCGGGGTGTTGACGACCTTTCTGTCTCCGCGGGAAGCCGATGTGCAGGAGATGTTGGGGTTGCCTGCGCATTTCGCTATAGCGGCGCTCGTGCCGCTGGGTAAACCGCGCAAGCAGCTCACGCGCCTAACCCGAGATGCGGTAGAAGACTTTACGCGCGTCGAGCATTGGGATGGACCGGCGTTTAAGCCGTAATTTCTGATCCGCGGGCAGTGCATCCCAATTTAAGGGCAGTTGCAGACACGGGCAGCAGGCTTGGCGAGTGCTGTCAGCAGGTAGTCCCGGAATGCGGGTTCGTAGGGCTGTGCGCTGAGTGCTTCGCGCATGCACGCCAGCCAAGCGTCCCGCTCGGCGGTGCCAATGGCGAGGTGGGCATGCGTGCCCGGGATCGAAATTTCACCGTATTTTGCTTGATAGCGTTTAGGGCCGTTCAGCCAGCCGCAAAGAAAAAGGCAGAGCTTGTCTTTTGCCAGTGTTAAATCCACCGGATGCATCGCACGAATCGTACGCGCGAACAGACGCGCGTCCATGCATGCGTAAAAGTCTTCGACCAGCGCGCGTAAGCCAGGTTCGCCGCCAGCGGCCCTAAAAGAGGTATCGCCCACGCCGTAAACCAACGGCGGCGTAAGGTCATCTGTTTGTGTCATCGGGAAGGTCGTGCGCGCTTTCCTGCGCGCACGACGGGGTCCTCGCTAGAGTTTGGGGATGACGTGTTCGCCGAACAGGCGAATATCCCGCAAGGCCTCGGCCTGCGGGGGATCCCCGAGTTGACGCATGCGCAACATCAGGTAGTCAGGTTTGATTTCGGCTTGCCACATCTGCAGCTGTTCGAGACATTCTGCTGGAGATCCCGCAATCAGCCTGTCTTTAGCCACCTGCGCGAAGGTCAGATCTTCAGAACGTTTGACGTCCTCCAGATATTTATCTGGCGCATAGGCGCCAAAGCTGTGATACCAGCGATGGGTAACCATGGTCATGGCGCTTTTGTCTTCACACGCCTGCCAAGTGTCCCCAATGACGCAATCTCGCATGAGGCAGACGAAGGGCTTACGGCCCGCCGCCGCGGCGGCTTCGCGGTATTGGCGGGTATATTCCTTAATGACGGGCAGCGATTGAATGGGGTCGGCTATCCATCCGTCGGCCATGCGGCCGGCGCGTGCGATCCCCTCAGGTACCCAACCGGCCATCCAGATAGGAGGGCCGCCGGCCTGATAGGGCATCGGCGTTACGCGCACATTGTCAATGGTGTGATATTTGCTTGTATGTGAAAAAGGCTGCCCCGTCCACGCTTTCCGCAGGACTTCGACGACTTCTTCCGTGCGTCCAACACGCTGCTTTGGGTTGACTCCGAAGGCAGCGAAGTCGCCTGGTTGATAGGCGATACCGGCGGCCGTGATGAAGCGACCCTTAGTGGCCTGATCGACCACCGCAATGTCTTCCGCAAGGCGCACGGGATGGTAGAGCGGCGCAAGCAGTACGCACGTCCCTACCTTGATGCGTTTGGTGCGCACGCCGACCAGCCCGGCCATCAGGACCGGCGCCGGGAGGTACCCGTCTTCCTGCTGGTGGTGCTCAGTGAAGAAAAAACCATCAAACCCGACCTGCTCGCAGGCTTCGGCCTGTTCGATGATTTCATCGATCATGCGCGCGACATGCTCGCCTTTGGGGGGATCCTGTGTACAGGGGAAGTAGCCGACGGGCAGTGCCATACAATTCTCCGGGGTTAGTGGCGTTATTCCCGATTACCCAGTACTGGACTCGGGCGCCTATTATCGACGCAAAACGGGATCATTGGGTATCGGCAGCCAGCCGGCTGTGGCGGTAGGAATAAGCGAAATAGAAAATGAGGCCAAGACAGAGCCAAACTCCGAACCGGACCCAGGTCATCGTAGGTAGAAAGCACATCAACCCCCCGCAGGCGAGCGTGCCGGCTACGGGGATCAAAGGATGCCACGGCGTACGGAAAGAGCGTTTTAGATCAGGCTGCGTGTAACGCAGCACAATGACCCCGATGCATACCATCACAAAGGCAAACAGCGTCCCGATGTTCACCAATTCGGCGAGCGCGCCAAGCGGTATGAAGCCAGCAAACAGCATGCACACCCCCCCGGTTACCACGATGGTAGTGACCGGGGTCTGGGTCTTGGTATTCAGCGCGCCGAACCGGGGGGGGAGTAATCCGTCGCGAGCCATCGCGAAAATAATGCGTGTTAGTCCGTAATAAAGCACTAGCATCACGGTCAACAGCCCCGCAATTACGCCGGCCGCGACCATGCCCGCGGCCCAGCGATGGCCCAGTTGAATGAGCGCAAATGCTACGGGCGAGGAAACGTTCAATGCCTTGTAGGAGACAACGCCGGTCAAGCCAGCTGCCACCAGGATGTAACAGCCCGTGCAGATCGCGAGGGAAGCTAGAATTCCGCGGGGTAGGTCACGCTGAGGATCGCGCGCTTCCTCCGCAGCAGTCGTGACCGCGTCGAAACCGATATAGGCAAAGAAAACTAATGCGGCGCCGGCGAAGACGCCAGACGTATGGCCATCGGGTGTACGAGAAAACCAACCGAAAGGCATGAACGGCGACCAGTTTGCGATCTGGATGTTGCCGCTGGCGACGATCAGAAATACGAGCACCGCAATAAGTTTGAGACTCACCATGACCATATTGAGTCGGGCGCTCTCCTTAGCTCCGAGGATCAGCATGCCCATCAGGCTAAAAATGACCAGCACCGCCGGCAAGTTGACGAGCCCCCCTTTGGCGGGTGCTGCCGTGATGGCCGGAGGCAGCGTGACGCCGAAAGCCTGTAGCGCGTTGAGAAAATAACCGGACCAGCCGTTGGCGACGGCAGCGACAGACATGCCGTATTCAAGCAGCAAATTCCAACCGATTAGCCAGGCGATGAGTTCGCCAAAAGCCGCATAAGTATAGCCATAAGCACTGCCGCAGCCGCCAAGACTCCCGGCGAGTTCGGAATAGGACAGTGCGGCAAAGGCACAGGCAGTGCCGGCAATTAGAAAAGACAGGATGACAGCAGGCCCCGATTGAGTCGCGGCCGCGATCCCAGTCAATACAAAAATTCCGGTACCGATGATGGCACCGATGCCGAGCAGCGTGAGATCAAAGGCGGTCAGACACCGTTTAAGACCACTGTCTTTTAAATCCTCATGGCTTAGGGTGCGGGTTCGAAAGAGGCGCTTCAACATCGTCAAGTATCTCCGGGCGGTCATGGCGCGTTAGGCCAAATACGGCCCTGTGCCACTTGATTATACGTGATCCCGCCAACAAGACGTCCCCACGATGTCGCCGATGTAAAGGTAAGCGGGCAGCTTGGTCAGGGGCGCGGTGAGCGGAAACCGCGAGAGTCTGGCGTGGCTGGCAGGATGCTCCAGGGCGTGACTGCGGTCCCACCACACCAGGTGTTGTATACAGCGCGGACAGTCGTCCTGCAAAATTGCCGAATAAAGCGTCGAGATACTCGTTCTCCGCACAAAGCAAGACGCCCCGTGTTTTTTCAATTAAACCGCCTCCCGAAAGAGCACGATGTATCTGACTCAAGTCCTGGATCGCGGCGTCCAGCTGAAACCCCGACACCCCGCTCTCGTTTGCGGGACGCAAACGCTGACGTGGACTGCGTTGCACCACCGAGTGACCCGCCTGGCTGGGGCCTTGCAAGCACTTGGGGTCACCTCCGGGGACCGCGTGGCGATGCTGGCCGATAACGGCTTCCCGTATGTGGAATTTCACTACGCCGTCGCGTGGATAGGGGGTGTCATTGTGCCGCTCAACACGCGCTTGTCGGATCCTGAACTCGTCTACATCCTGAACGATTGCACGCCAATGGTTTTGTTGATTGGGCCCGAATACGCGGGACGCCGAGCGGCGCTCGCGGTGGGCTGTCCCGGACTCCAGGCGGTTATCGCCCTCGGTGATGTGACTGATCCGCTCGACTACGAAACGCTGCTTGCGCGACACGCCCCAGTGCTTGATCGGCGTCGTGACGGACAGGATCTCTACGCCATCATCTACACCGGGGGCACTACCGGGCGTCCTAAGGGCGTTGCCCTCAGTCATGCGAATCTGGTTGCCAATACCCTCGCACTTATTTCCGTCAACGAATTCACTGAAGAGATGGTCTATCTGCACAATTCGCCACTTTTTCACACGTCCGGCAGCGCGCGTCTCCTGGCCGCGGTCAGCGTATTGGCGACCAACGTTATCTTACCTCGATTTGAACCCGCAGCCGTCCTTGCGGCGATCACCCGCCATCGTGTAACCCATATCATCCTAGTCCCCACCATGTTGAATCGATTGTTGAACAACCCGGCGTTCGATGATTGTGATCTCAGTAGTTTGACGCACTGCGTATATGGCGCCTCGATCATGCCAGAAGCATTACTTCGTCGCGCGTTATTGCAGATGCCGGGCGTTCGTTTCGCGCATTCTTACGGGATGACGGAGTTATCTCCGGCGGCGACCAGCCTACCTGCAAAATATCATGTGCTGGAGGGCCCGCTTGCTAGCAAGCGGAAATCGATCGGGCAAGCCATCCTGACGGCGGAGATCCGGATAGCGGATTCGGCTGATCAGGAATTGCCGCGAGGAGAAGTTGGGGAAATCCAAGTGCGAGGGCCCATGGTCATGCAGGGGTATTGGGGTCAACCAGCGCTCACCGCACAGACCTTGCGCGGGGGATGGATGCACACGGGGGACGCGGCCTACATGGATGGTGACGGCTTCATTTTCTTGGTGGACCGAATCAAGGACATGATTATTACGGGCGCTGAGAATGTTTACTCCGGCGAGGTGGAGAATGCGATTCACGAACACCCGAAAGTCAGCGAATGTGCCGTGATTGGCTTGCCACATCCCGATCTGGTCGAGGTGGTACATGCAGTCGTGGTGCCGCTGGCGGGTGTTACGCTCACCGAGGCGGAGATTATCGACCATTGTCGCCTGCTAATTGCCCGTTATAAGTGCCCGCGAAGTGTCGAGATCAGGCAGACCCCGTTGCCCTTATCCGGCACCAATAAAGTACTGAAAACCGAATTGCGGCGGCAAGCCCTCGCGGCCGGCACCGGCTGACGCTGTCTGGCCGGGCTACCAAGGTTTCAATCAACCACTTTCTCGGCGGTACTAAACAAGAGCCACACGACGGCGCCGAACAGGTTGATCCCCGCGGCGAGCGCGAACGCGGTCGTGTAGGTCCCGGTAACGTTCACCAGCCACCCCGTGATGGCGATGCCGACGACTCCGGGTACCGTACCCGCGGTATTTGTTATCCCCATCAGTACGTCGGCGTAACGTGGGGCGATGTCTAGATGGTTGGGTAGGAACCCGGACCAGCTCAGGGCTAGTGTGCCGAGCGCGCCGCACATCAGGCCAAAGGCGGTCCCGGGTGAGGTGACGTCGCGCGCGGCGAGCATGAAAAACGCCGCGCCGAGAAGACCGGTGATTTGCATGATTTTGCGCACGGTCGTAAGCGACATGCCGCGTCGCACGAGTGCGTCGGCGAGGTAACCGCTGGCGGTACCCACCACGAACATGGCGAGCCATGGTCCTGCCGCGTAGAAGCCTGATTTTTCGATGCTCAGACCCAACGCAGTCCGGAAATAACTGGGTAGCCAGGCGAGCAGTACGTAGAACACCCAGTTGGTGCACAGATGGTTGATGATGAGTGCCCACACCGCCGGCGCGCGCAACAGCCGACCCCACGGCACGGGTTGCGTGCCCGCGGTTTCGGGCGCATGCGCAAGCAATAAGGCGCGCTCGGCAGCGGACATGCGCGGATGATCGGCGGGTTGATCATAACTCGATGGGAACCAGACGAGACACCAGACGAGCCCAATCAGGCCGCAGGCGTAGAAAACAATGGGCCAGCCATAGTTCGTCACGATCCATCCCGTGGTCATCAAGGCGAAGAGGGTACCAAGTGGGATCCCCGCGAGCAAAAATGAAACCGCACGTGACCGTTCGCCCGGCAGGACCCAGCGTCCGTAGAGGTTATAAACGGCTGGGAAAGTCGCCGCCTCGCCGCAGCCCATGGAAATACGGGCCACCGCGAGCATCGGCAGCGACAGCGCTGCACCGATGGGCGTCAGCAACGTCCACACCGACCACCATAGGACCGCAAAGCCGAGCACGCGTCGGCCACCGAGACGGTTGGCGAGCCATCCGCTCGGCGGCATGAAAGCCATGTAACCGATGAAAAATGCCGACAGCACCAGGCCTTTGACCGTCTCGCTCCATTTGTACTGCTCCTGCATGGCGATCACGGCCACGGACATGTTGACGCGATCGATGTAGCAGACACAGACCGCAAGCACGCATAGGCCGACGAGTTTGTAACGCTCAGGAATACGGCCGCCGGTTTCGTTGAGAGGCGAAGCAGTCGTGTGCACGGACACTCCTTGGGTTATCGCGGAGATGCCGCGCGAGTGAAGTAAAGGGTATTAAGCTCAATCATGGCAGTAAGCGGTAGCACAACTCAACCCGATTGCGCGCACACGACAGGTTCGACTTGGCTTGTCCGCAGGCATCCCCTACGCTTAAACCCTTTGAATCCGGGATAGAAAGTCACGCGATGCTGATTGAAACGATGCTGCCGCTCGGTCGGGCGGATTCGGGACTCAAGGTGGCTGATGGCACGGTCGCGATCACGGAAGTGGCCGCCGATGCATGCTATGCGGAAGCACTCGGGTTCGACGGAGTGGCCGTACAAGATAACAAGGATGATCCCTATGTTATCGCTACACTCGCCCTACAGGCCACGCGCCAGTTGCGAGTAACTACCTCGGTCGCGATAGCCTTCCCCCGGAGTCCCGCCGTCACCGCAACCACCGCGTGGAGCTTGGCCCGCCTGTCCGGTGGTCGCTTCGTGCTCGGGCTCGGTAGCCAGGTAAAGGGACACATCGAGCGGCGATTCGGGGTTAAATGGTCCGCTCCGGGGCCTTGGATGCGGGACTATCTTGCTGCAGTTCGAGATCTTTGGGCGGGCTGGCAGAACGGGACATCAGTCAATCACGAAAGCGGCCACTATAAAATCAACCTGAACGTGCCAGTATTCACGCCTGCTCCGCTTGACTGCGGACCCATTCGTGTTCACCTCGCGGCGGTCAATCCGTACATGTGTCAAGTCGCTGGCGAGCTGGCGGACGGGTTGCGCGTCCATCCCATCTGCAGTCCGCACTACATCGCCGAGGTAATCTTGCCGGCCGTGCGACGGGGCAGCGCACAGGTGGGCCGTACCTTGCCGGATGACTTTGAGATAGCGGTGAAGCCGCTGGTGGCGACGGCGCCAGATGAGGAGACGCTGGCGTCAAAAATACAGGAAATCCGCGGTCGAATTGCTTTCTACGGATCTACGCCAGCATACGCGGCAACGTTCATCGCGCATGGTCTTGGCGATCTTGCCCAGATGCTGAATGCGTATTCGCGTGCGCAACGATGGACGGAGATGACGGCGCTGATCTCCGACGAAGTCCTCCATCAATATGCAGTGGTCGGCACCCACGAAGTGATTGCCGACCGGCTGCGCGCGCGCTATGCCGGCCTCGCCACGGCGATGGAATTCAGCATTCCAGTACGCAATGACACAGAGGCTACTATATTGGGCGGCATAATCGAGGAATTGCGACAATGAAAGTAGAGACGCTTCTGCCACTCGGCAAGGTCGATCCAGGCTTGCGCGCGCCGGAGGTCGCACTCGATATCCGTCGGGTCGGCGAAGATGCCGCCCTAGTCGAATCCCTGGGATATGACGGCCTGATGGTGGAGGACACCAAACAAGATCCGTTTGTCGTTATGGCGCTCGCGGCCCAAGCGACCCGGCGTATCAAAGTCGGTACTGCCGTGGCGATCGCCTTCCCCCGTAGTCCGATGGTCACCGCGATGACTGCCTGGACACTGGCCAAGCTTGCGCGTGGCCGTTTCACGTTGGGTCTCGGTACGCAGGTGAAGGGACACATCGAGCGACGCTTCGGGGTTAAATGGTCAGCACCGGGTCCCTGGATGCGCGAGTACGTGCAGGCGCTTCGCGCCATATGGACCGCCTGGCAGCACGGAACGCCGCTCGATTTCGCGGGCGACCATTACAGGCTTAATCTGTTGGTCCCGCTGTTTACCCCTGACGCGATCGAACACCCTGACATTCCCATTCATCTGGCGGCGGTCAATCCTTATCTGTGTCAGGTAGCCGGCGAAGTGGCGGACGGCGTGCGTCCTCATCCGGTGTGCACGCCGCATTACATCCGCGAAGTTATGTTGCCCGCAGTGCGTAAAGGCGCGGCGCGCGCAGGTCGCACACTCGACAATTTCCAGGTCGCGATTAAACCGCTGATCGCAACGGCACCGGATGCCGATCGACTGGTGGCTAGAATCCGCGACGTCCGTGCCCGAGTGTCCTTCTACGCGTCGACACCGGCTTACCGGGCCTGCTTTGAGGCCCATGGGTTGGGTGACGTCGCACGGGAATTATCCGCGCTGTCTCGCGCTCAGCGTTGGGAGGAGATGCCTGAGCGCATTTCGGATGAAGTCCTGAACCTGTATGCAACGGTGGGGACTTACGATGAAATCGTGCCGAAGCTGCTGCATCGGTATCGCGGCTTGGTGACTAACGTCGAGTTCAGTATCCCGACTCCCGACGAGGCGGCCTGTGCGACTTTGTCGCGGATGGTACGTGCGCTGCAGGCAGAGTAGGATCGCGGCTACCGCAGGTTCAGGAGAGAGTTCCGATGGCCTCCAGCAAAGAGAAAGCGAAGAAATTTGCCGTTCGGTCTGTCAAGGCCCCGCTGGGCTACGCCATGCCCCTGCTGTCACCGCTGTATACGCCGCCGCCCTTCGAATATCGCGGCGCCCATTCCATGATGATCGTTTTTGAGAGCGATCCTGAGGTGCTTGCGAAATATGTTCCCGCGCCGTTAGTTATCGATCCCAAGGCCACGATGTTTGCGCAGGTGAGCCGTTTTTTTACCGCCGGGTTCGGCACTTATCACGAAATCCTGTTGGCAGCTCTGGCGACCTTCAACGGGCGCCCGGTGAATTATTCGATGTACCTGGTGCTCGATAACGATATCGCGATTTGCGGCGGACGCGAAATCTGGGGTTTCCCCAAAAAATACGGGTGCGTTACGCTGTCTGATCGGGACGGGGTCATGCTCGGCACGGTCGAGCGAGGCGGGCTCCCGCTCGTGCGCGCGGCCATGGCCATCGGGCCGCTTTGTCCGGCGGGGGAACTGACGGGCAGCGCTGAATATGTACAGCTCAAGATGGTGCCATCGGTCAAGAATGGGGCACCACCGGAGGTCATGCAACTGACATCAACCACGTTGAAGAACCTCAACATAAAGGACACATATAAGGGGGCTGCGACCTTGGAATTTTTGCCGTCACCGGTGGATCGGTTTTGTGATATTCCCATCCGACAGGTTTTGGGCGGTTATTTGTACACGGCGGATTTCACCTTAGAAGACGGTGAAGTGATTCACGATTATCTGACCGAGCGCTGAGTGGATCGTGCGCACAGAATTCTTTAGCTAAAAATTGACACAACGATTGGAGCGAGCATGGACAAGAACAGAAGAGCATTTTTCAAACAGGGTCTCGGTGTCGTGGCGACAGTGTCCGTTGCCCAACTCATGGCCAACCGCGTGGCCTTCGCGGCGGATACCGATCTCCCGCATGTGGATGAGGCCGGCGCCCAGGCGACTGGACTGGGTTATCGTGCGGATGCCACCACCGTCGATAAGACTAAATACGCGCGCTACCAAGCGGGTCAGGCATGCGGTCTTTGTGCGCTCTACCAGGGCACGCCCGATGCGGCCTGGGGCGGTTGCGGTATTTTTGTCGGGCAGGCCGTCTCCGCCAAGGGGTGGTGCTCAGCCTTCGCACCCAAGGCCTAACGGCGGACGATCTCGGCTGCTGGCTATCTCCCGATCCGGGCCTGCACCGGATCGGGACTGTCAGGGGTCTTCCCCCTGAACTCACGCCCCTATGAGTTTTGCACCGAGTACCCCTCGGGGTGCTCGGGATCTCCGGTCAAGCGACAAAGCCTGCGCCGATGACTTCTGCGGCGGCGCATCGCACGCAAAAGGCGTGGCGCCTGCCGGCGACTGTGACAGTTATGAAGTTGAGGTGTTGATAGTGCATTCCTGGACGGCGTCGTGGGCGCGTTATTGTCCACGCTGCGGAAAAGAAGGCTTTGATTCTGTCGACGGGCGCAAGCACACCTGCGCGCGTTGCGATTTTCAGTATTATCACAATCTTGCCGCAGCCGTTTGTGCCATCCTTCGTTGCGGGGACGACATCGCGCTGGTGGTGCGTGCCCGGGATCCCGGGCGGGGATTACTCGATTTCCCCGGCGGCTTCGTAGATCCGGCAGAAGATTTGGAGACGGCCGTCTTGCGCGAGGTGCGGGAAGAAATCGGCCTTGAATTAGCCGCGCCCCGTTATCTTTATTCCGTACCGAATGTCTATCGCTATCGCGAGGTCGATTACTGGACGCTGGATGCGATGTTTGAATTCACCCTGACACGGCGTCCCGTATTTACCCTTAACGATGAGATTTTGGACGTGCAGTGGTGGGCGCCTGTCGCGATTGATCCCACAGCAGTGGCGTTCGCCTCGGTGCGCTCAGCCATCCGCCGGTTGTGTCAGGGAAGGGTTGGGGATTAGGGCTGGTGAAACGGGCGCTTCACCGGCCTCGGTGGACATCTCGCGAGCGGGTGCGGGCAGCGCCAGCCACAGCGCCATCATACAGGCGAGCATGGCGAGGCCCTGAAGGGGGCCCAGCGGCTCCCCGTGCACGTAGGCACCCGACAGCATCGCGACCACCGGGATAAGGACCGAGGATAGTCCGGCGACGTTGGCGGGCACGATTTCTATCAGCGAAAACCAGCAGATGTTGCCGATACAGATGGGGAACAGAGTGAGGTAGCTTACCACCGCAAGCGATTGCCAGGTCGGCACAAACCAGACGTGGTTGCCGAGCACAAGCGCGGCCGCGCTGATCGGTACTGAGGCGATGAGGAGCTGCCAACCGGTGACGACCAACGCATGCGCATTAATACGGCGCCGCTTGAAGATCAGGGTGCCTATAGCCCAGCCGACGCCCCCTAAGAGACCCGCGGCAAAGCCCGCTGGGGCATGGGCGTAAGCGGCGAGTCCGGAGACCATCAAGCACATCACGGCGCTTCCACCGAAGACGAGGGCGAGGATGAGCCTCCGCGGTAAGGTTTCGCCGAGGATTGCCCACGAAATAAGCGCAGACCAGAGTGGCATCGTAAAACCTAGCACGGCAGTCTGGCCGGACGGAATCGTGATCGCCGAATAGCCGCTGCAAATGTTCCATACGCTGAGGTAGATGATGGCCGAAAAGATCAGTGATCGGCGATCTTGCCGAGGGATGGTGAGGGGGTGACCACCGAGGCGCGCGAGCGCAAGCACGAGAAGTCCGCCCGCGCTGAGCGTCACTGCACGGAAGGTCCAGACCGAAATTTGGCGCATTGCGAAGGGGAAAAGTGGCCAGCTAGTGCCCCACACGAGGGTGAGGATCAGCAACAGTACGACAGCACGAAGGGGCAGGACGGTAGTCTTCATTTTTTTGGGTCTCGGATGCCATTGTCGTCCCGACAATCCGGCCGACGCATACAGCGAAAAGGAAGCATGTGAGGGCGCGCCTCCTGCACGAGGCGCGCCCAGTCAGATCAGCGTGGTGCGCCGAGATGTTCGATGAAAAATTCGGTCGCGGTCTGATTCGCACGTGATAGCCCAGGCTCCACATAGAGCTGCGTCTGATCGTAGGGCAGGAATACCAGACGTTTCGGTTCGCGGGCGCGGTGGAAGAGTTCGGCGATCGAATCAGCAGGATGAACGACATCGTACCCGCTGGTGCTGATGATGAGATACGGTCGCGGCGATATCCGTTCGACCATATTCAGCGGACTGAATTCGATGATTCGCTCGATTGACTCGATAGTGATCGTGTCACACCAGGTGGGAAAATTCTCCTTGAGCGCGTTGAAGAAGCCGCGGATGTCGTCATCCACTGTGGGCAGTGCACAGATATCTTCGATGCGGCCGTTGACCGGCAGGCGTCCGCCCGGCTCGCCGCGATAGCGTCGTTCACGATCGGCGGCCATCACTTGCACGAGTTTTTCCCAAGTCCCGCGATCCCGCATCAGTTTCATCCACAGAAACCCATCGGTGACCGGTACCATCGCGCAGGTGGCCTTTACCCGTTGGTCTACGGCGCCGACATAACTGACCAGCGCGCCGGCGAAACTCGCTCCCCAAATCCCGACCCGCGCAGGATCCACTTCGGGGCGCGCCTGTAGATAGCTGAGGGCATTACGGAAGTCTTCTACCTCATTGAGCGGAAGCAATTGCGCGCGTGGCTCACCCTCGGATGCGCCGAAGGTCCGGTAGTCGATGGCGAGAACGATAAAGCCAGCTGCCTGGAAATACCGTGCATGCGGTTCGAGGGTACCCTTCACCAAGGTAAAGCCGTGACCGAGCACAAGCCCCGGTCGTTTTTCACCTGGCTTATAATCAGCGGGCAGATAGAGATCTGCGGCACAATTCAGACCGCAGCTTTTAAAAAATACTTCGATAGGCATAAGACTTTCCTTCGCCTGGAGGATTCGGCGGATTAATTAAGGTCATGAATTTTTAAATCGACCGAAAAGCCGCGACGGCGGGCTCCGGGAGCGATCCGCGTGAAACGCGGTGCTCCCGGGGGGCGGGCTTATTCGGGGACGGTTTCGCCCGAGCCGCCAAAATCGGCTGGCATGTCCTTGAATTTCGGTAGGCCATCTTTGACTTTGACTTTCCCCTCGGCATAGAAGACGTGCAGCCCGGGCGCGAAGGGTAGTTCAGGCAGAATGGCAGCGTACACATCCACCAGACCCATGCCGGGATGTTCGCTCATCAAGTGTCCTCCACATTGCTTGCACCACTTGCGGTAGCTGTTTTCGGTCTTGTGGTAGGTGTCGATGTGCTCGGCGCCTTGGGTGACATTGATCTGTGCCGGCGGCCACAGGCTGAACGCATTGATGGGGCCGGCCGACCAGTGACGGCAGGACTCGCAGTGGCAATAACCCATGCCGGCAGGGGCGCCCGAGGCGGTTAGTTTGACGGCGCCACAAAAGCAGCTGCCATGATAGAGAGGGGCGGTATTCATGTGAGTACTCCAAGTTTAGGTTAAATAATTCGTCGTCTACGCAATTCGGCGATCTCGGCCTGAGAATAGCCGAGCCCGCCGAGAAGCGGTTCGGTATGTTCACCGAGCGGCGGTGCCGGTGTACGCACCCGGATCGGGGTCCGGGAAAATTTGGCTGCTGGCCCGGTCAAGGGGGCCTCGACGCCGTCACTCAAGGTGGTTGGCTGGAGCATATCACGGGTTTTTATATGTACGTCCTGCGCGGCTTCCGCGAACGAGTTTACGCGCGTGACCGCAAGCCCTAGGGCATTCAGGGTATCGACCACCGCGCTTGTCGAACGGACTACACACCACGCGGCCAACAGTTGATCCAGCTCTTCGCGTCGTTGGATGCGCTCAACGCCCGTCAGTCCCGCAATCTCGTGACGGCCGATGTGTTCGCAAAAGCTACGCCAGTGCGAATCGAGCAAAACGCCGGTGTATACCCGGCCATCGGTACATACATAAGCGTTAACCGGTGCGGCGATGGCGAACTGATTTCCCCAACGCTCGCTTGCGAGGCCCAGCGCACCGATAGTGAGTTGGCCGTTACTTTGAAAAATCAGACCGTCGACAAGCGCGATGTCGACATGCTGGCCTTCACCCGTTTGATCTCGATGCCGCAGTGCGCCCATCGCGCCAAGCGCTGCATGGAGACCGGCGAGATCATCGCCTAGAAAAGTGGGCGCCTTGGTCGGTCCGCCACCAGGCTCCCCATTCAGCGATGACCATCCCGTAAAATTCTGTGCAATGGGATCGTACCCCGGCCGATCACTGTAGGGACCGAATTGACCGAAACCACTAATTGAGACGTACACGATATCGGATTTGATCGCCCGGAGATCTTCGTATCCGACACCCCAGCCAGCGAGTGTGCCTGGCTTGAAATTTTCGATCACCACGTCGGCGTTTTTGCACAGTTTCAAGAAGACGTCGCGCCCCTCCGGTTCCTTCAGGCTGAGAGACAGATTTTGTTTGTTGCGGTTCACCACTTCGTGCATTACGGACAGGCGGGTACCCGGAATAAACGGTGGCACCCGCCGCATGATTTCACCTTCTGGATGTTCTACTTTGATGACGGTCGCGCCAAAGTCGGCGAGGATGCAGCCCGCCATGGGACCTGCCCAAGTGGTGGTGGCTTCGACTACGACGATGCCGGCGAGTGGACCGGTTAGATCATGTCGGGCCCGTGCGTAGAAATCGGCTTTATCCATGGCAAGGTTCCCAATTTTAAGCGGGTGATGGGCGCACGGTTACCTTAAAGGTGACGCCCATGCTGTGCAACCATTCGCAGTGCAGCATAGGTATAGAGCCACCGCCGTCGAGCGCACGCGCGAAGGATCAGGAAGGTCCGTAACGCCGGGCCGGACCTTCACGGGTCGGGTAGGGTTTGTCTATCGTCGGTGCGGGTGAAATGACGAATCGCGATCAGTAATGCGCCAAATTGCAGCAGTGCACAGAAGAACATGGGGGTGCCGATGCGCCAGTCATGCGCAGGAAAATGCGAAACCATCGCCATGAGCGGTGCGCCACAGACGGGCCCCAGGACAGCCATCAGGCTTGTGAGCGAGGATAGCGCGCCCATGGTGCCGCCCTGTGCACGTGCGTCTGCTGCGTTCGACACGATGCTTTGGATTGAGGCCGTCACCGTCCAGCTCAACAGGTTGCAGCTGATAATGAGAAAAATCATCCAGCCGTTGGTCGCGAGTCCCCAGCCGAGATAACCGAGGGCACCGGAGGCGAGCCCCGCTAATGCAAGCGAACGGGCGCCAAAGCGCCGCAGCAGCGGTGTTAGCAGAAAACCTTGAACGAGGGTCGACATAGCCCCGATCGCACATAGTGACCAGCCATTCTCCTGTGGGCCCCAACCAAAACGGAAGCCGGTGTACATAACCCAATTCGTATACATAGCAAAGGTCGCGAGGTTGCTGAGTCCGATCACCCACAGCAGCTGACCAATTCCGGTCAACGCCGAGAGGCGACGGAGCGCCGCGAGAGGGTGCGCACCCCGTAGGGAGACAGTCCGGCGGTGTTCTAGTGGCAGTGACTCTGGGAGTACCAGGATCCCGTAAAGCAGGTTCAATAAGGCGAATCCGCCCGCCACGAAAAAGGGTAGGCGGAGATTGATGTCGCCGAGTACTCCACCGAGTACCGGACCCAACATGAATCCGATCCCAAACATCGCGCCGAGCTGACCGAAGCGCCGTGCCCGGTCGGCCGGTGTCGAGATGTCGGCAACATAGGCGTTAGCAATGGCCACATTAGCCTGAAGGGCCCCACCCACCATCCGGACGCCGATGAGGAACCAAAGGCTAGGGGCCAGCGCCATGGCGAAAAAATTGAATCCTAGTCCGCAGAAGCCCAGGAGCATGATGCGGCGACGGCCAAAGCGATCGGATAGGGCGCCGAGCACCGGGGCGCCGATGAAATTAGCGAGGCTGAAGGCGAAGGCCATGACCCCGTACCACCAGGCCTGTGCGGTGCGGTCGATCGTGAAACTGCCGAGGAGTGAGGGCAGCACGGGCACGATGATGCCGATAGACACCATGTCGATGAGGACGGCCAGCATGATGAAGCGCATGGCGGCCGGTCGTGCGGGAATGGTCGGATCCACGCGCGGTGGCGCAGACGCCGTCAAGACGAGTTCCCAGGTTTGAATGCGGCGATGCTCATCCGGCGGGTACCGCGCATTACTTTCTGAAGTGGTAGGCGAGTGCGCTCAGAGCGACCCCGCAGGTGACCATGAGGCCTAAATCATCGATCAGACCCGGATAGACCATGAGCACGACACCGGTCCATTTCAGACGCGGCAGCGTGTCTTTTTTGCCGCGTTTGTAGACGATGTACCCTATGAAACTGAAAATGACGGAAGCCACCAGATAGGCCGGTGAAGGCAGCGGGATGCCAAGTGCCTTCAGGCTGTCGAATAGATCAGAGTCCATGGCGTGGTTTCCGGCGCGGCGCGGGCATTTCGATGCAAAGGGTATCCAGAAGAAAAAAGCCCGACGCACGTCGGGCTTTTTTCGTTTGCGGCAGCGGGTGCGTGCTCAGCTCGCCATCTGGCGCAGCATATACTGCAGTACGCCGCCGTGCGCGTAATAGTCCCATTCAACCGGGGTATTGATGCGCACTTTCGTTTTGAAGTTGATGATCGCGCCATTCGTTTTCTTGGCCGTGACCGCCAGCTCCGTGGCGCCTTCGCGCAGCCCATCAAAGTCGATAACCTCGGTACCATCAAGACCCAAAGACGCGGCGCTTTCGCCGTCGACGAAGTTGAGCGGTAGGACGCCCATGCCGACTAAGTTGGCACGGTGAATTCGCTCAAAACTTTCCGAGATCACCGCCTTGACGCCCAGCAGGATGGTTCCCTTCGCTGCCCAGTCACGACTCGAACCCGTCCCGTATTCCTTCCCGGCGAGCACTACCAGTGGTGTGCGCTGCGCCGCGTACTTCATCGCGACATCGTAGATCGCCTCGACTGGACCGGCACTGCCGTTCATGTAACGGGAAACGCCACCTTCCACACCCGGTGTCATGACATTCTTGATCCGCGTGTTAGCGAAGGTGCCACGCATCATGATTTCATGATTGCCGCGCCGCGAGCCGAAACTGTTGAAATCACTTTTGGCGACCCCTCTGTCGGCGAGGTATTTGCCGGCAGGTCCGTCCACCTTGATGTCGCCCGCCGGACTGATATGGTCAGTGGTGATGGAATCGCCCAGCACCGCGAGGACGCGTGCGCCTTTGATGGGCTGGATCCCGGGCGGGACCATGGTCATCCCTTCGAAATACGGTGGGTTCTGGATATAGGTGCTGTTGCTATCCCAGTTGTAAGTTTCTGATTTGGTGACTTTGATACTCTGCCAACGTGCATCGCCCTTCAAGACGTCGCTATAGCTCTTTTTGAACAGCTCCGCCGTCACCGCCTGTGTGACGACCTGTTGGATCTCGGCATTGCTCGGCCAGATATCGCGGAGGTAGACATCCTGTCCGTGGTTACCCTTGCCGAGGGGATCGTTCGCCAGATCGAGATCGGTACTGCCCGCGATCGCATAGGCCACCACCAACGGCGGTGACGCCAAATAGTTCATGCGAACATCCTGATGAACCCGACCCTCGAAATTTCGGTTGCCGGATAGTACAGCCGAGACACTGAGCTTGCTGTCTTGAATGGCCTTACCAATCGGTTCATTCAAGGGGCCCGAATTACCGATGCAGGTTGTGCAACCATAAGCCACGACGTGGAATCCCATGCTTTCCAGATCTTCGATCAGTCCGGCCTTGGCGAGGTATTCAGTTACGGCCTTTGAACCCGGGGCAAGTGAGGTTTTGACCCAGGGTTGGGTCTTCAAACCCAGCACGCGCGCCTTGCGGGCGAGCAGACCGGCTGCGATAAGCACGCTCGGGTTCGACGTATTCGTGCAGGAGGTGATGGCGGCGATGACGACTGCACCGTCCTTGAGTTCGAAAGTATGACCGCGATCCGTCACGGCGGTCGCGCCCGCTGAGGGACGCATTTTCTGCTCTGCTTCAAAAGCCTTGCGGAAATTGGCTTTGACATCGGTCAGCAACACGCGGTCCTGTGGGCGCTTGGGGCCGGCCAGCGAAGGCTTGATGGCGCCAAGGTCGAGGGCGAGTACATCGGTGTATTCCGCCTCCGGCATGTCGAGTGTCCACCACATATCTTGGGCTTGGGCGTAGGCCTTGACGATGGCGATCTGCGCTTCGCTACGTCCCGTGAGACGAAGGTAGTTCAAAGTCTCTTCGTCGATGGGGAAGATGCCGCAGGTCGCGCCGTATTCAGGCCCCATGTTAGCAATCGTGTTCCGATCAGACGCGGAAAGGTTCGCGAGACCCGGGCCGAAGAATTCGACAAATTTCTCAACCACGCCGCGTGTCCGCAGCATTTCTGTCACGGTCAACACCAAGTCGGTCGCCGTGGCGCCCTCGGCGAGTTTGCCGGTGACACGGACGCCGATGACCTCCGGGATCATCATTGAAGATGGCTGTCCCAGCATGGCGGCTTCCGCTTCGATACCACCGACACCCCAGCCCAGCACACCAATCCCATTGACCATGGTTGTATGGCTATCCGTACCGAAGCAGCTGTCAGGATACAAGAGGCCATTATTTTCGAAGACGACCCGCGCTAAGTATTCGATATTGACCTGATGGACGATGCCGGTATCAGGTGGCACAGCTTTGAAGTTTTTCAGCGCTTCTTGTCCCCAGCGTAGGAAGGTGTAGCGCTCTTCGTTGCGCTGAAATTCGATCTGGGCGTTCAGGTCGAGCGCGGCCTTCGTGCCGTAGTGGTCAATCATCACGGAGTGGTCAATGACGAGCTCTACGGGACACAGCGGATTTACCTTGGCCGCATCACCGCCAAGCTTTTTGATAGCATCGCGCATCGCTGCCAGGTCTACTACGCACGGCACCCCCGTGAAGTCCTGAAGGATCACGCGTGCCGGTGTGAAATTGATATCCTTGGCGGGCAGCTTTTTTAGATCAGCGCCGGCGAGGGCTTCGATGTCAGCGCGCGTTGTGTTTTTGCCGTCTTCGTGCCGTAACAAATTCTCGAGCAGAATCTTGTAGGCGTAGGGCAGGCGCGCCAGTTTGAACTGACCCTCAAGCGCCTTCAGGCTGAAGTACTGGTAATCCTTGTTGTCCACATTGAGCGTGGCGCGCGCATTGAAGCTGTTGGTCATCGGGACTCCGTGGTCTGGGGAGAAGTGGTAAGGCGGGTATTATCGGCAAAGTCGAGCGCTTGTTGTAGTGGATTGCGCATTGGCGTGGGCCGAGAGGCTGGGGCGTTCGCGAGTGTTCAGGGCGTTTCGGGCTTAACGGCCCGTACAGTCGATGATGCCGCCGCCGAGACAACGATCTCCGAGGTAAAAAACCACGGATTGTCCGGGGGTTACAGCGCGCTGCGGGTGCGCAAAGGTGACCCTGCAACGGCCGCCGGTGAGCGCCGTGACGATACAATCCTGATCCGGTTGTCGATAACGCGTCTTGGCGCGACACGCAAACGGCGCGGGTGGCGCTTCGCCTGCAATCCAACTGAGGGAATCGGCTTCCAGTGTGCGGCTCAGCAGGGCGGGGTGCTCATGACCCTGCACGACGTGCAATTCATTCGCAGTGACATTTTTCTCGGCGACATACCAAGGGCCCTCCTGCGCGCCCCTCACCCCGCCAATCTTCAGACCTTCCCGTTGTCCCAGCGTGTAATAGACGACCCCCTGATGTTCCCCCAGTACCCGGCCATCAAGCGCGCGAATAATCCCTGGTTGGGCGGGTAGATAGTGGGCGAGAAAGGTTCGGAAGCGCTGCTCGCCGATGAAGCAGATCCCTGTACTGTCCTTCTTGTCATGGGTTACCAGACCGAGCGCGCGTGCGCGCTGACGAACTTCCGATTTTGGCAGGTCGCCGATGGGGAAAAGGCTCGCTGCCAGCTCTGCTTGCCCGAGCGTGTAAAGGAAGTAGCTCTGATCCTTGCCGGCGTCTACGCCCTTCAGTAACGCATAACGGTCTGCCTCCCGGGTGATGCGCGCGTAATGTCCCGTCGCCACAAATGCGCCGCCTAAGGCACGGGCATGGGCCAGAAACGCCTTGAATTTAACTTCCCTGTTGCAGAGCACATCCGGGTTGGGGGTGCGGCCACGCGCGTATTCGCGCAGAAAATCTGCGAATACGCCATCCCAGTACGCCTGTGACAGGTCGACCGTGTTGAGCGGGATGTTGAGTCGATCGCAGACCTCCAATGCATCGGCCACATCTGCTTCCCAGCGGCAGTGTCCGTCCGGGTTCGGCTCGTTCCAGTTCTTCATGAAAATGGCGGAGACGCTGCAGCCCGCTTCCTGCAGACGCGCTGCGGTCACAGAGGAATCGACGCCGCCCGAGAGCGCGACGACCACCGGTGTGCCTGGTGGGGCGTATTCAGCCAAACCGGAAGTCATTGATGATCGTCAGGGGATAACGCTGGCCCGCGAGGTAATCATCGATACACCGCAGCACCAGCGGACTACGGTGTTTATTCGGCTCGGCGGCGAGTTCATCCCGAGACAGCCAGACGGTGCGAATAATTTCCTTGTCGAGTGATAAAGTCGGATCGTGTCGGATCAACCTTCCGTGAAAGCAGAATCGCACGAAGGTTACGCCGGCATCCACCGGTTCAATCAGGTAGATGCCGACCAATCCCTCGGGTTCGACATGCCAAGCACTTTCTTCCAGCGTCTCGCGACGAGCCGCCTGGAGCAAGGTTTCACCCGGATCGAGGTGCCCTGCTGGCTGGTTGTACACGGCGCGCCCCTGTGCCATTTCTTCCACGAGCAAAAATCGCCCGTCGCGCTCCAGTATGCACGCCACGACCGTATTGGGTCTCCAGAGTTCGCTGGTTTCGTTCTGCATTAAACTTGCTCCTTGCATTCAAAGGGCCTCTATCTTGGGCTGCGTCCAAGGGCCGGTGATCGCATAGTGTTTCTGCAACATTCGATCGACCTCTCTGGGGATCCCTTTAAAGACCTTCCCACCGAGGTAGATCGCCGCGCCGACGCCGATACCGGCTGGGCCGAACAGGGCACTCGCGATCGGTATGCTGCTCGACAGCGACGGGGTCACGGTGGCGCGTTGATCATAATCATGACTCGCCAGCCCGGTGCGTCCGGTGACTTCGACACGCGAGGCGGGCCCTTCCATGAGCAGGCTGTTGGTGTAGGCATTACCGTTTTCGAGCGCGAACTGGCCCTCAATGTGATCGAAGCTGTAGCCCTTATGAAACAGATCGCCGAAATCGAGAGAAAGCCGACGCGGCAACATTTGCAAGCTCAACAAGCCGAACAGACGTCCGCTCCCTGGTTCTAGATCGAGTAGTCGGCCGCGCTGCACATGCAATCCGAACCGCCCATTCAGTCGATCGAGGGTAAATTCCCCCGGCGTGCCCGGCCAAGTAGCCTCAATGTCGATCGCCGTCTGTCCCCCGCTGATGCCGCTCGCGTTATAACCGAAATGGGTCAGAACCTTGCCGAGCGAGGCGCCGGCTAGGTGGATATTGAACTGGGAGGTGTGCACATTGCTACGGAGAAACCAGTTGCCGTCTGCTCGTATTTGGAAGTCTGGCCCCTGAAAAATGAGGGAATTAAGGCGTAGGCCCTCCGCGTCGTGGCGTGTCGCGAGAGACGCCTGGCCCAGTTCGAGCGTGTTGTAACGGAACGAAGCACAAGCGATGGCGAGTGCGGGAATTGTGCGGGGATTGGGCAGTCTTTCGCGCTCGCTGGCACTCACGGAATTAAGCCATAATCGATCGAGATCAAGCGTAATTGGCGCGCTGTCTGCGAGGCGAGGTACCGTGATTTGTCCGGCCACCTGGGGGTTGTCGAGCCGGATCCGCCAAGCGAGCACATCGCGCTGCCCCTGGACAGTGGTCTGCGCGAATTCCTGGCCGAGCACCTGCAACGCATCGATATCGAACGCAAAGGAGACCGGTAGCTGCGACCCCGCGGCGCTGTTCTCCTGCAGGAAAGTGGCCCAGTCTCCGAGGGGTAGTCGTCCAAAATGACCGTGCAGATAGATCCCGGGGTGCGAGAGTGTCGGCGTTTCCTGTCCTCCACCAAAGATAGCTTCTAGTCGTTGAAGACCGGCGCCTTCCCCGGCGACCGCGTCGCTCTGGATGGCCAGTGCCAGTTGCTCACCATAGCGGAGCTGTAGGATCCGGGGTCCGGCTTCCGCAAGCGGCACCGCAAATTGCAAGCGTTTTAGATCTGACGCTGTTTTGCCGAGCGGCGCAGGAAGTCCGATCCGTAGGCCGGCGAGATTGGATTCAAAGGTCAGGATGCGGTCAGCGTGTGAACTATCCGCGGCGGTCTCGATTCGTACTCGCCAGTCGATAGCGCCCTCCAGTATCGCTAATCGTCCGTTGTTGGCCAGCCAGCGGTAGGCGCTTGGCGCATATTGCCGCAGCTGTCCGAGGATTTGAGCGGCATCGCTGGTGCCGGTCAGTTCCACTGTTGGGGGAGCCGCCATTTCGCCCAGATGGCCACGGGCGTTTACCGCGACGTGTTGCGTACCCAACAACGCCATCATATCGGTCATGTGCCAGTCGGTCTGTGTAAACTGGAACTGGCCGTTGAGATGTTCCAGGGTCATGGCTCGTCGGGTGGAGTGCGCTAGGTTGTCCGTGAACGCTATCGAGCCCTGCACGGTTCTGGTGCCGCCGGGAAACAACCCGAAACCGAGGTCAAGGGTCAGGTCAATCGGCCCGGTGATCGTCAGATCTCCAAGTTGAGCGAGTGGTTTTTTGATCAACGGACTTTCCTGCAGCGCGCGCATCACGTCTGGCTGGGTGGTGCGGAAAAGTAGCTTTGTGGAGAGCGTCCGGTCCGGTGCGAGGTAGTCCGAAATCGCCATAACGCCCGTTTTGAGGGACGAATCGAGCAGCTTGCCCTGTGTCAGCGAGGCCGACAGATGCTGTTTGTCGAACTTCACGACGCCGCTTACGTCGCGGGCATGCGGCCAGCCGGCCGCATAAACAAGTAGAACATCTTCGACAGCGAATTCAGCCTTGAAACGGCCTTCGTTATGGGCGAAGGGAAATTCGGCGAGCGGGCCGTGAAGGGACAGATCGCCACCCATGAGGATCCCCTGCGGAAACGCGGTTCGAAGCCATTCATCACCGCGGGCACGCATAATACCGAGCGGAACCAGTGTGTGGAGGCGGCTGAGATCTCCTGTGCCGAGATGTACGTCGAGATCCACCGTTGCCGGTGCGCCGGTCGACCGACGCAGTGAGCCGACCATTTCCATCGGCAGCGTGTTCATAAACCCGGCTAGGTCTGTCCACACTTTCCTTTCTCCGGAAGGGTTCTGATCCCAGCGGACCCCCCCATCAACGCCAGCAAGCCTCAGTGTCTCCTGTAGGCGTGCTGGGTAAGCGAACGCGAAATCGGCCTGTTCGAAGCGAAGCGCGCCGCCGTGGTGACTGAGGGCGAAGCGGGCAGATAACCCCTCTAGACGCATGTCCGGCGCGGTTTTGGTCAAGCTGATCCCATGCAGATCGCCTGCCGCAAAGAACCCGGCCGACAGATCACTGCCCTTTAGGCCTAACACGAAATGAGTTAGCGTTCCGCTTGCGCCCAAGTCGGCGAGCGGGAACGGGTTGATCGTTGCGGGGGTGGCTAACCAGGGTTTTAACAGGGGCAGCAGGGCGAGCGGGACGCGATCGGCGCTGATGATCGTTCGCGGCGTGGCGTCGGCGGCCACCCGACCCCGCCAGTCAATAGTTTCGTCACGGCCCGCGCCCGCTGCGAAATTGACCAACTGGACGTCAAACAACCCGGCGTTGCCACGCGCGATGCCGCGCAGCGCGAGTGCTGTCGGGCGTTGATCTGTCGACATTTCTCCCGAGGTATGGACGTCGATCCGGCTTGCCTCGAAAGCTATTCGGGCCTGCGCTGACATCGCATCGGTCACGCTAAGTCGGAGATCTGCACGCAGGCCTTCGAGAGCAGGGGGAGCGGCGTGGATTTCGACCAGCAAGGCACGGAGATCGACGCCCTGTCCGACAAGATCAATGTCCAGTGGCTGCATAGGCGTTGCCCGGCGCGGCATTCGCACTCGAAAGTCGAGCCCGGCCCCGATCGCGGCGACCATGCCCGCGTGACCCTCCATCAGGAGGGTGTCGCCGACAGGATGGATTGTCACATCCACGTGCGCAAGCCGGGTCGGGTTGAAACGCGCCTGCTCATCGCGTAATTGAAGTTCCACTTCGGTGACGCGAAGGCTCGGTTGAGCTAATGCCCAGCGCAGGAGTCGCGGATCGTCCATCGGGAGGTGCTCGACGACGAAGGTGCCATCCAATCGGCGCGTTATGCCCACTGAGAGGCCATGGAGCGCCAGTTCCTTCATCCGGAATTGTCCGGTTAAGAGACTTGTTAGCACATCGAATCTTCCATCGACCTCACCGATGTGCATGATTTCAGGACCACCCAATTCGGCATGGACGCCGATATCCCGGAAGATGACCCTCGGCAGCCCGCGATACCAGCCGGTATTGATGCCGGAAATCGACACCGGTAGCCCCGCGATTTCGCTAAGCCAGGCCGCTGCACGCGCGGGATCTGCGGCGAGGCGAGGTATGAGTAGGCGCAGCCCGCTGTTCAGGATCGCCGTTAGGATGATGCTCGCCGCCACGACATGCCACGCGACGCGCTGGATCTGTTTGAAGACCGACGGGCCCACGGTCAGAGCAGCACGACGTCGTACTGTTCTTGCGTATAGGTCGTTTCCACCTGAAACCGGATCGGGATCCCAATGAACTCCTCCAGCTCGGCGACGCTGGTCGATTCTTCGTCTAACAATAAATCAACGACGGCTTGGGCGGCGACCACCAATAGTTTTTGTACGTCGTATTGCCGCTGTTCGCGCAGAATTTCGCGAAAGATCTCGTAACAAATTGATTCGGCAGATTTGATTGAACCACGCCCGCTGCAGGTGGGACAGGCTTCGCACAGGACGTGTTCGAGACTCTCGCGGGTGCGTTTCCGGGTAACCTGGACGAGGCCGAGTGATGTGACATCGCTGATGGTGATTTTCGAATGATCGCGTTCCAAACTCTTCTCTAGCGCACGCAGAACTTGTCGGCGATGCTCTTCCTCGAGCATATCGATGAAGTCCACGATGATAATGCCACCGAGATTCCGCAGCCGGAGCTGGCGTGCGATGGCCTGGGCGGCTTCCAGATTGGTTTTGAAAATGGTCTCTTCGAGATTTCGGTGACCGACAAAGCCTCCGGTGTTGACATCGATGGTGGTCATCGCCTCGGTTTGATCGATAACCAGATGTCCACCTGATTTCAAATCCACCTTCCGTTGCAGTGCGCGCTGGATCTCATCTTCGGTGGAATACAGATCCAAGATCGGTCTTTCCCCCGGATAATGTTCGATCCGCGTGAGCAGATCTGGCGTGAATTCCTCAGCAAAAGCACGGACCTTGATGAAGGTTTCGCGTGAATCTATGCGGATTTTCTCTGCCTGACTGGCGGACAGATCTCGAATTACCCGCAGCACCACGGGGAGATCTTCGTAGACGGCAGCCGTTGGTTTAGCGATTGCCGTGCGCTCCTGAATAGATGTCCACAGGCGACGCAGGAACTGCATGTCAGCCAGCAGATCGGCGGCGGCGGCGCCTTCGGCGGCGGTCCGTACGATAAAGCCGCCGGTGGCGGCTTCCCGGATGGCGGCTGCTGCTGTGAGCGCTTCACCCACCGGGACGCTGAGGGGTTTCAGGCCCGGTTCGAGAGTCAGCACGATGTCACGCAGCCGTGTGCGCTCTTCTTCGCTCTCTATTCGCTGCGACACGCCTACCGAGTTGGTATCCGGCATAAACACCAAATAGCGCGAAGGAATGCTGAGATACGTGGTTAGGCGCGCGCCTTTGGTCCCAAGGGGCTCCTTGGCGACCTGCACCACGATCTGCTGGCCCTCGTGCACGGCCTGTTCAATCGGCACATTCTCGCCCGAAATCGCTTCACGAGTTGCCGCTGACACGATGTCGGAGACATGCAGAAACGCCGCCCGGGCGAGCCCGATGTCGACGAAAGCAGCGCCCATGCCGGGCAACACCCGATTGACCCGCCCGAGGTAAATATTCCCGACGAACCCGCGCCGCCGGGCGCGTTCAATTAGCACTTCTTGGAGGACACCGTTTTCGACAAACGCCACGCGTGTCTCTTGAGGGGTCACGTTGACAAGAATTTCTTCGGACATGGGGGCGAAGGTCTCTGGAATTTAACGGGAGGGATGGCGTCATAAAGCTACGCCGTGCAAGATAACTCATTAATTATAAAGCGACTATAGCGAGATTCTCGATTTTCGGCCACGCGCCGACACGGGCTAGCGGCGCACCCACAAATCGACTTGGCGAGCGGGTAGTCACGATTACCGCTTTCCTGTCGCCGATGGGCGCGTATAATCCCCCTCTCTATAACGCCATGCCTATTTCTAAACGCTACGAAACCCTCGTGTATGTCCTCGCCATCGGCGACGGCAGACCGTTGATGCCCCTGACTTCGCGCCGTACGACGGCGGCGTTGTCCTATGCGGGAAACTATCGCGTGATCGATTTTGTGCTAACCAATTGCATGCACTCCGGTTTGCGACGGATAAATGTGTTCACCCAGTTCAATTCCCTGTCGTTGCAGAATCATCTGCGTGACGGCTGGTCTATCTTCAATACGGATCTCGGGGAATTTGTCACGGCGGTGTCGCCGCCCATTACTGAAGAGCTAGCGATCTACAGTGGGCAGTCTGATGCGCTGTTTAAAAGCCTCTACCTACTGGATGGCGCGGACGAAGAGACGGTGCTCATTGTGTCCGGGGAACAAATCTACCGCATGGATTACGGCGCCATGGTCGAAGTACACCGGGCCCGGGGAGCGGATGTTACGATAGCCGCGATTGACCAGCAGACGGCACTCGGCAGCTCTTTTCCGGCGCACTTCAGTGTCCCTGACGGTGAAATCGAACATATCACCCTCCTGCCGACACCCAGCCCGCTCCCGCCCGGCGAAGAAATCTACGCGCCGATGGGGGTTTATGCCTTTCGGCGCTCGAGTTTGATTGCTTGTCTGCAACGCCTAGGAGAGAACGGGGCCCGGAAACAAAACATCATCGAGATGATTTGTCGGGAAATGCTCGGTCGGACCCGCATTTGTAGCTACCGCTTTGGTGGCGAATATGGTCGGGTAACACAAGACCGTTATTGGCGGGCGTTCGAGTCGTTGGATGACTATTACGACGCCAACATGGATTTATTGAAACTCGAACCCCCTCTCGATATTTACCAAGCGGACTGGCCAGTGCGGACTTACCAGCAGCAGCGGCCACCGGCCCGCACGGTACCTGGCCGTTCCTGCACAGAGGGGATCTGCGTGAATTCGATCGTTTCCGGAGGCACGGTCATCGCCGGGGGGGGCGTGAGCCGTAGCGTCTTGGGCAACCGCGTCTTTATCGACGACGGTGCGACGGTCGAGGATTCTATTTTATGTCTCGGAGTCACCGTTGGAGAGGGTGCGCGGGTGCGTCGTGCGATCTGCGATCGCAATGTGCGGATTCCGGCCTATGAGAAAATTGGGGTCGATTTGGAGCGCGATGCCGAGCGCTTCTTGGTGACGCCCGGCGGCGTGGTGGTTATCCCCTCCGATTACCGCTTCGAGAGCTGAAGGGCACATGTCCTTCGAAGCTGCGCTCGCCGCCTTTTTGCCGGACGATGCGCTGCTTATCGCGGCGGAAGCCAAGCGTCCGTACGAATGTGACGGCCTTGCCAGTTATCGCGCCCTACCACGGGTAGTTTGTGTGCCCCGGACGCGAGAAGAAGTGCGCCGCATTCTGGCGATTTGTGCCCAATACGGCGTGCCCGTGGTCCCGCGCGGCGCCGGGACGGGACTGTCCGGCGGCGCACTGCCGCTCGTCGACGGCTGTCTGTTAAGCCTTGCGCGATTCAACCGGATTCTCGAAATCGATCCCGACAGTCGCTATGCCGTCGTAGAGCCCGGGGTTCGTAATCTCGCCATTTCCGAAGCCGTGGCGTCGCATGGACTGTATTACGCGCCCGATCCTTCTTCACAGATTGCCTGCACTATCGGCGGCAATGTGGCCGAGAACTCCGGGGGCGTGCACTGCTTGAAGTATGGCTTGACGGTCCACAATGTGCTCGGACTCAAGTGTTTTCTGAGCGACGGGACCTGGATCGAACTTGGCGGCCACACGCTTGAGGCACCGGGGCTCGATTTGCTGGCGCTGATGCATGGATCCGAGGGACTGCTCGGCATCTTGATGGAAATTACCGTGAAATTGCTGCCCCGCCCTCCTGTTGCGCGGGTATTGCTCGCGGCATTCGACGACGTCGACGCGGCGGGACGCGCCGTTTCGGGAGTTATCGAGTCTGGTATCACGCCGGCGGGGCTCGAAATGATGGACGCCTTGGCCATCCGTGTCGCGGAGGACTTTTGCCACGCGGGCTATCCGACCGACGCCGCCGCGATTCTTCTGTGCGAACTGGATGGCAGCGAAGCGGAAGTGGAGGCGGACATCGCCGCGGCGACGGCTCAGCTTTTGCGAGATGGCGCCACTGAAGTGCGGTGTTCGCGAAATGAGGCCGAACGACTCCGCTTTTGGGCCGGGCGTAAGGCGGCGTTTCCGGCGATTGGCCGCGTGGCACCTGATTATTACTGCATGGATGGCACCATTCCTCGCCGGGCGCTAGGGCAAGTCCTGCGGCGTATTGCCGAGTTGTCTGCTGAGTGCGGCCTGCCGATCGCCAACGTCTTCCACGCGGGTGACGGCAATCTGCACCCGCTGATCGCCTTCGATGCCAATGATGATGGGCAATTGGCCATGGCCGAACACATTGGTGGTCAGATCTTGGAACTCTGCATCGAAGTGGGGGGGACCATTACCGGTGAGCATGGGGTCGGTGTGGAGAAACTGAACCAGATGTGCATCCAGTTTGACACCCGCGAACTCAACCAATTCCATCAGGTCAAGGCGGCCTTTGATGTGGCGGGCCTGCTGAATCCGGGACGCGCCGTACCCACGTTGCATCGTTGCGCCGAATTCGGGGCGATGCGTGTACACCACGGCAATTTGCCGCACCCCGAGTTGCCACGCTTTTGAGGAGGTAAACCGCTACGTCTGGGTACCACCCACAGTCAGACCATCAATGCGCAGCGTGGGTTGCCCGACCCCGACAGGTACTGATTGACCGTTTTTTCCGCAGGTGCCCACGCCATTGTCGAGCGCCAGATCGTGTCCGACCATGCTGACCCGCGTGAGGACATCCGGCCCGTTGCCGACAAGCGTCGCGCCTTTGACGGGGGCGGTAATCCGGCCGTTTTCGATGAGATAGGCCTCACTCGCGCTGAACACGAACTTACCATTCGTGATGTCGACCTGTCCCCCTCCGAAGCTTATCGCATACAAACCACGGCGCACGGAACGGACGATTTCGGCGGGGTCGTGCTGGCCGGCCAGCATGTAGGTATTGGTCATGCGGGGCATTGGACGATGGCTGTAAGATTGACGGCGCCCATTGCCGGTTGACTGGGTGTGCATGAGGCGTGCGTTCTGTTTGTCTTGTAGGTAGCCACACAGGATGCCGTCCTCGATGAGGACCGTTCGCTGGCCCGGGGTGCCCTCGTCATCGATCGCGAGTGAGCCGCGTCGGTCGGCGGGGGTGGCATCATCAATCACTGTGCAGCCCGGGGCGCCGACACGTTCGCCAATGCGCCCGGCGAAGGCTGATGTGCCTTTGCGGTTAAAATCACCCTCTAGTCCATGACCAATGGCCTCATGGAGGAGGATCCCAGGCCAACCCGGCCCGAGTACCACGGTCATCTCGCCGGCGGGCGCTGCGCGTGCGTCCAGACTTACCAGCGCTTGGCGCAGGGCCTCGTCTGCAATCGCCTCGGCCCGCCCCTCAGTCGTGAAATATTCATAGCTACTGCGGGCGCCGCCACCGTGGCTGGCGGTTTCGCGTCGCCCCTTGTCTTCAACGATGACCGAGACATTGAGCCGCACCAGCGGGCGGATATCTGCCGCCAAGGTACCGTCGCTCGCCGCCACGATCACCTGGGTATAACGGCCCACAAGGCTTGCCATGACCTGTCGCACCCGCGGGTCGGCCGCGCGTATACGGGCATCTAGATCCCGTAACAGCTTGATTTTGGCCTCTGCCCGTAGGCTCGAAATAGGATCGATCGCCGGATAACGCAGGGGCGCGGAGGTGGCTGATACGATGCGTATGTCCCGGGACTGTCCGTGCCGGGTGATGGCTCGAGCCGCGGTGGCCGCCGCCAACAGGGCACTGAGACCGAGATCGTCCGAGTAGGCGAACCCAGTCTTCTCCCCGGCAACCGCGCGCACGCCGACGCCTTGTTCAAGCGCATGCGACCCTTCCTTCACGATGCTGTCTTCGAGGCTCCAGGATTCTCCACGACTATATTCAAAATAAAGATCTGCGAGATCGATCTGTGTCGAGGCAAGCGTACTCAGCACCTGTTCGAGCGCACTCACGTCGAGACCCGCAGGTTCGAGCAGTTGTGCCTGAACTGTCTGGAGAGGAGAGGGTGTCATGCGTTGTTCGTTTTCCCTAACCTGGTCGTGAAGGGCCAGGTGACTCGTCGTTTGGGGTTGCGCCAGTGCGACACGGGTGCTTCGCGCCAGACCTCCGGTGCGCAGCTAGACCGTCGTCGCAGGCTCTCGCCGTTTGACACGCGCACGCCGGGCCGGTAGCGTGCGGCCACCCGACACATGTCCACCACGCAACCATAGTGTAATCGCCTTGGCCAAAGAATTCCCCCGTATCCAGCGCCTTCCGCCATATGTTTTTAATCAGGTGGGAGAGCTAAAGATGGCTGCGCGTCGGCGCGGCGAAGATATCATTGACTTCGGCATGGGTAATCCCGATCAGCCGACGCCGCAACATATCGTCGACAAACTCGTCGAATCAGCGCAGCGTGGGGATACACATCGCTACTCTGTCTCGAAAGGAATTCCGCGGCTGCGTAGCGCGATCTGCAACTGGTATCGTAACCGCTACGATGTCTCGCTTGATCCGGACAGCGAAGCGATCGTCACCATCGGATCTAAGGAGGGGCTCGCACATCTCGCCTTGGCCACGGTCGATCATGGTGATGTCGTGCTCGTGCCGAATCCTTCCTATCCGATTCACCCCTACGGATTCGTGATTGCCGGCGCCGATATTCGTCATCTGCCGATCGGGCCTGGCATCGACTTTTTTGCGGAGCTGGAGCAGGCGATTCGAAACAGCTGGCCACGACCTAAAATGCTGTTGCTGAATTTCCCGAGCAACCCGACAACGCAGTGCGTGGACCTCGACTTCTTCAGGCATGTGATTGAAATCGCACGCGAACACAATATCTACGTGGTACACGATCTCGCCTATGCCGATCTTGTTTTTGATGGTTACAAAGCACCGTCGATCATGCAGGTCCCGGGGGCTAAAGATATCGCCGTTGAATTTTTCACGCTGTCGAAGAGTTACAACATGCCGGGTTGGCGTATCGGCTTCATGGTCGGGAACCCTGATTTGGTCTATGCATTGGGGCGAATGAAGTCCTACCTTGACTATGGCATGTTCACCCCTGTGCAGATCGCCGCGATCACGGCGCTGGAAGGACCGCAGGAGTGCGTTGCCGAAATTCGCGAGATGTATCAGCAGCGGCGGGATGTCTTGTGCGATGGTCTTAATCAGGCGGGATGGGCAGTTGAACGTCCGCGTGGCACCATGTTCGTCTGGGCGGAGATACCGGAACCCTTCAGGGCGCTCGGTTCGCTCGAATTCTCAAAGCGCTTGCTGCTGGAAGCGAAGGTGGCGGTGTCCCCGGGCATTGGCTTCGGAGAATATGGTGACCGTTTTGTCCGTTTTGCCCTGATCGAAAATCCGCATCGGACGCGACAAGCGTTGCGTGGCATCAAAGAGATGTTGCGCGAGCCAGAGCGCAGTGCTGCGGCCGTCGCACGTCAACCTGTTTCACCGGATTGAGCGCAATGAGTAGCGAACTCGCCCCCGTCAATATCGGTTTGCTCGGGCTGGGCACCGTCGGCGGCGGTACCCTCACTGTCCTGCGCCGCAATGCCCACCTTATCGCCTCGCGCGCAGGCCGTCGCCTGCAAGTCACGATAGCCACCGCGCGCGACGTGTCGAAGCCACGCGAATGTGATACGAGCGGTGTGATGCTGGTGGCAGATCCCTTCGCGGTCGTGGATGCGCCTGATGTGGACATTATTGCTGAGCTGATCGGGGGGATTGAACCCGCGCGAACGCTGATCCTGCGTGCTATCAGCAACGGGAAGCACGTGGTGACTGCCAACAAGGCCCTAATCGCCCTGCATGGCAATGAAATTTTCGCTGCCGCTCAGGCCAAAGGTGTCATGGTGGCCTTCGAGGCGGCCGTGGCGGGCGGCATTCCGGTTATCAAGGTGATGCGAGAGGCGCTCGCGGGCAATGCGGTACAGTGGCTCGCCGGCATCATCAACGGGACGTGCAATTTCATCCTGTCCGCGATGAGCGAAGCCGGTAGCGATTTTGCCGAGGTTCTCGCCGAGGCCCAGCGTCTCGGTTATGCCGAAGCGGATCCGTCTTTCGATATCGATGGAATCGACGCGGCGCATAAACTCACTATCCTGGCCTCATTGGCCTTCGGGATCCCGCTGCAGTTCGACAATGTGTATGTCGAGGGGATCCGTCATGTCTCGGGCGAGGATGTGACCTACGCTGAGCGACTCGGTTATCGCATCAAGCATTTGGGCATTGCCCGACAGGCGGCCGATGGACTCGAATTGCGCGCCCATCCCACGCTCATTCCGGCACAACAACCGATCGCACGCGTCAATGGTGTCATGAACGCCGTGCTGGTACGGGGAGATGCTGCGGGACCCGTTCTTCTGTCTGGTGCTGGCGCCGGCGCCGAGCCCACCGCCTCATCGGTCGTGGCGGATCTGGTCGATGTGGTGCGCGCGCTCACCACCGATCGCGAAAACCGGGTGCCTCACCTGGCGTTTCAGCCAGGTACGCTAGCGGCGTTGCCGGTGCTCCCCATTGAGGCGGTTGAGACCGCCTGTTATCTGCGGTTGCAAGCCGCCGATGAGCCCGGTGTTCTCGCGGATGTCACCCGCATTCTGGCCGACTTCGGGATCAGCATCGAGGCGATTATACAGCTCGAACATCCTGATGATCCGGCGGTCGTGCCGGTCGTCATCCTCACCCACCGTGTCAGGGAACGCGCCATGAATGAAGCGATCGCCCGCATCCAGAACTTGCCGGCGATCAAGGCGCCCATTGTACGCATCCGTATGGAGCCTTTTGCATGAATTCGACGGCGAGTTACCCCAATCTTTACAGCGGTCTCATCGAGCGCTACCGGGCGCGCCTGCCGGTTGTCCCCGACACGCGGATCATCACACTCAGCGAGGGCAATACTCCGCTCATTCCGCTCGACAATGTGGCGCGTGCAACGGGCCGAGACGTGAAGATTTTTGCAAAATTTGAAGGATTGAATCCAACGGGATCGTTCAAGGATCGCGGCATGACGATGGCGGTCACCCAAGCGGTCGGCGGAGGTTCGCGCGCCATCATCTGCGCTTCCACCGGCAATACGTCGGCCTCAGCGGCCGCTTATGCTGCGCGCGCCGGCATTCGCTGTTTTGTGCTCATTCCGGAGGGCAAAATTGCACTAGGGAAACTCGCGCAGGCGATGATCGAGGGCTCTGTCGTCATCCAGATCAAAGGTAACTTCGATGACGGGATGCGTATCGTCAAGGACATGGCCGATGCGGCGCCGGTCGCGATTGTGAACTCCATCAACCCCTATCGGCTGCAGGGCCAGAAAACGGCCGCATTCGAAATTGTCGATGCGCTCGACCGTGCCCCGGACTATCACTGCATCCCCGTCGGCAACGCGGGTAACATCAGTGCTTACTGGGTTGGTTTCAGCGAATACGCCGGTATTCGACCCAAAACCGCCGCGTGTGGGTTCTGTACGGATACGTGCGCCTACCCGTTTCCTGCTGTCGTGCCGACGCGGCCGGTTATGGTGGGGTATCAGGCGGCTGGTGCGGCGCCTTTTATCGCCGGTCATCCGATCGAGTTCCCTGAGACGATCGCAACGGCCATCCGAATCGGGAATCCGCAATCCTGGGATCTCGCTTGGGCGGCGGTACGCGAATCGGACGGCTGGTTCGATAGCCTGAGCGATGACGAAATCCTGACTGCGCAGCGCCTGCTGGCGGAGACGGAAGGTGTCTTTTGCGAGCCGGCGTCGGCAATCGCCGTTGCGGGTCTATTGCGGGACATTGATCGTGGCAAAATCCCCGATGGTAGCCTTATCACGTGCACCCTGACCGGTCACGGGCTTAAAGATCCGGATACGGCGATCAAGCAGAGCCCGGGCAGCGTACTAGAAGTGCCGGCCAACAGCGATGCGGTGAAGCGCGCGATCCTCGACAACCTCTAGACCGGAACGACGCCGCGCCATGCCGGGTGTCACTGTTTACTTACCGAGCCTGACGTTAAGCGCTGAGCTTTCGCTGGCGGACAGGCATCGGGAATTTCCGCTGCTCGCCTGGTGTCTCGGCGGCGCCCAGCGCACCGCGCACCAAGGTCCGCTCGAATCCATGCTCGCGCAACAATGCGGCGCCGGCGCTGATTTTTCGTTGGCCCACGCGACGGCTCGCCATGATCTCGGGGAGCGCGGCGCCGCGGCGGATTTATTACGTAGCGATCCTGTTCATCTTCATGCCGATCCGAACAAGGTCTTGGTCTACGGACCCCTACATCTCGATCTGACGACGGACGAAGCGGATTCACTGCTAGCGGGGGTGAATCGTGAATTTCCCGAGCTTGCTATGCAGCGCGGGGTTGAGATCACCCGTTGGTATGTCCGCCGCCCAGCCGAGGTGCTTGGGCGCGCGCCTTCTGTGCAATGGCTACACGGCCGCTCTCTGACACCGTTCATGCCCGTAGCCGCCGAACAGCGCGCCTGGCGTTGCTGGTTGAATGATCTCCAAATGGTCTTGCATGCACACCCGACCAACACGGCGCGCATGGCGCGCGGGGTGTTGCCAGTAAACGGGGTGTGGTGGTTTGGTGCCGCGGAATCGACGCAGGCTACGCGACCGCGGCCTGTGCAGATGGTCGGCAATGATGCGCTATTGGCGGGCTTGTCTGACGCCCGTGATGCGGTCTGGTCCGCGACGGCCGCGCCGGCGGCCGCGCTCGCGACGGGTCGAGATGTTGTCCTGGTTGCCGGGAGCGCCTTCGGAGCCGCGGTGGCGGGCAACCTTATTTCGCTGGAGGCGCTCGAGATGGATTGGTTGCCTGTCCTGGTGCGCGCGCTGCGGCGACGCCAGATCACCGGTCTGGCGTTCATGACGGGGTCACATCGGGGTACCCTGTCTTGGTGGCAGAGTCTCCGGCGTTGGACCTCCCCTCAGGCTTTTCGGGTTGAATAGACAAATGTGCCAAGAACACGACTTTCAGCGCCCGTCGGTATCGCCGAGCGGGGTGGCAGCCCACGTCAGTCCTGATGGGTTCCCCGCATGAGCGCGGAGACCGGGGAACCGACCTCACGCATTGTCCGTCGAGCGCTACCCGCAGCGTCGAACCTGCCGCTCGGCTTACATCCGGTGTTGCGGCGAATTTTTACCGGACGAGGGGCCTGCGAGCCGGAGGCGATCGATTTTTCGTTGCAGGCGTTATTGCGCACGGAAGCGCTGAGCGGGATGGCGGCGGCGGTCGCGTTGCTCGTAAGCGCCGTGTGTGAGGCGCAGCGTATTGTGTTTGTCGCAGATTTTGATGCGGACGGGGCAACCAGTTGTGCGCTGGGTATGCGGGCCTTGCGTGCTTGTGGCGCGCAATACGTGGATTATGTCGTGCCGAACCGCTTCGAGTTCGGCTACGGGCTGACGCCCCCTATTGTTGCGCTGGTGCGGGCCAAGGAAGCGGCGCTACTCGTGACTGTCGACAACGGGATTTCGAGTCTCGAGGGCGTAGCCGCGGCGCGGGCGGCCGGTATGAAGGTCTTGATCACAGACCACCATCTGCCCGGGCTGCACATGCCGCAGGCGGATGCCATCGTCAATCCCAATGTGCCCGGCGATGATTTTCCGAGTAAAGCGTTGGCCGGTGTTGGCGTCATTTTTTACGTGATGTTGGCGTTGCGTGCGGCACTGCGGTCGCAGGGCTGGTTTATTGAGCAAAAAATTCCCGAGCCAAATTTCGGCGAGCTGCTCGATCTCGTTGCGTTGGGCACGGTGGCGGACGTCGTCCCGCTCGACGCGAATAATCGCCGCCTGGTCGCCCAGGGCATCGCGCGCATTCGAGCCGGCCGTGCCCAGCCGGGAATTTCGGCACTCCTGCGGGTGGCGGGACGTGAACCGTCGAAAGTCGTCGCGAGCGATCTCGGTTTTGCGGTTGGCCCGCGCTTGAATGCGGCGGGTCGGCTAGCGGACATGTCGCTCGGTATCGAATGCCTGTCGAGCGATGATCCGGCTCGTTGCTCGGCGATCGCCGGAGAGCTCGATGGGCTTAATCGCGAGCGGCGCAGCCTTGAACGCGACATGAAAACGCAGGCCATCGAACAGGTTCTCGCCGAGTTGCCTGAGACCGGTGAAGTTCCGCATGGCATCTGTGTGTTTGACCCCGCGTGGCATCAGGGTATCGTCGGCGTCGTGGCCGGGCGGGTGAAAGATCTGTATCACCGCCCGGTAGTCGCTTTTGCACTCGCTAGCCCGGATGAGTTGAAAGGATCTGCGCGTTCGATCCCGGGCGTTCATATCCGGGATGTGCTGGATACCGTGGCCGCACGGTATCCCGACTTGCTGAGCCGCTTCGGGGGACACGCGATGGCGGCCGGGCTATCGCTGTCCCGAGCGGCATTGACGGCGTTTACCGCGGCTTTCGATGCGGTCATCGCCGAGCAAGTTGATCCACTTGCGCTCACCCCACTGGTGTATACCGACGGCCCCCTTGGCGAGCGGGAAATGACGCTCGAGTTAGCGCGGCTGTTGAATACGGCCGCGCCCTGGGGGCAAGCGTTTCCGGAACCACTATTCGACGGCGAGTTCGAGGTGAGTCAGCGGCGATTGGTGGGAGTCGATCATCTCAAGCTGCAACTTGGACTCGCGGGTCGCAGTTTCGCCGCTATCGCCTTTGGGGCGGCTGACGCACCTTGGGCCGAGGCGCGTCGGATCCGGGCGGCGTATCGCCTGTCGGTCAACGAATATCAAGGAAACGAGACGCTGCAACTCGTCATTGAACACGCCGAGGGCTTGCCCAACGGCTGACGATAGGGAGCCGAACCGCTACAATCAGGCCCCTTTTGACTCCGCGGCCCCTTATGGAACTTACTGGTCCTCTCCAACGCATCAAAGAACTCCAGCGCCGGCTCGAAGCGCTTAGGGGGTATCTTTGACTACGACACCCGTGCCGAACGCCTAATCGAAGTCCAGCGCGAACTCGAAGCGCCCAACATCTGGGACGATCCCGCGCGTGCGCAGGCCCTCGGCAAAGAGCGCGTGGCACTCGATCGTGTCGTCAGCAATCTGCGCATCATCGGCGCGAAGGTGAGCGATGGGCGCGAGTTGCTCGAATTGGCGGCGGCAGAGGATGACGATGCCGCTGGTGAAGCGGTGCTCGCAGATCTAGACCAAGCCGAGCGTGGCCTCGCTGAGCTCGAATTTCGCCGGATGTTTGGCGGCGAAATGGATAGCGCCAGCGCGTTCGTTGATGTCCAGGCGGGCTCGGGTGGCACTGAGGCCCAGGACTGGGCTGAGATGTTGCTACGAATGTACCTGCGTTGGGGCGAAGCACGGGGCTTCAAGTGCGAACTTATTGAGTGCTCTGCCGGGGAAGTGGCGGGGATCAAGAGTGCGACGATTCATGTCACCGGTGATTATGTCTTCGGCTGGCTGCGGACCGAGACTGGGGTGCATCGACTTGTTCGCAAGTCGCCCTTCGATTCAGGTAATCGGCGCCACACCTCTTTTGCGGCCGTGTTTGTGTCGCCGGAGATCGATGATGACGTTGAAATCGAGATTAATCCGGCGGATCTCCGGATCGACACCTACCGTGCGAGCGGCGCCGGTGGTCAGCACGTCAACAAGACTGATTCGGCCATCCGTATTACCCATCTGCCTACCAATACGGTGGTGCAATGCCAGAACGAACGTTCACAACATAAGAATCGGGCGCAGGCCTACAAGATGCTCCGCGCTAAGCTCTACGAGCAGGAAATGTTGAAGCGAAACGTGGAGAAGCAGGCGCAGGAGGATGCGAAATCGGATATCGGCTGGGGCCACCAGATCCGTTCTTACGTCCTGGACCAATCGCGCATCAAAGATCTCCGGACGAACATTGAAACCGGCAACACGCAAGCTGTGCTAGACGGCGCGCTGGATCAGTTCCTCGAAGCCAGTCTAAAGCAGGGGCTGTAATACGTGCCCGTTCGGTGAATTACCACTATAAACACGGCGTCGACCGTGCCGCGGACGAGAAAATATGAGCGATACGCCAGACACCAGCACCGAAGCGCAGATCCTTGAACAGAGGCGCGCGAAACTTGGCGCGCTGCGGGCACGTGGGCAGGCGTACCCCAACGATTTTCGTCGAGATACCTTAGCCCACGAATTACACCAGGCCTACGCGGGCGTCACGGCCGAAGTACTCGTCGTTGACGCGCGACGCGTTGCGCTTGCAGGCCGCATGATGACTCGCCGGATCATGGGCAAGGCGGCCTTTGCTAACCTGCGGGACATGTCCGGCCAAATCCAGCTGTATGTCAAACGCGACCTCGTGGGCGAAGATACGTACAACGACTTTAAGTCGTGGGATCTCGGGGACATTGTCGGGGTGGAGGGCACCGTCTTTCGGACCAACGCGGGAGAGTTGTCGATTCAAGTCGACCGCGTGCGGTTGCTGACCAAATCATTGCGGCCGTTGCCCGATAAATTCCATGGGCTGGCAGATCAGGAAATGCGTTACCGTCAACGCTATCTCGATCTGATGACGAATGACGAGACTAGGCGCGTATTTGCAATCCGTTCACAGACCATCGAGATGATTCGGCGTTTCCTTTCAGCCCGCGGCTACCTCGAAGTTGAAACTCCGATGATGCAGACGATCCCGGGGGGGGCTGCAGCCCGTCCTTTCATCACGCATCACAACGCGCTCGGCATGGATTTGTATCTGCGGATTGCGCCCGAGCTTTATCTTAAACGTTTGGTCGTCGGGGGATTTGAACGCGTATTCGAAATCAATCGAAATTTCCGTAATGAAGGATTGTCACCGCGTCACAATCCGGAATTCACGATGCTGGAGTTCTACGCGGCTTATGCCGATTATCGAGACCTGATTGCGCTGACCGAGCAACTCCTGCGTGAATTGGCCGAGACGATTCTCGGGCGAACGCAGTTTGAATACCAAGGGCATCAAATCGACTTCGGTAGTCCATTTGTCCGCATGACGCTCAAGGAGTCGATCCTCGCCCTCAACGTGGGCATTGCGCCAGAAGAGCTTGAAGACTTGGGGGCGGCACGTGCACTTGCCACGCGCCTCGGAATTGCGCTGGAGGGGGAGCCTGGGCTTGGGAAGATCCAGACCGAAATCTTCGAAAAGACGGTAGAGCCCCGTCTCATGGCGCCAACTTTTATTACAGAATATCCCGCCGAAGTCTCCCCACTGGCACGTCGCTCAGACCACGATCCCTTTGTGACAGATCGTTTCGAATTAATGATCGCCGGACGCGAAATAGCTAACGGATTTTCGGAGCTCAACGATCCGGAAGATCAGGCGGCGCGTTTCTCGGCACAGGTCGCCGCCAAGGCCAGTGGCGATGCGGAGGCTATGCACTATGACGCCGATTACATAACGGCGCTGGAATACGGACTGCCGCCGACCGCAGGGGAAGGGATAGGCATTGATCGGTTGGTGATGTTGCTGACGGATAGTCCGTCGATTCGCGACGTGCTGCTTTTCCCTCATCTGCGCCCGCGCGCGGATTAAGCACTAGAAGCGGAGACTTGCCCGCAGACTCCGCTTTGGACCGCAGAGGGTATATGCTCATGGCGCTGCTGCTTCGTGCCGCCACGCGGTTCGCAGAGGCCGCGGGTTACGTCGTCTAAGGAGGGAGTGATCATGGCGAAATATGCGGAACTAAAATCGATCGCGGCGGCACTGGGTACTACCCTGGTCATGTCGCTGACCTTGGCATCAACGGCGGACGCCGGGGCTGATCCCTTCGGGATCAGGCCAGTATCTGCCCCTCGGCAGGGTCTCTCCGAGCCGCGTGTACCGCTCGCCGCCGATACCGCCAGTGGCGAGTCCAAAGGCGCTGAGGGCAAGTGTGGGGGTGAAAAAGGCGCTGAGGGTAAGTGCGGTAACTAAGCGCTCGCGTGACCGGATCTGTGGCACCCACCGATGGCATTCATGGTCAAGGTCTTGGTCTACGTCGGGTGCTGCTTAGCGCGCTCTGCGACACCCGTCCGCCCGAGATTGATTTCCTGGAGACCGCCCCGGAGAACTGGCTAGGACTCGGGGGGCCACTGGCGCGACGTCTTCGCGCGTGCAGCGAGCGTTATCCGCTGACTTGTCATGGCCTGTCGCTTAACCTCGGTGGTTGGGCGCCGCTCGATATCGACTTTCTGCACGAAATTAAAGCCTTCCTCGCCCTGCACCACGCCCAAGGCTACAGCGAACACCTCAGCTACTGCGCCGATGATGGCCACCTCTATGAATTATTGCCCATTCCGTTCACAGATGAAGCCGTGCACTACGTGGCGGCGCGCGTCCGGCGCGTGCAGGAGGTGCTGGAGTGTCGCATCGCCGTTGAGAACGTCGCTTACTATGCCGCCCCGGGGGCAGAAATGACGGAGCTGGAATTTCTGTTGCGGGTGCTCGAAGAGGCGGATTGCGATTTACTGCTCGACCTTAACAACCTTTATGTCAACAGCATCAATCATGGGCAGGATCCGCCGCACGACTTCCTGCGCGCGTTGCCGACCAAGCGGATCATCGGAGCCCATATTGCCGGACATCTCCGCACCGCCCCGGATTTACTGCTCGATACACACGGCGAGGCGGTCAGCGAGCCGGTGTGGGATTTACTGGTCGCGGCTTATCGTGTCCACGGTGCGCTCCCCACCGTCCTCGAGCGCGACGCGAATCTGCCGTCGCTGGCAGCACTGGTGAGCGAGATGTCGCGCATTGGGCGTCTGCAGCAGGCGAGCGGTTTGGCGCGGGGCTGATGGCCATCGGCGATTTCCAGGCGGTGCAGCGTGCTTTTACGGCCGGCCTGCGCACGCCAGGGATGTCTGCCACCCCCGGCGGGGTAACGCCGCGACAAATGGACATCTATGCGGGGCTTGTTGATCGCAATTTAGACGCCTTGCTGCGTGGTGCGTTTCCCCTCCTGCATGCGGTGCTACCGCCATCCCGATGGATATTTTGCATACGCCGTTTCTTAAGCGATTATCGGGCTCAGACGCCTGTTTTTCCTCGTCTCCCGCTCGAATTTCTGAACTTCCTGAGTCACCATCCTGCGCTCGAACTGCCCGGTTTTGCGCGTGAGTTGGCGCATTATGAATGGCTCGAGGTCGAGGTGGCGTTTCATCCCGCAGAGGTAAGCGATGAGGTTGTGGACGCACAGGCCGATCCGTTTCGGCATCGGCCGATTGCGAATCCGCTGGCGCGTCTCGTGCGCTACGCGTACCCCGTGCACGAGTTGGATGCTTTCAACCCGACAGTGGCGCCTGCGCCTACCGCTTTTGTGATCTATCGCGCGTTGGATGACCGGGTGTCGCGCCTGATGCTCACACCCGTTACCGCACGCCTTCTGGAATTGATTCAGAAAAACACGGCAGGCCAATCGGGCGAAAGGCTGCTCCTTCAGTTAGCTATCGAAATGGCGCATCCCTCACCGTCAACCCTGTGCGCGCAGGGCCAACGGATATTGGCGATGTTGTCTTCGCACGCCGTGCTGCTCGGGGCCCGGCTAAACGCAAGGGATGAGCCGCCATCGGCTGCTAGGGAAACCCGTCTGGGCTAACCCGGATCGCGGCGAGCCGCCACCCGCATCCGTAGGGCATTCAGTCGAATGAAGCCACCGGCGTCGGCCTGATTGTAGCTACCAGCATCATCCTCGAAGGTGGCCAGCTGGGTACTGAACAGGCTATCCCGTTCAGAGCGACGCCCGACGACAATGACATTGCCCTTATACAGCTTGAGGCGTACGCCGCCATTCACGCGCAGCTGCGATTCGTCGATCATTTTCTGTAGCATCACGCGCTCTGGGCTCCACCAATACCCGTTGTAGACCAGCGAGGCATACCGCGGCATTAGCTCATCCTTGAGATGCGCCACTTCGCGGTCGAGCGTAATCGACTCGATCGCCCTATGGGCCTTGAGCAGAATGGTGCCGCCGGGAGTTTCATAACAACCCCGCGACTTCATACCGACATAACGATTTTCGACGAGGTCGAGTCGACCGATGCCGTGCGCACCACCAATCCTGTTGAGTTCGGTGAGCAGAGTTGCGGGCGTCATTTTTTGCCCGTCGAGAGCGACGAGATCTCCGCCCTCGAAATCCAGATCAATCATCTGCGCGACATCCGGAGCGCTCTCCGGTGACACCGACCAGCGCCACATGGCATCTTCTGCAGGGGTCCAGGGATCTTCCAGTACGCCGCCCTCGTAGGAGATATGCAGGAGATTCGCGTCCATCGAATAGGGCGATTTGGTCCCGGACTGGTACTCGATCGGAATGGCATGTTGGCGCGCGTAGGCGAGCAATGTCTCCCGGGAGGTCAGGCTCCATTCACGCCAGGGGGCAATGACCCGAATATCCGGCTGCAGGGCATATGCGCCCAGTTCGAAGCGGACTTGATCATTACCCTTGCCCGTGGCCCCATGCGAAATCGCATCCGCGCCGGTCATTCGCGCGATCTCGACGAGCCGTTTGGCGATGAGTGGGCGTGCGATCGAGGTTCCGAGCAGATATTCCCCTTCATAGAGGGTGTTCGCCCGGAACATCGGGAACACGAAGTCACGCACGAACTCTTCCCGCAAATCGTCGATGAAGATTTCCTTCACCCCGAGAAGTTCGGCTTTGCGACGCGCGGGTTCGAGCTCTTCGCCCTGACCGATATCAGCGGTGAAGGTCACGATTTCGCAGGCATAGGTTTCCTGCAGCCATTTCAGAATAACGGAGGTATCAAGCCCACCGGAGTAGGCCAGCACGACTTTTTTGACAGAATTTTTGGACATGGCTGACGCCTTGTTTAGGGATGATTTGCGAAGAGCGCGCATTGTGCCCGCCCCCCTCCGCGGCGTCTAGGCAGGCTGCGCGTGTCGGGGTTCACGAAATTGCGCGCCCGCGTTGCGCAGTGGCTCGGCGAGGACGGAGCGGTGGTAATGGGTTTCGTCCGCGCAATAACAGCCCACGCAAAAGTCCGTGTGATAGAATGGGGGCGACCAGTAGGGTCATAGTGGTACGGTTTTCCGGCGTCGTCTTTTCTCGGCGGGATTCTCGCGCGAAGCGCGGCCAAACCGCGTGCAGATCCATCGCCCTGAAGCGCTTCAGGGTCGCGGCTTGCGGCGCCAGATTGGGATACCACACATCAAACCAGTTCTCGCTGGCACGCGCCGCCGAGGGTACCCCGCACGGTGGAAACCGAATTGTACCGATTCGGGGCCCTCCGTCACGTAGGCGCGGACTGCCGGGTTGCACGATGATGATACTCAGGCAGGATCGAGGGCGCGGTCGTGAATGGTCGTCGCGGATGCGGCTGGCACCTCGTCTGCTCATGGCGACAAACCCTTGGGACAGATCAGATCTCCTTCCGCTTGAAACAACAGCCAAGGTCTAGTTGCGAGTGCCCTTGGGTCTGCCGCTGGGAAAGATCACAATGCGCCTTAAAACCTACACCGACTACACCTTGCGCGTTCTCATCCGTCTTGCCGTCCAACCCAAGGGGCTCACGACGATTGCCGCTATCGCGAATGGTTATGGGATATCCGAGAATCACCCGATGAAGGTGGCCCATCAGATTGGCCTCGCCGGTTATGTCGAGACGGTACGGGGCAGGAATGGCGGACTCCGCCTCGCCCGACCGGCTGCCGAGATCAATATCGGCGCGGTCGTCCGCCGGATGGAACCGGATTTAGATATCGTTCCGTGCTTCAACGCGTCTGGCGCCTGCGTCATCCAGCCGGCCTGTGTTCTCAAGGGCGCTCTCGATGAAGCGCTCGACGCGTTCCTCGCCGTGCTGGATCGCTATACGCTTGCCGACCTTACCAAGGCGCGGCGCAAACTCTTCGCCCTGTTCCCCGTCGAGGAAACGAGGACGGCATGAGCCAGGTGCGCGACCCCGATGCCGTCAATCTGACCGCCGAGGAAAAACGCCTCCGCCGGGCACGGCTACCGGCCGTGATCGACTACGCGTTCCGCCCGATGTTTCTCGCCGCCGGGAGCTGGGCGGTTATCGCGTTGGCGCTGTGGCTCGCGATGTTCTTCGGCTTTGTGCAATTGCCAACCCGGTTCGATCCGCTGGCGTGGCATGTTCATGAGATGCTGTTCGGCTTTGTGATGGCGGCGGTGGCAGGCTTCCTGCTGACCGCGATTCCGAACTGGACCGGCCGGCTGCCGGTGCGGGGCTATCGGCTCGCTGTACTGGCTGGCCTCTGGCTGCTCGGGCGTCTTGCCTGCCTGATCTCGGCGGACCTTCCCGCGTGGCTGGCAGTCCTTGCCGATCTGGCGTTTCCCACCGCGCTGCTCGCCGTCGCCGCCCGCGAAATCATCGCCGGGCGCAACTGGCGCAACTTGCCCATGACAGCGCCTCTCGTGCTTTTCACTATCGCCGATCTGCTGATGCACCTCGAATCTCTCGGTGTGTCCGTGCTCACAGGCCTCGGCTGGCGCCTCGCCGTCGGCGCGCCCTTCGTGCTGATCTCGATCATTGGTGGACGCATCATTCCCAGTTTCACGCGCAGCTGGCTGTTCAAGCGCAAGAGCCCTCGTCTTCCCTCACCTCAGGACATGCTGGATACCGCTGCCGTCGCTTTGCTTGCCGCCGCGCTCATCCTGTGGGCGTTTCTCCCCGACCATCGATTGACTGGCGCACTCCTGCTCGCTGCCGCCTTGCTCAATGTTGTGCGGCTTGGTCGCTGGGCAGGCATAGCGAGCTGGCCGGAGCCACTGCTCTTTATCCTGCACATCGGCTATGGCTGGGTGGCTGTCGGCACGGCCTTGCTCGGACTGTCAATCTTTAACATCGGCGTTCCCGCCGCTTCGGCCATTCACGCGCTGACAGCCGGCGCGACCGCCGTCATGGTCCTCGCGGTCATGCCGCGCGTGACGCTCGGGCATACCGGGCGTGAGCTGACGGCCAATCGGGCCACGGTCGCGGTCTTTGTTCTCATCAACGCTGCCGCCGTCGCTCGCGTCTGCGCCTCCTGGCACGCAGAATTCATGACGATCCTGCTCCTCGTCGCAGGCGCATGCTGGATTGCGGCGTTTGGCCTGTTCGAGCTGGTCTACGGCCCGATGCTGCTGACGCGGCGGCCCAACCGTACAGGCGAAGCGCCATGAGCAAGCAACCTCCGCCGCAGGAAGCGCAATGGCCCGAAGGCGCTGTATTCAAGGTCGGCCATTCGACCTTGCTTCTAGAACAATTCGTCTCTTTGTTGCACACCTATGGCATTGCATGCGTCGCGGACATCCGCACGGTGCCGCGTTCGCGTCATAACCCGCAATTCAACGGCGATGCGCTGGGCGGTGTGCTGAAGCCGGAGCATATCGAATATGTTTCCCTGCCCGCGCTCGGCGGCTTGCGCCATGCGCGCAAGGACTCATCCAACACCGGCTGGCGCAACAAGAGTTTTCGGGGCTACGCCGATTACATGCAGACCGAGGCGTTCGCGGAAGGGCTTGCAACGCTTATTCACTTGAGCCGCCAGAAACAGACTGCCATCATGTGTGCGGAAGCGGTGCCGTGGCGCTGCCATCGTTCTCTGGTGGCCGATGCGCTCAGTGTCCGCGGCATCCCGGCGGTCGAGATTTTATCGGAGAGCAGCTACCGCCGGCATAAGTTGACGCCGTTCGCGCATGTGGAGGGAACGGACATTTCCTATCCGCCGGAACGATCTACCTTTCTGTTGTAAGTCAAGCTGTTTGAATTCGGAGACAATGCGCAAAACGCTGCCGCAAGTGCTTAGGAATATCCGCGCGTGCAACCATTGTGCGGACGCCCTGCCATGCGGCCCCCGCCCGGTCGTCCAGGCGCATGGATCAGCGCGGCTGCGCATTGTCGGTCAGGCGCCCGGTCGCAAGGTGCATGAAACCGGCATTCCCTGGAACGATCCGTCCGGCGACCGGTTGCGCATCTGGCTGGGACTGACGCCGGGGCAATTTTATGACTCGCGCAAGGTTGCCATTATCCCTATGGGCTTTTGCTATCCGGGCAAAGCCGCGTCCGGCGATAACCCACCCCGTCCGGAATGCGCGCCCCGCTGGCATGACCAGATCAATGCCCATTTACCTGACATCGCGCTGACCTTGCTCATAGGCCACCATGCGCAGGCTTATTATCTGAACGATCGCCGTAAGGCGACGCTTGGCGACACCGTGAAGGCATGGAAAGAATATTTGCCGCTGGGCTATCTTCCTCTAGCGCATCCGTCGCCGCGTAATCAGCCATGGCTAGTTAAAAACCTTTGGTTCGAACAGAAGCTGGTGCTCGACCTTCGGAACGTCATTCGGGCGCTGAACCTATAAGGGCTCACTTTGCGCTTCAAACAAGACGGAGGTTTCAGCTTGGTCACGCCGCACGTAACTGAGGTCATCCAGAATCAACAAGTCAAACCGGTCCAGCTTGGTGAGCTCTTGCGGCAGGCGCAAATCCCGCCGCGCCGCCTGCAAGCGTTGCACCAAATCAGAACACCGGGTAAATAGAACGCGCCGACCGGCATCAATCAAGGCATATCTCAGGGCGCTGACCAAATGGCTTTTGCCCACGCCCGGTGGTCCAAAACCGCAATACGTTGGCGCCACGGTCAAGCCACTCGGTGCCCTCAGTCAGTGCCATGACCTGCGCTTTGGACACACTGGGTACAGCTGCGAAGTCAAAGCTGGAGAGTCGCTTGTCCAACTTAAGCCCGATTCATTGCGATGGCGCTCAATGCGGCGGGCCTCGCGCTTGTTGATTTCATGCTCCAGCAAGGAGTTGTTGCGTGATTCGATGGAACGGTTCTCGTTGGATTGCCTCGGGTTGCAGCATGTTGCACGCAGTCCGTAGTGGCTGCACAGATCGGCATACCGCTTGGTCAACGCCTCTTTTAAGTGCTTTTTCATCTCATTCCTCCCGGGCGGGCTGACTGGGACGTGATTGCCGAGCGCGACATCGCGTCCGCACAGTGTGCCGGGGATGACCTCGATCTTTTCTTTTGTCACCGGGTCTTCGACCCAAAGCAGGTCTTTCAGCAGTTGGTCGTAGAGGGTTGTCGGGACGGCTTATTCCTGCGGCGATCGTCAACCAGCCTGTACCCGGCGTTTGTGCCGGTCAGGGTAACAGATCGCGCGGTGACATCAGGTACAGGGCGCCGGGAAACGATCTACAGACGGTCCGCCGGCGGAGATCGGGTTGGCTCAATGCGCATCAGTGATCCACCACGCGCTCAAGACAGACAGGAAAGGGCAGGGGCACCGCCGTCTGCGGCCAATGTCCGGCCCCTTCGATCGTGTGCACCTGCAACGCTGGAAAGTAGACTCGACAAAACGGGAGATCTTCCAGCTTTACCCGATCAGAATTGCCCCCCGGATGAAGTCCACAGGCAAGCTAAAACAGGCCCCGGCCGGCACGGGGAGCGCGTCCACGTGCGCCGGCATGGCCGCGTCCTGCCGTCGCGAAATCTTCTCGAGTGGCAGGGCGCGCATCGTCTCGATAAAGGGGCTGTACTGATCCGCATAGGTCACGGGTGCTATATCGACGACGACGAGTCTGGCCAGGCGCTCGGGTCGAGTCAGGGCCTGCAGCATGGCGGCTTTCCCACCCATGCTGTGTCCGATGAGGGTGACTGCCTTCAGATCAAGCTTGGCACGCAATTGCGCGATATCTTGCGCAAGCGCGGGATAATCGTGCGGCGCGCGGTGCGGCGAACGACCATGGTTGCGCCGATCGACGACGATGACGCGACGGTTGCGCGCGAGCTTGTGGGCGACCGCATGCCAGTTTCGAGCACTGCCGAACAGGCCATGAAGGATGACCACGGAGGGACCACTGCCAAATTCATCAAAATGGAGATCGACACTGTTCACGGCACGCGCAGATGTAGTGGCAGACGTTCAGGGTTGAGCGCTGATCGAGGCCAGATATCCAGCAGTGCAATATCCTCCTCGATACCATCCATCAGCGCGAGCCGGCGATAGGTTTCTACGCTCGCCCAACACCAATCCGTGTGCTCTTGGTTGAGCAGGATAGCGCCACTTAACCAGCGCATATGGTAGAGATTGATCTCATATACCCCACCGTAGAAAGAATCACGAAACGGACCGAGTGCGCGAAGTTCGCTGACGCGTACGGCTGAGCCTATTTCCTCGGTCATTTCGCGGTAGGCGCCGTCGCGCGCACTTTCTCCGGGCTCAATATGGCCGGCGGGGAAGCCCCAGAGATTGGGGCCGAGTGCACGATCGGGTGCGCGACGCAGAAATAATAATTCTTGCTGCGCGTTCTCGATAACGCAAAGTGCGAAACGAGCCTTGAGTGGTGGCAGATCCATGATTATCCCGTTTTTGGGGGCTGCACGGTCGACTACAGGAGGATCTGTCGGATATCCCGCAGTACCGCACCCAGAAAACGGGTGAACTCCGCTGCGGCGACGCCATCAATGACCCTATGATCGTAGGAGAGAGAGAGCGGGAGCATCAGCCGCGGCACGAAGCTGCCTTCCTGATAGACGGGTTGCATCCTCGCGGGTGAAATACCCAAAATCGCGACTTCCGGTGGATTGATGATCGGCGTGAAGCCCGTGCCACTGATCCCGCCAAGACTCGTCAGGGTGAAACATGCTCCTTGCATCTCTGCCGGTAGAAGTTTGCCTTCCCGCGCCTTCGTGCTCAGTTCGCCCAGCTCCTTAGCCAAGGCATAGATACCCTTCGCCTCGACATCCCTGACCACAGGGACCAATAGCCCGCGATCAGTATTGACGGCGACACCGAGGTGAAAATATTTTTTGTAAATGAGCGACTCACCATCCGGGCTGAGTGACGCATTGAAATCCGGCAGTCGTTTCAGCACGGTCGTCACAGCTTTGAGCATGAACGCGACCAGTGTGAGCTTCGTGCCTTGGGTCCCGGATTCGGTCAGTTTTGATTTGCGAAATGCCTCGAGATCCGTAATGTCGGCGATATCGAACTGAGTGACGTGCGGGATCGAGACCCATGCGCGGTGCAGGTTTTGTCCCGTCAGCCGCTTTATTTTGCTCAGCGGCCGGCTCTCGATGGGTCCGAATTTTGTGAAATCGATGACGGGTGAGGTGGGTACCGTAAACCCACCGGTAGCGGTCGATCGGGTTGCGGGCGCCTGTTGGATCGTCTGCTTCACAAAGTTGGCGATATCCTCTCTGATAATGCGGCTTTTCCGACCTGTACCCTTGACCTGTGATAGTTCAACACCGAGTTCGCGGGCGAATTTACGCATGGCCGGACTGGCGTAGACGCGTACGCCGCCATGCAGTAGATCATGGCTGGCTCCCGGGGGCGTGAAGGTCCTTGGCCCCGGGTCGGGAGAATTGAACGTGTACTGCGGAGCCGTCACCGTGTGCGGTACGGGTGTCGCGATGGGTGCTGTGGAGGAGATCGGTACTGGCGGCGCGGTAGCGGCCGGGGCGACCGCGACGTGGGTTGCCGCCTCTTCGGCGATCTCTAGGGCGAGGATTGAGCCGCCCTCGGAAACCTTGTCACCCACCTTGACCAAGATCGCGACGACGCGCCCCGCTTTGGGCGCTGGAATGTCCATTGTGGCTTTTTCACTCTCGAGAGTGACGAGTGGCGTCTCGGCGGTTACGACATCGCCGACCTTGACCAGAATGTCGATGACGTCGACTTGTTCGAAATCCCCGATATCGGGGACGAGGATTTGCTCTTCATGTGTCTTTGACGGCGACGGGCCGTTGCCGGTTCCCGCGAAAGCGGGTACCGGGAGCTGAGCCTGGGTCTCGGTCTCGGTCTCGAGCGGAGCCAGCGTGAGGATGAGACGTCCCTGCGAGACCTTATCGCCCACTTTGACTTCGATGGCGACCACGCGACCGGCCTGTGGTGCCGGGATATCCATCGTGGCCTTTTCGCTCTCAAGGGTCACTAACGGGTCTTCCGGCCTCAGGATATCGCCCGGCTTGACGAGCACCTCAATGACGTCGACTTCCTCGAAGTCGCCAATATCCGGCACTGCTACCTCAATGTTGTGGGACATGCTCATACCATCGCAGGATTGGGTTTCTCGGGATCGATGCCGTAATTGCGGATCGCCTCGGTGACTTTATGTCGGGGGACCACGCCTTCGTCGGCCAGAGTCTTGAGCGCCGCCATAACGACGAAAAAGCGGTTGACCTCGAAGAATTCGCGGAGCTTCGCGCGTGAATCCGAGCGACCGAAGCCGTCTGTCCCAAGTACCCGGTAGCGGGTCGGTACGAATTCTCTGATTTGATCGGCATAGGCTTTCAGGTAATCGCTCGCAGCGACCACCGGCAAGTGGGTCTCCTGCAGGAGTTGTGTCACATAGGGGACGCGGGGCGCGTCTTCCGGATGCAACAGGTTCCAACGCTCGCAGGCCAGTCCGTCTCGCCGCAGCTCGTTGAAACTTGTAGTACTCCAGACGTTTGCTTCAATGTTGAAATCGGCTTTCAACAGGGCCGCGGCGGCAATGACTTCGCGCAGGATGGCACCGGCGCCCAAGAGGTCAATTTGCGCATCAGATCGGCGCTGCAGACAATACATGCCTTTCACGATGGCGGCTTCGACGCCCACCGGCATGGCGGGATGCGCGTAATTCTCATTCATGACTGAGATGTAGTAGAAGCAGTTCTCCTGCGCCTCGATCATGCGTTTCAAGCCGTCGTGAATGATCACCGCCAGCTCATAGGCAAAGGTAGGATCGTAACTGCGGCAATTGGGGATGGTTGCTGCGATCAGGTGGCTGTGCCCGTCCTGATGTTGTAACCCCTCTCCGGATAGCGTGGTTCTGCCGGATGTCCCGCCAAGCAGGAATCCGCGCGCCTGCATGTCGCCTGCGGCCCAAGCCAAATCCCCGATTCGCTGAAAGCCGAACATCGAGTAGAAAATGTAAAAAGGGATCATCTGCAGATCGTGGCTTGAGTAGGCCGTCGCCGCTGCAATCCACGAACACATCGCACCCGCTTCGTTGATGCCTTCCTCGAGGATCTGTCCCTTGATGTCTTCCCGGTAATACATCAACTCGTCATGGTCGACGGGCTCGTAGAGTTGACCGACGGAGGAGTAAATGCCGAGTTGCCGGAACATCCCTTCCATGCCAAAGGTGCGCGCTTCATCCGGTACGATGGGCACGATGCGGGGACCGAGTACCTTGTCGCGGGTGAGCGCCGAGAGCAGTCGCACGAAAGCCATGGTGGTCGAAATTTCGCGATCGTCCGTGCCTTTTAGCAAGGTCTCGAACATCGATAACGAAGGAATTTCGAGCGGGTTGCTGGCCCGCGGTCGTCGCTGGGGCAGAAATCCGCCCTGCGCTGCGGTTCGGCCCCGGAGATATTTCATCTCGGGGCTGTCTTCTGGCGGGCGATAAAAAGGGGCGGAGGCGAGATCGGCATCGGATATCGGGATGTTGAATCGATCGCGAAACTGACGCAACGCGTCTTCCCCGAGTTTCTTCTGTGAGTGGGTCATCATCCGGCCTTCGCCGGATTCCCCCATGCCGTAGCCTTTCACAGTTTTGCACAAAATCACGGTAGGTTGCCCCGTGTGCGCCATGGCCTGCGCATAGGCCGCGAAGACCTTGTGCGGATCGTGACCGCCACGATTCAATCGCCAGATGTCGTCATCGCTCATGCTCGCCACGAGCTGTTTGAGTTCGGGATATTTACCGAAGAAGTGCTCACGGACATAGGCCCCGTTGAAAGCCTTGAGCGCTTGATATTCCCCGTCCACCACTTCTTCCATCCGCCGCAGCAGCAGACCTTTGGTATCACGGGCGAGCAGCGGATCCCAGGCAGCTCCCCAAATGACCTTGATGACGTTCCATCCCGCACCCCGAAAGTCGGATTCCAATTCCTGGATGATCTTGCCGTTGCCGCGCACGGGGCCATCAAGGCGCTGGAGGTTGCAATTGATTACGAACACGAGGTTGTCGAGCTTCTCGCGTGATGCGAGTGCCGCCGCGCCGAAAGATTCCGGCTCGTCCATCTCGCCGTCACCCATGAACGCCCAGACTTTGCGGCCGTCGGTCTTGGCGAGACCGCGATGTTCGAGGTAACGCATGAACCTCGCCTGGTAAATCGCCATGATGGGACCCAGTCCCATTGACACGGTCGGGAACTGCCAAAAATTCGGCATCAACCACGGGTGGGGGTAGGAACTGAGACCATTTCCGCCTACTTCCTGGCGAAAATTGTCCAATTGCGCTTCATCGATCAGACCGAGCAGGAAGGCGCGTGCATAGATGCCGGGTGCGGAATGCCCCTGCATGAAAACGAGATCCCCCCCGTGCTCAGCCGTTGGTGCGTGCCAGAAGTGGCTGTAACCGACCTCGTAGAGTGTGGCGGCAGAGGCATAACTGGCGATGTGGCCACCGAGTTCACTGTTTTTGCGGTTGGCGCGGACCACCATCACCATGGCGTTCCATCGAATAATACTGCGGATGCGCCATTCTAGCGCTGGATCTCCGGGTGTGTATTGCTCTAGGTGAGGTGGAATGGTGTTGATGTAGGCCGTATTGGCCGAATAGGGTAGGTCGACCCCCGAACGGCGCGCGGTATCAATAAGCCGCTCAAGCAGATAGTGAGCGCGCTCGATGCCTTCCGTTTCGGCCACGGCGGCTAGGGCTTCGAGCCATTCTGCGGTTTCCTGGGGGTCGATATCCGGAGTTACTGTCAGAGCCATAGCCGCGTGTTTTCCTTGATGGCCGCGCCGGAGTGCGCTCGAGCAGTTTATCGTAAATAAGCCGAAGCTCCCTATCTTAGGTTGCTTCGTGTGGATGACGCCGCGGCCGCGGTAAGATCGTCGCAGTTGTCTACGCGAGAGGATGGCAAGCAAATACTCGCGTATGCGGCGTCTCGCTGACTAATCGGTTCGCGCCGAGCGCGGCAGCGCTAAGCAGGCATCGCTAGCGCGTCATCCGCCAATAATCGAAGCGTGTAGTAGCCGCCCCGCGTGCGCGGGGCTTGAGGATCCCTAAGCGCCGGCCTCATCACGGTGGCCGCGCTGTTCAAATCGTCCGGTAACTTTCCGGGTTACGGACGCCGTGCCTAGTGCATGGCGCTCCGCACTATGTTCACGGAGTCTCGCGCCCTTTTCTTATCCGGCCAATGGCCAGCAAGGCCCCGCCGAGTAGTGCCAGTGACGACGGCTCTGGTGCTGGATGTATGTCATCGCCCACCACGATGACAGCGAGATCGTTGTAATCCAGATCGGAATTGCCCCGCGTGCCTGCCTTTTGATTCGGGTTGTAGACGAGATCTTCAAAACCGAGGTATTTCCCCGCGGGGAGCGCGCTGAGATCACCTGCTTGGCCTGACGGGTCAAATGCGGTGGCATAGACATGGTTGATGCCGTCCGCGCTGTCCGTTGCTAAAGATGAAAAAATATCACCGGTGGTGACATTTTTAAGCTGAAATTCGAGCAGATCCCCGGCGTTTGTGGCGAGCGAGACTTCCGCGCCAATTGTCGTGGCGTGATTTGAGAAAACCCACCCGGTTTTATTGCCGGTCGTGAGATCGATTAGTTGCATCTGATCGCCATCCCCGGCGTTTGCGCCCGCAAAATAGAGACTGACTAATGCGCCACCGGCAACGAAGCGGCTGGCGCTCGCGACGGTTCCAGTCGTCGGGTACGGTATTGGGTTGGCCCAACTCGGTAGTGCGGCGGCTACAAGCGCCATTGCGGCGACGAGTTTTGTTCGATTCACTTTATGCATTTTCCTAGTGCTCCACGCTTTCGTCCCTTGGGGACGTTTCAATGTCAGTGGCCCTCCAACCGAGGGGATATTTTTAGTTGTAGATAAAGCAAAAATGGTGCCAAAGATGAAAAAAAAATTTAACATTATGTTTTTAAATATTTTTCACATTGATTCGGAAGTTGGGGAATGTGAGGTTTTGTAAAGTTGATAAGAAAATACCCCTATTGAAAGAGATTGAATTGTAAAAATTATTGACAGTCGACGCTGTCTTGCCCATGAATCGGCTTGGGTCCGGCCCGAAACCTAATCGCAGATACTAGGCCAGCAGGATCGCGCCTAAGGCACGCGGCGGTCATTTAACCGCGGCTTCGGCGGCTTGGGTTGGGCACGGCTCGGCGCGGGGGCAGCTGAGGCCTTGCGCATAGATGAAGCTGATGAAACTTGTGCCGGACATGAACCGTTCAGACAGGGTTGAAATTTGGGCGCCACGGTCAATTTCCGCCAAATAGCATTCGACAGCGTCCGTTGCGCTCGTGCAAACAAACTGCAATGGCCGCACTTGCGCCGCGTTGGTAGTCAACTCATAGCCGCTGCCGCGCTTATGCCATACCTTGGAGAAACGATTGTTCGAACAATCGCAGGCCAAGTAGCGGTCGGCGAATTCGATCAGTTTGCCGACCGTCATGCCGGGGGTCGTGGACTTGGCATCGCGCGGGTTGATAAGGCGTGCGGTGAGTAATTCTCGCGGCGTCAGGGACGGATCGACGTTGACGATTTCCGGCGCCGGAGTGGGTGTTGGGGGGGCGCTGCGTGTGAGAAAGTCCGGTTTCAGATCGCTAGGATTGCAGCCGCTCAGGACCACGGACGCGGTGAGCAGCAGGAAAAGCGCGCGCATTCGATTCATCGTGATTTTTCTATTTTGTTCATGTCTTGGAGAAAGGCGTGGCGTTCACGGGCAAACTGGATTCGCGCGATGATGAGGTCGAGCAAGGTGCTGACCCGTTTCTCCAATCCCCGGCCCGGCCGGTAATCCGCTGCAGCGAAGTAGTCGATACGGTCCGCGCGTACCAGTTCGCGACACGTTTCGATCGACGCGGCGTGCGCAGGATTATGCACGGCGACCGCAAATCCACCGTACTTTTTGGTGACAGTCATGCACGGGACGTCGGTCAAACCGTCGCCAATATACAGCATGTGGCTGAAGGGGATCGGACGCTCGCCCTCCGGCATATATTCGTTGATCGATTCACCGGCCTGTTCACGCCCCTTGTTGATCCGAAAAAGGTACTGCGTCTTGCTGGTGTCGTTGATGACAATCGTGGGGAAGCAGGCCACTTCGTGATGATTGAAATGGTACTGCGAGGCGTAGATGCGTTCGAAATGGTGTTTGATCGAAATCCCCTCGAGGATCTCGCTCAAACCCGCGGAAATAATGTAATGCCGGGTCTCGACGACGCCGAGGGAGCGCCGACGGACATAGGCGTTGATGCGTTCAAACCAGCCGGCGACACCGGGGTAGTACTGGATACTGCTCGCGAGTTTACGTAGCGCTTCGCGGCTGAGATGAGCCTTGTTGGCTTCTATTTTTTCAACCAGCAGGCGCATGTAGGTCAGGATCGCGTCTCCGCCGGTCACGCGGACTTCACGATTGACTTCATTCCAAAACTTGGTCGGCGAAATCCCGAGTTCCGGCAGGACGGTGTATTCCTGCATCGGTTGAGGGGTCAGGGTGCCATCGAAATCATAAATAATCGCCAGAATGTTGCGATTAAACGTGACCGACGCCGATTGACTGGCCGGTGCCGATAGTGCGGGTCGTTTCATTGTCTGGACTCCTTGGGCGGCAGACGTAGTCTTTTCACGAGATCTTGCGTTTCACGCGCAAGACCCACACCGGCCGTCCAAGACAAATAACAGCGATTTACCATGGGCCACCTCGTCGGAGCGGAAACAGATGTCTCGCCGGGTGTTTCACGCGGTTGCTCTCCGATGCGCGCTGATGTTCAGGAAGCCGCCAGTAGGCCAAGGATTCTAGCGGCGGCGCTTGGCATCGAATCCAGCACTTCGCTGACCAGCCTTATTAACGCTGTGCTGGGGGCCTTGAGGTCGGGCACCATCAAGGTGTACATGCCGGCTGCCACGGCAGCTCGCGCGCCGACGTCTGAGTCCTCGACCGCAATGCAGTGCCTCGCCGGCAGACCGAGCCGCGTAGCGGCAGCCAAGAAGATTTCGGGGTCTGGTTTACCTTGCTGGACCTGATCTCCGGTGACGCGAATGGGCAACTTTGGCAGCAGTCCGGCCAAATCGAGGGCTTCCTGGGCATTGACGGCGCGTGTGGCGGTCGCCACGGCAATTGGTATGCCTAGGGTGATGAGCGCATCGAGAAGCGCAGGCACCCCGGGCTTCGGGGCGATTCCGCGGGTACTGAGCTGCTCACGATAGCGTTTTTCGAAATGCTCTCGAAAGGTCATGAGTGGGAAGTCGGCACCGAATTCCCGCATGAAAGCCCGCTCGACTTGTAACCTGGGCAGCCCAATCACGCTCAGGTAGAACGTATCCGAGACGACGTGGTCGAGATCTTCTGCGGCCAGCTGCGCGGCTGCCCGGATGACCGGCTCAGAGTCGATGAGGACGCCATCCATGTCAAAGATAACCCCCTGGAAAGAACGAAGTGTCATGCGAGCTCCGCATCGAGGCGGGTGAACAGATCGCCCACATCCTTGGCACAAATGATTCGGGTGATTTCGGATTCGTCCAGGAAGCCTTCCTGGGCCGCATGGCGGAGGCTGTCCAGCCATGGTTGAAAAAAGCCGTCCACGTCAAGCACTGCGATGGGTTTCCTCAACTGTTGCAACTGGCGCCAGGCAATGACTTCGATGAGTTCGTCATATGTGCCGATACCCCCGGGCAGGGCAACGAACGCGTCCGCGATTTCCATCATCATGGCTTTACGCTCGAACAAATTCTCGATCTCAGGACTAATCCTGATATCCGGATGAACGACTTCGGGCCGATTGAGAAAGGCCGGAATGACACCGGTCACAATGCCGCCGGCGGCGATTGACGCATCCGCAACCACGCCCATCAGCCCAACCTGCCCACCGCCGTAGACCATACCCCAACCGCGGCGCGCGAGCACGGTCCCCAGTTCGCTTGCCGCGGTCGTATAGCTCTGACGGTTGCCGCGTCGGGATCCGCAAAATACGCAAAGTTTTTTCATCGTTTGGGGGCCGCCACCCAGATTATGCTCCCGGCATCAATCTGCCAGCCGCCGCCGGGGTACTGTGAGAGCTGCACCAGTCGACCAGAGCCGCATTCGGCGCCACATTGGAACTCAAGATACACAATCGCATGTGTACCCCGCGCGTCTAACGCGGCTCGCGAGAGCCGGATTAGACCGACACTGTCCGGGTAGCGGTTGTAAAAACGTTGCCAGCCCGTAACTGGATTATCTCCGGAAAATAATTGCTCGCGGTCTACCTTGCTGAGGGTGACGATCGGTATCGGTAGGTGGAATGAGGTGGCGGAAAGCGGGGCGGTTCGGCTGTTCAAACGAATCCATTCGCCTAGAAGTTCAGGCGTGGTTTCGAGGATTTTCGCGCGATCGGCCACGGGTTCGCCATGCCCGCCGACATGCGCGGGATCTCCCGTCGTGGTGTCCGCGATGACCACTTGCCGCGCGTCGGTGCCTACGCCATGTCTCAGCAGCGCCGAGAATAGGGCGTATTCCTCGGGGGGCAGGCGCGTTTCGGCCCGTAGTGCCTGCCCGCCCAACAGCAAAATACCCGCCATTAGGAGGGCCCATCGTTTTCTCACGGGGCGCAGGGAGAAGTTCAACTCTATTCTCGATGACATTTTGGGGTAGACGGCACGGATGAGCGGCACGAGCGGCTGGTGCTTGCCGGAAGAGACCTCGAGTCGGTTAGAATCCCCGCGCTTCGCGCCATTACACGGGGGCGACGCATCATCGTCAAGTGTGCGTCGGGGTCGCCCCGACGGGCGAATTTTTTTGTTCCGGAGATCGGCAATCACTCGTTCTGGCCCCAAACTGCGTGCTATCGCTTTTGTCTATCTGAGTCTGATCAGCGGCGCGGTGCCCGCGTGGTCGACATTGGATGATTGGGCCGCCGTGGTCGCAATCCAGATTAAATCGAGGCAACCGCTGCCGATTTTTTCGAACTACGTAGCCGGACTGAATTTAAACGATGCTTACGAAATCCAGAAACGCGTGGTCCAGCGACTCGCCGGCCAGGACAGCCTCGCAGGTTTTATTGCCACGCTCACGCGGCCCATGGGGCAAGTTGAATTCAACGCCCGGGAGCCGGTGACCGGCGGCATCCTCAAGGCTGGTCTGTTACAGGGGGACCCCGCGTTGCGGCTGCGCGATTTTTCGCACCTCACAATTGCCCCCGGCATTGGATTCATCCTTAAAAATAGAATTACTCGGCCGCTCACCGAACGTACTCAGCTCGGCGCTTTTATCGGCGCCGTGGTACCCGTGGTCAATTTCGCTGACGTCCATTTCGAGCGGGCCACGGGGATCAGCGCGACAGATCTCGTCGCAGGTAACGTTGCCTTCGCCCACGTGCTTGTCGGCCCGCCGTTGCCGACGCTTGATCCGACGAGTATCAACGCCCTGCTGGTAGAGCTTTTCTGTGATAACAAAGTAGTGGATCGCGGTCGCGCAGTGAACGTGATGGGGGATCAGCGCATTGCCCTCATGTGGCTGGTTAATAAACTGCTGCAGCAGGGTTGGGATTTGCCAGCAGGCACTTTACTGGTGACCGGTGGTTTCAGTGATCCGGTGATTGCACGACATGGCGAATACCGGGCTAAATTCTGGGACACGACGGATCTTCGGTTTAGCGTCGGCTATTAAGGGGGCGTTCAGCGAAATCGCTTGTCGCGCACGATGGTGGCCGCGATCTCTTCGATCGACACGGTGGTGGTATCTAAGTATTCGATATTCTCGGTGCGAAACATCGCCTCGGCTTTCGCAATCTCGCTACGGCACTGCGCAATGGTCGAATAATTTCCTTGCGGCCGGCGTTCATGGCGGATCCGACTGAGTTGTTCCGGGACAATGGTCAGTCCATAGAGCTTGTGACGAGACCCTTTGAGGACATCGGGGAGCCGGTTTTGACCAAAATCGTCGTCGGTCAGCGGATAGTTACCCGCTTTCAGCGAATAATGCATAGCGAGATACAGGCAGGTGGGCGTTTTGCCGCAACGGGAGACGCCGATGAGCACGACATCGGCATCGTGAAGTGTTCGGGTGCTCAGACCGTCGTCGTGGTTCAAGCTGAAATTAAGCGCGCTCAGGCGCTTCTCGTAAGCCATTGCATCCCCGATCCCATGCATGCGGCCGGCAGTGTGGGATGACTCTTGTCCGAGCGCTTCCTCTAGCGGTTCGATGAAGGTACCGAACAGATCGAAAACGTGTTCGTTGCTTTCTGCGATGATGTGCTGCGTCACGGGATCAGTCAGCGTACTGAAGACGAGTGGGGGGATGCCATCCTCCTCGCGCGCGAGCCGAATGATGTCAGCTGCGCTCTGGGCGGCAAGTTGATTGGTCAGAAACGGCAAGGTGCGGCTGACGAAGTCGGTCTCCGGGAACTGCGTCAACAAACTCTGCCCAAGCGTCTCGACGGTGATGCCCGTACGATCAGAGACAAAAAAGACACGGCGTTTCATGCGATCACTCGAGCCCTGTAGGGTCTACTACAAATCCAGCGCCGAACTGTACCAGAGGTGTTCGGGCAAAACCTCGGTGCTTAAGGCCCCTGCTCCTTAGCAGAAAAGGGCGAGTCGGTTAAACTCCGTTCCCTTCGAACCCTGATTCATATTGCAGCAGGAACTCCCATGATCGATCACATCGTAAGCCTAGACCAGACCGGAATGGACCAGATAGACCGGGTGGGGGGCAAGAACGCCTCGTTGGGGGAAATGATCTGCCACTTAAGTGCAGCCGGAGTGCGTGTTCCCGGCGGATTTGCCACGACCGCTGAAGCGTTCGATGAATTCCTTGCCCAGGGGGGACTGGCGGCCCGGATCACGGCGCGCCTAGCCGACTTAGACACCAATGACGTTGGAGCGCTGACGAAGGCCGGCCGAGAGATTAGGCAATGGGTCTTGGATACGCCCCTGCCGATCGATTTTGAGCAATCCATCGAAACGGCTTATGCGGCGATGAAGGGGACCGCCGGTGACGAATTTTCGGTGGCCGTCCGCTCCTCCGCGACGGCAGAAGATTTGCCAACAGCCTCTTTCGCGGGACAGCAGGAGACCTTCCTGAATGTTACCGGCATCCTCGAGGTGAAGCGTCGCATCAAGGATGTATTCGCCTCGTTGTTCAACGATAGAGCGATTTCCTACCGGGTGCACCACGGCTTCGAACATCACAAAGTGGCGCTTTCGGCGGGTATCCAACGCATGGTCCGTAGCGACGTCGGCGCCAGCGGTGTCATGTTCACGCTGGATACGGAATCGGGTTTCCGGGATGTTGTGTTCATCACCGCGAGTTACGGACTGGGCGAGCTCGTGGTGCAAGGCGCCGTTAACCCGGACGAATTTTACGTCTATAAACCGGGACTTGCGGCCGGCCGCCCGGCTATCCTGCGCCGGAATCTTGGCAGTAAGCATGTGCGCATGACCTATGCGGCGGCCGGCGGAGACGGGCCATCCGTCGTGACTTATGAAGTACCCGAAGCCGAGCGCCGCCGATTTTCAATTTCGGACGTCGAGGTCGAAGAGCTTGCTCGCATCGCGCTTGCCATTGAGGCGCATTACGGGCGCCCGATGGACATCGAATGGGCGCGCGATGGTCTCGATGGAAAGCTATACGTCGTGCAGGCCAGACCCGAGACCGTCCAGAGTCGATCCAGCCAGATCATTGAGCGCTTCGAGCTCAGTGAGCGTGGCAAGGTGTTGGTCGAGGGACGCAGCATCGGGCAGCGCATCGGTGCCGGAGTTGCCCGCGTGATCACCGAGCTTTCGACGATGGCCGATCTCGCCGACGGCGATGTGCTGGTGACGGACATGACCGATCCGGATTGGGAGCCGGTCATGAAACGCGCTGCGGCGATTGTGACCAACCGCGGTGGACGGACCTGTCATGCAGCCATTATTGCGCGCGAACTGGGCGTTCCGGCAGTGGTGGGTTGTGGAGATGCCACCAGTCGCATCGTGGATGGTCAGCCGGTCACGGTCTCTTGTGCAGAGGGCGATACTGGTTTGGTCTATGAAGGCGAACTTCCCTTCGTGCGGCACGAAATTGAACTCGATGCGATGCCGAATTTGTCCGTCAAGATCATGATGAACGTGGGCAATCCCGACAGGGCTTTCGCCTTCGCGAGCCTGCCGCACCGCGGCGTAGGGCTAGCGCGCTTGGAATTCATTATTAACCGCATGATCGGGATCCACCCCAAAGCACTGTTGGACTACGACCAATTGCCGGCCGATCTAAAATCGGCAATCGACCCGCAAATTGCGGCGTATGCCTCACCCAGAGATTTCTTCGTGACGCGCCTAACCGAAGGTATCGCGACTATCGGGGCTGCCTTCGCTCCCCACCCGGTCATCGTCCGTATGTCAGATTTCAAATCGAATGAATATGCCAACTTACTGGGCGGACAGCGTTACGAGCCGCATGAGGAAAATCCCATGTTGGGGTTTCGGGGCGCTTCCCGTTATATCGACCAGTCGTTCAGGCCCTGCTTTGAGATGGAGTGTGAAGCACTCCGTCGCGTGCGTGACTCGATGGGCTTAACCAATGTCGAAGTCATGGTGCCGTTCGTGCGCACACCTGATGAGGCGGCTCAGGTCGTGGCGCTCCTCGAACATTATGGCCTCAAGCGGGGCGAGAATGGTTTGCGCGTCATCATGATGTGCGAGCTGCCCTCGAACGCCTTGCTTGCTGAAGATTTTCTCCAATATTTTGATGGCTTTTCGATCGGCTCAAATGATCTTACGCAACTGACGCTCGGACTGGATCGGGATTCCGGTCTGGTCGCACATCTCTTCGATGAGCGCAACGATGCGGTGAAATACCTGATGGCGCGCGCGATTTCCGCCTGCCGGGCTGCCGGCAAATATATTGGAATCTGCGGGCAGGGTCCTTCAGATCATGAAGATTTGGCCGCTTGGCTTCTCGACCAGGGTATCGAGAGTATTTCGCTGAACCCTGATACCGTCGTTGAAACCTGGATCAACTTGGCGGCGCGACAGGGCTGACACATGCCCCGTGTCACGTTAGGGCATTAGCGGTAACTGCTCTTCCAGCACCCGACGCTCCGCAATTGGCAGCGTCGGGTCGGTGAGGCGAGTTTCGAGAAGTTGGCGCGACACGAAGCCCTTGGTGATGAGCCTGCGCTTTTCTTCTGGTAGGACATCCAAGCGTCCGAACAGCTCGGCGATAGGCAGCACTTGGCTCTGCGCGATCAAGATCACTTCGCCAACCAGTGCCCGAAAACCGCTGGTGAGATGGCCGAGTCGCGTTTCGACGAATTCCCTTCCAGCGATCCCTTCTCGGTAGATTGCCCGTACTTCTTTCTTGTAGCGCTCAATGACGCGCGCATTGACTGTGGCCTCAATGTGCTCCTCGATTCGGCTCAGCCGATTTGGGAGCAAGTATTGCAGGATCTGGCGTTGCGGGCATGTAGGCGCTATCTCGTCGTAGAGCGCGAGTAAATCTTTGATCCCTAAGCGTTGATAAAGATCGGTAACGAAATGCTCATTACGTAGTTTGATCAGCGTCTCATAATCCGGGAATCCGAGCAGTGCCGCGACGTCCGGCAATTCGTGCATGTGCGCGTTGAAACCAGCTGCACACAGTAGTTGGCAATGGGTAAGTCCGAGATTATGCGCGATGACCCGTGAACGTCGCGTGGTGGCGGTGTCTGACTCTCGTCTGACGGCGGCGACATAGATCTGCTTCAGCAATTCGCCTGTACTTGCCCGCAGCAGCGTTTCGAACGGAGAACGTTCATTGATAGAGATCGCACTCACGCCGCGGAGGTCTCGTTCGTCGGCCAGTCGAGCGTCGTCTGTGAGATAAACGTATAGATCAAAAGATGATTCCTTCAGCGGTGGAGAATCGATGTCGTATGTAACTAGGCGCTCGCGGGCCGCGAATCATCACGGCACCGCGGATGAAATCAAGGACCCTGGGCTTGCGTGATGCGCATGGAGAAATCAATCGCCCGCAAATGTTTGGTCAGGCTGCCAACAGATACATAATCCACGCCGGTCGCGCCAATTGCCTGCAGATCTCCGTCATGAAAACCACCGGACGCCTCGAGGGGAATTCGACCTGCGGTGATTTGCACGGCCTCACGCATCTGGGGGAAGGTGAAGTTATCGAGCAACAGCATGTCGGCTCCAGCGGTAATGGCCTCCTCGATTTGCGTACAACATTCCACTTCGACCTCGACGGGTACCGTGATTCCCGCGCGCCTCAGACTGCTGACTGCTGCGGTGATGCCGCCGGCCGCGGCAAGATGGTTCTCCTTGACGAGTACGCCGTCGTACAAACCCGCGCGGTGATTGTGGCCACCCCCACATTTCACTGCGTATTTCTGCGCGCGACGCAGACCCGGCAAGGTCTTTCGCGTGTCGAGTAGACGGGTTTGGGTCCCCGCGAGCTGGGCTACATAATGGGCGGCGATGGTGGCGGTGCCGGAAAGACTCTGAAGGAAATTCAGGGCCGTACGTTCGCCAGTCAGGATCGAACGCGCCGCGCCGGTGATTTCACAGACCACATCACCTGCGGTCACGCGGTCGCCATCCCGGAAATACCAATGAACGATTACTTCAGGATCAAGAGCAGCGTACACTGCATTAAACCAGCGCATGCCACACAGTACCGCTGATTCGCGCACGATCACGCGCGCGGACGCCTGAAGTTCGGCCGGGACGATCGATGCGGTGAGGTCACTTTCTCCGATATCTTCCTCGAGCGCGTGCCGGATGGTCACGTCGAGATCCTTGAAATAGTCGATGACGGTGGCACCGCGATCGAAACGGACTTGGGACATGGCTGAATTCCCCTGATTTGAGGTGCCTGCGATTGGTTTTTAGCGCAGCGCACCCAATAATTACGCTGATGTTGAATATACCCTACGGCTCTCGATTAGATGAATGACTTTACCGCGGGTTGGTGGCAAGCAGCCCTTCACCGACCTTCCCCCAATTGCGACGCGTGGCCGGCGGGGGCGCAGCTAGACATGCTGATCATCCACGCGATCAGCCTGCCGCCACAGGAATTCGGTGGGCCCTTCATTGACGCGCTGTTCAGAAATCAGTTGAGGGTGGCTGACCATCCTGCCTTGTGCGGGCTGGCAGGGCTGCGGGTTTCTGCGCACTTCTTCATTGAGCGCGGGGGACGGGTGGTACAGTTTGTGCCGCTCACCGCACGAGCGTGGCACGCGGGTGTGTCCACTTTCGGGGGACGTCCCGCGTGTAACGACCGAGCGCTCGGCATCGAACTCGAAGGAGCGGATACCTGTCCCTTTACGTCGGCGCAATATGACGCCCTCGTCACGCTCTCCGAGTCGCTGCGCGCGCGATATCCCCGGATTACCTTGTCCCGCATCGTGGGGCATTCGGATGTTGCCCTTGGCCGTAAAACGGATCCTGGACCTTGTTTCGATTGGGTGATGTTTCGAGCCCGTCTGTGTGGCGCACGTTAAGGCCGACTATCCACCGATTTCACGCAAGCTCATTGGCAAGGATCGCGGCCGGTATGAGGCGATTGCCCGTAGGTGTTGCCCAGTAGACCTGATCATCCGTATACCAATCGCCCAGTACCACGCGCTCGCCGGACTGGTCTGACACGGTGACGTGATGCACCGCCGCGCGGTGCGTGTGACCGTGAATGAGTCGTGCCACCCGATGGGCGGCCATCACGCGCAGAACCTCGGGCTCGTCGACATCCATGATGAAGTCGTCTTTGTCCAGCATCGATTTCTGTGTGTCCGTGCGCGTCGACGTGGCAATTTTTCGGCGTTCGGCGATTGATAGGGCGAGAAACTGCTGCTGCCGCGCGGGTTCGCGCACGGTTTGTCGGAACTGCTGATACTGCACGTCTTTGAGGCAGAGTAGATCACCATGGGTCAGCAATGTTGGGGTGCCGTGTAAGTTGATGACCGCGTAATCCTCGAGGAGTTGCACACCGGTGTCCTTGCGGAACTGTGGACCCATCAGGAAATCCCGATTTCCGGTAGTGACGGACACCGTGACGCCCGACGTTACCAAGTTTTGAAGCGCGGACGTGAGTCTGCGATGTACGGGGTCTTCGTCGTCATCGCCAAGCCAGAATTCAACCAAATCGCCAAGCAGATACACGGCTTCTACGTGGCGACGGCACCGCCCGAGGAGTGTGAAGAAAAGCTCGATTTTGTCGGGTCGCGCCGGACTGAGATGGAGATCCGACGCGAAAAGGACGTTGCGCACTGGTCGGATCAGGGAAGTTGCGCGATGCTCAGAATCGTCACCGCTTCCTGCGGTACATCCTGCATCCCCGAGCGGCGTGTCGTGGGAACTGCTTTGATGGCATTAACCACGTCCATACCTTCGGTGACGCGTCCGAACACACAATAACCCCAGCCGTCCGGTGACTTTGCGCGGTGGTTTAGGAAAGTATTATCGGTCACGTTGATAAAAAACTGGGCAGTCGCGGAGTGTGGGTCGTTCGTACGGGCCATTGCCACGGTACCGACTTGATTGGCGACGCCGTTATCGGCCTCGTTTTCAACGGGATCACGGGTCTGTTTCTGACGCATCTCGGCATCCATGCCGCCGCCCTGAATCATGAATCCCTCGATTATCCGGTGAAAAATCGTGTCGTTATAGAAAGCATCGGCCACGTATTGCAGGAAATTGGCGACGGTCTTGGGCGCTCGGTCGGCGAAAAGTTCAAGGGTTATATCGCCCATCGAGGTTGCAAGACGAACTTGTGGCAATGACATACGGTGCTCCGGCTGGGGTGAAGAAGGTCGCGATGGTGCGGGATGTGCCCGATCCGCGCAAGGCTTCAGGTGATTATCTCGAGGCTAGAGAGTCAGCTCCAATTGACCCTGTTTGGTGGGCTGCGTATCATGGCCAGCCTTTCGCCGGACAAGGTCCTTGGAAAGATCGGCGTGCAAGTCGTCTCGGGGCATAGCGCAGTCTGGTAGCGCACCTGCTTTGGGAGCAGGGGGTCGGGGGTTCGAATCCCTCTGCCCCGACCATCCGCGGCGAGGAAGGACGACGATCGGCTCTTCGGTTTGCCTGCGCCTGTAGCTCATTTGGATAGAGCATCGGCCTTCTAAGCCGAGGGTAGCAGGTTCGAATCCTGCCAGGCGCGCCATTCGACGCCTTACGACAAGGCGGTAGGCAGCCACCTTGGCGCCGGGCACGGACGGGATGAGATGTTAGTTAGAGAAGGTTTTTCAGATATCGATGGCGGGCGTAGCTCAGTTGGTAGAGCACAGGTTTGTGGCACCTGGGGTCGTGGGTTCAATCCCCATCGCTCGCCCCATCTTTAGATTTGATAAGGCAGTTTCTGGGCCATTAGCTCAATTGGTAGAGCAGCTGACTCTTAATCAGTAGGTTGAAGGTTCGAGTCCCTCATGGCCCACCACACTAAACCCGCATTCCAGCGGGTTTTTTTATGCCTAAACCCCAATAAAACAAACAGATAGCGACGGCCATGGATGCCGAGCGATTGAGTGGCAGTGTTTCATGACGCAGCATCGGGTTGCAGGGAGTTCCGGTTTTCAGTGTACCTATAGTGTACCTAGCCGACCGAATTCCAGAATAAGTGAGGAGTGCCCGGATCCCTGGCGAATCTTATAAAGCGACCATGCGTTTCAAGGCGGCGAATTTTCACGCGAGCCGGCGCATTAGGGACACGCTTCATGAGAACATCTCAAGAAATTTGGATGACCCAAACGCAAGTCGCTCGACGGTCGACGCTTTTCTCGAAGCCAACATCGCGAAATCCCGAAATGGCTAACGCGATGACTGACGAGCAACATTTCCGTGCGGCGCTTGCCAGTTTGAAGGCCGGTCTACCGCAACAACCACACTCGCGGCGCGCTACAGAGCCCGCTGCTGCGGGCTGGCCCGAGCCGCAACCGTTGGCAGCGAATGTGGCGGCTGAGCCTTACCCAAGCGGTGCGTTGCCGCTTGTCATCCGAAAAGCCGTCGCGGAGGTGGCAGCTTTCGTTCAGGCCCCGGTCGCCCTGGTGGCGGCGTCGGCACTGGGCGCGATGTCGCTAGCTTGCCAAGGCTTCGTCAACATCGAGCGGGCTCGGACGCTCTCAGGACCCACGAGCTTGTACCTGTTGAGCATCGCGACTTCTGGCGAAAGGAAGTCATCCTGCGATGGCTATTTTTCAGCGGCCATTCGGCTGCACGAAAAAACCCAAGCCGAAGCGACGAAACCCGCGGTCGCCGCATTTGAGGCGGCGCTTTCTGCGTGGAACGCCGAGCGAGAAGGTCTCCTGGCGGCGATCAAAGATGCGAAAAGAACCGGCAAAACGTCCGATCACCTGAAAGCGGAATTGGTCGAATTGCAGCGCGAAAAACCGACCGCCCGAGGGTGCCGCGGCTGATGCTCGGGGACGAAACTTCCGAAAGTCTTGCGTGGCGTCTGGCCACGGGTTGGCCTTCCGCGGGCGTGATCTCGAGCGAGGCGGGTTCAGTACTCGGCGCACACGCGATGGGTTCAGACGCGGTCATGAAAAACTTGGCATGTTGAACGTTTTGTGGGACGGCGGCGATCTTTCGGTCGGACGGCGAACTTCGGAGAGCTTCACCGTCCGCAATGCGCGCTTGACGATGGGCCTGATGGTTCAGCCCGAGACGTTGCGAGCGTTTTTCGCAAAAAATGGCCTCCTGGCACGTGGCTGCGGGTTTTTGGTGCGGTTTCTGGTCTCGTGGCCCGAAAGCACCTAAGGACGGCGACCATTTGTAGAGGCCCCTGCGCATTGGCTTTGCCTGGAAGCGTTTCATCGGCGCGTCACCGCGATATTGGGCCAACCCGCCCGCCTCGATGACGAGGGCGGACTTCGTCCTGAAATGATGATGCTGAGCCCGGCGGCCAAAGCGGCTTGGGTTCAATTTCAGGATGCGATCGAGGCCGAACTGTGCATCGGTGGCGAACTTTTTGACGTGCGCGATATTGCATCAAAAACGGCTGACAACGCGACAAGGCTTGCGGCCTTATTCCAGACGATCGATGGGACGGCCGACACGGTGGGTCCCGCAGCATTTGAGGGCGCCAGTCAAATTGCCGCG
>CAIKBL010000003.1 GCA_903825645.1 uncultured Pseudomonadota bacterium | reverse complement strand
TTGATCCAACAACTCTACGGGCACTTCAGGCAGCGGCCCTCGCGCCGCTGCCTGTGCCGCTAACGTCCGTCTCTTGCTTGGCATATCCATCCTCGTTTCCTCTCATGATATGCCTCGCCCACAAAATCTCGGATAGGCCCGCCCTGCCCAGTCCTCCCGATGCGGCAATCCCTCCAAGTGCGCACTCGCCCAGCAGCGACTCACTTCAACCCGACCATGACCGCTCTCGGTCTGCGTGTAATAGGGGTGCGCCACCCCGACAAAGTCATGCGCCTGGGCGGTATCAAAAAAATCCATGATGCCGTCATGCAGTCCTGGCTGATTCCGTTTGACCGCCAGCACATAGTCCCCTTGTTGCTCGACGATCTGCGCCGCAATGTCCCGTTGGCAGCCCATCGCATCAATCGTCACAATCGCGCACTTTTAGTGCCAGATAGCGTAATAACTCAGGGATCGCCACGATCTCATTCGACTCCACTTCCGTCGTCACCTGTCCCAGCGCCAGACCCGCCTCCGTCGCACACGCACGCACCCGGTGCAAGGCCCCACGCCCCTGCCGTCGATCATGAAAGCGCCGCACCGTCTTGCCATCAAGGGCGATCCCTTCACCCGCATTGCCCGCGCTCAGCGCTTGCGTCCCCTTCACCAGACACGCCTGTAACCCCTGCGGCGCAATCCGCGACAGGACCCGTGCAAACGTGTCATCCACCGGGATCCCTGTGTCAGGGCGCACGAAACGCCTTAACCATTCCTCCTTTGACTCCACGAATTCAACAATATCAGCCCACCCTTTCGCGCCGCTGATCGCCACAAACAGCATCTCCGTTAAATAGCATTTCTTGTTGCGCTCAATCCGCGGATCCTGGATCACCGACAGGTGCGTCAACAGGTTCATGCTCGACATCGCTTTCCCGCAACCCTTGAAAGCCATAATCGATCCCGTCAACTTGCCGATGTCAACAGCGTTTTAGCGAGCTTGCCCTGAGGCATTCGCTTAGGGTCGAGCGCGGTCCGCGATGGCGCGGTATACTCTGGTGCCGACATGCTGGCCATGACAGACGAAGGCCTGAAAGTAAGACTGCGATGATCTCTGGCTCGGGCAAAGCCGCCACCCACGCCGTCGAAAAGATCGAGCAAATGGATGGAAGTGTGCTGACGCTTTCGGATTCGGGCGACCTCATCCTTAGCTAGCACCTAAGCCTGTAGCGATCAAAGTGGTGGCTAAATCCATTAGGTGAACAGGGGCAACTATCGCCGGTTTAAGATAAGGTCGCCAATGCCACGCTGGCCTTCGGCGTCGTCTGAGCAGCTCTTCCGTTCCCCACTTACCCCGGAGTACGCCGTGAACTATGCACCCCCCCCGCCTGAGGGCATGAAAGCGTCCGATCTCTTTGTGAAATGCCTTGAAGAGGAAGGCTGTGAATATGTCTTCGGGGTTCCGGGCGAAGAGAACCTCGATTTTCTCGATTCGCTGTCCCGTTCGAGACGTATCAGACTGATTCTCACCCGGCACGAGCAGGGTGCCGGCTTCATGGCAGCGACTTACGGCCGCCACACCGGTAAGACTGGCGTGTGCCTGGCGACGCTGGGGCCCGGCGCCACCAATCTCGTGACCGCGGCTGCCTACGCTACGCTGGGCGGCATGCCGATGTTGATGATCACGGGTCAGAAGCCGATCAAAAAATCTAAGCAGGGCCGTTTCCAGATTCTCGATGTCGTCTCAATGATGGGGCCGATCACCAAATACGCCCACCAGATGGCCTCCTCCGACAATATCCCCAGCCGGGTACGCGAGGCGTTCCGGCTGGCCGAGGAGGAAAAGCCTGGCGCAGCCCACATCGAACTGCCCGAGGACATTGCCGACGAACACACCACCGCCATCCCGATCAAACGCAGCCATGTCCGGCGGCCGAACGCGGACATGAAATCCATCCACCTGGCGGTCGAGATGATCGAGCGGGCCAAGGCGCCGATCCTAGTCATCGGCGCCGGGGCCAATCGCAAGATGACCGGCAAGATGCTGCTCGAATTCGTAGAAAAGACCGGCATCCCGTTCCTCACCACGCAGCTCGGCAAGGGTGTGATCGACGAGCGCCATCCCCAATTTGTCGGCTGCGCGGCGCTTTCCGCCGGCGATTTCGTCCACCGCGCCATTGAGGATTCGGATTGCATCATTAATGTCGGCCACGACGTCATCGAAAAACCACCATTTTTCATGCGCGGCGCCAATGAGGGGAAGCACCACACCGTTATTCACATCTCGACCAAGACCGCCGAGGTTGATCCGGTTTATTTCCCCGAAATCGAGGTTATCGGCGATATTGCGAACGCGATCTGGGCGATCCAAGAGACGATCACCCCAAATACCAGTTGGGACTTCGCTAAGATGCTCGCGTACCGCGCCGCCGAGGTCGCCCATACGAGCGGCCTCGCTAAGGACGAACGTTTCCCCATTTTTCCGCCGCATCTGGTGGCGCAGGTCCGGGTCGCCACACCCGATGACGGTATCATCTGTCTCGACAACGGCGTCTATAAAATCTGGTTCGCGCGCGGCTATAGCGCATATCTCCCCAATACTGTCCTGCTCGACAATGCGCTGGCGACGATGGGTGCCGGTCTGCCTTCGGCGATGATGAGCGCGATGCTCTATCCGGATCGCAAGGTGATCGCGATATGCGGCGATGGCGGCTTCATGATGAACAGTCAAGAGATGGAGACGGCGGTGCGCCTCGGCCTCAACCTCACCGTGATCATCCTTAATGACAGTTCCTACGGCATGATCCGCTGGAAGCAGGTGAATATGGGTTTCAAGGATTGGGGCCTCACCTACGGCAATCCCGACTTCGTGAAATATGCCGAAAGCTATGGCGCCCACGGCCACCGGGTGCAAAGTTCGGCGCATCTTCATCACCTGCTCGCCCATTGCCGCGACACGCCAGGCGTTCATCTGGTCGATTGCCCGGTCGACTATTCGGAAAACGACCAGATCCTTAACAAGGATATCAAGGCGTTGTCGAAGGCGTTGTAAGCCGGTTAAACCCGCCAGTGACGTGAGGTTGGGCGATTTTCGGCGGTGTGCCAGCCTAGGGTTGGCCCGCCTTTCGCAACCTTTAAGGGAAAGTGAAGATGAACAAGCTGCGAGACGTCTACCCGCTCTATCTTAACAACCTCGCCGTGCAGCCCAATACTGACCTTGCGGTTACCAACAAATATACCGGTGAGATCGCCTTCCACACCGCGCTGGCAACGCCCGACATCATCAATGAAGCTATTGCTGGCGCGGTCCGCGCCGCCGCCCCCTTCGCGGCGATGGCAAGCTATGAGCGGCAGGCGGTGCTCTACCACTGCGTCGAGCGGTTTCGCGAAAGATTCGACGAGCTCGCCTGGGGTCTGTGCATTGAGGCCGGTAAGCCGATTACCGATGCCGAGGGCGAGGTCACCCGTCTGATCGATACCTTTCGCATCGCCGCCGAGGAGGCGACACGAATCTATGGCGAGGTCCAGTCGCTCGATATCAGCGCACGGGCCAAGGGCTACATCGGCATGTGGAAGCGTGTGCCGATTGGACCGTGCAGCTTTATCTCGCCGTTTAATTTTCCGCTGAATTTGGCGGCGCACAAGATCGCGCCGGCCATCGCGGTGGGCTGCCCCTTCGTGATGAAACCGGCGAGTCTGACGCCGCTCGGCGCGATCATCATCGGTGAGGTGCTGGCCGAAACCGCGCTCCCCGAGGGGGCGTTTTCCATCCTCCCGGCAGCCCGCGCCGGCGCCGATCTGTTCACCACCGACGAGCGGCTCAAGCTCTTGTCGTTCACTGGTTCGCCCAGGGTGGGCTGGGATCTAAAGGCCAAGGCTGGTAAGAAGAAGGTGGTACTGGAATTGGGTGGTAATGCCGCCGTGGTGATCGATGCGGATGCTGATCTCGAACATGCGGTAGCGCGAGTGGTGTTCGGCGGCTATTACCAGTCCGGCCAGAGTTGCATCCACGTTCAACGGGTGATTGTCCATGAGACAGTCTACGAGACCTTCCGAGATATGCTGGTGGCGCGTGTCAAGGTGCTGCGTTCGGGAGATCCCAGAGACCGGACAACCTTCATTGGCCCGATGATCTCGGTCAAGGAGGCTGCGCGCCTCAAGGGTTGGATCGACGTGGCGGTGGCCTCCGGCGCGAGGTTGCTCGCCGGCGGCGGCTGCGCAGGGGCGATGCTAGAGGCTACGCTTCTGGAAGATTGCGCACGCGACACCGAACTCTTCCGCGAGGAGGCTTTCGGCCCCGTGGTTCTCCTCTCGCGCTTTTCCGATTGGGACGCAGCGCTGGCCGAAGTTAACGACAGCAAGTTTGGCCTACAGGCCGGCCTGTTCACCCGCGACATCCACAAGGTACTGGCCGCTTGGGATCATCTCGAGGTCGGCGGTGTGGTGGTGAACGATGTGTCCTCATTCCGTGTCGACAACATGCCTTATGGGGGGGTTAAAGACTCGGGTCTCGGCCGCGAAGGCGTACGCTTCGCCATCGAAGACATGACCGAAATCCGCAATCTCGTGATACGCGGCTTGCGAGTTTATTGACCATCGTTGCCCGCGCCGACCGCATTGGAACCTGACAAAACGGCGCAGGCTCGAGTGAGGGTACCCGTATCTAGATTATCGAGTTAAACGAAGGCGGCGCGGGCCGCTTGCGATGTCCCAGATGCCCCGAGGAACCCAAACCCTTCGGGTTGCAAGGTGGTCAGCCGACGTCGCAGGTAAGAGCGGAGCGGATAAAAGAGGTCGACCTATTCGCTGCAGTGAGAGGACGTTGCGCGGGTCGCGGGGCTGGTTAGCCGTGGTTCGAGAACCCGCATCGCGGGTGGCCGACCAGTCACGTCCCGGTTAACCTCATGGATGACGTGGTCGATCTGGTGGCACATCTGGAATTTCCCGGTTCGTGATCCGCGGATTTCGGCCCACTGATCTACGAGACGCCTTCGTTTAATTCGCGTCGGAAGGGTCTCGGCAATGGGGACATGTCCCCCTAATATACCCTCTGCCATTATTCATCGTGCGAAAGCCACGTGAAGTGCGGGCATGTTACTGCGGCATGTGTACGCATAACACCGCTCAGATCTGCAAGTGGTTTTTTCGGCGTTTGCAGGATCCGCCAAAGTGCCCCCCTCTTTTTACGGGTGGGGTAGGCAATGTCCATTTCTTCTTTGATAATCCGCAGCAGCTTCTGCGTCTGCCGACCGCCGCCGACGCAGTGGGTCCGAATCCGCAAACATGGGTATGCTAGTTTACAGAACGCATGGTATCAGCTATTTCGGTAGTCGCTAGTATCCCCCGATAACATTGATGGACTAATTTGACGCCGTGGAGAGTAATAAAGAATGAGAATTATAAATATCGATAATGGGGGGACGCTGACCGATTTTTGCGTGATGGAGGGGCGGACTGTCCATCGAGCAAAAGTCCTGACCACGCCTTACGATCTCAGTAGATGTTTTTTTGACGGGATAGCCAAAGTCTCAGAGAAAATTTATGGCGCCAAAGATCCAGCACGACTACTCCGTGAGACCGATTACGTCCGTTACTCCACGACGCTCGGCACAAATTCGATAGTAGAGCGTAAAGGACCACGTCTCGGCATCATCGTTGATTCATCCGCTACGACTGATCTTTTATGTGACACCGAAGCTTCTAGAGAGTTATATGAAGCATTTGTAGGGGGGCGGATAGGCATCATCGATACCGCGATAGATGACCAGGCTTGCGAAGAAGCCCTAGTGCGAGCAGTAAACGATGTCGCGTCGTGCGGCGCCGTGCGCATCGTGATCGGACTGACCGGTACCGCCGTAATCGCTCAGGAACGCAGACTGATACGAATGGTGCAAAGAAAATTTCCGTCTCATCTGCTCGGTGCTGTCCCAGTGGTCACCGCTAGTGGCCTAGTCGATGAGCATGATGACAAGCGACGAATATGGACGGCTCTTTTTAATTCCTATCTGCACCCAGCGATGGAACGTTTTCTCTACACCGCCGACCATCGCCTGAAATCCTTGAAATGCAGCAATCCGTTGTTGATTTTTCGTAACGACGGAGGCACGGCGCGTGTCGCCAAAACTACCGCAATCAAGACCTATAGTTCCGGTCCGCGCGCCGGCATGGAAGGCGTGCGCGCGCTTGCCGATCATTATCAATTAAAACGAGTAATTTCTTACGACGTGGGTGGTACTACTACTGATATCGGTCTCGTTGAAGGGGGCGTGATCAAAAATCTTATGCGAGGCGAAGTCGAAAAAATCCCGATCGCGTTCCCACTCGCCGATATTGCTAGCGCTGGTGTCGGGGGAAGTTCGATCATCACCGTTGATAGTGATGCGATAAGAGTAGGTCCCCAGTCGGTAGGGGCAGCGCCCGGACCTGCTTGCTTCAATCTAGGAGGCACGGATGTCACGATCACCGACGTCGTGTTGCTGGCGGGCATTTTATCACCGACAACGTTTTTTGGCGGAGATCTCACTTTAGACGAAAGCAAGTCTCGTGCTGCGATCCTTAAACGCATTGCTGAACCGCTCAGAATAGAAGTCGAGACCGCGGTAGAACAGGTGATGACCGAGTGGGTCAATTGTGTATCACGCAGCATTAGTGATTACACAAAAATAGATCTTGATACGGTTTTTGTTGCGTTCGGCGGTGCAGGCGCACTTTTGGCGACGAGGGTCGCCGACCAAGCCGGGGTTTCAAAAATAATTATCCCAGGACTCGCCGCCGTTTTTAGTGCCTGTGGAATCGGATTTTCGGATCTCTCACATGAATATCGAAATCAACTGCCGCAGGCAGAAGCAGCCCAACGGTCACTCGTCGAGGATCTGATAGAACGAGCGCGCCGTGATATGTTTGCTGAGGGCGTTAATCTTGCCGAATGCGAATGTATCTGGCATATCCAGAGTGACCGCGATGCCACGGAATACCTGATCGCTGATCCGTCTCGGCTTGAATTGCCGCCGTCACTTCGAGGCCATGATCTTTCGCTGAGATTGAAGGTGTTAAAAAGGTTGGAACATTTTTCTTTCGAGGCGATAGGTAATGAAAAGCCGAGTGCTGCGATCTCGACCGTCGTCAGAAAAATCATGATGAAGCCAGGAGAGTGGGGTGAAATTCCGGTGTATCGGCTCGAGGATCAGAAATCGGGCGCTGCGGCGGACGGGCCCGCGATCATCGAAGAAGAATATTTCACGGGGAAAATAGATGAGAAGTGGCGGTTCCGTGTTTCATCCAACCGAGATGTCGTGATTGAAAAAATCTGAAAGGAGCGGGCAAATGAGAGTAAATATTACTGAGTATCTGGCTATTGACTTAGAAAAAGAGACTTGGGAATGCCGCGTTTGCGATCATGAAATTTTTGATGCGCGGGACAACTACAAGCGCGGCCTATTGGTCCATGATCGGAAGTTAGATGAGGTGCATCCTCATCTAATCGATCCCGAAAAGTACGAGTACACATTTTGTCCGGATCCAAAATTTACCGCGCTGCTTGAATACTATTGCCCGTCCTGCGGCACGATGGTAGAGACTGAGTATACGGTTCCCGGACACCCCCCCGCGCGCGATATCGAACTAGACATCGATGATCTCAAGAGAAAAGCGACGGGATGGGGTGTAAATGGAGGCGAACCAGAAATTCCGGAATGGAAGTCGCCGCGCCATCACCACGGACATAAATAAGTATTTCGGGATAGTTGTTATGAAAAGAATTTCTGTGGACATTGGTGGCACCTTTACCGACTGCTTCGTCGCTTGGGGAGATCGCTACGTCCAAGCCAAGGCGTTGACCACTCATCAAAATTTGGCACTGGGTTTTAATGAGGCATTGGGCGATGCAACGACGCAGCTCGGAATCGAGACCAGAGAGTTACTCTCTAGCGTCGATTCGGTTCGCTATTCAACCACCTTAGGAACCAACGCACTGATCGAGCGCAACGGTCCGCGAATAGGGCTTATCGTGACGGAAGGATTCGGCAGCACCGTACCGCTCTCTCGCGGACGGGGCTATGGAGAAGGCCTCCCTTTCGAGGAGCAGCGCGATCTAACGCGCGCCAAGCGCCCGGAACCTTTGGTGCCGATCTCGATGATCGCGATGGCTCGCGAGCGTGTGAATTACTCTGGTGAAATCCTCATGATGCTTGATGAGGAAGACCTAAAGCACAAGATGAAATATCTGGTGGATCAAGGCGCAGAGACGATTGTGGTTATGCTTACGAACAGCGTCGTCAATCCGGAGCACGAACTTCGGGTGCGCGAGTTGTTTCTTGACGAATACCCATTGCATCTTCTCGGCGCAGTCCCCATGTTGCTGTCGCATCAGGTAGCCGGACGTAAAGGAGAGTATACCCGGGCCACATCGACGATTATTGATGGGTATTTGCACAACGTGATGTACCACGGCTTGGGTACTCTGGAGTTGAACCTCCGGTCGAATGGGTACGACAAGCCGATGCTGATCAGTCATAACTCGGGTGGAATGGCGCAGTTAAACTCCACTGATGCGCTCCAGACGGTGCATTCGGGGCCTGTGGCCGGCATCGCATCATCTGAACATTTGGCCACGGAGTGTGATCTTGGGAATGTCATCGCGTCTGATATGGGCGGCACCAGTTTCGATATCGGAATAGTCACCGAAGGTGGGGAAAAATATTACGATTTTCACCCGGTGATTGATCGGTGGCTAGTGAGCGTCCCAATGGTACACCTAGTGACCTTAGGCGCAGGTGGAGGATCGATAGCAACCTATGATCAGCTCCATGACACGATAAAAATAGGTCCCCAAAGTGCCGGTTCCGACCCGGGTCCAGCCTGCTATAACCGTGGTGGGGTGCAGCCCACAGTTACGGATGCCGACATGCTGCTCGGTTATCTCGACCCGGACAACTATGCCGGCGGTCGGATAAAACTCACCGCAGCCCGTGCAGAGACGGCTATAGAAGACAACTTGTCGGATCATTTCGATGGCAGCGTCATTGATATTTGTAAGTTGGTTAAGGAAGCCGTTGACCACAACATGGCTAACGGAATTGCGACAGAGCTTCGATCACGTGGTTATGATCCGGCCGATTTCACACTGTTGGCCTACGGCGGCAACGGTCCATTGCACTGCTGTGGTATCGCGAATGCGCTGCAAATCAATCGGGTTCTTGCGCCACCTTTCTCGTCTGTGTTTTCGGCCTTAGGGGCCGGCAACGTGAATCAGATGCATATCCATGAGAAGTCTACTTATACCGTGGTCTATCACACTGGAACAAAGAAAATTCTTACCGACTTCCGAGCATTGAACGCCGCGATTGAAGAGCTTGAGAATCGCGGGCGTGAAGATTTGCTGCGTCAGGGAATGCGTGGTGACGCCATCAAATTCAGGGTGGAACTGGACATGCGGTACGGTAACCAACGCGTGGAAACCGCAGTCCCGATTAAAAAAGCGCGTTTTGAAGGATTGCACGACATTCTCGAGCTCATTGGGACCTTTCATGCCGCCTACGGCGCGCGTTTCGGGGAAGGCAGTCAGGCTACCGAGAGCGGCGTGCGGATCAATACGCTGCGGGTCACGTCATTTGTCGATTTGGATAAAGTTCATTTCGGCAACATCAAACCATTGCCCGAAAAACACGTGGCACGCCCGATTGGTGAGAGGGTGTGCCATTTTGTGGGCTTTGAGGAAGAAATGATCATTCCGCTCTACGATGAAACCGCGCTTAATGCAGGTACCTATATTGAGGGACCTGCCATCGTGACGACCACATCGACAACTTACCTGATTGAGCCGGGATGGAGCTTTCATTCGTCGAATCACGGGGCTGTCTGGTTTAATCGGTTGACCGCGCATTAATAGCAAGTACGGGTTTGGCAACAATGTTCAGTCGACAGCTACGCCGACTTAATCCAGATCAAAAGCCACGGCCTAACGCGAAACAGAGGGCAATTAAATGAACGATTTATCAGAGAACAAGCAGTTCGCCGCCTTAAGTCATGAAGACCGGCACCTGTACGAGCAATTTTTGGTCGAAAACCAACTGTTCTATGGTCCCGATCCGGAAATCATGAGTAATCACGGGCTGTCGAAACGCACGGGGACTGAAGAAAAAATGCTGACATCCGTGCTGGACATGCAGCGGGTTAGTCTTGTCCGCGGGCGGCTTAACTCCGCCCTCGAAGAATCATTCACCATGGTTGAACAGATGGGGGTCGCACCAGGCGCCAAGTGGGGTGACCTTGTAACGGCCATATTCACGTCGGTCGGTGATATGTCCCAAGTGGCACCGCACGGTATCGTGGTGTTCGCGTCCGTTTGTCAATACCCGATAAAATTTATTCGTAAATATTGGGAGAACGACCCGTCGGTTGGCATTCGAGAGGGGGATGGTTTTATTCACAATGATTCCCGGTACGGCAATATCCATAACACCGATCAGAGTCTGATTTTTCCGATTTTTTATCAGGGCGAGCTGATTTGCTGGATTGCATCCACAATCCACGAGGGTGAAAACGGAGCAATAGAACCCGGAGGGATGCCGTCGATTGCGGAAAGCCGATTCGATGAAGGTCTTAAAATGTGCCCTTTCAAGGTCGTCGAGAATTTCCAGATTAAGCGGGATTTGGTCAATTTCCTTCAGAACTCAGTCCGCGATCCCAAGCTTCAATATGCGGATATGAAGGTGAAACTGCACTCGCTGCTGCGCTTGCGGGAGCGGGTGATGGCCATCATTGAAGAATTTGGCAAGGACTATCTGATTACGACGTTGCGAAAGACGCTGGAAGATACCGAGAACGAGGTGCGGCGTCGGGTAGCGGAGCTTCCGAATGGCACGGTCAGAATTAATACTTGGATAGACGACGATCTCCGGGAGCACGTACTCGCCAAAATTCCGATTAGCATCTCAGTCAAAGACGACAAGATGACTATCGACCTACGCGGCGCCTCGCCGGAGTTGTCTAATCGCTCTACGAATGTTTGCGCGGCATCGATGAAGACGTGCTTGCTCACGAACCTTGTGCTCTATTGCTGGCCTGATTTGCCCAAGAATCAGGCAGTCTTGAGCGCTATTGAAGTGTTGACTGACAAAAATTCGATGATCGACTCCTCCCCGGAGGCGCCCAACGCGATGAGCCTATTGCCGATTTTTCAGTGCTTCTCACTGCCCTCAACCATCTACGCCAAGCTGGCTTATTGCCTCCCGAAGCGATATTCAGCGATTAATGCGAATCACTACAATCAGCCGGCGACATTCGTCTACGGTGGCTTGACCCAGCATGAAGAAGTGACGGGAAATTTTTGTGCGGATATCAATGGTAATGGCAGTGGTGCGCGGGAGAATGCGGACGGTGAGCATGGTATTTCTCCAGTGTTCGGCTACATGACGGATACAGGCGAAATGGAATTGGCGGAAGAGGAATTGCCATTCATCCGTCTTGTGGCGCAGCAGCTTGCGAAGGACCGCGTCGGTGCCGGCAAGTATCGGTCCGGCATGGGTTACGAGCAAATCAGTACCGTCAAGGGAAGTAACGAATTCGGATTTATGTCTGGGCAAAGCGGCGCCAAACATCCAAGCGCCTATGGTTGCTTTGGCGGATATGGCAGTCCGGCCTATCCGTTGGCGAAGATAAAGAACATCGACGTACTCGAGATCCTCAAGAATCAACCCGAAAGTTTCAAATTTAGTATGGTCGACTTGATGAACGAGCAGCGCTATGAAGGCGGTGAATATACCGTGCAGTCTGCGCTCAATTTCGAGATCTGCAATCCTGGGGAGATCTACATGATTTGCCAAGGCGCCGGCGGAGGATACGGTGACGTGTTGGAGCGAACGCCTGCGATGGTTCTAAAGGACGTCGAAGAAAAATTGATTTCTCCGGATTATGCGCGACGAATCTATAAAGTAGTCTTTGATGAGAAGAAATTTATTGTTGACGAAGATGCGACAAAAAAATTGCGTCAAGATGAACGCGAAGTGCGCAAGCAACGAGGGATCCCGTTCGACACGTTCGTGGCAAGTTGGGTGAAAGACGGACCGGCAGACGATATTCCGTATTTTGGTAGTTGGGACGATCACAGAAAACTCATCGCGACACCACCGGCTGGTAATCGCTACGTGATGGATGCGGACAACATTAAGGGTGTCATGATGAGCAATCCCAAGGATAGAAAAATTAAAGATTTGCAAATGGAAAACGCAGCACTAAAGAAGCGACTTGAAGCAATCGGAGGTTGACCGCATGAGCTTGATCGCGCACCTGACGGCTATCGCGGAAACGCGCCGTGCGCTGTGGATTGATAGCGCGCTTTATGTTCAGCGCGTGTTGGCGAAAGGTCATGACTTGCCTTGGGACGATACGGCAGCATTCGTGGCGCTGAGTCGCAAGCAGCAACAATTGGTGCAATCCGATGTGCTGACCATAGACATTGGAGAATATTATCGCGCCGTGCTTAACGCACGGTCAGAACTAGTTCAGGCAATGGGGGTGAGGTCGCGGGCGAACTATGCGCTCAAGACGCTTCTGGAGGACAACGTTGCGGCTTCCCAGATAGGCGAGCTGGTCGGCGCGATTGCACAAATCAAGGGATCAAATCCGCTGGTGATTGTTTGTCCCTCACCGAAACTATGGGCGGAATCCGCTTTCCGGATGGCGCAGCCGGTAGGTGAGGCCGAGTTTGGTTGGCAGGAAGCTGAAAAGGCTGCTGTTTATGTTGCGGGATTTCTTCGAAGCTTCAGTCAGACAGGTATCGATGGGGTACTCATTGTTGACCGCGCGACGGAGTCCCCTCGGAACGCAGAAGAACTCCAAGCGTATGCGGCGGTCGTGAATGTGGCTCAGCATTACCGGTGGGCGGCGGGTCTTTTCCAATCGGATGGGGATTGCGCCATTCCACCAGGGGTGGTCGACTTTATCATCAATAATCGGCCAGTGGCGGAGATTTTTTCCGGAGCTATTCTTGATCAGCAATTATGGGCAAGTTCAAACGGAATGACGCTACCGTCAGCCAATTTTTATTTCACCCGGGTTCCCGAGACTACGGCGCCTGAAGTCGTCCTATCGCAATTACAATCGGTGCGGGGGAACGTCTGAATTTACGGTTTGTCCGTGGTAGCCTAGCCCGCTCAAGGATTATTATTGCAGCCTTGATGCGGGCGAAAAATATCTGGTGCCGTATTGAAAGTTCATCCTTTCGGCGATCCGCCGGGATAAGTTTGAAGGTATATCGAGGGAGTTGTTGAAGTAATGGACCGCCGGCTCCGGCAAATCGAAACCGCGCATGAATTAGGTTATCAGGATGCCGCCGTAGCAGTTGGGCGCTTTCCGCCCGTTCCGTTGCTCGAGGGTTGTGCGGAAATCCGCGAGTCGATACTCAAGCCGAATTCTCGCCGTAACGCGCCGGCGGCAACGACAACGGCGCGAAGTTTCTGTTCCGCGACTGCTGACGAGGCCTCAAAAAAAATGGCTCAAAGAGGTGTAATTACCCGGTGAACCGAGTTTGGAAATAGTCCGTCGCAGCGGATCTACCACAGATTATGTCTCGCGCTTGTTTTCGAGAAATTCTTCAGCAAGGTCACTTGTTCTAATTTGACCGTGCCGCGTCAGCGAACTCTCAGCGTTATTTTTAGAGATGTCGACAACCACTAGCGACGACATCGATGGATAGATATTCCCCTAAACGATGAAACGATAGCCGATGCCGGATTCGGTTATGACATGTTTAGGTTGAGATGGATTCTCCTCGATTTTCTTACGGAGCAGGCCCATATAGACGCGTACGTATTGGCTGCCGTCGGCGTGGGAAGGTCTCCAGATGTCCTTCAGCAACTGTCGGTGGCTCAGGATGCTATCGGCGTGGGTAATGAGATAGACCAGCGGGCGATACTCTGTTGGCGTCATGTATATAGCCTCTGACCCACGCTCAACGAGCCTCTTGTCGATGTCGACGCGTATATTGCCGAATTCGAAGACGGTCGCGCCGGTATCAATTGCGCGGGACTGCCGCCGCAGGTGATCCCGAGTCCCAGCGAGTAGCTCCGCTATTCAAACAGGTTTGGTCAAATAATTGTCGGCTCCCACGTCCGGCGCTTCGACGTTATTTTTCTCGGTTGTCCGCGCCGACAACACAATAATCGGGATAGCCGTCTAACCGCGTAAGCCTCGGATTAAGTCGACGACGTCAGCATCGGGCAGCCCGAGGTCGAGCACCACGAGATCAGGATGACGGGTCCCAGCCTCGGCAAGACCCCGGTTTACAGAGTCGGCTTCATGGACTTGGCAACCTTCGGTTTCAAGCGACAATTCGGCAAAGCGCCTGATCTCCGGCTCATCTTACACGACTACGCGCACTGGAGCGTTTCCGCTCATGGCGTGATCCGTTGCTCTACCGCGTCGTCAGCCGTGAGGTCGACGACCGGCGGTAAACCGCGTGGGATGGAAAACACGAAGCGCGCGCCACCGCCCGCGCGCCCTTCAACGCGAATGCTACCGCCATGCGCGTCCACGATCGCCCGGCATATCGCGAGTCCCAAGCAAACGCCAAGCGCCGCGCTGTCCTTCTTGCCGCGTTCGAAATTCTTGAAGATGTCGTTTTCCTTCCCCACCGCAATTCCGGGCCCGTTATCCTCTACCCCTATTTGTAGGTGGCCGCGATCACCCGGCGCCGCGCCGATACTGATAGTGCTTCCGATAGGCGTATATTGCGCGCCATTCTCCAGCAAGTTCGACAATACGCGCTCTATCGTTGCCACGTCGAACTCCAGGAGTAGAAAATGCTCTGGCAGGTCCACTTTGATGTGATGACCGGCGATAGTCGAACGAACAGCCCGTAGCGCGCTTCCGACGACCTCTTCTAAGGGTTGCCATTGTCGGTTGAGTTCGACCACGCCTGATTCTAGGCGCGCCATGTCGAGTAGATTGTTGACCAGCGAACTCATTCGTAATGCTTCTTCACGCATAGCGTTACCGATTTTAAGCTGTTGCTCTGTAGGAGGCGGTCACACCAACGTCATTGAATCGGCTAGCCCAACCAACACGGCGAGCGGTGTGCGCAAATCATGAGAAATTGCCGATAAAATCGAATTGCGCAATCGCTCTGATCCCATCTGCAGCGTTGTACTCTGCGCCACGGCTATGTAGTGAACGCGTTCAAGGGAAATTGAGATAATTCGAGCAACTATATCAATCCAGCGCCGTTGCTCTGGTTCCGTAATCCGCCGTTGATCGCGGGGTTCCACTGCTAGCATGCCACGAGTTCCCATCGGTGCCTTTAAGGGCACATATAAGACCGTATTGCCCGCCAGCGTGTCGGTTCCGAAACCTGCTTCAGCACATTTTTAAAATGCCTATTGCGCAATCGCTATATCGATGAGCGGGTCAATACGCCCATTCAACGCTACCGGGCCGACGATTAGGCTTTTGTCGTCAGTGAGAAGGATAGCAGAATCGGCGCTGAATCCGACTTCAATAAAACGTTGGCCGATCTCGGCGATTTTTTCTATCAGGAGCGTGCCTGATAGATCTCGCGAAATTTCATAGAGACCACTTACCCGCTGTTCTCGACGCACCGCGACTCGGGTCTGATATTTAAGTCCGGTGGTCAATTTCGCCGTGACTAAACCGACGGTCAGGATTACCGAAAAAGTCACTAGATACTGGACATCACTGACAGAAAAGGAAAAACGTGGAGGCACATAGAAGAAATCAAACGCGAGAACGTTGAGGAACGAGGCCATGAATGATGGGCCCAGTCCGTAACGGACAGAGACAACGACGACCGCGAGTAAAAATAACATCGCGATATTGGCGAGATCGAATGCTGATTGCAGGGGTGCAGCGATGGTCGTCGCGAGTCCGCACCTGATCGCGCTCATCGCATACGACTGCCATGGTGCGTGCAGACGAGCTAGCCGCGATTTATCCGTTCTCTCATCGGCTGGTTTGGCCGTGTTTGCTTCCTCCCTCGCAACCTGGATCACTTCGAGATCTGTTGCGCGCCTGCCGACACGGTCCGCGAACGATCGGCGCCACGTTCGCCATACCGAGATCTAGTCGTGCCCGACGATAACCTTTGAGAGGTTATGGTCTCTCGGTTCAGCAATGACCACATCAACGGCATCGCTGCCGGACAGCGTCGCGGTTTCAGCGCCCATTTCTTGCGCCAACCTCGGGTTTTTGAAAATACGCTGTCGTTGGTGCTCCGATAGGCGCTGCAGTTCTGGCGTTTCGACATAAAGAGCATGCCAAGGCACGGCTAGTCTGGCGGCGGTACGGGCCGCGCTGCGGATAATTCTGTCGGTCCCGCCTCCCGGTCCGCTGGGAACGAGGATCGATTCGCGGGTCTGTCACATCGGCGAGACCGATCGATCACGCCGGTACTTAAGCATCCGACTATCAACGCGATCCGTGGTCCGGCGTCGCGCCAACTCCCGTAGCGCGATCAGATTGCCCTTGCGGAAAAAAATCTGAATTGCTCGCTCCACCTGCTCGGGCAAGTAAATCTTTCCCTCCTTAAGACGTTGCAATAGTTCCTCCGACGGCAAATCGACTAGAACCACCTCTTCTGCAGTGTCGAAAACATGATCGGGCACGGTCTCCCAGACACGGATTCCGGTAATGCCACCGACTACGTCGTTTAAGCTCTCCAAGTGCTGGACGTTGATTGTGGAATAGACGCCTATTCCTGCGGACAAGAGCTCTTCAACGTCCTGCCAACGCTTTGTGTGGCGCGAACCGGCTATATTTGAATGCGCCAGATCGTCAATCAGGATTGGCCCAGGTTTGCGAGCCAGAGCCGCGTCAAGGTCAAATTCCCGCAGGATCATGTCGCGGTAATGGACTTCGCGCGACGGTAGGCGCTCGGGTCCCGCGACTAAGGCTTCCCTTTCCTTTCTGCCATGGGTTCCCACGATCCCGATGACGATATCAGTACCTTGCTTTGCCTTTGCACGTGAGGCGGAAAGCATCGCATAGGTTTTGCCGACCCCTGCAGAAGCACCGAAAAATATCTTGTGCTTCCCGCGCCTCGATTCAATTTCCTCTTTCTTAACTCAACTTAGCAGCTCATCTGGATCCGGTCGGCTTTCGCTCTTTTTTTTACATAATCCAGAGGTCGAGGACGAGAGAACATACTAGTGCTCCTTCAAAACGATGCGCGACAACCACTGCCACGCAGGCGAGCTATTCACTTTTTGTCGAGTGCCAGATTAAGCAATAAGACATTGACGCGCGGCTCACCCAAAAACCCCCATTGACGCGCCTCTGTGTGCGCTTCGATCAGGGCCGCTACCTGCGCCCGAGGCAGCTTACGCGCCGTGGCGACGCGGCCGAGTTGATAATGTGCGGCGGCCGCACTAATGTGCGGATCGAGGCCACTCCCAGAAGCGGTGAGGAGATCCACGGGAACGGCTGCTGTATTACTCGGATCGGCGCTTTGAATGGCCCGAAGGCGTCCCTTGACAGCGTCTATCAATGCCGGATTCAGTGGCCCTTGGTTGGACCCGGACGAGGCGATGCCGTTGTACGGCTGTGGGGCCGTGGCGGAGGGCCGTCCCCAGAAGTACTTCGGAGCGGTAAACTGCTGACCGATCAAGGCAGAGCCCACCGGTTTACCATCGCGGAAGATCAAACTGCCGCTCGCTCTGTCAGAGAACAGTGCCTTTGATATCCCTGTGACGAGCAGGGGGTAGGCAATACCCGTGACAATGGACAACATTAGAAACAGACATATCGCGGGCCGCAGTAATGGCTTCATGAAGGGCGCTCCTTATTACTCAAGTAAGACCGGTTGCCGCAAGCAGCAGATCTATCGCTTTAATCCCGATGAACGGTGCGACGATTCCGCCGAGCCCGTACACGGCAAGATTGCGCCGTAACAACACCGCAGCACCCAACGGCTTATAGCTGACGCCCTTCAGCGCTAGCGGGATCAAGACAATGATGACCAGCGCGTTGAAAATAACCGCCGAGAGTATTGCGGAGTTCGGACTCGCGAGACGCATGACGTTGATCGCATCAAGCTGGGGATAGGTCGTGACGAAGGCAGCTGGGACGATAGCGAAGTATTTTGCGATGTCATTCGCGATGCTGAAGGTCGTTAGCGAACCGCGTGTCATTAACATCTGTTTGCCGGTCTCGACGATTTCGATGAGTTTCGTTGGATTGGAATCAAGATCGACCATATTGCCGGCTTCCTTGGCAGCCTGGGTGCCAGTGTTCATCGCCACCGCGACATCTGCCTGAGCCAGCGCAGGAGCATCATTGGTTCCATCGCCGGTCATCGCGACAACACGACCTTCTGCTTGGTGCTTTCTGATCAGTGCGAGTTTTGCCTCGGGGGTGGCTTCGGCGAGAAAGTCGTCCACGCCAGCCTCTGCCGCGATAGCCGCCGCCGTGAGGCGGTTATCTCCCGTGATCATGATGGTGCGGATCCCCATCCGCCGTAATTCAGCGAAACGCTCTTTGATGCCGCTTTTGACGATGTCTTTGAGTTCGACGACACCCAGGACCCGTGCATCCTCAGCGACCACCAAGGGCGTACTGCCCTGGCGGGCGACTTGACTAACTGCGATATCAACTGATTCCGGAAAATGACCGCCGAGGTCTTCAATATGCTTGCGGATCGCCCCTGTCGCACCCTTTCGAACCTTGCTGCCGCCGACATCGACGCCACTCATGCGTGTCGTCGCGCTGAATGGGACGAAGGTGGCCTTTAACGTCGTGAGGTCGCGCTCCCGTAGGCTAAATCGCTGCTTGGCCAGCACCAGGATACTGCGACCTTCTGGCGTCTCGTCCACCATCGACGCTAATTGAGCGGCACTAGCCAGCTCCGCTTCCGTGACGCCTTGGGCTGGAATAAAGGCTGTTGCTTGTCGGTTGCCGAGGGTGATTGTCCCTGTTTTATCCAGCAGCAGCACATCGACATCTCCGGCCGCTTCGACGGCCCGTCCGGAGGTGGCAATTACGTTCGCTTGGAGCAGGCGACTCATGCCGGCGATGCCAATGGCAGAGAGCAGCCCGGCGATAGTAGTCGGGATCAGACACACTAAAAGCGCGATGAGTACCGTGAGGGAGACGGGGGCGCCAGTTTTTGCGACAGTGACACTGAACATGGAGTAGGGTAACAGCGTGGCCGTTACCCCGAGGAAGACGATGGTCAGCGCCACCAGCAGGATGGTCAGCGCGATCTCGTTAGGCGTTTTCTGACGTTTGGCGCTCTCGACCATCGCGATCATCCGATCAACGAAAGTCTCCCCGGGATTGACGGTGACGCAGACCACCAGCCAGTCGGATAGGACGCGGGTGTCGCCCGTCACGGCGGAGAAATCCCCGCCCGCTGCGCGTATGACTGGGGCTGATTCACCGGTGATGGCGGATTCGTCCACCGACGCTACGCCTTCGACGACCTCGCCATCCGCTGGGATCATCTCGTTGGCATGCACGAGAAAGAAATCACCTTTTCGAAGCTCTGCCGCAGACAACGTGATCCACTCAGCGGTAGCGTTTGGGGCCTTGAGTTTTTTGGCTGAAGTTTCCTTTTTTATGCCCCGGAGCGCCGCCGCCTGAGCTTTGCTATGCCCTTCAGCGAGGGCCTCTGCAAAGTTGGCAAACAACACTGTAAACCACAGCCAAAGTGCTACGGATAGGATGAATCCGGAAGAAGTCTCACCTCCGCCACTTAACGCCCGCACCCAAAGTGCGGTGGTCAGAATGCTCCCGACGTAGACTACGAACATCACCGGATTTCGCCATTGGACGGCGGGGTTTAGCTTTCTGAAGGAATCGATGATGGCGGGTTGCATCAGCGCCGGATGGAACATGGCTAGTTTCTGCGGGGTCATGAGATTCTCCTTAGGCTCACGGCGTGGGCGAGAGCATCAAATGTTCGACTACGGGTCCGAGCGAAAGCGCGGGAACGTAATTGAGCGCGCTCACCAGCACCACCGTGCCGATCAACAGGAAGATGAAAAGCAAGCCATGCGTCGGCATCGTACCGGCGCCGACGGGGATACGCTTTTTAGCCGCCAGAGATCCGGCCAATGCCAAGACCGGCACAATGACGCCGAACCGGCCGAACCACATGGCTATCCCTAGCATCACGTTGTAGAAGGGCGTATTGGCCGACAGTCCCGCGAAAGCGCTGCCATTGTTGTTTGCCGCTGAAGTGAAGGCGTACAGGATCTCTGAAAAGCCATGCGCTCCCGGGTTGGCGATACCCGCCACGCCAGCGGTCGTCATGACAGCAATAGCAGTTCCTGCAAGCGCTAACAGCGGTGTGACGAGGATGGCAATGGATACCATTTTCATGTCGAACGCTTCGATTTTCTTACCCAGATATTCAGGCGTGCGACCGATCATGAGGCCAGCGATGAACACCGCCAGCACGGCGTAGACGAGCATGCCATAGAGACCGGTGCCGACGCCCCCAAAGACCACTTCTCCCAACATCATGCTTCCTAACGGGATGAGGCCGCCGAGGGGCGTGAACGAGTCATGCATGGCGTTCACCGCCCCGCAGGAAGCCAGCGTGGTAATGGTGGCAAACAAGCTCGAATCCGCAATCCCAAAACGGAGCTCCTTGCCTTCCATGTTGCCAGAAGCCATCTCCACACCCAGCTTTCCGAGCAGAGGATTGCCCTGTTGCTCGACGCTCATGGTGGCAACGGCCATGCCGACAAACATGACCGTCATGGCCGCGAGCACGGCCCACCCCTGCCTGGGATCGCCAACCATGCGACCGAATGTTACGCAAAGACCCGCGGGGATGAGAAAAATCGACAGCATCTGAATGAAATTGGCGAGCGGCGTCGGATTTTCATATGGATGCGCCGAGTTAGCGTTAAAGAACCCCCCACCATTCGTACCGAGCATCTTGATCGCCTCCTGGGAGGCAACCGGACCCATCGGGAGGGTCTGCGTCGACGCAAGCGCTGTGACCGGGTTTCCCTTCTGTTCTAGGACAGGCTGGCCGGCGGTATCGAGTTTCGGATTGTCGTACTTAATGACTTCGAGCGTCGTGACATCTTTGTAAGGATCGAAGTTTTGAATCGTTCCCTGGCTCACCAGAAACACCGCGTAGAGCAGTGATATCGGGAGCAGTACGTAAAGCGTTATTCGTGTCAGATCGACCCAGGCATTGCCGATGGTTTCGACGGTGTGCCTCGCAAATCCGCGAATGAGTGCTATCACCACCACGATCCCGGTAGCGGCTGACAAAAAGTTCTGCACCGCTTGACCCAACATCTGGGTCAGATATGCCATCGTTGATTCCCCGGAATAGCCTTGCCAGTTGGTGTTGGTAGCAAAACTTATCGCTGTGTTAAAGGATGAATCCGGGCTGACGTTACCGAAATGCTGAGGATTAAGGGGTAGCGAGACTTGGAATCGCTGCAAGCCATAGAGTGCAAGTGCGCCCAGCAAATTGAACACTAAAATGGCGAGCGCATACTGCAACCAGCCCATTTCTTCGTCTTTCCGGATACCGCATAGACGATACAGGAACGATTCGAGTCCCCCGCTAAGCCGTGTGACGAGTGATGAGCGGCCTTCCATCACGGTAGCCATGTAGCTGCCGAGTGGGTTGGCTGTCAGTAAGAGGATACACAGATAAAATCCGAGAAGAAGCCAAGCATGGGTAGTCATAAAAAACGCTCCGGCTTCAGCAGCGCGGCGACGAGATAGATCAAAAGCCCGACGGCAACAACCGCAGTTACAATATAAAAGCCACTCATTTGGGTCTTGCCAGTTTGGCGCAGCCAAAGGCTAGTCCGACGGTCAAGGTGAAGAACAGCACGATACCCATGGCGTAGAAGAAATCCATTACATACCTCCCTTAGGCAGTAGTAGTTACGACGACTCTAGACCAATCGGCATAAAGATTTTGAAAAAATAATTGATGGCGGTAGAAATAGACCGATCTGACCCGACCCGGTGACGCGGTCGCAGAAGTCATTAAGTCTCGTAACGGTTAGGGGAATTCCGGGGTTAACGACAGTGGACTTTCGGTGGGTGTGTAATACCCAGGCGCCCATTCCCCCAGATGAGCGCCTGGCGTGTCTCGGGCTGCGGCCAGACGCTGCGCGTTGCATGGCATCGGGCCGTCGCCAAGACCGAGCGGGGTGTGACCCAGTTGGGCGCCGCACGAGCATTCGAATGCCGCCTAGCGCACAAGAAGCCCGCTACCGCTCTATTTCAGCTTGGTGACGCGCGTTTCTGGACCGCCCTTCTCCGGCGTGCGTGGCGCGTCCTGCTCAGGGCTACCGGCCGCTACGACGGCAGACTGCGCCAGCCGTCGCCTGAAGCCGCCCTCGCTCCATCAAAGCCAAAGTGAAACACATGCAGTTAATCGAACTTTCTGGTTTTCCGTTGACTTCGGTCTCCCCGTGGGGCCTCCACAGTAGCGAAGATCCTCTTCTTTCCCCCTCGATTTTTTCTGGAAATCGATGAGATTACACCTCTCTCAGCGTAGTTAAGCGGGTCAATATCACCTAGGGGAGCGCGTGAAATTTACTTCGCCTTCGACGATTCGTTCCATCGGATCCGTCTGTAATCTTTCCCACGAACGCCAATGATCCGCGGCCTCAGTCCTTCGTGTAGAGGAGCCGTCCTATACGGGCATAGACGGCGGGTGTGGTGATACGGAGTATCGCGCCCCATACGAATCCGACGATGATGACGGCCACGACGACATGCGGGATCTTGCTGCCAAAGGCTCCTACGCCGCCGAAGGTGTCAAGTTTTGCGACGAGAAGATACACCAGAGCCGCTAGCGAAAAAAAAGAAAACGCTGGTGCAATAAAGGTAGAAAATTCAATTCGTCCAGCTTTATTTTTTGTCTTGAAATAAACTAAAATAGCAAGAGAAACAAAGGCTTGTAGAATTAGCAGCAACATCGTTCCCAGCGTGGCCAGCATGGTATAGACACCCAAGTAGGCTTGTTCGTTTGGGGCATCGGTGCCGCTGAAATAAGCGAAGGGAATTACCCAAAAAAATGCTAATAATGATTGCGTAATAGAAGCAACATGAGGACTCTTGTAGTAAGGATGCGTGTGACCGAGAGCTGTCGGAAAAACGCCTTCGCGCGCCAGCGAATATAGATAGCGAGCGGCGGTGTTATGGAAAGCCATGCCGCAGGCAAAGGTGCTGCTCAAAATCAGAAGAGACATTGTGCTAGCGCCCATTGAACCCACAAAGTGGCGCATTGGCTCGATAAAAAAATTACCCGAATCTGAAACTGCCATAACCAACATGCGGTCATCATCTGCGAAAGCAGATACTGCACACCAGCTCGTGAGCGTGAAGAAAATTCCTAACGCGATGACGGAAAAATAAAGAGAACGTGGGATATTACGTTTAGGATCGATCGATTCTTCAGCGTAGGAGGGCGCCATTTCGAAACCGCACCACGACCAAAATGCCATGAAGATACCTACTGGCGCGGAGCCTGCGGGAATAGTTACTTTGCCGATTTTTTGCGAGGGGACATCGCTCATTACGTTTAAAATATTCATTGACTCAAGCGAAAAATGAGTGCCGGGTACTCCAGTCACGACGGCTGCATCAAAGACCAACAGCACCAGAACTTCCAGGATTAGCGCGACGCCCAGCACTTTTGCCGATAACGAGATGTCGAAATAACTCAGCGCGCCGCAGAGCGTAATGGAGAAAAGAGCGAGATATAACCAGGGGATGTTGAAGCCAAAATGGTTAGATACAAAAGTGTTGGCAAAAAAAGCAAAAATGCCAGATAAAGCGGCTTCGAACAGGCTGTAAGCGATGAGCGAAGCAAGGCCCGCCGACATCCCAGCTTCGCGGCCGAGCCCAAGACTGATAAAGGTGTAGAAACCTCCCGCGCTAGAAATCTGGGTGGCCATCGCGGCATATCCCACTGAGAAAATCGTCAGCACTACGGTCGCTACAAGAAACGTGGCGGGCACATGCGCGCCGTTACCAAATCCGACAGCAAACGGGATGTTACCCAGCATGGCGGTGAGCGGAGCTGCGCCCGTCACGGTAAGAAGCAATACACCGATCAGTCCGATTGCTTCTTGACGGAGTGGTTCAGGTTCTTTGTCTTTTAGTAAGTCAAAATTCTTCGGTGCGGGTGGCTCGACACCTGTTTTGTCCTTCATAGAAATGCTTTCGTGCTTGACCTAGCCAGCTACAATAACGATACGCCGGGATATGATCGAGTCCCGCTATCGATAATGTTGAAGATCAGCGGCTTCAAAGGTTTTGCGGAGGATCCTATCTTTGAGAGAATGAATCCACCATGAGGACTTAATCCCAGACATTGTTGGAGGTGCAGGCGTGTTCGGTGAGACCAGCGGACATAGAATAGACGCGATGATTTCCAATGTTGTACGCTCGAGTCGCTAACGGGGAAGATCGGTTCTTCGGCGCAAACGATCAATAATGAAATCTGCAAGACAGCTGACCAGACGGGGGGCTGCGCTTATCGACGTGCGGCGTGAACGTACACCCTCGAGGGAGTCGTGAATTCAGCGGGCCAGGGGGACGCTTAGCGGTCCAATGGCAGTGGTCTGGATGTTCTAAGCCTGAAAGGCTGTACCAGCGGAGGTTCTGAAGATCTCTCGTAGCGCTGGAACTTGAGACCGAAAATTGGGTGATCTGAGTCAATCAAGTCCGATTGTTGCTGGCCGTCGGGAACAACCCCCAGCCGTATGTGCGGCAATATACGAACTGGGTCATGCAGAGAGTAGAAAAGCCGCGTGACACAACTTCATGGCCTTTGTGAACCTCGGAGAGGTTGAATCCTTCAGAAGAAAATCTTATTTATGCCACTGCTTGGATTTGGATCGGCAACATCTGAATGAACGGCACGTAGAGCGCGTCGCGTTCTGTTATAACGACACTAGGAGACACGCCCATCGACCGTGTTGCCGAAGGGCTCTTGATGCTAGGGTGCTGACTACAGACGGAAAATGGTCTCGGGCATGGCTAGTGAATTTTTTCAGCTTACGATCCAGGGGCCAGCTTTCAAGGTCTCGATGTAAAGCAGATCCACATGCAACAGATATTGACACTAAATGCCTTCGACCCTCACGGCGCTTCAGATTTGCGGGGGACACTGCGGACATTGGTCGAGCAGCGCAAGCAGTTAATGGGTGCTTCTTCGGTACTCTTCTATGACACGCCGCTTGAGATAACCGCCGCGCACGGCGCATTGATGTACGATGCTGAAGGCCGGGAATATCTCGATTGCTATAACAACGTACCCTCAGTAGGTCACTGTCACCCGTACGTCACCGCGGCCATTGCGCGGCAAATGGGCCAGCTGAATATTCACACCCGCTATCTGCATCAGGGCATGCACGAATACGGTGAGCGACTGTTAAAAACTTTTCCAGATGGCCTGTCTAATTTGACATTGACTTGCACTGGAAGCGAAAGTAACGATTTCGCGCTTCGATTAGCCAAACACTTCACGGGCAACTCCGGCGTTATCGTCTGCGGGGCGGCTTATCACGGTAATACTGCGGCGGTTACTGAGGTCTCACCCGCGTCCTCGAAAACCGGCGTGAGCGCTGCTTGGGTGCGGGTGGTTCAAGCGCCGGATTCGTATCGAATTCCGCCCGCAATGCTCGGCCCGCGTTTAGCTGAGGAAGTTGAAATTGCGGCGAGGGACCTCAAACGACACGGGTTTGGTGTGTCGGCGTTTTTGGTGGATTCGATCTTCTCCAGTGACGGCGTATACGCTCATCCGGAAGGCTTTTTGATCGATGCTGTGGCTGCGACCCGTCGTCACGGCGGACTTTTCATTGCGGATGAAGTCCAGTGCGGTTTCGGACGTACCGGTAGTCACTTGTGGGGCTTCCAGCGTCATGGCGTGGTTCCCGATATCGTCACCATGGGCAAACCGATGGGTAATGGCTATCCCATGGGCGGTGTCGTCACCCGACCGGAGATCCTCTCTTCACTTTGCGAAAACGTAGGCTACTTCAACACGTTTGGTGGCACACCGGTGGCAGCTGCGGCCGGTATGGCCGTGCTGGACGTGCTGAAGCAAGAAGGCTTGATGGACAACGCCGCGGGAGTGGGTGAATACCTGCGCAGCGGCCTTCGCGGGCTCATGGCACGATTCCCTGCGCTGGGCGATGTGCGCGGTGCCGGTCTTTATAACGCGGTAGAGGTGGTCGCGGACCCCATAAGCAAAGTACCGGCGCCGAAGTTGGCCAAAGCGATTATCAATGATCTTCGCCAGCGGCGTGTCTTGATCGGAGCCGCAGGGCCACAGGGTAACGTGCTGAAGCTGCGGCCTCCGCTTTGCTTTACTCGCGAGCACGTGGATGTACTCCTGCGGGCAGTGACAGATACGCTCGAGGGACTTGCCGCGTAGAAAAATCAGCGTCCATTCCCCATCAAGTGCTAGAGATGCATTAGCCTACGCACCAAAAGATTTACGATAATGTCAGCAGAATATCGCGCCGAAGTCGTCATAGACCTACACCAGATGGTCAGGCAGGGTCTGCACCGGTGGGCATTTTCTGCCCAGACCGAAGTCACACTTTTAAACCTTTCGGAGAACGCCACATTTCTGGCGAGAGATCCCGCGACCGAAAACCAGCTTGTACTGCGTGTGCATCGACTCCACTACTCCTCTGTCCCGGAAATTTATTCCGAATTGGCTTGGATCGGAGCTTTGAGAAAAGAGTGCATTGTCGCCACCGCCGCGCCGGTGGCGGGGATCAATGGCAGACTTGTTCAGACTTTGCCGTCCATGGGTGGGTACCCTGGTCGAGAGGTGGTTGCCTTCGAGTTCCTACCGGGCAACGAGCCCGATCGAACGACCGATCTCGCTCATCGATTTTGGCAGTTGGGCGAGATTAATGCGCGCCTGCACGGGCACGCGCGCGGTTGGCAAAAACCGACCGGCTTTGTGCGTAAGCGGTGGGATTTTGATGCTATGGTAGGGCCACAGGCCTATTGGGGATCTTGGCGAGTCGGTCTGGGACTCGAGTCCTCCGGGGTATCCTTGATCGAGCAGGTGCTCGCTCTTATCGGGGAAAAACTTCACACCTTCGGGATGAGTCCTGAACGCTTCGGTCTTGTCCACGCCGATTTGCGATTGGCCAATCTGCTGGTCGACGGTGATACGCTTCGCGTGATTGATTTCGACGACTGCGGCTTCTCCTGGTTTATGTACGACTTTGCAGCAGCGGTCAGCTTTATCGAACATGAGCCTACTATGCCCACGTTGATGGCGGCGTGGATCAACGGGTACCGAAATGTGGCGCCACTAGATGACGAAGAGGTCGCGATGATCCCGCTATTCGTGATGCTACGACGGATCCTGCTGACTGCTTGGGTCGCCTCTCATGCCGAAGTGCCCTTTGCGCGTGAGCTTGGCAACGAATACACCGCCGGTACGCTACGTTTAGCGGCAGAGTTACTAACAAAGCGCCTCTGAATTTAATCTGTTTTCCCCATCGGAGAGTCTTATGTTTACATCAATTGCAGGGCGCAGCGTGGTCGTTACGGGGGCGAGCAAAGGCATAGGACGCGGCATCGCCCTGCGATTTGCGCGGGCTGGCTGCAAAGTATTCGTGATCTCACGAAATCTCTATGAGGCTGAAAAAATCGCCGCGGAAATTGTCACAAGCGGAGGCATCGCCAGGGCCTACGCTGCGGATATCTCTAAAAAATTAGAGGCAGAAGCCATGGCAGTAGCGGCAGTCGAAGTCTTTGGTGGCATCGACATCCTCTGCTCAAATGCGGGTATCTACCCGTCCGCTAGACTCGGCGTGATGACCGAAACGGATTTTGATCTCGTCATCGGGACTAATCTGAAGGGGAGCTTCTTGTCGGTGTCGGCCTGTCTCCCTGCCATGAAAGCAGCTGGCAAAGGCCGCATCATCCTGACTTCGTCCATCACCGGCCCGATCACAGGTTATCCCGGCTGGTCTCATTATGGCGCAAGTAAGGCGGGGCAACTGGGATTTATGCGCACTGCGGCGATTGAACTTGCTCCTTTTAACATCACCGTCAATGCCGTGATGCCGGGCAATGTCTTTACAGAGGGCCTGCGTGACATGGGACCCGAATACATTGGAAAAATGGAAGCATCAGTGCCGATGCGGCGTCTAGGTACGGTAGACGACGTCGCGAATGCCGCGCTGTTTTTCGCCTCTGACGAGGCAGCTTATATCACAGGTCAGGGTATGGTGATCGATGGGGGGCAAACCCTTCCGGAGTCACTTGCCGCTTTGGAAGAAATGAGCCCTGGGTAGTGGCGTGCGGACTCGTGATGAACTAGACGCGGTCAAATGCGAAGCGCCAACGTGTCGCTGTGTCGCTGGCAGGATTCCGAGAAGGTGTCGTAGGGTTGGTCAGAACGTGCCGCACTTACTCGATTGCGAAAGCCTGCCACCCGACCGCTTTAGCAGCGTATCAAGCAGGGATGCCAAAAAGAACGGCTGTAGACCGCCGACATTCAACATCCGGAGCGTGGGGCTCCCCTCATTTTAAAGTAGAGTCGGGTCGCGATTTCATCGCCTATTAGGCGTCAGAAGCCAAGTCGTTGTCATGATCGACTGGGCGGATTTCGACGCGGATGGCCAGCACCGATGATGCGTTCGACGGTTATGGTAATTGCGTGCCGATGCAGCTGCATGATGCGCTGTTCGACGCCCTGGCGGATTTGGGGATCGCCCATTGCATGAATTACGCAGGTGCTTACTGTTTGACTATGTGATTCTATTTCGCGGCAATATTTACGTGCCGGAAATTCAAAGGGGGACAAGAGCGACGGTCGGCTGGGTGACCGCCGAGGGCTGTCCAGTCGGGAGGGTGGTTAGTGTTGAGGTCAAAGGGAGAAAGGAGGCATGGTGTCTGGTGGCAAGCACGATTACGCTGACCACGCGCGCCACGACGATTAATAATAGGCGCAGCTGGGCAGAGTGCGTTGTAAATTCTCTACGACACGAGTCAAAATAAAAGCCGCCATGGCAGAGTTTGCACTCTGCGAACGGAAACGCTGGGAGACATACGATGCGCGCCGTGATTTACGGAGGAGTAGGGGAAATTCGGATTGAACGTGTTCCCGATCCGGTCATACTTGACGACCACGATGTCATCGTTCGCGTGACTGCCGCATCGATATGTGGGACTGACGTTCGCCTTTATTGGGGCACGATGAACGCCATGATTCCGATTCAACCTGGGGACCCGCTCGGACACGAATTCGTCGGTGTCATCGAGGAAGTCGGACGGGGCATCAGGCAGCTACGAAAGGGGCAGCGCGTTGTTTCACCCTTTTCAATTCATTGCGGCATCTGTTTTTTTTGCGAGAACGATTTCGTGACGGCCTGCGAGAATCTCCGCGGTTTTGGTCTAAGTAGGGCTTGGGGGCATTTGGGCGGTGGCCAGGCGGAGTACGTGAGGGTGCCTGACGCCGAGCGTACGTTACTCGTGCTCGACGAGCGAGTGTCAGATGAGCAGGCTACGGTGTTACCCGACCTGCTTACAGGCGTCTTCGCCGGCATGGAGTTTCTGACGGGACGGGAGATCGTGGCGGTCGTCGGCTGCGGGCCGACCGGACTCGCTGCGATCATGTGCGCGAAGCTGCGCGGAGCGCTCAAGGTACTGGCAATAGATCACCATCCGGAGCGGCTCGCCCGAGCCGCGAGCTGTGGCGCCATCACAGTTAATTTTGACGAAGAGGATCCGCTGGATGCAGTTCGTTCGCACACGGCCGGTCGTGGCGTAGACGTTGCGGCGGACTGTGTCGGCAAACCAGGGACGATTCAGAAAACCTGCGCGATGGTCAGGCGCTACGGATCGGTTGTGCTACTCGGTTACCTCGACCCGACTGAACAATGTGCTATCGGTGAGCTCAGCTTGGCCCACATAACTATCCGACCGGGGCTCGTGCCACCGATACGCAAGTATCAATACCGCGTAATGCAGCTCATTGCCGAGCAGCGACTCGACCCGGCGCTTATACTCAGTCACACGATGCCACTAGACCACGCGTCTCTCGCCTATGGCATGATGGCGGAGCGACGTGACGGTGCGGTGAAAATAGTCCTTAAGCCGTGACGGCAAATGTCGCGAGGCGGGTGTTCGTTTCCACGTAAGTCGATAAACCCGCGTAATGCACGTCTACTTACTTTGTGAGAACGTTGTGCCTTTGCTGCTGTAACTTACTTAGGGTTCGAGGTTTGGATTGTTCGGAAATGGTTCGCGCGAACGTCGGCGGAATGGTTTATTTGTCGATCCGGACCCATATGTTCTGATACTAGCGACGCCGACACGCGATCTGCATGAATGCTCAGCCGGAGACTCAGATATGGCTACTCGACGGAAGACCAGACCGGTAACACCGGCATCGGAGGAACGCGCAAGCGTCACGGCGTCGGTGCGACGTTCCTCTGGCAAGATCGGTAGCGCGTCAGCAACTAAGGCGCGTAGTAGTGGGGATTACGAGGGGGCCAGGTTGCTGCTCAGCCGCTATTGTCAGCTCATCGATCGGGGACAGATCAAGGAACTTGTCGATCTTTACCATCCGGACGCTCGGTTCTCAGTATCTTTTGACAGCGGACTCGTACACGTCGGGCGTGAGGCGATCCTTGCTTGGTATACGAACTTCTTTCGTTCGCGCCCGAGGGTTCGGTATCCCCGCCATAAAATCTTCGAACCCTGCCTGGAATTGACAGAAAACACTGCAACAGCTTGTACCTACTTTGATTCGGATTTCGTCGAGGGCAATGACGACGTCATGGTGCTGGCTGGACGTTATGATGATCGACTGGAAAAGCTGCGCGGACGGTGGTACTTCAAAGAACGAACCATCACCATCTGTTACCACTACTCGCCGGGTAGGGGCCAGGAGGGGATGCCGCCCTGACCCCAACGCTGATCACGCTCGCCGTAGGCTCGTCGCCCGCAGTTTCGATTGGTTGGGAGAACGCTGTAAAGAAGTCAGCAGGCGTCTTGAGTCGAGATCCAGGCCCCCGCGGGACCAGTCCAGCCTCAACTCAACTCAACTCAACTCGTAACAAGGGGTTACGAGTGATGCGTAACACTTCGTTCTTTTCCGTTCGCCGCAGCGCATCGCCATTTTCCTTAAGGTGTCCCACCATGCGGCATGGGTCATGCCCCTTTTATTCACCGGTAACTTGCGTTCGAACATGCGGCGGGCCAGGCCGAAAAGGGAAGTCGCGCCAGGACAGAGTCATGCCCTCCAAACTGAGTGTCACGTTGTTACAGGCCGCGAGTTAGACGAGATCGCGCGCCCAAATACGCAGTAGTCCTATTTCTCGTGGTTGGCGTACTGGCCGGTGTCGACCGGTGTCCCGAGATGATCTAACGTAAGGGCAAAGGGCGCATCGGGGAACGTCTGCGTCGGGGTGGCCATATAAGACGTCTGTAAATAGAAAAGGTAAGCGTGGAAACTCTAGCCTATCTCTACCAGCACAGAACTCGCGCTCACCATGGGGATTTGGGTACCCGATCCCTTCCATGATGAGCAGCACCTGGCGAGTGTTACCGGCTACGATATGTCGAAAACCATGGAATAGTTAGCCGGCTGAACGGCGCGCCCCAAGGGCTTTGCGACCTCCGTTATAACGCAGGTCCACAGTACCTATCATGGCGACGAGGGTTGCTGTCTCGAGATCTCGTCCACCCACTCGTTCGCGCCCCCACGGCGTCTCTCTGCAGGCGCTTCCGTTCAGTGTTTTTCGCCGCACTGAACCTTGCCGATAGATAGACTGCGCCTGGTGCCAACCGCCGCTCGAGGCTTTCGTCTGAGAATGGGACTGTCTGGACAAAGAGTTGGTAATGATCCTGGCGGTTTCGAATATCGCTTAGCACGACAGCGTCAGCGAGTCTTTGCGCATGATCGCTGCGAACATTGATCGCTCCTTCCAAAAACGAAAATTGATTCGCTAGTCAAGTTACAGTAGGGGTCGCATTCGCCGAAAATTGTAGTTCGCGGGATGCTGCAGCAGAACTTCTGGCGATTAGTCTGATAGGAAACCGTTTAAGACCCCCGACAAAATTTGCCTGCGTCCGCTCCGGTTTCCCTCTCACTTCAAAGCCTTCATAGCGACTCAATAATTCTTCTAAAGCAACCCGCAATTCCAGTCGCGCGAGCGGTCCGCCGAGACAGGTGTGTGGCCCAAATCCAAAACCGATGTGGGCATTAGGCGCACGCGTGACATCGAATTGATTGGCGTTTTCGAATGCTTCATCATCACGGTTCGCAGACGCGAGCCAGATCACTACGCGATCGCCCGCTTTTATATGTTGCCCCCGGAGCTCTGTGTCGCGGGTAGCGACCCTCATTAGGGTGATGACCGGGTTTGCCCAGCGTACCATTTCCTCCACCGCGCGACGAATAAGCTTTGGATCATCACGTAGCAGCTGCATCTGATCCGGGTGCTCTAGAAGCGCTAGTAGTCCACCTGAAAATGAGTTTCTGGTAGTCTCGAATCCGGCCAGAATCATCAGCGTTCCATTCTGGACGATTTCGGATTCCGTGAGCGCAAGCCCGTCGATAGCGCCAGTCGCCAGCGCACTGAGTGCATCAGCGTGCGGGCACCTGCGACGTGGCATTGCCAGCTTGCGAACGCATTCTCGGATCTGATGGATGCCCTCCTCGGTTGTCGCGGCAGCGTCTCCGCCGCTGTATTCAGGATCGGATGATGTTAACGCCATTTTTCCCCATTTAAGTAAATCAGCGCACCGCTCTTGGGGCAGGCCCAGGATGTCCGCGATGATCGTCATGGGAATTTTGGCGGCGAGATCGTCAACTAGATCAATAATGCCGTCGGCGGGGAGATCATCAAATATTTTTCGGATCAGTGCAGTTTTTACCGCAGACGTTTCCATCACCGCACCGGGCATGAAAGGTCCCGATATCAGTTCTCTAAATTTGGCGTGACGCGGTGGATCTATAGCGATCAACATCTCGCCCGGACCGAAGGCGTCTCTATTCGCAGCGCTCAAGGTTTCATCCATTACCGGCATGACACCTTCCCGTTCAGAACTGAAGAGTACCCCGTCTAACAAGATCCGCTTGACGTCCGCATGCTTAAAAACTGACCAGAATCGGGCTCCATTCAAGCCACTAGTCCAGTAGACAGGGTGCTCTTTTCGCATACGCTCTAGCAGCAGGTAGAAGCTATCATCCAGGAAAGTTTCCGCGCTCGTGAGCTGTTCGTCTAACGTCTGCATAAGCTGTTCTCCGGTTCTCACGTGTGAAGAGCGTACGATTTTCGAAGTTGGCGGCAACGCCGGAATCCGAAACACATTTGCAGATTACGGCAGCACTGGGTACGCCGCAAGCTCCTTGTCGCACTGCGCATTGGATTGAAAAGTAGCTTTTTGCGTACCCCAACTGTCAGGCGTGCGGGCCTGCATCATTGTGCAAAGTAGAGCTGCCGCAGAAGGTTGCTCAGTCAGGCGAACGAGTGTCCTGCTCAGGCCGGCGCTGGAGCGGTTTAGCCACCCGCCCTCCGGAGGTGACAAGGATTCCGATCCCAAGAAACACGGAGACTGCCCCGAAGAGTATGCGGGGAGTTAGCGTCTCGTGCAGTAGACCGATGCCAAAGACTACCCCGAGGATCGGAGACAGCAGGGAGATCGGCGCAATCAGTGAGACTTCGTAGCGCTGTAGCAGATAAAAATAGCCGTTGTGACCGATCAGACTGGCACCGATTGTCGTGAAAAGCAGCGCCGACCAGTTCTGCCAGTGGGCCTGGTCAAGCGCCAAAAGTTGGCCATTTTCCCAAATGAAACTCGCTCCAAGGAGCAAGGGGGCACTCACCAATGCGGTCCAGGATTGCAGCTGAAGCACGCCCACGCCGGCGAGGCGCCGCATCAGAACACTGGCAATCGCTCCCGAGAGCGACGCCGCAGCTGCGCAGAGCAGTCCGAAACGCGTATCGAAGACATGGGGGTCAAAGCTTACGCAAGTCACGCCAAGCACAGTCATCGCGATCCCGCTCCAGCGTCTAAGCGAAACCCGCTCGCCGAGAAACATGATTGACATCACCGTCGCGAACGGCACGTTAAGTTGGCTCACAATCGCCACCACGGAGGCGGCACTGAGGGCGATCGCGATGCTGATAAGTCCGAAATGGAAAGCGCCGTTAAATAGCGTGATTGCAATAACCTGCCGCATACGTCCCTTCGCTACTGCGAGGAAGGGCATCAGCGCCAGCGTGAGTATAAGAAAGCGCAGGCCGGTAAAAAGCAAAGGTGGGAATTGATGCATGCCGACTTTGGCGACCACGAAATTCAAACCCCAGACCGTGCAGACCAGCATGAGTAGACAAAGATGTCGCGGGGTCAAAACTTATCCTCAGTCGTCACGGCCGCGGCGAAATCGTGGCAGATAATGTATCGATCGTGTTCTTGTAACCCAGTCGCTGCGCCATTGCAACCGGAAACCCTCACTAAAGATAAAAAGGCTCGAGACCTCCATTCCAGGCATCCGCAGGCACTTCCCAAAATAGCGAGGCTAGGTTAGTCGGAGTAAACCATGTCCCAAGATAGGGATAGTGACGCGCGTTTCATTGCGCCCTCTATCCCCAGTAACCGGGGTGGTTGATTTTAATTTCTTCAGTAGAAATCCAAACCAACACAAAAAATGGCGACAGCGGCAAATAAAGTTGCGACGTAGACGCCGAATATCGGAAGGACGACTGCCGGGCTTGTTTAGTAGAAGCGTTCCTGAAAATTTCTCCGCTCTTGCTGCGGCCAAAAAATTGATGTTCATGCTCGACGAGCAGGGCGAGTTGAAGCTTAAAATCCCGCAAATTGTGGCTTGTCACTGAGGGCTAAGGTAATCAATTTTTTGGCACAGCCCCGGCCAGTTTCAAAGTGCACTAATCCTTGATGACTTAGACACGTGACCTGGCGGCGGCAGTGGGCATGAGTGTGATAAGTCGTACTTCGTTATGTCGGACCGCTATATGGCGCTGGCAGCGGCAGCTGCGTGATAGGGTCGCGCGCACGTCTGTGCGCCCATAGATGGAAAAAAACCGACGGTCTGGCCGCCATTTGGGAACAGGGTACTCAGGCGGATGTCCGGTACGCACCGCGGCCTGCCAATGGCAAAGGTCCCATCGCACTGGTGTACAATATGAGAAAACGAAAGCTAAGGGCCGGTACTTTCATGTTTCTCCGCTTCCATGCGCATCGGCTAGGAAACGAAATTTCCAATTTCGCGTTACTGAGACATCGCCGCTGTGACGGTATGACGGTGAGTATGCACCAGTCCGGTACCCACTGGCTGAAGCATCAGCTAGGCGTTGCCATTGCGCTGCAATATGGATTGCCGCCGCCGCAATTCATGGATGCGAACGATATCATCGGCGGCTTTAAGGATTCGCCCCCGCCCTCGCACGTTCCCCACATCATTAGTAGTCACTCCATTCCGCATGTTTTGGTGGGATCCCGGCTTCTGCGCTATTTTTTACATTTCCCTCGCTATGTGGTGTTGATCCGAGATATTCGATCTTGCTTGGTTTCTAATTACGAAAAATGGAAAGACACATACGGTTGTTCATTCTCGGAATTTCTCCATGTTGGCATCGGAGAACGCCGCTTCAACAGTGATTTTTGGTGGTGCTTACGTTTTTTTAACGCATGGGGACGAATCGCCCAACGTTTCCCTTCACGGACACTAGTCGTGCGTTACGAAGACATGAACAGCGAGCCGCATCTTGTGATTGCGCGGATCAGCGACTTTCTGAATTTAGATCTAAACGAAGAGCAAATAAATATTGCAACCCGTATGTCTACTAAAACGCACATGAAAACGAAGGAATCCGGCGCCGACGGCTTGGCGGTTATCCGCGAAGATACGCGGCCCCCCTCTGATTGGTTTACGGAAAAAGACAGAATCTTATTCTCTGAACGGTGTACGAAATTACTCCGTCACGATTTCGGATACGATTACAATCTTTGGCATTAGAAAAGCGTCAGCTATGGTCTATTTCTAAGGATCGGCAATGTTGCTCACGAATACATCGTGGTACTCCACCGTTGACCATTGCCCCGAGTCCAGCAGGAAAACAGCCAGTAGATGGCGTATCAGTCACCTATTCGACGCGCATGGGCATTGAAGATTGATCATCTCTCAAGTTCGGGTTTCTAAAAAAATACCGCGTTTAGCTTCCATGAAATCGATTCTTTTTCATTGTGCTGGTGGCCTCATAGGCGACTCCCTCATTAAGCTACCCGCGATCCTAGCGCTAAAGGCGAGATGTCCGGATATTAAGCTGACCTTGAGCATACGTAGAGGCCGCACGGCGTTCTCTGCAGGGTTAGCACCGTTGGTGGACGGTGTTATCGATGAGATTTTAGAGAGCAGCGAGTTTGGAACCCGTTGGACACAGACTCTGAAGGCGCCAAGCGACCGATTTTTCGACACTATCATCGCAAGCGTGACTAAATGTAAAGACACGTTGGCGCTGAAGCGTATCGCGCATACTACGTTTATCGCACCTTGGAGTGATTTCCGGCTGTCGGACTGCAGGCCATCGGTATCCTTCTTGGATCTGCCGGTTTATCGCCAGACGCAGAGTCTTTTTGAACTTGCCATTGGTGAGGCGATCGATCTCGCCGACACGCTACAACTGCCGGAATCATATTTGACGGCGGCGGCCGAAATACTGCCGGCCGGGCCGAGTTATGTTGGTTTTTCGCCTGGTGCAGGCAAGAAGATCAAATGTTGGCCATTGGCCAATTTTATACAGACGGCTCGCACTCAAATATCCTCTGGCCGAGTCCCCGTTTTTTTTCTAGGACCTGAAGAGGAGCACTGGTTGCCTGAGCTTCGAGAAGCAGTGCCGGAGGGGCTTTTCCCAGAATATATGTACACCGACAGGTCGCTGAAAGGACCGCTTTTTACTATCGCCCTCGCACGACAAATCCCGGTAAGCGTGGCAAATGATGCGGGTGGTGGGCATTTACTTGCTGCGGGCGGTCGTACGCTGATCTCATTGTTCGGGGATACAGACCCGCGTAAATTTGAGCCTCCATTTGGTCATAGGCGCGTACTTAGTGCCTCGGAGTTTAATGGGAAGACGGTGGGGCAGATTCCGGTCAGCGCCGTCGAAAAAGCGCTAGACGAAATTTTCCCCTGAAGCATGCGGAAGTTGGAGGCCTGCGCTATTTCTTGGAAATACTTAAAGCAGGGTTCGGTGGCGGGTGAGTGACCAATCGGAGGACTAGCGTAGTCGAACTTCGACAATTATCGTCCGACGGGCGCTGACCGTCTTTGTGCACGCTACGCGGCCAATTTCGATCATTGGATCACGTGAGGCTAAGAGTGTTTGCCTCGGCACCGTGCGAACCGAATGCTGCCTTTGGAAAAAAAAGAAAAATGAGCGACTTTTCAATTATGTCGACAGTGTCCAAATCTGTCATCGGGCAATGATACGCTAGCGTAGCAGATGGCCGCCTTTTACTGAGTTTCCGGGTGTGTGGAAGATAGTTAATTTCCTGAGATAGACAGTAAGTGCGCAAAAGATGCCCGACCTGTTGAGGTCGGGCGTGTCTTGTAAGCGACAATGGCAATACCGGTTCGCATCAAAATCAGAGGAGTAACGTCGATGACTGTTGAAGAAAATAAGGCGCTCGTAACCCGTTTCTGGCACGCTTTTTCGAGCGGAAGATACGATGAAGTTCTCGGGATGTTATCGGATGACGCGACCTGGTGGGTGGCCGGCAAAACGGCGCTCTCCGGCACGTATTCGAAGTTGGAGTTCGAAAAGCTGCTCGGACAGATCACGCCGATGGCGCCTAAGGGATTGCGTGTTACGCCTAAGCTGTTGACCGCAGATGGGGATCGGGTTTCGGTCGAAGCGGAATCCTTTGCGGAAATAAATAACGGGCGTACATACAACAATATTTATCACTTTATGATGGTTATTCGTGATGGGCGATTTTCGGCGGTGCGTGAATATCTTGACACTGAGCATGTGACGGCAACGTTTTCACCCTAAGTAACGGCGCTGGATAGATCGCGTGTCGCGAAGAGTTAGCGATGTGTCCGATAATGGCCAGGCAACGAGGGCCTCGTGGGGTTTAGGCTCCCGATGTCAGGTCATCGTGATCAGGCTGTATTGAAGAACTGCTCGGGGTATCTCTGTTTTTTTTCTGATCAAGTAGTTTTAGGTTGGATAGGGCGAGGTGCAATGTCCGGGCACGCCTTCTCAAAAATGACAGACGGTGCCGCTGAAAATGGGGCCTTTTGCCGTGCAAAAAAAGCCGAAAATGCGCCCTCTTATGGTGAGCGACCTGTCCTGTTTCTGACGAGAAAGAAACAGGCGTAGCGTGTGAACAATCTAGACGGGAGTGCTTCTTGAGTGAAGAGTCTGGCGTTTTAATTATTGGCGCGGGGATAGCCGGTGCCCTAGTCGCCGCACAACTTTCGGGGGCTGGTATCTCCGTCACATTGATTGATGCGGGGCCGCGCATTGAAAGATCTCATGCGATTGAACAGTTGGCGCGGGCGGTTTTTCGGGTGCCGGAAGCGCCCTATGATGATAGTCCGCATGCGGCTAGCCCACGTTCAATGCAAGACACCTATCTAAGGCAGACGGGGCCGGAGCCGTTTCGAAGTAATTATCTACGACTTGTCGGGGGTACTACTTGGAATTGGCTTGGAACGGCGCTGCGATTTCTGCCGGCGGATTTTGAATTGCATCGGCGTTACGGCGTCGGCGCAGACTGGCCGTTGGGTTATTCCGAGTTGTCGCCGTGGTACGACCATGCGGAGACCGAGATGGGGGTCTCCGGACATGATGATGCGACGGATGGTCGGCACGCGGCACATTCTTATCCGATGTCCGGCCTAGCGCCGACGCCGAGCGATCTGCTCTTAAATAGCGCGGTTGCGCCGCTCGGCTTCAACGTGCGAGTGTCGCCGCAGGCGAGAAACACACGTTCCTACGACGGCCGACCCGCCTGTTGCCTCAGCTCATCCTGCATTCCGATTTGTCCGATTCAAGCCAAATATGACGGGACCGTCCATGTGAGAAAGGCCGAAGCCTTTGGCGCGCGAGTACTCGCTGATTCGGTTGCCGTTCACATCGATGCGGGCGCTGATGGAAAGATCCTGGGATGCGTCGTCCGCAGACCTGACCATAGCGAAATTTACTTGCGCGCCGGCCACTTCGTGGTCGCTGCTAATGCGATCGAGGGCCCGAAGCTTCTGCTCATGTCTAGAAACTCTCAATTTCCTACAGGGATCGCGAATAGTTCGGATGCGGTAGGTCGTTATCTTATGGATCACCCTGTTCAATTAACCCGGGCGCTTGCTCGAAATCCAGTCTGGCAACGTCGAGGGCCCCAAGAAGTAAGTGCCATTCACGAAATGCGAGAGGGTCAGCACCGCGGAAATCATGGTGCGTTCATTACAAATGTGGGCAATCAAGGATGGAATTGGTCAGGACCGGACCTCCGTGAAGTCGAACGTTCACTCGCTCAAACGGGACTCTTAGGCAAGGCGCTGTTAGATGCCGTCCGCGACCATGCAGATCGAGAGATGACCTTGGTGGCTCTTACAGAACAATTGCCCGACCCAGCGAATCGGATTACACCCGATTTCGACCGTCTTGATGCAATTGGGATCCCAAAGCCCGCGGTTCACTTTCAGTTCGATGACTATACTCGAGACGCGCTAGCAGCCGCTAGGCTGCTACATCAGACGCTGTTCCGGGCAATAGACGCAACTGAAATTGGACACGTGCCTCACGCGCAAGGAGCCGGTCACATCATGGGGACGACGAGAATGGGGAGCAACCCTAAAACTTCAGTGGCGGATGCATTAGGAAAAAGCCACGATCACTCAAATCTTTGGTTCGCGGGATCCTCACTTTTCCCCACTTCGGCGGCGGCCAATCCCACGTTAACTATCGCGGCGCTCGCATTGCGCACCGCGAAGGCCATCAAAACGGAGATACAGGGCCAAGCCTGACTGACCAGACAAAAAATGCATTCGGAGCCTAGGTTATGGTTGCGGGTTTTTGCACGGGTCGAATATTCGTCTTGTCGAGGTGGCTCATCTTTTGGGGCGGAGTCCCTATCGAGGCACACCGAGTTCGCTAAGCGAATAAGTCGCTTATGGCGGCGGGTATTCGGAAAATTACCAGCTTAATTGCGAGGAAAAATATGCTTTGTTGCGCTTGCTAGTTTCCCGAACCATGCTCAGCGCCCACGTCACTGAAGCGCGCAGACGTTGAGCATTTTATCTTGGAGATCAAGAACGTTCTCGCAAGGGCCACGGGTTGTTTCCGTTATTTCGCCTGGATCGTAGACAAGTAAGCAATAATCGCCAATATCCGACCTCTCACGATAGCTTCCCTGCTTTCTTTGTTGACACTACGGCTCTTTACCAGTTCGTCTCCCCAAATAGGCATCTTACGGGCTTGATGAGCGGCACCTGCCTTTTTTCCGTAGATGACGTCATAGATCTGCCACATTGGAAAAATACCGTCATTTTTCTTTGCGATTTGAGTCAAATCCGGCGCAATAGTTACTCCGTTTTTTTTATCCATCTTTCCGGTGGCTTCAGCGTTGTGGCAACTCGTGCAATTTTTTTCGAATTGAGTCTGGCCTGAATGGATGAGCGCCTGATCGGCCGAAAAAATATCAACCGCAAATACGGTCGCCGATAAGGCGCTCAAGGTAGTCACGATAATCATCGTTGATCGGATTCGAAGCATAATATTTCCCCTGTAAGGATGGCCTGGCTTCTAGCTATCTTAAAATTTCTTGAAAAATAGAGATTTAATCTCGGACGCGCGACCGGTTTTTCAGCTTTCGCGCGGACCACTACTCAGTTTACGAAACATGCAGATTGATTATGCGGCGCCTTGTTCGGATTATCTACAAACTCGAGACGCAGTATATTTTAAATATGAATCTGGCCTTGCTGCTTAGAAACTTATCCGTTCTCGGGGTGTGAAGCGAAAAAATGGGTTTTTAGCTGATTGCGATCTTCTTCCCGAATTTTTTATTTGTTCAGAGTTTCTAAGACGCGCCGCGCTTAACATTTCTCGAGTTAGTCTCTGGTTTTAGCGCATTGTTTTCTTTGACCTATATCAAGTGTTGCAGAATAAGAAGGTGATGGATCTAGAAAGACTGAGCGGCCGCCGATCAGCGTTGGCGGCGACCGATCAAAAGGTATTCAAGTGCTGAATACGGCGGTGTGATGGCTGCCCGGTCGTAGCTGTAGGGAGTGAATTTTGCTCTTCGGGAGGTTCTACGTAGTAGCGGTGGGCCTGCCAGACCGTTGTTCAGGATCAAGCCCGGAATCTGAAACTCGCGAAGTTGGACGCCACGGCAGCGTGGGTAACAAGGTCGTTTGATTAGAGGGGCGGATCTGCTCTTAGGATCTAACGCGCGAAGACTGTGGTTGAGAGCTTTTCGGGTAGCGCACGCTAACGATCGTTATGGTCTTAGGTACGCGAAACCTTGTCGGAACTGCAGTTCGGCTAATTCGGCGAACCCGGACTCGACGAAATAAATCCCATCGATCAGGCGCGTTTTGTCAATTTTGCGTGTATCGAGCGTATTAAGACAGACTTCGAAGCGCACTCCACCCTCGCGCAAATCATCGACGATCAATTCGAATGGATAGCCGCCGGCGTCTTTTTCGTCTTTTAAGAGGAAGTCGACGCCTGCACCAAGTGCAACGACGGTGATTTTGGCGGTGGGGTCGACCCGCAGATGATTGCGAATATTGCGCAATGCACGCAAGGCTTGTTCGTCACCGCCGTCGATTTGGTAGGCCGCGCGAACGGGCGGCTGAACCCTGGCAATGTCTTTCCCGGAACTGGGCAAGGTGATTAACAATAGTCCGCTTAGGATGGCAGCATGAACGCCCGATAATGGCGCGATTAGATTTGGCGACGTACGGGCGGGACCTCTGTGAAGCAGCATAATTAATTCCTCGGAAGTGAAACGTGCGCCGTTGTTCGCGCCGGCTGAAACTAAATTTTGAAGCAAATACGCGCAAGGGTTGAGCGGCTCATGCCTTGAAATCAGACGCTTTGCAGCTGCATCGCTAGCGCAGTCACTTAAAAATCGTTGGGATCGCTTCATCGTGACATACGGGCCTTTAGGCGCCCGCTTACGATCACAGGCCGATGGGCTATCTACTGTTGTTGTCGCAAGTTTAAACGCTTACCCGTCCGGCGCAGCAATTAACGCGCAGGCTGAGCGATGTGAAGGTGCGCGTAATCGCTGTCGACTAGCAACCTAGATAGGGATTAGGTTCGGATACGGACGATAAATGTGCGCGTCATCATCACGTTACCGGCAGGATGATCTTTTGAGCGCGATGTTATGGCCGCGGTGTTCTATCCGATCGGTGGTTGACGTATGCCTTCGGTACTACTCGTGCCGCGGGGCAGATTAAATGAAAATTCAATAAAGTGGTTTGAACGACAGGTTTTCGAGCCACAGCGAGGACGAGGGGATCTCCAGTTTTGGGCTAGTCAGGGCGCGAGGGGCTTGCTCAGCAAGTCTACCCGTCGATATGCCGGTGCTGATGTAGCCAGAAGTCGTGCAACCTACTAAAACCGTTGCCACGGCTCCTGCCAGTAGGCGTAAAAATGGATTTAACATCCGTCAGTTCCTCTTTCGGGTTTTGCTCGTGCTCGTAAGCGCAGATGGGCGAGTCTATCGTTTTCGGAGACCCACCGTGAACAACAGGGCCCATGCTGCGGTGCGCAAAAAGTAAAAAGAAGCATCGCGGAGCGGGGTATGCGGCTTGGGGTTGCATCGACGAAGTTGAGAAACGCCGCGAGCTGCATAACAATGGCGTTGCGGTGTGTCGACCGGAGCAATGCGTCCTTCGATATGACGACCGATGTTGCCGGTACCGAAATGCCGGCAGACCAATAAAAATAGAACAAGGGATGGCGAGCCGCGATGGTTTCCCTGCCCGAGGAAAATACTGATGCAAGCAAAGGACTACATGAATCAATTCGGCGGGTTATTTGCCGCACTGCTCTTGACTTCAGTTCTCGTTACCGTGCCGCTACCGGCGTCGGCCGAAAAATCGCACGTTGCGGCGTCTGCTGCGTTTTCGACGGGCGGTGAGTGGGCGAGCTATAACAAGTCGCTCGACGGTCAGCGTTATTCTCCATTGCGTCAGATCACGGCAGCGAATGCAGGGGCACTAACGGAAGCTTGCCGCGTTAAGATTGACGACCATGGCTCCTTTCAAGCTGGCCTCGTTGTCTTGCAGGATGTCATGTATGCCACTACGACGACGGATACCATCGCACTCGATCCGACCACTTGCGCGATCAAATGGCGTCATCACTTTCGGCGAGAGAAGCATGCGCCGCTGCCGGTAAATCGCGGCGTCGCTTACTACGGCGGTCGGTTATTTCGAGGTACTGACGATGGTCATATTCTCGCGCTGGACGCAAAAACGGGCACGGAGGTCTGGCTGAATACTGTTGGTGAGGCCGACTTTGGTGAATTTGTTTCCGGATCCCCACTCGCGTGGAATGGAATTATCATTGTCGGTACGGCTGCGTCTGAATTTGGGGTGCGAGGGCGTGTCATCGCCTTTGACGCCGCCACGGGGCGCGAGCTTTGGCGCTTCAATACGGTGCCGTTACCCGGAGAAACCGGTGCCGATACCTGGAAAGGGGGGATTTGGAATAGCTTGAGCGGTGGTGGCGGCGGCACGTGGTCGCATTTCGCCCTTGATCCGGTGTCTGCGGAGCTGTTCATTCCGGTCGGCAATCCGATCCCGGATTTCGTGCCCGCGGAGCGGCCCGGAGATAATCTATTTACAAACTCCGTGCTGGTGCTCGACGCCCGGACAGGACAGCTAAAATGGTGGTACCAGCTGGCGCCCAGTGACGGGCTTGATCACGATCTCGCGGCGGCCCCGGTGCTGTACCGAAATCGCGAAACCAAGCAATTGTTGGCTGCGGGCGGTAAGGACGGCTATGTACACATCATCGATCGCACAACCCATAAACTGATCGCAAAGACGGCAGTCACCACCGTTGACGTAAACCCACCATCACCGACACCCCAAGGGGTTAAGATTTGCCCAGGTCCGGCGGGCGGAGTCGAGTGGAATGGTCCTGCTTTTGATCCAGAGCGGCATAGCTTGTTTGTAGGGGCGCTGGACTTCTGCGCGATTTTTCGCAGCGAGCCAGGCACGCAGCCGCAAGCGGGCGGCTCGAACATGGGGGGAACTTGGACCGGCGTCGGGGCCGCCACGGGTTGGGTCACGGCCTTGGATGCTGATACCGGCAAGAAACTCTGGCAGTTTCACGCGGATTCTGCGGTATTGGGGGCGGTAACGCCGACCGCCGGAGGGATTGTATTTAGCGGTGATAACGCGGGTAATTTCCGCGTGTTTGACAGCACCTCCGGTAAAATTCTAAAAACAGTCGATACGGGTGGCTCGCTTTCCGGCGGCATGATTACTTACGAGGCGAAGGGTAAGCAGTATGTGTCCTTCACGTCGGGGAACGTGTCCCGGACGCTCTTTGGCGCGGTGGGCCGGCCCTCCGTTGTTGTGATGGCGCTGCCGGATGCTGTGATTGCCGCGGAAGTCTCGCTTAACAAGCCGGATATCGCCCGCGGACATGATCTCTACAACGGGGTCTGTGGGGTTTGTCATGGCGCGGATGGTAAAACCTGGCATGGCGTTGACCTCACCAGGGTCAAAGACAAGATGGATGCGGAGCAGCTGATGGCGTTCATCAAAAAGCCGCGAAGTCCGATGCCGAAACCGTTCCCCGAACCGCTTGATGCGCAAAGTCTTCGGGATATTCGGGACATTGCCAATTTCATCATGCAGTGGAAGTAGACGGCGTTCGAAGCGAGTCACGCGCGGGAAGGTCTCTGTAAATAGTCCACAGCGGTGACCGCGCGTGCGGGGTACCAAGTCGCACATGCAGTATTAATATGCAATTAAGTGGCTAAAAAATAAAAGTTGCTGTGTGTTTGGGGACATCCCGGACGCGAAGACCCGTGCTGGGTGAACTTGGCCGGCGAAGGCGATAGCCCACTTTGCTGTTTCACGTTAAAGTATGCCCTCCTATGGTGGCCATGTCGGTCCCCTCGCGACGAAAGACCGTGAACCCCGTCAGGCCCGGAAGGGAGCAGCGGTAACGGTGACTGCGGGTGCCGAGGTGTGGCTGGCATGGCTGCCGCTCGATTCATCTGGTGATCTCTACAGTTCAATGAGCTATCAAGTTCTGGCCCGTAAATGGCGCCCGCGCGATTTCGGCCAGATGGTCGGGCAGGGACATGTGTTGCGGGCGCTCGTCAACGCGCTGGATAGTCAACGTCTCCATCACGCCTATCTTTTTACGGGCACTCGCGGGGTTGGGAAGACCTCTATAGCCCGTGTGCTAGCCAAGGCGCTCAACTGCGAGAAAGGGATCAGCAGCACACCCTGTGGCGTCTGCAGCGCTTGCCTGGAAGTGGATGAGGGGCGCTATGTCGACTTGATCGAGGTCGATGCCGCTTCACGCACAAAAGTTGACGAAACGCGGGAGCTTTTGGACAACGTCCAGTACGCGCCTGCGCGGGGCCGGTTTAAAGTCTACCTCATCGATGAGGTGCACATGTTTTCGAACCACTCTTTTAATGCGCTGCTCAAGACGCTGGAAGAGCCGCCGCCGCACGTGAAATTCCTGCTGGCAACCACCGATCCTAAACGCCTTCCCATCACGATTTTGTCGCGCTGTTTGCAGTTTAATCTCAAGCGATTAAGTCCTGATCAAATTGCAGATCAGCTGCAGCGGATCCTTGCAGCAGAAAATATCGCGGCGGAATCCGGTGCGTTGGCGCTCATCGCTACTGCGGCGGATGGCAGCATGCGTGATTCGCTTAGCTTGCTGGATCAGGCCATCGCTTTCACTGGGGGCGCGCTTAACGTCCATGACGTAGCCGGTATGCTGGGAACGGTAGGTACTGAGCAGGTTTTACCGCTGCTCAGTGCGCTGGCGGCCGGTGATGGCCGTTCGCTGATCCTGAAGGCGCGCGAGCTTGCGGAATTCGCGCCTGATTTCGCGCAGGTGCTAGGTGAAATGTTGTCCGTCCTGCGTCGAGTTGCGGTGTTTCAGACGCTCGCAGATGAAGTCGCAGAGCTGGATGAGCGGGATCTCGTCAGGACGCTGGCGGCGCAAATTTCTCCCGAAGATTGTCAGTTGTTTTATCAACTGGGTTTGCTGGGTAGGCGAGATCTGCCGTTGGCGCCGGAGCCACAAATTGGGTTTGAGATGGCGTTGTTGCGTATGTTGGCCTTCAAGCCGGACGTCGCGTCACCGACTGTCGGCGTTTCGGCGCGTATTCCAGCATCACCGCCGGTTGTCGTTGCGGCACCCCCGGCCGTCGTCCCGTCCATACCAACGCGGGTAACGCCCCTAACGCCGGATCTTAGTCGGCCTGTTGTCGTCGCCGAGGTCGTGCCTCCCTCGAGCGCACGTGGCGGCGGGTCGGCCGCAGTCGCGCTCGACTGGGCGGAGACCGTCGCTCGACTTGAGACGACGGGACTCGTGCGTGAGCTTGCTCGGCATTGTGCGATAAGGAGCTTCGACGGGCGGGTAATTGAACTTGCCATGACGACGCTGTACGAGAACCTGCGCAGTGAACGGCAGGTCCGAGGTCTGGAGGCAGCGCTCACGCAGGTCTTGCAGACGGAGATCGTCGTGCGCTTTGGTGAGGGTGGAACTAGCGCAGGACCCACTCCGGCCCAGCAACTTTCGGAGGCGGAAGCGGCTCGGCAGGCGGCGGCGGAGCGGCAGATGGAACGAGATCCCCACGTGCAGTCGCTGAGACAGCAGTTTGGCGCGACCATTGAACGTGTGACGCCGAAAGATCCTTAATCCCGCGTTTTAATGGCGTCGGGGGGGGGGGGGGGGG
>CAIKBL010000002.1 GCA_903825645.1 uncultured Pseudomonadota bacterium | reverse complement strand
GCGCGAGCCTTGCCTAAATTGGTCCGGCGATTGCTTTCCCACATCGGTTGTCTCGCGGCTGAACCCGGGCACGTTGATGCTGCATTTGAGTGTTTCCGCGCCATCCGAAACAGTCTCAGTGTTAGCGCATCCAACCTCGGTAAAAAAAGAGTCATAAATCAGTAAAATGCCTGACATCTTCGGGGCCCATCGTGTCTTTTGTTTCAACTGATGCGGAGTTCTTCATGAATAATTCACTCAAGATGACAGCGCTGGCAGCGGCTATGGTCGTCGCGTTCGGTACCGCGCCTGTGGTGTCGGCTGGTCAGAACCATGACCAAAAAATCCAGCACGTATTGATGGTGAGCGTCGATGGCATGCACCAACAAGACCTAGCGCGCTGCGTCGCATCCCACACATGCCCTAACATAGCCAATCTGGTTAAGCATGGCGCGACGTATAACAACGCCTACACCCCGGGTTTATCCGATTCCGTTCCTGGGCTGGCAGCGCTGGTGACTGGTGGCTCACCGCGCTCCACGGGTCTGTTCTACGATGACGTGTACGATCGCTCCTTGTATGCGGGTACCGATGCGACTTGCGCGGGACCACAGGGGGTTGAGGTTTTTCTGCAAGAGGTCGTCGGCATTGACGCGCAAAGCACCAATGTAGCCACGGGCGGGAAGTTACTAAATCTCGATGGCGGCGGTAATTTTAACCCGGAGCAGCTCCCACACCGGAAAGTCGGTGGTAATTGCGTGCCAGTTTATCCACACAACTTCATTCTCACGAACACCATTTTTGAAGTCGTGAAGCAAAATTTCCCGAATGCCCATACCGCGTGGTCAGACAAGCATGCCTGGGGTACCGATTGGGTCAATGGTCCTTCGGGCACTGGTGTGGATGATCTCGCGCGCACTGAGATCAATTCGCAAGATCCGGTCTGCGTGGTCGGGAATGATTACACGACGTCTTGCACGGGTGATGCAGGCGTCTCTCCGGCTTATCTCCATACTGAAAAATTCGACACCATCCACCTACAGAATGTACTCAACCAGATTGATGGCAAGGACTCAACGGGGGCGAATTCGGCACCTGTGCCGACCGTCTTTGGCACCAATTTCCAGACCTTGAGCGTAGCCCAAAAAGCACGGAACAACCAAGGCGGCGGCTACACGGACAGTGCTTTCACGCCGAACACCAACGTGGCGGCGGCCATTACCTACGTCGACAACGCCATTGGCCAGATGACGCAGGAATTGGAGCGTAAACATTTGAAGGAATCGACCATGTTCGTCTTGACCGCCAAGCATGGGCAGTCGCCTGCGGATTATGCGAAGTTAAAGAAAATCGGTGACACCGTATCCGGTACCCTCGGGGCATTGGTGGGTGGTGGTTCGGATGCCATCACGGGAAACAATTTAGGGAATGGTCAGGCGACCACGGACGATGTGGCCTTCGTTTGGTTGAATGATCAGACCTCGCGTACGGCGGCGGTGACGGCGCTGCAGAACAACGCGAGCTGCCCTACGGTCGATTCGAGCTCGAAAGTGATCCTCGGCAACAGTGTGAGTCAAGGGATTTGTACTGACAACGGCGGTCGTGTAACTGATTTGAGCGTAAACCAGATATTTGGAGATCCGGCTAATGGACGTACCCCGGACATCATGGTCCAGCCCAACTCGGGCGTGATCTACAGCACGAGCGGTAAGAAAGACATGGAGCACGGCGGTTTTGCACCCGATGACGGCCACGTGGCGCTGGTAGTCTCCTACTCAGGCCTTCGTGGCGAGACGGTGCATGAACGGGTACAAACCACGCAGGTCGCACCGACTATCATCAAGGCGCTTGGACTGGATCCCGCGTTGTTGCAGTCGGTTCAAGTAGAAGGTACCAAAGTATTGCCTGAGTTGTTCGAGCATCGATAATTCGATAATTGCGGCACTGATCGAACGGCGGACCCAACGTCCCGCCCGACCAGCGTCGGTCAGATTGCCCGCAACGGGCGTCGAGCGGATCTCTCTGGAGGTCCGCTTTTTTTAACTGGAGCAGCGCTTGCCGTGCGCCAGTCATCACATTCTCGTCTCCACGGTGACGACAGAGCGGACTGTCTTAAGGCCCTCACCAGCAGCGCGTGCCGCCGCATATTTCTGCACCTGCGCGTTAAACGCGGTTGAAAATGGGAGATTGCCGTTGGGCTGGATCAGTTTCGTCGGCCGGCAGTTTCCGGGATCAAGGTGCTGCTAGGAGTCCCCCTGATACCGCATCACGGGGGTTACAGAAAGGGGGTGCTTAGCCGCGGTGGGGGTGGTCCCCGCTCAATGCGCAGTCGCGGCCGCGGAGGGCATCGCGACCGTACTCTCCTGGGCGGTTGGCGAGATGCAAGGGGGAGTCCCTTTCATAAAGACAGTACTGTCAACCAAGGCAAAATAAAGGGCGAATAAGAAGCCCGCCACGGTAGGCAGGACAGTCACAGAGCCACCTTCGTGAATAGCCTCCGGAATCATGGTGTGCGCGACCAACGCGAGTACTGCGCCGCCCGCCAGTGCCTGGGCGAAGATGGGCAGAAGACTTTCCGCGTCCCCCAGCACCAATTTGCCGGTGATGGCCGCTACGATACCTGCGATGAGGACCGTCAACCATAGACAGACGATGCGCACGGACGAGTAACCAGCCTTCCGCAGCATTACGGTGCTAACGGCCGCCTCTGGAATGCCGCCGAAGAACATGCCGAGCATCAAGGTGATTGACATGTTCGACACGCCCTTGAAGTGGGCGCCGATCACGAGACAGCCAGGAATGGTGTCCAAAATATTCCCAAAGACGATGGCGAGTCCTGCGCCCTGGCCGACCGTGGCCAATAACCGTCGAGCCTGTGATTCACTGATCCGATCAAGACTTTCGCCCGCTAGTTTTATCCAAGCCTTCGGATTGGTCTCGTGCTCGCCTAGGCGATTGACCGCGCGATCATGGACCAGACGCGCGAGTGCCTCGGCCATGACCGGATCGACTTGTATCTGGGCATCGAAAGTGGACTTGTTGATTTCGAGCAACTCAAGAGGGCCAACCGCACGAATCGTCGCGGTGCGTACTCCCCCGCTGAGTAATGCTATCTCACCAAAGACTTGACCTTGGCCCATGGTGTCGACAATGCGCGCGGCGTCGAGCGACTCATCCGGGCCATGGGCTAAGACTTCTACTGTGCCGCGGGCAACGATGTAGAGTGCATCGCCCGGATCCCCAGTCCGAAAAACGATGTCGCCGGCATTCAGGCGGCGCGTGATGACGCTGGCGAGCAAGCTTTCGATACTCTCCGGGGGTAAGTGACACAGGACGCTACAACCAGCCAGTAACTCGATGAGCCCCTGCGTTTCTTCCTGTCGGCGCGCTTCCGCATATTCGCTAAAGTGCGAAGCCGAACGTACCGCGGCGCCGTGTCGCTCCAGTAGTTTTGAGGTGACGTAATAAATAATCGCCCCGAGGGCGAAGCCGCCACCGACGAAGAGGGCGGCTGCTTGTGCGGTAAAACCGAGTACGGCCAGATTTTCGGCGCCGACGAACGCGAGGTCGATGGCCAGCGCACCAATCAAGGCGCCTGCTGCCAACGCCAGTACCGACGCCAACACCCGACGCGAGAACCGGGTATAGAGCCCAATGGCGACGCCCACCATCGACGATGAGGTGGTCGCCAGCCCAACGGCTCCGACAGTGAGGATTTCGACGAAATTAGGCATCGCTTTGCAACTCGGTCGGGAGGGGGGGAGTCCGCAGTATAGGCTGAACGGTAATTTTTTGAATGCGCTGCCACACGGTCGCTCACCGCACCGCCGTCAATGCCAGCCAGCGAACCCTGCCGTTGCGCACATGAGGACGACAAGCCAGGAGGGGGCACGCCACAGCAGTAGCAGGAAAGCGAGCATTGCCAGCGCGAAGTCAGGGGCACCGTGGATCCCGCTGGTCCAGACCGGTTGATAGAAGGTCGCGAGCAGAAGCCCAACGACGGCGGCATTCATACCCGGAATGGCGCGCCGGAGGGCGGCGTGTTGGCGGATATTTCCCCATAAGGGCAAGCTGCCGAGGACAAGGAAAAACGAGGGCAAGAAAATGCCCACGAGGGCGATTGTCGCCCCGAGCAGGCCGTTGGGGGGGCGGGAGGCGCACGCGCCCAAATAGGCCGCAAAGGTGAGCAGGGGGCCCGGTACTGCTTGCGCCGCGCCATAGCCGGCGAGGAACACCTCGTTGCTGATTGTGCCCGACGGCACCACACTCGTCTGCAGCAGCGAGAGCACCACGTGGCCGCCGCCGAACACTAAGGCGCCGACGTGGTAATAAGTGTTGAAAAGGCGCCAGGCATCCCCGCCGCGGTGCCCGATCAGGATCGGTAGCAGAAGCAACCCGCCATACAGGCAGAGCAGCCCGAGACCCGTGCGCTTGCCGAGTGAGACTGCGAACGTACCTGACGGCAGGGCCTCTCCGGGCGTGCCCCAGCGCCAGCCGGCGAGGCCGCCGAGAACGATGCAAATCGTCTGCGTGAGGGGGCCGGGGATCCAGGCCATGGCCGCCGCGGCCGTGACGGCAAGACCCGCCCGCAAGCGGTCCGGGCAAAGGGTACGGCCCATGCCCCACAGGGCTTGCGCGAGCACCGCGACAATAGCGACGGCGAGTCCGTGCAGCCACAGGCTGTCGGCGGGTGTACGCTGGTGACTGATCCATTCGGCGAACAGCACAAGTAACACGGCCGATGGCACGGTAAACCCCATCCATGCGGCGATCGCACCCGGCACACCCGCGCGTATAAAGCCGAGCGCCATGCCGACCTGACTGCTGGCGGGACCCGGCAGGAATTGACACAGCGCGACCACGTCGGCGTAGGCCTCGTCACGCAGCCAAGCGCGGCGTGCGACAAACTCTGTACGAAAATACGCCAGGTGCGCGACCGGTCCGCCGAAACCCGTACACCCTAACATTAAAAAGGCACGGAATACCTCGAAGACAGTCGCGATTTTTTTAGGTGGCGATAGGGGCCTAACTAGCATGGGGCTCGTGCTCGCGAGAAGAAGGATCCGAGTACATCACCGCGATAACGCGTGAGAGATGCGATTAATTAGAGCACGGCACTCGACCCGTCAGATACTGCCGTGCCTAAGATTACAGGCGTACCTGTTGCCCCCCTGTTATAGTGCCGGGATGCCATGCCGTCGTGATGATCCCGCTGGACGGGTTTGCAGTCTCTACTTGCTCGTAGGCCAAGGCGGTGACGTCTTGTCGTGGCGCCGAGTGGGCGGGCGGCCGTGATTCGTTTGCTGCACACAGCTGACTGGCACCTCGGACAGATGCTTCGCGGGTTTTCGCGTGCGCATGAACATCGCGCCGTGTGCGCGCAGATGGAGACCTTAGTGGTCGAGCGAGAAATCGACGCGCTCATCATCGCCGGCGATGTTTTCGACAGCCAGAATCCTGCGGGCGAAGCCCAGCAACTGTTCTACGACACGCTGGTTCGTCTCAGTCGCGCGCGTCCACGGATGACGATCGTGATCCTTGCTGGTAATCATGACGCTGCCGGGCGACTGGAAGCCCCGCGACCTTTACTCGAAGCCTTCAATATTCGAGTCGTGGGAAACGTCCGTCGGCAGGACGGTCGGATTGAGGCCTCCCGTCACTTAGTACCGCTCTATGATGCGCAGGGCGAGCTCGCGGCCCATGTGATGGCCGTGTCCTATCCGAGTGCCGCATGTCTTCCGCCGATGGGGCGGCAGGGGGAGGGGGGGGGCTCGCCCATTGTCGCGGGTGTGCGCGCCCTCTACGCTGAATTACGTGAGCGACTGGCACCTGCCATCGGGGATCTGCCCTTGGTGGTGACCGGGCACCTTCATGTCGCTGGGGGCATTGAATCCGAGGGCGCAGAGCGCCGAATCCTGATCGGCGGCCAGCACGCCGTGCCGCATGATGTCTTCCCGGGTGATGCCGCGTACGTGGCGCTGGGTCACCTGCACCGGGCACAAACAGTAGGGCGCTCAAGCGTGCGCTATGCGGGCTCAATCATCCCACTCTCCGCGACGGAGCAGGCCTATGCGCACGGCGTGACCCTGGTTCATCTGGGGGAGGGCCAGACGCAGATCACGCATTTGCCGCTTGACCGGCCGGTCCCCTTTCTGCGTCTGCCTGAACGTGGGGAGTTGCGTCTCGCCGACGTCGGCGACCACTTAAACGCGCTTGGACTTTCTACCGATCTCCCGCGCCAGCAACACCCCTTCCTGCAGATTCGTCTGACTCGCGAGGGGCTGACTTCCGGGTTCCGTGAAGCGCTGGATGTGCTTGCCGAAAGTTATCCAGTGCGTCTCGTCGAGACACGCGTGGCTCCGCTCCCCGAGACCGGGCACAGGGCGCTGCGGGATCCGTTGAGACGCCTTGTCGAGGTCGATCCTGAAGAGATGTTCCGGCGTGCCTTTGAACACACTTTCGGGGCGCCGCCGGAGGCTGCTCATCTCGAGGTGTTTCATCAGGTCCGTGCGGAGTCCTGAGCCGTGCGTTTGCTGACCATCCGGGGGGCGAATCTTGCAAGTCTCGCCCGTCCATTTGAGCTTGATCTCGCCCATGGACCGTTGGCCGGGGTTGGGCTTTTCGCCATTACCGGAGAGACGGGCGCCGGCAAGTCGACTTTGCTCGACGCGCTCTGTCTAGCGCTTTACGGCGAATATCCCCGAGTTTCCATTGGCCGCCGGGAAACGGCGCCAGATCCCAGTGGCGAGGTTGTGGCCATCGACGATGGGCGAGCCATCCTGCGGCGTGGCGCGGGGCAGGGGTATGCAGAGGTCGATTTTATCGCGCAGGATGGTGACAGTTACCGCGTTCGCTGGGAGGCGAACCGTGCGCGCGGACGTGCCACCGGGCGATTGCAACCGGAGCAGCGTGTGCTTTACCGGCTGAGTGACGGCAGTGCGGTGGCGAGCGGCAAGACACCCGTCCGAAAAGCCGTCGAGGCCTTGACCGAGCTGACGTTTGACCAGTTTCGGCGCACGGTTCTACTGGCCCAAGGCGAGTTCGATACCTTCCTGCTGGCGGCGGACGCGGAGCGGGCAGAGCTGCTCGAAAAAATTACCGGTACTGAGCTCTACGCCCACCTCTCGACGCGGGTTCATGCAGGACGCGAGGCGCAGCGCCGGCTATTTGAGAACTTGCAGGAAAAGCATCGCGGCATTGGCTTGCTTGAGATGGCCGCGCGAACGGCGTTGCTCGACGAGGCCACTGCGCTTGAGACGAGCCTTGCCACTAAGCGAAGTGCGCGCGAAGACCATCAGCGATGGCTCGCGCAGGCCCTGCAGGTCGCCGCCGCCCGCGCCGATTTGGCGCTGGCTGAGCAGACTTCAGCGGATGGGGATGCGGCGCGCGAGGCCGCCACCGCTGACTACGACGCGCTGGCCGAGTTCGATCGGGCGGAGTCGCTTCGACCGCTGGCCACTGCCCGTACCGAGGCCATGAGCGCGCGGGCGGCGGCGCAGGAGAATCTTGCCGTGCTTGAGGACCAGCACGCGGTCGCCGTCAACGAGGCTGCCGCCATCGAGGCTCAACTTGCCGAGGTACGTGCGACCGAAGCGACGGCGACGGCGACTGCCGCTTATTTCGAGCCGCTGTGGGCGCAGGCCATTGGGTTGGATGCGGCCTGCCATTCCGCCGTCACTGAGAGCGAAGAGGCGACAGCGGAATGGCAGCGGGCTGAGACGAGTCTGGCGTGTGAGACCCCTGCGTTAGCTGCTCTCGAGCTGGAAGCCGCGGCATTGCGCGCGCGGCGCGCAATGCTCGAAGCCACGCGCGCAGCGACCGCATCTCATCGGTTACTCGCGGACTATCGCACCGACCTGGCGGCGATTTTTTCGACCTATACCACCCTCAGGGAAACGCAAGTGACCCGGATGGCTGCGGCTGCCGCCGCGCTTGAACAAGGCGTGGCCGTGGCGGCGCGGCGCGCGACACATGACGCGGCACTCGAACAGGCGCGTGCGCATCGGGATGTCGCGATGATAGCGCTCGGCGCGCGCCGCAGTGAGTGGCAGGCAGCAGATGAGTCGACTGCGCTGTTGCGAGAGGGTCAATTGATTGAGGTCCACCTCGCCCTCGGTGATGTGCAAGCCGCCTGCAGCGACTATCAGCGTGCGACGGATGTGGGTCTACGTGGCGAGGCGAACCGTATTGCCGCGACTACGGCGGTGGGGATTGCGGATAACGAAATCCACGCGCATCAAATCGCGGAGGCGCTTGACCGCGCTGCACGGGCGGAAGTCGCCCCGCTAGCTGAATTGGCCGAGGCGGCGATGACGCCTGAAGTGATGCGCCTGCGCAGTTTGCTCGCACCAACACTCGCTTGTCCGGTGTGCGGCAGCGTCGAACATCCGCGGCTTACCGAGTCCACCGCGCTCGATGCTTTGATTGAGGGCGTGAGGCGCCGCCGCCAGGCACTGGATGCCGCACTCGACGGGCACCGTCGTGCGCTCGATGAGGCGACTCGCGCCCGTGCGATTGCCCAAGATCGACACGCTAGCGCGGAAGCCGCCATCGCGGCGGCAATGGCGGATCGGCTGACCTCGCTTCAGCGCTGGGACATCGTGTCCCAGCGCTTGATGGCTGCGTGTGTTCAAGCTGATTTCCCCATGCCTGTTGGTTTGGTTCCTGATACGGCAGGGGCCTTATCACTAGAGGGCTTCGCCGCAACCGTTCAGGCCGCGCGGGCCGAAACGGCGGCCAGCTTGACGAGGGCTCGCGATTTGCGCGCCCAAGTGGAAACACTCCAAGTCAGCGTGGATACTGCCGTGTCGTCTCTCGAGGCCTTGATGCGACAAGGCGATGAATTGTTCATGGAGGCCCAAGCTGCGCAATGGGAGGTAAAGCGAATAGATCTGGAGATCAAGCACGCGAGCACGCGTCTCCTCGCCCAAGCAGGGATCCTCGCGCCACTGTTGGCGGCAGCTGATTGCGCCCTCAAGGCCTTTGAGGCCAATCCCGCAGAGGTGGCCGCGCATTGTTTGGCACTCGCCGAAACCTATGCGACGCTCGAAGACACGTTAATGACCCTGGCGAGCGCCGAGCAACGACTCTCGCCGGCGCTGGCCGCCGCACGGGTGTCGCGCCTGCATGCGCTGACGCAAGTCACCGCGAGCGCGGCGCGGCAGGCTGCCCGCGTGGAAGCAGTGGAAGCCTGCGTGGCGGCTCGGCGTGCATGTCTCGATGGTGAGGCTACAGAAATCCACCGTGCGCGGATCCTGCATGTCCGCTCAACTGCCGTGGAGGCTTTGGCCGTCGCACAAAAAAACCAGTCGGTAGCGGTCATGGCTCAAGCTGCGTTGGCGGCACGCCGTGATGAAGCTCAGCGTGTCGATACGCTCGCCACCGATCGCGAACAGGCTACGGCGTTGGAATTTACACAGGCTTGCGCGCGTCTGGGCCATGCCCCGAGCGTGGTGCTGGCCGTTCTCGCCACAACACCTGAACTTGTGTCGGCCCTGCGGGCGCGTCTGCGAGCGCTGGACCACGCATGCGAACATGCGCGCCTGACGGTGGCAAGCCGTCAATCTGATTTGCGGCGCGCCCTAGACGCGTTTGATGATCGACCTGCGACGGCCGCGATAACCGACATCGTCGCCCAACTTGATATGGAGATGACCGCGCTGAATCAGCGCGCTGGCGCCTTGGCACTGACGCTCATGCAGGATGAGGATGCTCGGGAAACCGCCGCTCAGCTTGCTACAGAAATAGACGAAGCGAAGCGATCGTTTGATGTGTGGCAGGCGGTGCACGATGCCATCGGCTCGGCGAGCGGCGATCGCTTTCGTCGTTTTGTGCAGGCGATTACACTGGATCATCTCATCGCGCTCGCCAACGATCACCTGAGCGGGCTTAGTCCCCGCTATCAACTGATCCGAGGGACGCCATCCGATCTGACGCTGCATGTGCTGGACCGTGACATGGGGGATGAGATTCGGGGGACGCGGAGTCTCTCTGGTGGCGAACGCTTCCTGGTGTCGCTTGCTTTGGCGCTAGCGCTTTCAGCGTTGGAAGGACGTGCCTCTTTCGTGGACACACTTTTCATCGACGAGGGATTCGGATCGCTTGATGGCGAGACGCTCGATATCGCGATTGACGCGCTTGAAACGCTGCAGGGGCGCGGACAGAAGGTAGGTGTGATCACGCATGTGGCTGCCATGATCGACCGAATTGCGGTCCAGGTGCGCGTCGAAAAGCGAGGCGGTGGTCGTTCGGAGATCCGGATTTTGGATGGGTTGGAGGCAGGACCATGAATGGACGACGATAGCGACGTCTACCGCGCGAGGCCCTAATCGACTATCGATAGGGCCTCCGCGGAGACCTAGTTTGTAGCGCAGACCGTCAGAATAGTTGCTCGAAATCGCCCCCGCTTTGTCAGCGAGGAAATAACGGATAAGGAGTCAGGTATGGTCGAACCCTATAACGCGGTTGGGCTTATCCCGAGTTTCTGGGGGATCCGGGAACGTGCGGATATCGCTAAAAACCTAGAACACATCGAGAGTTTAACGCATGCGGCGTTCTGGCTGTCTAATCTGGATATCCCGGTTCGCCTCATTGCGATCCCGGAAGGGGCGCTGCAGGGCTTCAATGATGAAGTCCTTGACGTGGATCATGCCGATTTCGCGCGGACCTGTGCCATCGACATTCCTGGGCCCGAGACCGACCGACTGGGCGCGCTGGCGAGAAAGTGGGGGGTTTTTATCATGGCGCAGGCGAAGGCACGCCATGAGGATTGGCCCGGTTTGTTTTTTAATGTCGGCTTCATTCTCGATCCGGACGGGGCGGTCATTCTCAAACATTACAAGCTTTCCGCGCTACTGCCCTGCGAACGCTCCGTGTCCCCACACGATATTTTTGATTGGTGGATCGAAAAATATGGGCGCACCCTCCAGGCCTTCTGGCCAGTGGTCGATACCGCCATCGGTCGCTTGGGGATCATGATGGCGATGGAAGGGAGTTATCCGGAAAACGCCCGTGGCTTGGCGATGAACGGCGCAGAAATCGTGTACCGGGCATCCCTGCCGGCCCCCTTCACGGAGAATGATTTCTTTGAAATCACCAACCGTGCCCGCGCACTCGAAAATAACATGTACGTAGTTGCCCCGAATATCGGTGGTTATCACCTCTATCCAGATAGTCATACGCCCATCGATGCCGGTGGTGGGCAGTCCATGATCGTCGACTACCGGGGGGGGCTGGTCGGCAAGCAACGTGACACCAATGGATCGACATTTGTCACGGGCCCCATCCATATCGAGGCACTGCGCCATCACCGCCAACATGCGCAGGTCACGAACTGGATGAAGGATATCCGAGCCGAGTTGGCGCAGATCATCTACGAGCAGCCGATTTATCCGAAAAACCGCTATGCCGATAAAATTCCTGGCCGCCACTCGGATTACAAGCGTGAGGTTATTGATAAGCAGGTCGCGCTGATGCAGGCGCGTGGTATCTGGAAGGCGCCGTTTGGCGGTTGACGACAGGCCAACAAACTCCGCGCAGGGGACAGTCTCCTAACGGCTTCTCAAACGGCACACGCGAGGATTTTGCCACTACCCGCATCTTGCGGAAGTCGGCGATCACGTGGGGTCCGCCGACGCCATTCCCGCGCGTGAGGTCTTGCTCGGCGCGCGTTCTCCCCCTAGCATGAACACCTGTCAGGAAGCCCGGTCATTCTCCAGAAATGGGCGAGGATGGCGCGCTAAACGCACGGGCTACGGATCGCGAGCAATGGGCGGGCAATCGTTCGCGGGCGAGCAGCTTGTCCCGGATCTCGTCGGCCCGCATTGTATCCACGAATCGATCCCACGAGATGTCTATTTATACGCAGAAATGTTGGAATTGTCAGGAGTTGGACTTTGGCCCTAGAGCGCACGAAATTGATGACGTTGGTGGAGATGCCCGGGCCGCCGGGTCTGCCGTTAGTGGGCAACCTGCACCAACTGGATTTCGATTCTTTTCATCGGTGTCTCGAAAGCTGGAGCGATCAATACGGGTCGATCTACCGGTTTAAGGTAGGACCGCGCGAGATGGTTGTGACCAGCGATGCAGAAACTATCAAGCGTTGCTGCCGGGAGCGTCCCGACCTGTTTCGACGGTCTCAGGTGCTGGCGAATGTGGTGGCGGAGATGCGCTCAGACGGTTTGTTTACGGCCGAGGGCGATGACTGGCGGCGCCAGCGCAAGCTCGTGGTCACCGCGCTCAATGCCTCACACCTCAAGCCATTTTTCCCTAAGCTTAAAATCATCATGGCGCGACTGCTCGCGCGATGGGACCGCGCGGCCGCGGCAGGGACCCCGGTCGATTTGTGCCGAGATCTGATGCGATTTACAGTCGATGTGACAACACAGCTTGCCTTCGGCATCGATGGCAATACCGTCGAAACGGATGGCGCGATTATCCAGCAACAGCTGGATAAAGTGTTGCCGATGGTTTTTTCGCGTATGAATGCGCCGTTCCCTTACTGGCGCTACCTGCGGCTTTCCAAGGACAGGGTGCTTGATCGGGCACTAGCCGACATTAAGATCAAAGTAGACGCGATGATAGCCGAGACACGTCAGCGTATGCAGGCGGATGCATCGCTCTATCAGAATCCGACCAATTTTCTCGAAGCCATCATCGCGGCCAAGGAATCTGAAGGACTGGAGCTCTCGGACGCTGACATCTTCGGCAATGTCTTTACGCTACTCCTCGCAGGCGAAGATACGACTGCGAACACGATCGCGTGGGCCATCAATTATTTCATCGAATATCCCGCGCATTTCCTCCGCGCCCGCGCTGAAGTTGACTCGATTCTGGGCGACGCGAGACTTCCCGAGGAGCTGGAGCAGGCCGCAAAAATGCCGTTCATCGAGGCGTTCTACAACGAGACGATGCGCCTGAAACCGGTCGCGCCGCTCAATGGGGCAGAGCCGCTGGAAGATACCGAAATTCTGGGTTATCAGATCCCCAAAGGCACATTGGTGTGGTTTCTTGCCCGAAAAATCGGAATGGACGATGCAAATTTCGGTCAGAGTGCCCGCTTTGATCCTGAGCGTTGGCTGCGGACCGAGGCCGCGCGTGGTTGTCCGCATGACGTCACGGCGTTCATGCCCTTCGGCTCCGGTCCCCGTTTTTGTCCGGGCCGCAATCTTGCGCTCCTCGAGATTCGGACAGTACTGGCGATGTTCTGTCGCAATTTTGAGGTGACGCTCGCGGATCCGCAGCGTCCCGTGGAAGAATTAATGGCTTTCACGATGATGCCGAAGAATTTGCTGGTACGCCTGCGCAAACGTCAAGCCGGTGGTGGGCTGACAGAGGCCGCCCACAGACCCTAAGGCGGGGGCGGGTGGTAGTTCCCCGTGATGATGGAGAGATCGGGATTGCACCGGTCTCCCGCACGCTGCGAGGTGGAAAACGCTAAAAATACGTGGCCCGGTTCATGCGGCAACGCCTTCGACGCGCACGGCCCTCCGGTGGGTCAAGGCTGTACACCCGCTCACTTACCGCGGATTTCCTCGAAGGCAAATCTAGGGGTAGCGCATCTGGTGCAGGGGATATTTCTCAATTTCCTGGAGCGTGAATAACTGGGTCTTTTCGGGATCTACAAATTTCTCATCGTCGGGTGCGATATGGATCTTGAACATCGGCTCGTTGAATGCGGTGACCATGTCGGCGATGCCGTTGAACCAAAGCTCCGCGATTCCATCGAAGGATGCTGTCCCCCATTGGGTCGCTAACTTACTGGTATCGCCGACACCCGTATAACCTCCGACTAAATGGGCCTGAAGATAGCGACGGACGTGCCGAGTGAATTCGGGCACGCTGGTGACAACCTGCGCGTGCGGCGTGTTCCAATATTCGTCAAAATCGGCGAATGACATGTCGGCGCGTCGTGCGATCACGACGGAAAGCTTTACTCCCGGGACACCATTGGCCGGAATTTTTTCGAATTCCCGGGTCACCAAGATATGGGTCTGTTCGGGGTCGATAAATTTTGCATCATCTGGGCCCACCAGGCTGATGAAGCGCGGTTCGTTGAAAGCACGCGTTAGTGCCGCAACGTCGTCAAACCAAACTTCAGCGATACCGTCAAAGTTCGACCGTTTCCAAGCCATGCCCGCACCATCATAAGTGGGGTCGATGATGTGCGACTGACTATATCGGCGCACATGTCGCGTGAATTCCGGGATTCCGACCACCAGATCGCCGTGTACGCCGTCCCAGTAGCGGTCGAACGCATCAAATGACATACCCTTTTTTCGCTTTAACAGGACCGCGAGCTTGATCATGGGGATGATTTCCTTCGGCTGAACCACGATATTCGCAGCGCGGAAAACGGTCGGCGGTATTCAGGGACCGGATTGCGTCGCTGCAGGGTGAATGTTACCATGTTGCATCACTGAGCTGCAACATGCTGCTTAGTAGCGATTGACACAAACGTGCGCGGTTGCGTGACACCGCAGATATCGACTTTATCTACGCGGATCACTAACTCGAAAGTGGGGAGCGATATGAAGTTCGGATTGTTCTATGTGCTTGAGGCGCCTGATGGTGATTATCGAAAAGCCTGGACCCGTATGATGGGCCAAATCCAATATGGTGAAGCACTCGGCTACGACAGTGTCTGGTTGGCCGAGCACCATGGTTCGCGTTACGGCTCGATGCCGCGTCTGGCAGTCGCGGCGGCGGCCATTGCGGAGCGGACCACCCGCATGCGGATTGGGACCGCGGTGACGATTCTGCCCTTTGATAATCCAGTGCGCACGGCAGAAGATTTCGCGATGGTCGACGTGATCAGTAATGGGCGACTCGACTTCGGGGTGGGTCGTGCCTATCAACCGTTGGAATTTAAGAACATGGGCCTGGCAGATCGCCAGTACCATAGTCGAGAACTTTTTCAGGAGTCGCTTGATATTGTGCTCGGTCTCTGGGGTAACGAGCGGTTCTCCTACCAAGGTAAACATTGGCAACTCGAAGACGTTGAATGTCATCCAAGGCCGATTCAGAAGCCGATTCCGATTCACGTAGCCGCCATCAGCCCGGAGACATTTGGCATGGTCGCTGCGAAGAATTTAAACATCATTCAGGCGGCAACCCTGATGCCGCTGAGCGAACTCAAGACATTTTGTCTTGAGGCGAAGCGTGCGCTGATGAAGAAGGGGCACCGTGCAGAGACCCTCGATTTCCCGCTGTTGTGGATCACACATGTCGCCAAGACTTTCGAGGAAGGTAAGCAACGTTCTGCGGGGGCACTCAAGTGGTATTTCGATACCTTAATCTCACTTGTCCCGCAGGGTACCAAGGCGCCCAAGTCGTATGAGGCGTTCGCGGCAGCCGCGGACGCCTATCACGAAGCCGGCGGCTTCCCAGTCGAAGCGCTGAACGAGGTCGGTAATCTGGTGCTCGGCACGCCGGAATTTGCCGCGCAACGCATGGCCGAAGTCCGCGAGGAGATGGGGCAGGAAGAAGTCATCCTCTGGATGCAAGTAGGCGGGCTCGAGGATCGCCACGTGCGGGATTCGATGCGGTTATTTGCAGAAGAGGTTATGCCTCAGTTCAAGGGTAAGCCGCCAGTAGTGCCCGCAGCGCTTCGTACTTCTCCACTTGAGATGGCCTGACGGAGCGCAATTTTTGGCGGAGCATAAGTCTGCCATAGTCCGGGGATGACCGCATAACCAATTGATATAAAATATTTTTAGCAAAAAATAGTCTGCACACGTTCGCCACTTTCCTATGGAATACGCGCTTAAAACATGGGTAGGAAACTGAGCCTACCCATGTTTGGCGCAACTGGGAGGACGTCATGGCGCGACTGATGAATCGGCTGTCTCACCTTAAGGTGAGCAGGGCGACGAAACCCGGCTATTACGGCGACGGGCTCTGGGTGCGGGTTTCGCCATCGGGTAGCCAGTCGTGGGTGTTCCGCTTTTTCATAGCCAAAAAGCAGCGTGAAATGGGCTTGGGTGCCGCGCACACCGTGAGCTTGGCTGAGGCACGAGCGAAGGCGAGGGAATGCCGGCAGGACTTGCTGGAAGGCAGAGACTCACTCGAAGTCCGCAGGGCGACACAAATGGTGGAAGCACTGCAGCGGGCTCGGATGATGACGTTCGGCCAGTGCGCCGCAGCGTACATTCTGGCGTACCGGGCCGGTTGGAAAAGCGCCAAACACGCAGATCAATGGACTAACGCGATCCGCACCTACGCCAGTCCGGTATTCGGTCATCTGCCCGTCGCCGAGGTCGACACCGGCCTCATCGTGAAATGTCTCGCGCCGGTCTGGGAGAGCAAAACCGAAACCGCCAGTCGTGCGCGGGCGCATCGAGTCCGTGCTGGGCTGGGCCACCACCAGCGGTTACCGCACCGGCGAGAATCCTGCCCGCTGGAAAGGCCACCTCGAAAACTTGCTGGCCACCATCAGCAAGTCGAGCCGGACGCAGAACCATCCGTCACTACCGTGGCAGCGAATCGGCGCGTCCATGTCTGCCTTGCGAGCGCGTGAGAGTGTATCCGCCCGAGCGGTCGAGTTCGCAATCCTGACCGCGTGTCGGTCGGGTGAAGTGCGCGGCGCTCGATGGGTTGAGCTCGATACGGCTGGCAAGCTCTGGACGATACCGGCCGACCGGATGAAAGCCAAACGTGAGCACCAGGTTCCTTAGAGTGATGCCGCGCTGGCGGTGCTGGAGCCGATGCCGAAGGGCAATGATGTTGATGTGGTGTTCGCTGGCACGAAAGGCCAGACCTTGTCGGATATGTCGCTGACTGCCGTGACCCGGCGCATGAACGGCGACGAGAAGCCCGTCTGGGCGGATGCCAGCGGCGAAGGCATCACCGTTCATGGCTTCCGCAGCACTTTCCGTATGTGGGCGGCGGAGACCACCCATTACCCGCGCTGAGGTTGCCGAACGCGCTGGCGCACCAGCTGCCGGATACGGTCGAGAGGGCCCATCAGCGCGGCTCCCAGTTCGCCAAGCGCGCGGCAATGATGACTGCGTGGGCCGTTTACAGTGCGACGGTGCCGACGGATGCGGTGGTCAAACCGATCCGTGGCAACCGGGAGCCCTCGAACTGAGCGAGGTTGCGGGCTGACAGAGTCTTGACGGCTATGCCGAATTGTGACTCAACTGGCCGCAGGGTTACAAAAGTAACGAGTAACTACCGTTCCAACGAGCGACAACCGTAAGCCGTCGCTGTTGTAAGAGATGAGGATAGCGCCTTGGCTTAAATTTTTGGGTTCCATCTGCTAAACCGGACGGAATTATGTAGGCGCCAAACCGACGCCAAAGGTCCCCGAGGCTTGCACGAGCTTAAATGCTTGTGCGAGCCTCCGCCTTTTTTGGGGGGTCGCACAGCACTGCTCAGGAGCTGCTGCGATGACCTCTCAACAAAACATTCCGCCGACCATTCTACGACGTCGACAAGTCGAAGCCCGCACGGGGCTTTGCCGTTCCAGCATTTATGCGCGGTTGACCCCGAACGCTAAGCGGCCGGGAGACTTCGACCCGAGCTTTCCGAGACCAATTTACATCGGCGCGAAGGCCGTCGGCTGGCTCGAGACCGAGATCGACGCCTGGTTAACCGCGCAGATCGCGAAATGCCGGAATGGCTAGCGCGATGACTTCGGACAACGAGCAACAATACCGTGCGGCGCTAGCCAATTTGAAGGCGGGCTTGCCGCAGCAATGCTACTCACAGGGCGTTTCACGGCGCGCTACAGCGCCCGTAACACCGGCCGTAGGCTTGGCCGCCCGAGCCGGAGCCGTTATCAGCGGCGGTGCCGGCTGAGCCGTACCCGCGCACTGCGTTACCGCTGGTGATCCGACAAGCCGTCGCGGAGGTGTCAGGTTTCGTTCAGGCCCCTGTCGCCTTGGTAGCTGCGTCGGCACTGGGCGCGGTGTCGCTAGCGTGCCAAGGCTTCGTCGACATCGAGCGGGCTCGGACGCTCTTAGGACCCACGAGCCTATTCTTGTTAAGCATCGCGAGTTCTGGAGAGCGGAAGTCAACCTGCGATGGCTATTTTTCATCGGCCATTCGGCGTCACGAAAAAAACAAGCCGAAGCGACGGCGGCATTAACGCTGAATGCGTTCAACAGACCCTTCGGCGCGCTCGACGTCAACGCGATGGTGGTCGACCTTCGGGAACAATGCCGGCTGGCGTCCGCGGGCAACCTCGAGCGGGCAGATGCGCAGCGGTTGGCACCGGCACTTTCGCGGGATGGCCTCTTCAACATCCTGGCGCGCCATGCGGCATTGAACGTCGAGGAATGTCCGGGCACGTGCGAGACCCAT
>CAIKBL010000001.1 GCA_903825645.1 uncultured Pseudomonadota bacterium | reverse complement strand
CTGTCCGATCAAGGGGTTGCCGTTGTTGCGTCGTTGGGCACGATTATTGCTGCCGAAGTTACGATCCAAAAAAAATAATGCGGCTTTCCCGCGTCCATCAAGATGCACCGATGTGGAGCAGGATGGATATCCCCCCTAACAGGTCCACGAATGCTTCGTGGCTACGGAGTGCGCCCATGACGGTTCAAATCAGACTTGCGGAGACGGCGTATGAAATTGAAACGGCGCTGCGAATCCGGCACGACGTCCTGATCATCGAGGATGGTAAGTACGGTGGTACGGGGCTCCAGGGTCGGTGTCTCGTGGATCGTTTCGACGCGCTTCCCACGGTTTTCCATATGCTCGCCTACGATGGGACGGAGCCCGTCGGGACGATGCGACTTGTGCGGGATAGCGAAGTGGGAATGCCTGTGGACGACTTGTATGATTTTAGGGCGTACCGGGCACAGGTGTCCTCGGGCAGGTACGCGCGATTTGGCAGCGCGGGAATGCTTGCCATCAGGCGTCCGTGGCGCCGCCGGCGGGACGTATTAGCGGCTATGTTTAGTTTGGCTGCGGCTGTTTGTCATGATGAAGGCACGACGCACGTGCTGGTGGTGGTTAATCACGAGAACGTCGGCATGTATCGGCGCCTCGGCCTCACGCCGTTGCGCGATAAGTTCTGGGATGCGGCTATCGGGAATGCCATTGTCCCATTGGCCGGCCTCACGGAGGATTTTCTACGCTGGGCCCAACCGCGCGGCGCCTTGCGTGTGGTTTCTTCCTCGCCGTTTGTCCTTCCTCGCCCACGCGGCGGGCTCCGTTCCGTCGGTGTTGATCCTGACGGTCTGCCACTCCACATACGGCCGTATGGGCAGGTGTACGCTCAACACCAGCTGTTGAGGGCGGCTGAGTGGTCGAGTGCCGGTTGCGGTCAGTAAGACGGCCGGTGGTTTGACTTGGCCGTCAAATCCTCGGTCTGGGCAGTTATTCAACGTTTGAACGCAGATTCCGGCACAGTTAATGACGATTGCTTTTGCAGCAACATCATCATCAGGTAAAAATTTGCTTCATTATGGCCAATTCACGGCAATCTGGCCGGCCTTGGCCAGTGAGCCGGTGGGGGGCCTCCACCTCCGACCAGGTCCGGGTGTAGGCAGTCCCCTGGAAACCCCTGCCACCCGCCTTGCGGAGCAGCGGAATGAATTCGTCGGCGGGAATGGCAATGCGACGCGGCGTCATCTCGCCGGGTAGCCGGCGGCCACGGTCGAACTTGTAGAAGCTTCCCCTCACGCTGGTGAGATCGGCAAACAGGGAATTGTCCAGCGCCGCCGCCTCATGGTCGGAGAGCGCATCGAGTCCGGCATAAACGATGCCACAGAGATTGATCACCGAGTTCCAGTCGAAGACCGGCCGCCAGTCGGCCTGAGCGTCGAGCGCCGTTGAGAGCAGCGCCGCGGTGTGGCCGGTGATGAGCTTCTCCATCAAGGGCAGCCCGGCAGCCACCGACTTGTCGAAATGGTTCTTCTCGCAGTTGGGGATGAAAACCAGCGCGTGGGCGATCGTCTCATAACGCTTCTTAGGCCCGAACTACTCGACGAGACTCACTGGCTGCGGATCTAAAAGCCACGTGATCCACGCCTAAACGGCGACGTGCCGCTGGATTGCGCAGTGCACCTAGCTAAGCCCGCTTGCTGGTCCGGTACGACGCCAGCGCGTGGATTGGCGAAGGTTGAGCGGTTGTGCGAGATTAGTGTTACGACGGATCGCAGATGAAGGTGTGTCTATGCGGGGTTCTCTTTTTGTGCGCGCGCGTTTCAAATGACGACGAGACGCAGCTTGGTACTGGGCGGGACGGCGTTCATTGGCCGTCATCTGGTGCAGCTTTTACTTGCGCGCGGACACGACGTCACGGTGCTGAATCGGGGGGGGACGCCCGCACCCGATGGGGTCGAGCAGCGGGTGGCTGACCGCAGGGACTGTGCCGGCATGCGTGCGGTGCTCGGCAAAGAAGAATGGGATGAGATCTATGATGTGAGTGCCTCCGTGCAGGTTGCCGGCACCGCGGAAATCGCCGATCTCCTCGACTTTGTCGATGGTCGTTGTGGGATGTATCAATTCATCAGTTCGATTGCGGCCTATCAAATGGGACAAGGGGCTTTCCCTTGGCAAGAGACGCTGCCCACCACGCGCTCCCGAGAAACGAAATATGGCGGCCACAAGGCTGCCGTTGAACGCATGCTGGCAGCGCGCCGCGCTCGCACAGGTTTTGCCTACACCGTCATTCGCCCGGCCGCGGTCTACGGTCCCTGGAATAATATTCCAGACGGTGAAATGGCGATGTTCCAGCGCCTGGGCCAGCGTCGCCCTGTCTTGGTCCCGCATGACGGGTTGGTTTGTTTCCCTTACGGACACGTGGAAGATCTTGCCCGGGCGATGGTCCTCGCTGCTGCCCATCCCGCCGCGGTCGGTGAGATTTTCAACCTCTCCGGTGAGTCCGTCACGGCGCGACATTACGTCATGACCATCGGTCGAATTTTGGGCGTGGAGCCTGAAATAGTCGCGGTACCCGATGCGGTGGCGGCCACACTCACGGGACCCTTGCCGTTTAATCATCGTTTCCAAAAGTTGCTTCACGCCGTGGTCTCTGTCGATAAGGCGCGGCGCCTGCTGGATTTTGAGCCCACTTTTGACTTTGAGACCGGACACCGGCAGACCTACGACTGGTTTCTTGCGCAGGGCTTCGACCGCCTTCAGAACCCGATGGTCGATCCGGTATGGGACATTTCGTGGGACTTTGCCCTAGAAGCACGACTCTTGGAAACGCTCCGAATTGCTGTGCGATAGTTCGTTCGTACTCAGTAGGCGGCGGTGCTTGTGGACTGGTGTGGGGGCAACGGATGGCGCGCGTTAAGGAAGCACGAAGGGGGACCGGCCGTAAACGGGATCGGGTGCGCGCGGCCGATCCCGCGAACTCAGAACATCAGGCCGACCATCTCCGGATGCGGGAAATCAATTAGCCATGTCCCGCTTCACGTTGTACCACGAGGACCACGAGGAGCACGCCGAGCCCGATCCAGAAAAGCTGCGCGAGGGTTTCGCGGAGCGTGACGCCCCGGTGCAGACTGGGGATCAGATCGGCGATAGAAATGTAGATGAAGCTCGCTGCCGTGAAGGCGATAACTTGCGCAAGGTGAGCCTCTAGCAAGTCGAGATACCACCACGCAATCAGCGCACCTGCAATCATGGCCAGGCTGACGATGCCGTTCAGCAAGAAGGTTTGCAGTCGCGTAAAACCACCTTCAAGCATGATGGCGAAATTGCCCACTTCCTGCGGGATTTCGTGCGCGATAATGGCCGCCGCCGTGGCGAGCCCGAGACGGTGATCGGCAACAAATGTTGCGGTCAGTAGAATGCCGTCTAGAAAATTATGGAAGGTGTCACCAACCATGACGAGTGAGCCGGCGCGTGTCACGCCCGCGTGGGCGTGACCGTGGGGATCGACCCCATGGGCGTGGTGCCAGATGAGTCCCTTCTCCAAGACGAAGAACACCAGCACGCCGCACAGGACGGTAGTCAAGATCAGATGGGCGCCGGCTGGTCCTGCCCGCTCCATGGCCTCCGGCAGCAAATCGATGAACGACACGGCCAGCAGTGTGCCGGTCGCGAGACTGATGAGGTGTGCTACTGTCTTTCGGCGCCAAGCCTCCGGCAAGAGCAGGTAAAAGGAGCCTGCAGCCATGCTCAGGATCCCCCCAACCAGCGTGACAGCGATAATGAGCGTCAGCGTGTGTGGTGGGGGCGGACCCATGGACGTTTCTCGCGGATGGCCTGAAGATTGCGTGAGCGTGACATAGTAACCAGATTTGTTATGTAGTAACACATGAACGGGAGATTGGATCTGAAAACATGAACACGGCAGACCACACGGTGCTGCGGCGTTTTGCGAACGGCGTGCATGACCATGGACGTTGCGTGTCCGGGGCCATGGCCAAAGCGGAGTTGGCCTGCGCGGCAAGTGGTCGACGTCTGACGCCACTCCGTCGGCGCGTGCTCGAGTTGGTCTGGGGCAGTCACCTGCCGGTCAAGGCCTATGATGTGCTGGCTATCCTGGGGCAGGAGCGCGCGCAGGCAGCGCCGCCGACCGTCTATCGCGCGCTTGATTTCCTGCAATCGGTCGGCCTTGTCCACCGCATTGCCTCGCTCAATGCGTTCGTGGGTTGCGGGGAGCCGCAGCGCGGTCACGTGGGACAGTTTCTCATCTGCACGCAATGCGGTGCCGTTGCCGAGCTCGCAGATCCTGCGCTCGCCCAACGTGTCCGCCGCAGCGCAGAGCGGCTCGGGTTTGCCGTTCAGCGCGAAACCATCGAAGTCGAGGGGGTTTGCCGCAGTTGCCGAACCTCGCCGGTGGTCTTGGGACCCAGCCCGTAACGCGCATGTCTTTCCAGATCCGCCTCAATCATCTGGATGGTGGACAGGTTGCATTCAGCGGTGAGCCCGAGGTTTCAATCGCACGGTCGGCAGCGCTCGCGGGGATTCAGTTGACGACGGGTTGTCTGCAGGGGCGATGTGCCATTTGTCGCGCCTATCTGCAGCAAGGCAGTGTCCGCCTCCGTCGCCGCCCTTCGCCAAGCGCACTGACGAGCCCGCTCGCCCGTACGGACGGCACCGTTCTGCTGTGTGCGATCGTCCCTTTGTCTGCGGTGGAATTGACGCCACTCAGCCCTTGGACCGGGCCCGTCTGAGTGCATCGGCCCGGATCTAGTCGGTGACTACGCTGCGACGCGCGGGGTTTCTTGTGTATTATCAAACGCCGCATCGGCACCTACCAGACGCCTGTCTGGCGGCTGATTTGGTTAGGGCTCGCCTTACGCTGTTCGCCCGTAGGGCGTTGGGAATCATCAATTTTTCGCGAGGGGACCGAGATGACGACCGCGACGAAGTTTGCCTCAGTTTCGGATTTCGAAAAGGGTGGTGTAGAGGTCATCGGTAATGACCAACCGCGTCGCTACCTGTTTTCCAACCTGTTCGATGTCGCGGCCAAATCCCAGCCCTGGGAACGCGTGGTCGTGGCCAAAAATCTTGAATTCACGATCGAATGCGCGCGTGCGGAGGGCGAGTCGCCGTGGTATCTGTCCGGGCATGATGAAACGGTGCTGGTGATGGAGGGGACCTTAGCGGTGCATTTCGTGCAGCCCGCCGTAGTCCCCGGCGGGGCAGGTAACGGCGCGACTCGGTTATCGGGCACGCCGTCGGGCAAGGTGATGGGACATGTCCGGCTGCAGGCTGGCCATCTGGCCTTGCTGCCCGCGGGCGCTGCCTATCAAATTCGTCCCGCCGGACTCTGCGTCGTGCTGTTCCAGTCTCTGCTCGGCGCAGAGTCGATTGAGCGCTGGGCGGAAATCTGTCAACACTGAAACGTCAGGTAATTGTGGGGGAGAGAGTTATGACCAGCTCAGTTAAACCGCCCGTAGTGCATCGAGACGCGCACCGCTCGATCCGAGATCCCCGATACGGGTACCACAGTTTTGAAATCGGCAGCTTTAAATTTCAGCGGGATGAATATTTCGTCCGGGTGACCTACCCAAAAGGCACCTATGTCGTCGATGTGGGCAATTTTTTGCGGGCCATGATGCGGGATGTCGCATGGGGATTCTTTTACGGCTGGGTCAATTTCGACGAGGTGTTCGGCACCGTGAATCGCTACGGGACCGTCGATGTTTTCGTCGGTAGCTACAACGCTGGATACGTCGCCGCGAGTACGGATTTTTCGGAGTGTTTCGACTCTGCGACACTGTTCACCTGTTTCAAGGCGCTTCTGAAAGACTGGACTAACGAAGGTTATGACCCGTTTGCGGCGCCGCTGGAAACGGGCAGTCCCTATGGCTCCCGGCACGGCAACAACGACCAGGCTGTGGATTTCCAGCGGGAGTTGGCTGATCGCTTTGTCGGTTTGCCGGGCGATTCCCAACCACGCACAGATGCGCGCGGTTTCCCCGTCAACCGGCATTTCGACGATGTGCCACAACATGAGCCGGAAGTGCATGCGGAGCCGGGTTTCGAAGGGCAGCTCGCTGCGTTTAATCTTTTCGCTTATCTGTCGCGCTCACCGGTAACGTGGAATCCGTCAGTGGTCTCGATAGTCGGTGAGAGTGCCTATTGTCCAACTTCGGAAGAACATATTTTGCCCATCCTGCACGGGAACGACCGCGTCGAGTGGTTCCTGCAGCTATCGGACGAAATTACCTGGCAGGTGGCAGACAAGGCGACTGCAGCACCGCGCGCGGTGATCACGATGAAAGCGGGCGATGTGGCGGCGATGCCGGCGGATATCAGTCATCGGGGCTTTTCGCCTAAGCGATCTATGTTGCTCGTCTGGGAGAACATGACGCCAGGCCTTGAGCAACGCTATGCGTCAGGCGAGCTGGCGCCAACTGCCGCTGAATTTTAGGAAGAGTTTTCATGTCGATTAAATCGAGAGCAGTAGATTTTGACCGACTTCCCCGTCAATTGTTGATCGGCGGGCAGTGGGTGGAGGGGCTCGCGGGCGGTCGTATTCCGGTGCTTAATCCTGTTGATAATGGAGAGCTCTTCACCATTGCTGAGGCGCGTGCGGAGGACGTCGATCGGGCGGTGATAGCAGCCCGTGCCGCGTTCCCAGGCTGGTCAAAAATAGCACCGTCGGAGCGGGGACGTCTGCTCTATAAGCTCGTCGAGCGCATGGAGGCATGTTTCGATGAGCTCGCAGAACTCGAAACGCTGGATACCGGTCACCCAATTCGAGATACCCGCGGTGTGGATTTGCCGCGGACCTTGTTGAACTTTCGTTATTTCGCGGGCATGGCAGACAAAATTGATGGTCGCCAAGTCCCGGTGGAGCCGGGTTTCCTCAACGTCGTTAAACGCCAGCCCGTGGGCGTTGTGGGGCAAATCGTCCCGTGGAACTTCCCACTGATGTTCTCCAGCTGGAAGCTCGCGCCGGCGCTGGCTGCGGGAAATACAGTGGTCATGAAACCGTCCGAGTTGACGCCACTGACGACGTTACGAATTGCCCAGATGATGCAAGAAGTGGGGATCCCCGACGGGGTCGTTAACATTGTGCCGGGTTTCGGCCACACCGCTGGCCAGCGACTGGCAGAGCACCCAGACGTCAACAAAATATCCTTCACAGGATCGACGGCGACCGGCCGTAAAATTATCGCGGCCTCCGGCGGTAATTTGAAACGCGTTTCACTGGAACTCGGTGGTAAGGGTGCCAACATCGTGTTCGATGACGCGGTCCTGCCAGCCGCCGTGGGGGGGGCAGCATTTGCCATTTTTCATAATCAGGGACAAGCGTGTATCGCGGGCTCGCGGCTTCTCCTGCACGAGAATATCGCGGATGAATTTCTCGAAAAATTCGTAGCGCTGGCGAATTCAATTCGGGTCGGCGATCCGCTCGACCCACAAACCGAGATGGGTCCGCTGACGTCGCGTCTCCATCAGCAGCGTGTTCTGGCCTATCTCGAGGTGTGCCGGCAGGAAGGGAATCGGATCCTCTGCGGCGGCGGTGTCCCGGAAGCGCCCGCCCTACAGTCGGGATGTTTTCTTAAACCGACGATCGTGGAGGCGAAACCGGGTGATACGGTGTTTGCCGAGGAAGTGTTTGGTCCGTTCGTGTCGGTGACGCGTTTCCGAGATGAGGCTCATGCGATTGAACTGGCCAATGCGACCGACTATGGGCTCGGGGCCGGCCTTTGGACCACCCATCTTGCACGGGCGCACCGTGTCGCCGATGCGCTCCGTGCCGGTATGGTTTGGGTGAATTGTTACAAACGTGTCCATCCCGGCTCCCCGTTCGGCGGCGTTGGGCAGTCCGGATATGGGCGCGATCTCGGCACTGAGTGCCTTAGTGAGTACACCGAGCCCAAATCAATCTGGATCAACTACGACGCCCAGATTCCGCCCTTCTATTCGCGATGATTTTCGCACGACAAAAGATTCTTACGCCTCGTTTCCCGGTGCATGACCGACCAAAGCGCGTCGGCACGCCCGAAGTCAATCTGAGATCGACAGCCGCTTGAAAAAGCTGAAATGTCCAGCGACGTCGTCGATCTGCGACAGCGTCATCCGAGCTATTCATTTGTCAGCGTTTCGACCCCGTTCCCGGTGGCGGGGCCGAAACCTTGACGTTCGGCCAGCGAACAGCCCGCGGGCGGTGGCCTTTACGGTTTGGGGTGTTGTACATCGAATCCGTTTGGATAATACGCATAGTTCAGGCAGGGTCCGCCTTTTGCGTCGCAATGGTTATCGTGAACGACGTTCGCTGGACACCGGAGGTGGCCACCAATGCCCATGGGCTTGCCCTCTTTCTGGCCGGGGCTGAATTCATGGTAGCGGCCTTTGATACCGACCAGATAAGAATCGGAACGATGGGAATGCGGGCCCGCCCGATAGCCCGGGGGCAACCAGGCCAAAAATGCGACCGGCGCTTGGGTTTTCAGCTCGCCGAAGAGGAGGGCAATTTTGGGGCCCTTGCCCGTGGTGTCCTTGGCATCGAGCGGTACGAAGTTAAGATCGGTGGTGGTCGTCATGGTGATTGAGGGGGCGTCTAGCCGCATTTTCGCCACGTCATCGGCGTGGACGGTGCCGAAGCACAAACAAAGCATTACTGCGTTGCCGAATGACTTGAATAATAATAGCGCTTTCAATAGCTTCTCCTTATTTTAGAAATTTTTTTGCTAAAGCCAGCATGCGGCCGTTGTGCACGCGGGTGCCTACATTGGGTCGATCGTCACAAAAATTCCGGAGGCTAAGCGCCCGTGCGCACGCGGATCTCGAGTTGGCCGCGCGCATCGTCGGTCTGTTTGTAAGCTACTGATGCTGAAAACCCCGTGATGAGCAGGATCGCGATTTCATGCTCTGGGTTCGTGGATTCAAGCGGATTGCCGTGCCGCCCATCGGCTTCAATCAGGATATGGAGATCATTATTTTTTTCGGAGTGGGAGATCCCCAAATCGACGCCTGCGGTTGCGAGGTGTGGACGGTAGAGTTGTAGGAGCTCTTCAACTAACAGCAGCAGATTATGGCGATCGCTACGCGGCAGAAACTGTTTTTCGCAGAACTGCTCGATTTCCGCCGTGAGCTGATAAAAATCGAAGTCGAGGGACTCCAATCGACGGTTGAAGCGCCTGATTCGATAGATGAACGCCCGCGTTTTCTCCCGTTGAGGATTTTCGAAGATCTGCTGCGGCGGGCCTTCCTCGTAGAGGGTCCCCTCGTCCATATAGAAGACGCGTTGCGAAACGTCGCGCGCAAAGTCCATTTCGTGCGTCACGATGACCATGGTCATGCCATCACGGGCGAGGCGTCGAATCACCCCTAAAACTTCGCTCACCATAGTCGGATCTAGCGCTGAGGTTGGCTCGTCGAACAGGATCACTTCCGGATCCATCGCAAGACAACGGGCGATAGCGACGCGTTGCTTCTGTCCCCCGGACAACTCATCCGGAAAATGGTTGGCGCGCTCCCCCAGTCCCACTAGACGCAAGAGGTCATGGCCTTTACGGACTGCCGCTTCCCGACTGGTACCGCGCAGCTTCATGGGCGCCAGGGTCAAGTTCTCCAGCACCGACAGATGAGCGAAAAGATTGAACGACTGGAAGACCATGTTCATTTTTTGGCGCACGGCGGCGACGTCAGCGCGTGGCGCAACGACATCGACGTTATCGATGGTGATATGGCCGGAAGTCGGAAGGTCGAGCAGGTTGAGGCAGCGCAGAAAGGTACTTTTCCCGGTTCCGGAGGGTCCGATAATCGAGACGACTTCGCCCCTGTGGATTTCGACGCTGATGTCCTTCAGAACTTCGGTTTTCCCAAAGCGCTTGGAGAGATGTTCAACCTTGATCATGATGTCTCTCCCGCGTTTAGGCGGGTCCGCGGATCACTCGCACGTTCGAGATAGTCCAATCCTTGCGTAAAAATCCAGGCGATCAAGAAATATAGCACGGCGATCATGACCAGCGGGAAAAACGCGTCAAAGGTACGGCTGCGAATGATATCGCTCGCCTTAGTTAAGTCCTGTACGGCGATGTAACCCACCACGGAGGTCATCTTAACTAACGAAATAAATTCGCCTTTATAGATCGGCAATATTCGTCGAATCATCTGCGGCATGATGATGAACCGAAAGGTTTGCAGACGCGTGAAGCCCATCGAAATCCCGGCCTCGGTTTGTCCGGACTCTATCCCTTCGATGCCGCTACGGAAAATTTCAGCGGCATAAGCGCCAAAATGCATACCGAAAGCTACGGTGGCGACCAGTATGGGTGAAATATCGATCGACGCAAAAACGACGTAGAAGATGATCATGAGGAGCACGACAATGGGGGTTCCCCGGAGCAGTGAAATAAACAGCACGGCCGGGAGACGCAACAGGGGGGACGCTGACATCCTCATGGCACAGACACCTGCAGCAAGGAGCGTCCCGGACAGTGTTGAAAGAATTGAAATGATAATGGTCGTTTTCAGCCCGTCCCACAGGATGAGATAGCGATTCTCATCGACAATGTTCTGCACGAAACTTTGCTTGAGGCGGGCGAAAAAGGGCGGGACCGGGCGGCGCGTAGAAGATTCTGTCCCGCCAATCAGATTCGATTTAAGCGTGAACACGAGCGAATCCTGTTCGAAATAGGGATCGGAAAAACTAATGCTTTTCTTGCGCTCCTCGGTAATGAACATATCGGCGACGCTCATGTCGACCTTGCCGCTGGCGACGGCGGCGACCAAGCCGCCGAAGGGCATATCACTGAATTCAATCGGGCGGTTAAGCGCGGCGGCGAAGCGTCTGGCGAGTTCGATATCAAAGCCGACCAACTGCTGATCTTGGAAAGCGGCGAACGGTAGACTGCCACTTGAAATCCCGACTTTCAGTGCCTCGCCGGTTTTCGCCGTGGGAATTTCAGGCATCCGCGTCTCGCGCTTATCCATCCAGCGCTTGGTCATGTCGGCGTGCTGACCATTCTGACGCAAATCGGCCAAAAATCGGTTGAAATCGTCCTTGGTCTGGGTGTTGCGTTGATTAAAGCCCGCCGCGACTGGGGAGGTGAACAGCGGCTTGCCCAATATCCCGATGCGATCGTTCTCCCGCATCAGTTCGCGTAACGTATCGATGTCGGCAAAGGCCGCGTCGATCTTGCCGGTGCTAATCGCCAAGGTCATATCTGGGAAGGACTGGTATTGAAGAATGGTGGCTTTCGGAAAATGCGCGGTGGCGTAGCCGTCATAAACCGTACCGAGCTGGACGCCGATGCGCTTATCGCGCAAATCATCGACGGTGGCAAGCCGAGGTGTGGCCGGATCGGTAGCGGCGGCGGAGCCGGGATCACGACGCACCATCATGACGTCGGCATTGACAAAGTAGGGGCGAGAAAAATCCACGGAGCGCGCTCGCTCTGGCGTAATGAACAGACCACTGATGACGTCGATTTTACCGGCTTTCAGTGCCGGAATGAGCGCCATGAATTTCATGTCCAAGAATTCGATTGGGCGACCAAGTTTGGCACCGACGCGACGTATAAATTCGCCGTCGTGGCCGCTGATTTGACTGTCTGCAGAGACAAAGCAGGTCGGCTCCTGTGCGGCGTTAACCCCCACGCGTAGTGGCACTCCTGTCGATGACATCGGTATGACGACCGTTTCATAGGGTTCGGAATCAAGTTTGATCCAACGTCGTCTCATGTCTTTCAGCGTGCCGTCGGCGGTCATGTCCGCCACGACCTTGTTAAGAGACTGAAGTAGGGCGGTGTCCCCTTTGCGAACCGCCATGGCACTGTCCTGCTGGTGCAATACTTCCGGCAGGAGCTTGAGATCAGGGTTTTTCTTGAGGATTTGGACGGCATTCGTGTAAATCGTCACGGCCGCATCGACTTTTCCTGCCTTCAAGGCAGCGATGGCATCCATGGCACCGTCGAAGGTCTGGATGTCGGCCTGCGGAAAAAGCGTGGGCATAGCGGCTTCGGCGGCCGAGCCTGTCATGACGCTAATGCGGGCCTGTTTCGCATCGCTCGGCGTCTTGATAGCGACGCGGGTTTCGCGGCAACCCGTGATATTGAGTAGGAGGGCGAGGGCGCAGAGGAGTGCCGCGAGCCGGCGAGGAGCCGCTCGGCTAGGATGAGATAATGTCATAGCCTAGTCTAACACGGTGGCCCACGGCAGCGCCCGCTTTTGATGTCGTTTCTTCTCTGTATTACGGACGAGACCTCGCGGTGTCGTGAGCGTCAGAACAGTGGTCGCCGATAGCCGCCCACGACGCCATCGGGGGAAAGCACGAATTGCCATAGAGGGAGACCACGTGCCCGAAAGACACCGGCAAAAAGCAGGAGGTAATAGCGCCAAAGTCAGGGAAAGGTCGGCGCATCTGGGACGCATGCTGGGGCCAGGCACGGGTGAAGTTTTCGTGCCACGCCAGCAGAGTGCGCGCATAATCGGCACCGAAGTTGTGGAGATCTTCCACCATGAACCTGCGCTTGAGTCCCTGGAGGATCCGGGGCAGGTTCGGGATCTCGCTATTCGGGAAAATATATTTTGTCACCCAGGGATCAATACCCGGATCGTTGCCGTTGCAGCCAATGGTGTGGAGTAGAAACAGACCGCCGGTGGCGAGATTGCGCTTGATTATCTCGAAATAATGATCGTAATTTTTGCGCCCGACATGCTCGAACATGCCGAGGGAGACAATGCAGTCGAATTTTCCGTCCACCTCGCGATAATCGCAAAGCCGTATTTCAACGGGCAGATCACGGCAATACTCCCGCGCATAGATCGCCTGCTCCTTCGAAATTAGTGATCCCGAGTACCTCCGCGCCGTAGTGTTCGGCGGCAAAGCGCGCGAAGCTGCCCCAGCCGCAACCGATGTCGAGCACCCGTTGGCCGCGATGCAAATTCAGCTTGAGGCAGACGCGGTCGAGCTTGTGCGCCTGGGCCAGGTCCAAAGAGTCCGCGTGCTGCCAATAGCCGCACGTGTATACCATGCGTTCGCCCAGCATATCTCGGTAATTGGACATGGACGGATCCTGATTCAGCGCGGAGCCATTGTCGGTGCGCTTGCGTCATTGGGGGGGACTCCGCTGAACGCATAGGACACAAAGTGCGGGATTGCCAGTCGTGCCGCGGGACAGAATCTCGACGGGGAACAGGATGGCTCTGTGGTGTGGCCTGCGTGCTCGCCGTGAGGGAGGTGTCTCGGTTGATTTTCCGTGTAATGCTGCAGAGCACGGCCGCCTTGATTATCCTGTCGAGCTACAAGAGTTGCCCCGTCTCCCGGCGGCGATGTTTAGCGAGAGATGTTTAAATGATTTTTTTGCTACGAGTCTTTGTCGTCTTGGCCACTATCTTCACCAGTCCGGGTCAGGCCGCGACATTGCGAACGGCAACGCGGGTGGTGGAGCCTTTCGTGTTCGAAACGAACGGCAGCTTCACCGGCTTCAGCATTGAACTTTGGGGTGAAATCTGCCGAAAAATTGGGATAAAAAGCCAGTTACTGCTGAAGGACGACGTGAAGGCCATGCTTGCGGCCGTGACCCACGGGGAGGCCGATTTCGCCATCTCGGCGATTTCAATTACAGCGGAACGTGAGAACGAGCTGGATTTTTCTCAGCCTATTTTTGATTCCGGCCTCCTGATCATGACGCCGGTGAAGCGTCATCAACACGAAGTGCTTACTGCGGTGTTAGACGAAATTTTTTCATCAGCCATCCTCCCTTGGCTTGGCACCATGGTGCTCATCATTCTGGTACCGGCACATTTGGTCTGGTTCGCGGAGCGGCGACATCCTCAAGGCATGTTGGGCAGCCGACATTATTTTCCGGGCATTTTCGAAGCGTGCTGGTGGGCGGCCTCGACGCTTGCGACCCAGGCAGACCAGATGCCACGTGCGATGCTTGCGCGCGCCGTGGCCGTGGTCTGGATGTTCGCGAGCGTCATTTTTGTCGCGTACTTTACGGCCGGGGTGACGTCCAGTCTGACCTTGCAGAAGCTCCACGGCGACATCAATGGCCCGGCTGATTTGGCGGGGAGGCGGGTGGTGACCGTGCTGGGCAGCACGTCAGCGGAGTTTTTACGGGCTCGTCATGTGACCTTCGCCGAGTTCAAGTCCTTGCCCTCGGCTATCGCCATGCTCGAGACCAACGAGGCCGATGCGCTTGTCTATGACGCGCCTGCGCTACTCTACTTTGCCGCCCATGAGGGCCAGGGCAAGGTTCAGATTGTGGGGTCTGTTTTCAAGAAGGAGAGCTACGGCATTGCGGTGCGAGAGAATAGCCCACTGCTGAAAGCGGTGGATAGCGCGCTGCTCAAACTGAGAGAAGACGGCACCTATGATCTGCTCTACGCTCGCTGGTTCGGCGGGCGAGCTGGCGGCAACTAACTTCCGTCCCGCATTCGCCCCAAAGCGAGGAGGTATGCGGGAAGGAAGGGAACGCGCAATAGCGTTCGCTGGAAAAATCTTGTCAGGCGATAGGGTCGAGTACGATCACCGGAATTTCGCGCTGCGTCTTTTCCTGATATTGGGTGAATGGCGGGTACATGGCAGCCATCTGCTTCCAGATAGTGGCCCGCTCTTCGCCGCTGGCGACGCGCGCCTTGGCCTTTAAGACTTTCTCGGCCACCTGCACGGTCACGACATCTTGTTTGCTGAGGTTGTGATACCAGCCGGGATGTTTGGGCGCCCCGCCTTTGGAGGCAATGATCGCATACGCATCGTTAACAGCGCCGTACAGCAGTGGCATGACACTCTCTTCGCCGCTTTTTGCGCCGACTGTCGTCAGCAGCAAGGTCGGCAGTGGGCCAGGGCCGCCGGCGAAGGTCGAATCCCATAGATGAGCCTTCACCGGATCTGTCCTGTACAGATCGCGATGCTGGGCGATCCAGCCGCTGGTGCTTGCCTCGATGATCGGGTCACTCATTTTGCTCTCTCCTCGTTTTTTAGCCGTCTATCGTACACACCGTGGTGGAGGATTTCACCGTTTTGCGTCCTCTCCATCTGAGACAAGCGTCAGCCTCGGCGAATGGGTGACGGCGGACAGGCCAAACCGCGCGTACCGCACACCGCCGATGATCGCTTACCTTTGGGCGCGTTATCTGCCCTCGCGCCAGGGCTTGATGCGTCGAATTTTCGAGGTAAGCAGCCTGTTAATGACCGCGGCGATGGAGAAATCAGAGAGCGCGAAATGACGATTAAAATCGTCGCTGCATTTTGCCTAGATGCGGGTCTTGCCAGCGCAGAGGGCTGGCTTGCGCGGCCGACGTTCGGCGACCCTCCTGAACTTCTGAGCGTCCGAGGAGGGGCTCGCAGTGCACGCCGTTTAGCGCTTTGTAGGCAAACTTAATGGTCACGCGGGGGTGCTGTTTGCGGCCAATTAGAGGGTCAAGCGATGGCCCGCTTAACGGACTCGCCGACGCGATGGCGCATGTTTGCCCCAACAGGCGGACGGGAGTGCGTCGTGTACTGTTAATTTGCTACAAAGTGGCGATTACTCGTTTGCGAGCAATCGCCGGCAGGCGTCTGACGTCAGCGGGTGCGAAGCGCAGCGTCAAGCAGAGAACCGCGCCCGGCTTCGGCAACCGGCCGATTTTGGCGTTGGTTTTTTTTTGCATCTTTCTTGAGTTACATTCGAACGGCAGTGCGCCTCGGCGATGCCTGTCCTGATTAGGACGCGCGGGCGTCTTCTTGGGGAAGCACGTACACCGTGCCCGCGAACTCGGTTCATGGACGTCGCATGGTGGAATCAATGCGTGCTCAATAGGATTTGGGTAGACCGAGGACCCGCTCGGCGATGTAACAGAGAATCAGCTGTGGGCTAATGGGTGCGATGCGATGGATCAACACTTCCCGCAGATAGCGCTCCACGTGGTATTCCTTCGCGTAACCCATGCCGCCGAGCGTCATGACGGCGTTCGTACACGTGGAGAAAGCGGCTTCTGCCGCGAGATATTTGGCGGCGTTGGCTTCAGCTCCACATTCTTCCCCGCGATCGAATTTACTCGCGGCTTGAAAGGCGATCAGATTTGCCGCTTCAAGTTGAGCCCAGTTAATGGCCAATGGATGCTGGATGGACTGATTCATGCCGATGGGACGACCAAAGACCACGCGCTCTTTCGCATAATCGGTGGCTCGTTTGAGTGCTGCGCGGCCGAGTCCTACCAGCCCCGCGGCGATCAAAATACGTTCGGCATTGAGGCCCTGCAGCAGGTACTTAAAACCTTTGCCTTCTTCCCCTACTCGATGTGCGACGGGGACCGGCAGATCGTCAAAAAAAAGTTCGTTTGAGTCGACGCAAGCCCGCCCCATTTTATTGATTTTTCTGACATCGACATAACGCCGGTCGAGATCGGTGTAAAAAAGAGATAAGCCGTCCATTGGCCGGGCGGTTTCTTCAATCGGAGTGGTTCGTGCGATGAACATGATTTTGTTGGCAATTTGCGCGGTGGATATCCAGATTTTTTCACCACGGACGAGGTAATGATCGCCCTGTCGAAGTGCGCGCGTCTTGAGATGGGTGGTGTCGTGGCCTGTGTTAGGCTCTGTTACGCCAAAGCAAGCAATGTCTTCTCGTCGAACAATGCGAGGTAGCCATGCCTGCTTTTGTTCTTCCGAGCCATACACGAGCAGCGGCTTCAGCCCGAACAGTCCGATTCCAATGGCCGATACGCCGCTGTTGGCGGCTCCCGATTCAGAAATAGCCTGCAGCACGATAGCCGCCTCGGTCGTTCCGAGCCCGCTGCCGCCGTATTGTTCCGGTACAGCAATACCCACGAAACCGGCATCTGCTAGCGCGCGACAGAAGTCTTCGGGGAACTCCCCGGACTCATCATGCGAAAGCCAGTAATGATCATCAAATCGGCTGCAAAGCTTCAGGACGCTCTCGCGAATTTGACGCTGCTCAGGTGTCCAAGTGAAGTCCATAGGCGCTCCTTATCCGGGTGCTGCGTGAGGCTAGTGCCAGTCGGTAACGTTTCGTTATGTTCGGATTTGTCCGCTACGACGACGGATAGTGCGCGCCATCCACCCCGCAGCGCCCGCGAGTAGCCCACTCGTGGCGGCAATGGTGAAGGGGAGCCGGTAGCTACCCGTGAGATCATGCAAGTAGCCGCTCATCCACGGCCCGAGCGCACTGCCTGTCGCGCTACCAAATAGACCGACACCCATGATGGCCCCGAAATGCGGACCCCGGAAGCGGTCACTGACCATCGCGGGGGTGAGGGCCGCGGTGACTGCGTAACCGAGGCCGAGCATCACGGCATAAACATAGGCACCCCAGGTTGTCGAGGTGGCGCCCACCAGCATGAGGGCGCCAACCGCACCGATCAGGATTGCAACGCCGCCCACGTAGACGAGTTCACGCTCAACATGGTCCGACAACCAGCCGCCGCCAGTTTTGCCAATGATGCTCGAGACGCCGACGACACCGACCACGGACGCGGCCACCATCGCCTTGATGCCATGATCGACCAGGAAAGCCACCTGATGGACGTGCAATGTCTGCGAACATACGGCACCGCAGAACCAAGTCATGACCATTAGCCAAAACGGCGAGGTGCGCATGGCTTGCCGCAGGGTAAGCGAGCGGCCTGCGAACTCGGTGGCCTCGCGTACACTGTCTATAAGCGGGGCGTGTGTCGGCGTTTTTTTGAGCATGTACAGGGCGGTGGGCAGGATGAATGCGGTACAAATGCCGCCCAAAATCCGAAATGCCTGTCGCCAGCCGCCTGTTTCGATGAGGTACTCACACAGCGGCACTACGACCAACATGCCGACGCCGACACCGGAGCTGACGATGCCGAGCGCCAGCCCAAGCTGGCAGTGAAACCGCCGCTGGACCTGGACAACGGCTGGGATCCACCCACAACACGCCACGGCGACAGCGGTAAAGCCACCGAATCCGAGATAGAGTTGCCAGGGACTTTGAATGAAGCTATCCATGTAGAGGGATCCGCCGAGCAGGAGGCAACCGCCCACCACGACGAGGGGAGGGCGTACGCGGTCGCACAACATCCCGAGCAGCGGGTTGGCGATTCCCTGGACCAGGGCGAAGACCGAAAAAGCACCGCCGAGGACGGATCGGCTCCAGCCGAACTCCCGCAGCAAGGCGACGAGGAAAACGCCATAGGCGTACCAACTGCCATAGGCGAGGGCGAGGGTGAGGGCGATCGCGGCGAGACTCAGGATCTGATCAACGCGGATGGGCGTAGGGAGGCCTGAGGACGCATTCATACAGTATTGGGTCTTATGCAAGGGACGGTAGGTCCGAGTGTCGCTTGAACGCCCGTTCACAGACAAGTCCGCGTGGGCGATAAGCGACTACGGCGAGACATGACCCCGCTTTTTTGGCGACGTGCGGACGGCGAAGACGGGCGCTTTCTCAGGGTGGCATCGAATCGACCGAGTGCGGATCGCCGCGCGGATTTGGCGCTGCCGCATCGTGGTCCGGGGACACGGTTTTTTCGGGTTTCTCCGCGCTATCATCCCTGCCCTTGGGTTTTCGGAACAATCACGCCATGCAATGTCGCCCGCGGCTTCCCCTCGGTTTTTTTTATGTGGCGCCGATGGCCGTGTTTCTGCTGCTCACGACCCTTGAGGGGGTTGTCCCACGTAGCACTTATCCGTTCGTCTATGGCCTGAAGCTATTGTGCGTCGGCGCGCTGCTGTTCTGGTGCGTCCCGCGCTGGCGTCAGGAATTTCGACCTGACTGGCGAGCCGCGGGCCTAGCCCTCGGTGCGGGGCTGGCCGGATTCGGGTTCTGGGTGCTGCTTGACCCCGTGACGCCGCATTTCGCCATCCTCGGACAGCGCTCGATATTCAATCCGATGGTTGAAATCGGCGACTCGAACACGCGGCTGATATTTATCGCGATGCGCCTCTTCGGCATGGCGGTCGTGGTGCCGGTGATGGAGGAAGTTTTCTGGCGCTCATTTCTTTTGCGGTATCTCACGGACGAGGTCGCATGGCAGCGTCTGCCAGTAGGGCGCTATTCCTGGCGAGCCGTCGGTTTGGGGACGCTTTTTTTTAGCCTGGCTCACCCCGAGTGGTTGGCCGCTGCAGTGTTTGCCGGGTTGATGACGGGGTTGTGCCGCAAGACCGGCAATCTTTTTGCGGCGACTTTGGCGCACGGGATGACCAATCTCGCCCTCGGGCTCTATGTCCTGTTTACCGGGATGTGGCGTTACTGGTGAGTTTGTACCGCGACCCGCGGATCACGAGTGATCTTTCGTGCGCGTACCCGGGGCCCGCGTGCTCCCGGTTTTACCCGCGGCCGGAGTTTCGGCGTCGACGGCCGCTATAGGATGGCGTCCACAGGCGGGAGAGTTCGTACAGATGTCGTTTCATGCCCCTCAGGGAGCCGCTTGGCATAATTTAGGCAAGGGAAGGACGGTGCTGGTGACCGATGACGATCGCACGGTTCGTACGGTACTCAGTCGGATGTTACAGGCCGATGGATACCGCGTGCTAGAGGCAGATCGAGCGGAACGGTGCTTGCTCCACTGCATGGAAAAGCAAGTGGATGCTTTTCTCCTCGATTTGCATCTTCCTGGCATGGATGGGACGGCGCTTTGTCGGCGTATCCGCGAGATGGAGCGATATCGCTTTACGCCGATTATCTGCATTACAGTTGCAGATGAAGAGCGCAGTATCGGACCGGCATTCGAAGCCGGTGCCGACGATTTCATCACCAAGCCCGTTAATGCGCTGACGCTCAAGGCGCGCTTGGCCGGACGTATCCAAAAAACAGAGCACACCCGCGAAATGGAGCAGGTGCGGACCAGCCTCAGCCGTTACATCTCCCGTCGGACCCAGAGCATGGTTGCGGCCTATTCCATGACGGGCGTCTTACCCACTCCAGAAGAGCAAGATGTCTGCATTTTGTTCTCCGATGTCCGAGGCTTTACCCAGCTCAGCCAGGAGCTTGAGCCGACGGTTTTATTCAATGCGTTAAGTGCCCAGTTAGGTATGCAGGTGGATGCTGTTTATCGGCATGGCGGTTACGTCGATAAGTTCGCCGGCGACGGCATCATGGCGGTTTTTGATTCTCAAGATCGACTGCGCGAGGCTTGTGCCTGCGCACTTGAAATCATGGACACGACACATCAGAAGTCGACCGCCGACAGCACCTGGATTCTACAACTGGGGATCGGTATTCACGCGGGGCGGGCGCTTGTCGGCAATATCGGCTCGGACAAACATCTGGACTTCACGGTGATAGGCGAGACTGTCAATTTGGCGGCACGCCTCTGTGGCTGTGCAGAGCCGATGTCGATCGTTGTCTCTGACAGCGCTCGCCAGCAGCTTGCTGACGACTCGGGGCTCGCCTTCACGGCCTCACGCGCGGTCAATATCCGGGGCGTGCGACAACCCGTCACGGTGCATAGTCTGAGCCGGCGCTCAGTCTAAGCGCGTCAATGCCGGGTGGTGCTTGGCGTCTCGATGTTGAAGGGCGCTGTTTCCGGGATCCCCTGCGGACCGGCGTGATGGAGCACAAGATGCCATCCGTGCTCGCCACGACGAAAGACGTTAGTCGCCAACAGCGGTGTAAAGCGCTGTCGCTGTAGCGGGAGCGTAATGGTCTCGAACACGGTGTAAATGCAAAGCGCGGCGGTTTCGATAAGGCCAATTTGGTCAATCTCGAACTTGCGCGGCAGTGAGCCCTGGAAAATCTCCTGCCAGCTATTACGGATGGCAATCGGCCCGGCGGTGGGGGGAGCCATCGGATGGATGCATAAAATATCGGCATCGGTCGCCCACACGGCCATCATGGCTTCCAGATCGCCCAATTCAAACGCCCGGTAGAAAGCGGCCTGACACAGCGCCGAGGTTTCAAAGTGGATCATTGGTGTCCCCATTTCAGGGGGCGGCGGCTGGCCCGGCCGCCGCCGGGAAGCCAGCTTCATTCAACTGCTGTCCCAGAGCCACGCGATCGTAACCCGTCAGGACCTGACTACCGATGACGAGAATAGGCACCGTGGTAGATTTCGTCAGCTTCTGAACGGCCTCTTGCGCGGCTTGGTCGCTGCTGACATCGTGAAGTGAAAACGGGACGCCGCGTTCGCGTAGCTGGTTTCGGACCAGATCACACGCATCGCAGCTTGGAACGACGTAAAGCGTGACTGTTTTGTGCGTGGCGGACCCGGAGGTCGTGGCGGCAGACGAGCCGGGTGATCGCAAGAGCTTCTCACTGGTTTTAGTGTCGCCCGGTGCGCAGGAATAGCTGAAGTAGCGATTGCCGTCGGGTGACCGGCATTCCAACACGGAGCGGGCGGGGCTCGCCGCGGTCACCAACAGGCCCAAAGTCAGTACTACGGCCGAGATCGCCCTTCCTAATTTCCGTTGAGACATGGTGCGTGACCTCTCCTAGCGATGCCCGGGCTAGTCTGTATCCTTGATGATCTGAGTATACCACCGGTCGCCGATTGGGAGTTCGCCGGCGCGGGGTGTCAAAGCCGGGCGTCTACGCCTATAATGCCCGGCGGAAAGATGATGGATTCCCCGGGGTTCTGCACCGGGCCGGTGATGTGCCCCAGCTACACGGAATGGCCGTGAAGGCCAAGCCCACCGGCGTTCGCAGGAACTGAATTCGTGCGAAAGTGGCGGAATTGGTATACGCGCTGGTTTTAGGTACCAGTGGGGAAACCCATGAGAGTTCGAGTCTCTTCTTTCGCACCATCATGCACGGAAATGTCGGCAATGGGTCGGTATCACGCTCAACCCGTAACGCGCTTTTTTGCACCACGCTTTGAAAATATTGAGGATATATGCAGGTATCACTTGAGCAACCCGGTGGACTCGAACGCCGACTTCGGATTGACGTCCCCGAAGAACACATTGCGTCGCAAATCAAAACTCGATTGCAGAGCGTAGCGCGCACTGCGCGCGTCGATGGTTTCCGTCCGGGTAAGGTGCCCGCCCGCATTATTGAGCGGCAGTTTGGCGCACGGGTGCGTAACGAAGTCATTTCGGAGGTGCTCCGCTCGTCCTTTACGGAGGCGGTGGATACACACCAGCTGCGGCCAGTGACCGATCCGGTGATTGAGCCGGTTGGCGCCGATGCCGGTCAAGGGTTGAGTTTTACGGCAACGTTTGAGGTGTTCCCTGATGTGGTGCTTCAACCTTTCGAGAGTCTTCAGGTCGAACGGCCTCAGTGTGAAATCACGGAGGCCGATGTCGACAAGATGGTCGGCGTCTTGCGTGAGCAGGCCAAGGACTGGGTGGAAGTAGAACGTGCAGCGATCGACGGCGATCGGCTGACCCTCGATTTTACGGGGACGCTGGAAGGCGAAACTGAGCCTTTTGAAAATGGCAGCGCGAAGGATTTCCCGCTGGTACTCGGACAGGGACGCATGATTGAAGGCTTTGAGGCCGCGCTGCTCGGCGCGACTGCCGCAGAGCAGCGAACGCTCAATCTCTCGTTTCCCGCCGAATATCAAAAAGCCGATCTTGCCGGTCGAGGCGTTTGTTTCGCCGTGACGGTGAAAAAAGTGGAAGAGAGCCGATTGCCCGAACTTGACCACGACTTCTTTCAACGTTTCGGCGTTGAAGATGGGCAGCTGGCCTCATTTCGAGCGGAAGTGAGCGCTAATATGGAACGTGAGCGCGATCGGGCGCTGGAACGAAAGTTCAACAGCGCGGTCCTGGAATCGCTGCGGGATAAGCACGAGATGGAACTTCCAAAAGCGCTCGTACGGGCGGAAGCCACCCGAATGAATCAGGAGATGCGCCGTACCTTCGCCATGCGCGGTATTGACCCCGCGCAATTGGGTAGTGGAGAAGATGTGAGTGGATTTGAGGCGCCGGCGTCGAAACGGGTCAAGCTTGGTCTCCTGATGGCCGAGATAATTAAACAGGCGGGTATTACAGCGCAGCCAGCGAAGGTCAGGGCCCGCGTGGAGATGTTGGCGGGATCCTATGAACAGCCCGAGGCGCTTGTTAAGTGGTATTACGAAGATCCACGACGACTGCAGGAAATTGAAGGGGTGGTCCTGGAGGAAGAAGCGGTGCGGTGGGTCTCGGAACGCGCGCAAGTCGCGCCGGTTTCGATCTCGTTTGACGACCTTATGAATCCAAGGCAGACTGCCGCGGAGACGGCGAATGGAGAGACTTAATTGATTTTTTCGAGCGATACCACAATGCAGCAAACCCGGGCGCTTAACTTGGTGCCGATGGTCGTGGAACAGACGGCGCGAGGCGAGCGCGCATACGACATTTATAGTCGACTTCTCAAGGAGCGCGTCATTTTCTTGGTGGGTGCCGTCGATGACCATGTGGCCAACGTGATTGTGGCGCAACTGCTGTTTCTTGAGTCCGAAAATCCGGACAAAGACATTCACTTGTATATTAATTCGCCCGGCGGCGTCGTCACGGCGGGCCTTGCCATTTATGACACGATGCAGTTTATCAAGCCGCAGGTGAGTACCCTGTGCATAGGACAGGCAGCCAGCATGGGCGCATTGCTGCTGGCGGCGGGTGCCGCGGGCAAGCGCTATTGTTTGCCGCACTCCCGCGTCATGATTCATCAGCCACTGGGCGGATATCAGGGACAGGCGACGGATATTGAGATCCATACCCGGGAGATCCTCAAGGCGCGAGAGAGACTCAACCAGATCCTGGCTAATCATTCCGGGCAGTCGCTCGAAAAAATTGGCAACGACACGGATCGGGATAATTTCATGAGCGCCGAAGAAGCACGCGCATACGGTCTGATTGATGCGGTGCTTGAAAAGCGCGAAACCGTAGTGAGGAAGGCAGATTAGACCTGAGGGTATGACCCGGGCTGCCCTGTGTGATGACCGTTTGCGAACGGCAACGACGAAAGTAGCGAGGACGCGCGAATGAGCGACGGCAAAAGTTCGAAAGGCACCGACAACGATCGGCTCCTGTATTGTTCGTTTTGCGGCAAGAGCCAGCACGAAGTCCGTAAACTGATTGCCGGTCCTTCGGTATTCATTTGCGACGAATGCGTGGAGCTGTGCAACGACATTATTCGTGAGGAAATTCAGGATAAGACGGGAGCGGCGGGTGGTACTAAACTGCCTGTGCCCCACGAAATTCGGGACATTCTCGATGAGTACGTCATCGGCCAGGGGCATGCGAAGAAAATCCTCGCCGTTGCGGTGTACAACCATTACAAACGACTTGAATCCCGCGCGAAGCAGGGAGAGGTTGAGCTGGCCAAGAGCAACGTGTTGCTTATCGGCCCCACCGGCAGTGGTAAAACGCTGCTCGCAGAAACGCTCGCCAGATTGCTGAATGTGCCCTTCACGATTGCCGATGCGACGACGCTGACAGAAGCGGGTTACGTCGGTGAAGATGTCGAGAATATCATCCAAAAATTGTTGCAGAAGTGCGACTATGACGTGGAGAAGGCGCAAACGGGTATCGTCTACATCGACGAAATCGACAAAATTTCCCGAAAGTCGGATAACCCGTCTATCACTCGTGACGTCTCGGGCGAGGGGGTTCAGCAGGCCTTGCTGAAACTCATTGAAGGCACCATCGCCTCGGTCCCGCCGCAGGGCGGCCGCAAACACCCGCAACAGGAATTTCTGCAGGTCGATACCTCCAACATTCTGTTTGTGTGTGGCGGCGCATTTGCCGGCCTCGATAAGATTATTCGTGAACGCTCCGAGAAGGGCGGCATCGGATTCTCGGCTGAGGTTAAGAGCAAAGACGATCGCAAGACCACCGCCGAGATGCTGCATCAGGTGGAGCCTGAAGATCTGATCCGTTACGGCTTGATTCCAGAGTTCGTCGGTCGGTTACCGGTCGTCGCGGTGCTCGATGAGCTGCATGAGGAGCAACTCGTGCAAATCCTCACCGAGCCCCGCAATGCCCTGACCAAACAGTACGGTAAGCTGTTCGAAATGGAAGGCTGTGTTCTTGAATTTCGTGACGATGCGCTTAAGGCGATCGCCCGGAAAGCGGTGGAACGCAAGACGGGGGCCCGGGGCCTTCGGTCCATTCTCGAACAGAATCTCCTCGATACGATGTACGACCTTCCGTCATTGAAGAATGTGCTCAAGGTTGTCGTAGACGAAGCAGCGATTAACGGCGAATCGAAGCCACTGACTATTTATCAGGGGACCGATATTGCCAAGGCTGCTGCCGATTGATGAACAACGCCGGTGAGGGCAGTGCCGCCCAGTGAAGGTGCGCCCCTCCAAGGGCGCCCTCACCGCGCTTCGGCTCCCCGCCGCTGACACGCTTTGCCCGGGATCGCGGCTGCTTAGCCGCCCCTCAATCAAAAGGCTGCGCCTGATATGAACGAACGCACCGATTTGCTGCCCCTGTTGCCGCTCCGTGACGTGGTGGTCTACCCCCATATGGTGATCCCGCTGTTCGTTGGACGCGACAAGTCAGTCAAGGCTCTCGAAAAGGCAATGGACGAGACGAAGCAGATCCTGCTCGTTGCCCAGAAAAATGCCGGAGAAGACAGCCCGAAACTTTCCGATATTCATGCCATTGGCACCGTCTCCAATATTTTGCAGTTGCTGCGTCTACCCGATGGCACTATCAAGGTTTTGGTCGAAGGCGTTCAGCGCGCGCGCATCCTCGAGTTCGTCGACGAGCAGGCCTACCACGCCGCGCGGGTTGAGCTGATCGATCAGGAGCCGCTGTCAGAACGGGAAGCCGAGGTGCTCATTCGCTCCCTGATGAGCCAGTTTGACCAGTACGTTAAGCTGAACAAAAAAGTGCCGCCTGAGATCGTGTCCTCGTTGACGAGTATCGACGATCCGTCGCGTCTCGCCGACACGATTGCTGCTCATCTGTCGATCAAATTGAATGAAAAACAGGCGATCCTAGAAATTATCGATCTGCGGGAACGACTCGAGCACCTCATTATGGTGATGGAGACCGAGATCGATCTGTTGCAGGTTGAGAAACGTCTGCGCGGTCGCGTCAAGAAGCAAATGGAGAAGAGTCAGCGCGAGTATTACCTGAACGAGCAGATGAAGGCGATTCAGAATGAGCTCGGCGAAAGCGAAGATGGCGCGAATGAATTCGACGAAATCGCAGAACGGATCAAAAAATCCGGCATGCACAAGGAAGCGCGCAAGAAGGCCGAAGGCGAGCTGAAAAAACTCCGCATGATGTCACCGATGTCGGCGGAAGCGACCGTGGTCCGCAATTACGTCGACTGGATCATCAATGTGCCGTGGAAGGCCCGTTCGAAGACTACAGCAGATCTCGCCGCCGCGGAAAAGATCCTCGACGAAGATCACTATGGGCTCGAAAAGGTCAAAGAGCGGATTTTGGAATATCTCGCGGTTCAGCAGCGCGTGAAAAAAATGAAGGGTCCCATCCTGTGTCTGGTGGGCCCGCCAGGGGTTGGCAAAACTTCGTTGGGGCGCTCGATCGCCCGGGCGACCAACCGCAAGTTCGTCCGCATGTCACTGGGCGGCGTGCGGGATGAGGCTGAGATCCGTGGACACCGTCGGACTTATGTGGGGTCCATGCCCGGCAAAATCCTTCAGAATATGTCCAAGGTGCAGACGCGTAACCCGTTGTTCTTGCTCGATGAAGTCGACAAGATGGCGATGGACTTCCGGGGCGATCCGGCATCCGCGTTGCTAGAGGTGCTTGATCCCGAGCAAAACTCAACCTTCAACGACCATTACCTGGAGGTCGATTACGACCTGTCGGAAGTGATGTTTATTACGACCGCCAACAGTCTGAATATTCCGGCGCCGTTGCTTGACCGAATGGAAATTATTCGGCTGGCGGGTTACACCGAGGATGAGAAAGTCAGTATTGCGCAACGCTACCTCATTCCGAAGCAGGTCGACGCCAACGGACTTAAGCCCGAAGAAATGCTCATTGCGGAATCGGCGCTGCGCGACATTATCCGCTACTACACGCGAGAGGCCGGGGTCCGGAGTCTTGAGCGCGAAATAGCAAACCTCTGTCGCAAGGTGGTCAAACAGGTTTTGAAAAAGCCCACCGAGAAAACCGTCTCGATCACCTCCAAGGGATTAGAGAAATTTCTCGGCGTTAAGCGCTACCGCTTCGGGCTTGCCGAAGCCGGCGATCGGGTGGGGCAGGTCACGGGACTCGCTTGGACCGAAGTTGGCGGCGATCTGCTCACGATTGAAGCGGCCATCGTTCCAGGCAAGGGCAAGGAGACCTATACCGGCCGGCTCGGGGACGTGATGCAGGAATCGATCAAGGCGGCGATGACGGTGGTTCGAAGTCGGGCGGCATCCCTTGGGATTAAACCGGATTTCTACCAGAGCATTGATGTGCATTTCCACGTGCCGGAAGGGGCAACCCCGAAGGACGGTCCGAGTGCGGGGGTCGGCATGTGCACGTCTCTCGTGTCGGCGCTCACGGGTATTCCCGTTCGGGGTGATGTGGCGATGACGGGTGAGATTACGCTTCGCGGAGAAGTCCTGCCGATTGGTGGGCTGAAAGAAAAACTTTTGGCGGCACTGCGCGGTGGCATAAAGACTGTGCTGATCCCGATAGAGAACGAGCGCGAGTTGAAAGAAATTCCGGCGAATATTCTGCAGGGATTAACGATCAAGCCGGTTCGCTGGATCGATGAAGTGCTGGCGGTCGCCCTTACGAAGGTGCCAGAACCTTTGCCGGAAACCGACGTGCCGGCGGCGGCAATCAGCGAAGCGCGGGAAGGGGATGCCGATCCGGATAAGGTCCGTCGACATTGAGCCGCGTTGCCTGAAACGCATACGTCGGAGACGGGGCACCATAAGGACGGATTTCTTGTTGTGCCGCCGATATTTCAAATAAAAACCAGGGGAAGCTGAATGAATAAAGCGGATTTAGTAGAGTCAGTTGCAGGCGCAGCTGATCTCTCGCGGGCATCGGCCGCGCGGGCAGTAGACGCAGTGATTGATGCGATCGTCGCTGGGCTCAAAAATAATGAAGTGGTTACGCTGTCCGGATTTGGGACGTTCACCGTCAAGGAGCGCGCTGCGCGGACAGGCCGTAATCCGCGGACCGGCGACGCTATCGAAATCAAAGCATCGCGCGCCCTGGGATTTAAGCCTGGAAAAGCGTTGAAGGATGCTTTAAACTAATTGCCCTTCCGGGTGCTTGGGTGCTTAGCTCAGTCGGAAGAGCGTCGCCCTTACAAGGCGAAGGTCGTGGGTTCGAACCCCTCAGCACCCACCGGGTTAGAAATTTGGAGCGGTAGTTCAGTTGGTTAGAATACCGGCCTGTCACGCCGGGGGTCGCGGGTTCGAGTCCCGTCCGCTCCGCCAATGTTCAAGGAAAACGGGCCCTCGCGGCCCGTTTTTTCTGTCTACCCCCCTTTGCACCCCCCTCGCTTTGTTGCCGCGTCAGGCTGCGAAGCGCGGTCAGGCTCATCCGTTCGCTGGTTCGTT